>DATDFK010000050.1:0-111683 GCA_036522655.1 Pyrinomonadaceae bacterium | reverse complement strand
GTCTTCAACCATCTTGGCAATCTCCTGCGCCTGCGCCGCATCAGCCTCGACCACGATCTCATCGTGAACGATATTGACGATGCACGCGGTCGTCCCGCGCAGCTTATCGTGGAGCAGCCGCAACGCGCGCTTGAGTATGTCAGCCGAGCTGCCCTGCACGGGCGTGTTCTTGCCGTTGCGTTGGGCCAGGGAGGCGGCCTGGCGGTCTTCGGGGTCGAAGCGGAAACGTGCGAGGCGACCGGAGGCGGTGCGCGCCATGCGCTCGCGCAGCGCACGGTTGGCGGCGTCGCGCAGCCAGGCGTCGAGTTGGCGGTAGGTGGAAAAGTAGCGGCGCAGGAGGTCTTCGGAATCCGTGAGCGAAAGGCCCGTCATCATGGCAAACCTTTGCGCGCCGATGCCGTAGACAACGCCGAAGTTCAGTCGCTTGGCGAAATCGCGCTGCTCTTTGTTGACCTGTTCGAGCGGCACATTGAAGACCTGCGCGGCGGTCACGCGATGAAGGTCTGCGCCGGAATTGAAGGCATCGACGAATCCCTGATCGCCCGTGAAGTCCGCCAGGATGCGCAGCTCGATCTGTGAAAAATCACTGATCACGAGCTTTCTTCCTTCGGGCGCGCGGAAGCAGCGGCGATACTCGATGGCATGCGGAACCTGTTGCACGTTCGGATTGGTGCACGCGAAACGGCCAGTGGGTGCGCCGATCTGGTGGAAGTTGGCGTGTATGCGTCCCGTGACCGTGTTGATCTCTTCGAGGATGTTTTCGCCGTAGCTGGTGAGCGCCTTCTGCACGGTGCGATATTCGAGCAGCTTGGCGATGGCCGGGTATTCGGCGGCGAGGGGTTGGAGTTTCCAGTTGCGCGTCGAATCGGGAACGGGAATGCCCAGGCGCTTGAGAGCCTTGGTGAGCTGCACGTGTGAATCGAGGTTGATGTCCATACGCGTGGGCCCACCGAAGAGCGAGCCTTGCGCAGATTCTTCGGCCAGCATGTCCTGTAGCTCGTTGGCGAGGGTCGCGCGCCTGCGCTCGACGGCCACCAGTTGCTCGCGCCAGCGATGCTGGTCAAGATAGATGCCCGCCAGCTCGATGCCCGCGACCGGAAGCACGCATTCAAATTCGAGCTGGGCGCAACGCAGCAGCGCCTCGGCCTTGAGCCGCTCGATCAGGCGCTCGCGCAGAGGCAGGAGGATGAAAGCGTCGCGCGCGGCATACTCAAGCTGCGCCTCGGACAACTCGCCGCTCCAATCGCTCAGGCGCTCGGCCTTGTCAACCCTCTCGTCCAGATAACGCGCGGCGACAGCTTCGAGGCCGTGACGTTCCTCCTGATCGCCTGCGGAAACCAACTGGCTGGCGAGCAGGGTATCGAAGAGCCCGCCGATCTCCACGCCGAGCGTGTGGCGCGTCCACTTCGCATCGAACTTGGCGTTGTGCGCGATCTTGACCGGGCGCGCGGCGCTCAGGAGCTGACGCAGCGGCTCAAGCACCGCGCCCTGTTTGGGGTCGTCATCGGAGAAGCGATAGAGGTCTATGACGCGCACGCCGTCGGGCGCTGAGAGTTGGATGAGACGAAGCCGCCCCTTGTAAGGGTCTAGGTCTGTGGTCTCTGTGTCAAAACCGATGACGGGTTGGCTGGATAGACTATCGACCTCGGCGCGCAGTTCTTCCGCCGTGGTAATCAGTTTGTAATCGGATATGCTCATTCGTGGTCTCTACACTTTCGCGCCCTACGGATACGGAAGCTCTTCGTCGCCGGGCATCTATGCTTTCGCCTCTTCAAATTTTCAGAGGGGCGGCAGCCTGCTCGTGAGCGCCAGCTTGTGGCCGAGTGCTGATCACGGTCAGGAGCAGCAGTGCGGCCAGCGCACCCAGGCCCGCGCTCGTCATGAATGCGGTGCGCGCCCCGCGCCAGTTCCAGAGCGCGCCCATCAAGAGGGATGCCGGAAATACTGTGATGCCGAAGGCCAGATTATACAACCCGTAAGCCGTGCCGCGCTGCTCCGCGCGCACGAGGTCTGCGACCAGCGCCTTCTCCGCGCCTTCGGCCAGACCGAAGTAAACGCCGTAGACGAGGAAGAGCACCCAGGCCATGCCGACCGAGGTGATCAAGGCGAAGCCCGCGTAGACGGCTGCGTAAAGCAGCCAGCCGGAAACGATCAGGGTCTTGCGCCCGAGCCGGTCTGAGAGATTGCCGCCGACGAGCGAGCTTAAGACCTTGACCGTGTGCAGCGCCGCCCAGGTCAACATCACGGAGACGGCCCCGGCTCCGGTTTCGCGCAAACGCAGGAGCAGGAAAACATCCGAAGAATTGGCGAGCGTGAAAAGCGCCAGCACGGCCAGAAAGCGTTTGAAGTTGGCGTCGAACCCGGCGAGCGAAAGTCGCGTCGGCTCGACAGGGTTTTCGCTCACACGCTGCTCGCGGATAAAGAAGGCGGCGACGAGCACGGAAGCGAGCGCCGGTACGGAGGCGACGAGGAAGACTTTCGTGTAATCGGCGGCAAGCGGAGAGTTAATATCTTCGGCGACCCATAAGAGAATGACCAGCCCTATCAATGGGCCGATGACAGCGCCCAGGTGATCCATCGCGCGATGAAAGCCGAAGGCCAGCCCGCGCTCTTCGCTCGAAGCGGCATCGGCGATCATGGCATCGCGCGGCGCAGTCCGTATGCCTTTGCCGACGCGATCCGTGAGTCGAAGCGTGAGCACCTGCGGCCAGTTCGAGGCCAACCCGAGCAGCGGGCGCGCCAGGCTCGCCAGCGCGTAGCCGAAGACGACGAGTCCCTTGCGGCGGCCCAGGCGGTCGCTCAGGTATCCGGCGAAGAGTTTCAGGAGGCTTGAGACGGATTCCGCCGCGCCTTCGATGAGGCCGATGGCGACGGGCGGCGCGCCGAGCGTGCTTGAGAGAAAGAGCGGAAGCAGCGGATAGATGATCTCGCTCGAAGCGTCGTTTAATAGACTGACGAGGCTGATGATGAAGACGTTGCGCGGAAGACGGTTGTAGCGCTGCCAAAGGCCCGTAGTCGCCTCGCCCAGCTTATCGCGGCTGATCGAAGCGTCGAATTGATCGGCGGCGTCGGTGTCTGTTTCAGCCATACGGCACTCAAGGGCCGCCCGGGCGAGACAGGCCGCGCCGCGTCGTCGTCGCAGGCTTCGGCTTCTGCTGCGGGGCGCTGCGGCCATACCACCACGTCAAGCCCCCTATGAGTAGAACCAGCAGCAGACCTCCCGCCAGCGCCAGACGAATCATCATACGCATCAGGCGGCGCGTCACAAACAACAGGCCCACCAAAGCGACAGCGATCAGGCCCGCGATGATTACGATGATCTCCATACTCAATAAAGCTTGCACCGCGCAGTCAACAAGAGACTCCCCTTCGTCTTTACCGCTCGCTGCTCCGGTAGCTTGCGCGCACCTTCGTCTTGATATTGCCGCGTATGTGAAAGTCGCCTTCGATTTCCACGGCGAGCGGGTCGCAGGCGCGCACGAAATCTTCGAGAATGATATTGACGACGTGCTCGTGAAAGACCTTCACCTCGCGGAACGAGTTGATATAAAGCTTCAGGCTCTTCAATTCGATGCAGCGCTCGCGCGGGACGTACTCAATGCGGATGATCGCAAAATCAGGAAAATCCGAGAAAGGGCAGATGGCCGTGAACTCCGGTATCTCAAAGTTGATGCGTATCTCTCGCCCGACGAACTCGTAGGGAAAAGTGTCCAGAGCGTAAAGGTTCATCTCCTCGCGCGGCGTCGAGCGTATATCAAGGCCCTGCTGGTTCGCGGGCGGAAGCCCCGTTTCCATAATCGTCATGCTTCAAAAACTCCTTCGCGCCAGCGTTCAGGCTCAGGTCAGTACCGCCTGCTTAAGCCGGGCGGGTCGCAAGTCGCGGCATCACCCGCCCGAGACCACAGGCTGTACTGACCTGAGTTACACATGAAGCGGCGCGCATAAACAACTGCCGAGCATCTTACAAGAGCGCGCGGAGGGCGGGCAACCACGCGTAGACGAGAGCGCGCCGTCGTGAAAGAACGGGCGATGACTTTGAGAAGCCGCCGCCCGTCCAGACCATCAACCGGGAATCGTCCGCAGCACACTTGCGCTCGTCGTGCTATGGAGTCGTATTTCCGTTGTTCGAGTTCATGTTCGAGTTCATGTTTCCGTTCATGTTCCCGTTTCTATTCCCGTTTTTATTCCTGTTCGTGTTCCTGTTCATATTACCGTTGGCGTTGCCGTTCATGTTGTCGCCCATCGCGCCGCCCGTGTTGGCGTTGGCGCTCGTGGAGCCAGTCATCGTGCCGGACATCTCGCGGGCCATACGCAGGTGCTCTTGTACGGCGGGCAGAGTCCTTGAGGCGAAGGCCATCACGTCCGCGTCCTTGCCTTTGATCGTTTCGTTGCGGAAGAGCTTTTCCATGTTCTGGTGATCTTTGACGCCCGCCTCTTTGATGTACGTGCTGTCGAAGGCAGCGCCCGTCATCCCGCGCAGCCTCTCCATCAGCGCCAGGTGCTTGGCGTCCGGGCCCGCAGGCAGCGTGACGCCCTTTGACGACGCCACCTGCATCAAGTCCTGATTCGCCTTCGTATGGTCGTCAATCATGCGTTGCGCGTATTGCTTGACGGCGTCGCTCGAAGCGCGCTCGACGGCCAACCTTCCAAGCTCGACTTCGGCCATGCCGCCCGCCGCCGCCGTCATCATAAATTTCGCGTCGGCGGACTTCGCCATCGCGTTCTGGTTCGTGTTTGCGTTCGCCGTCCGGGGCGCAGCGCCGCCGGTGTTCGCGTTCGCGCCTTGCTGGGCCTGCGAGAGGCCGCTCAATAAGACGCAGACTCCCACGATCACAAGAGTTGCCACTAACACTCTGCTTTTAGTCATTGTAGTTTCCCCCCTGTCTTGAAGTGTGAAGTTATCGGGCCATGTTGATTGCAGAGGGAGAGAGGAGGCTCCCTCTTCGATTGAACCGCACCGCTCAACTGCTCGCGCCCGTCGCTTTTTCAAGCGAGCGAATGCGGTCGTGCGCTTCCCTGACCTGGGCAAACTGCCGCTCGACGATCGAACGTATGTCGGCGGGCAGGTCTTCATCCGCGAGCGCGTCCTCGTAATTACGCACAGCCGAGTCCTCGCCGCGCTCGCATTCCGAGATAACGGCAGCTTCGTCCTCGCCCGTCACGGCGGACTTGATATTAATCCAGCCGCGATGAAGGCTGGCGGCAACGCTGCCCGTCTGTTCCGGGTCGCCGCCCAGGCGACTGACTTCCGTTTGCAATTCTCCGGCGAACTGCGCGCGCTGTTGCGAGTAGGTATGAAAAAGCGTTTTCAGATCGCCGTTCTTGACGCCGTCGGCAGCCGCTTGAAAACCGTTCTGCCCATCCTTGCACGTTTCGATCAGGTTGTTGAGCGTCGAGATAGCATTGTCGTTGTCTGTCGCCATTAACGTGTCATTCTCCTCTTTGAAAGTTAGAGCAAAGACCGGCAGCCGTCACTTCAAGTCGAAGCAGCCGCCGGAAAAAATCTGTTAGTAAGCGGGACGCGCGCCTGTGTCCGCTCCGCGCCCGATCGTAAAGAACTTGATGAGCACGAGCCCGGCGATGAAGCCGCCGATGTGCGCCGCATAAGCCACGCCGCCCTCCTGCGAGCCGCCGCCGAGCAGGCCGAGTCCGCTCACCAACTGGAAGACGAACCACAGACCGATGGCGACGAAGGCCGGAACCTGCGTCAGTATATTGAACATGATGACGCGCACGCGACGGCTGGGGTAAAGCAGGATATAGCCGCCGAGCACGCCGGAAATCGCGCCCGAAGCGCCGAGGCTTGGAATCAGCGGATTGCCGCCGAAGGCGATGGTCGTAAAGACGTGGGCCAATGATGCCAGCAGCCCGCAGATCAGGTAGAAGACCAGGTACCTCAAGTGTCCCATCCTGTGCTCAAGGTTGTCGCCGAATATCCATAGAAAGAGCATATTGCCGAAGATGTGCGCGATGCCGCCGTGCATGAACATGGAGGTCAGCAGCGTGATGTAAACGGAGAAGGGCGTCGGCTGAAGACCGGGGACGAGGACGTTCTCGCCGCCCGGCACAGGGTTGCGGAACTGCCTGTCCGGCGTCGTCACGTCCCGGCCCGTCACGATCTCCTGCGGGACGGTCGAGAAGGCATAGGTGAACTTGTCATTCGAGCCGAGACCTTGCAGAAAGACGAAGACCAGTATGTTGACGGCGATGAGCAGGTAGTTGACGAATGGCGTCGTCGTGCGGTCGGAGTTATCGTCGCCTATCGGGAAGATCATATCGGGCGTCCTCTCATGAAAAAGCGTCCGGCATTATCGCCTCACGGCGTTGCAATAGTGTGACGCTAGTTTGAAGAAATACGCGAGGCTGCGTTAAATCACAGAAAAAGAGGGGGACTTACAGGGGAAGGTCTTTCAGCACCATTCTCTTACACTTCGGAGACTTTAACCAGCCCGCATTCATTCGGCTCAGTGTTTGCCGGGCAGTTGAACGCCCGCGTGAACGATCGCCGGGTCATGATGCGTCAAAAGCTCGTAGCCCTCGGAGCGTGCGACGAACGTGGCCGCCGTAATATCGCCCGCGACGTTTAAGGTCGTGCGGCACATGTCCAGGATACGGTCTACGCCGAGGATGATGGCGATCAGCGCCGGATTGACGTTGATGGTCGCCAGCACGCCGATGATGAAAGGGATCGAGCCGGAGGGAACGCCCGCCGTCCCTATGCCGCCAAGGATAGCCAGATAGACCACCATCAACTGTTGACCGATGCTCAGATCAACCCCGGCGAGCTGCGCCAGAAAGAGCACCGTCACGCCTTCATAAAGAGCCGTCCCGTTCTGGTTGGCCGTCGCGCCCACCGTTAGCACAAAGCTGTTGATCTCCTGCGGCACGCCGAGGTTCTCTTCCGAGATGCGCAGCGCCGTCGGCAGCGTCGCATTCGATGAAGAGGTCGAGAAGGCGGTCAGAATCACCGTCTTGATGCGGCGGAAAAATTCGAGCGGGTTAATGCCCGAGAGAAAATAGACCGAGAGCGAATAGACGCCGAACATGTGAATGGAGAGCCCCAGCAGCACCGTCACGACGAACCACGCGAGCGCCTGTAGCAAGTCGAGCCCGAAGCGCGCAGTGTTGTTGAAGAGCAGGCACGCCACCGCGTAGGGCGCGATCTTCATGATCATGTCGATGATCTTCGCCGTGATCTCGTAGAGCGCTTCCAGGCCGCGCAGCAGCGGCGCAGTCACCGGCAGCGGGATGAGCGTGATGGCAATGCCGACGATGAGCGCGAAGAACATCAGGTGAAGCATGTTCGGCGTCTCGCCCGCGATGGCCGCCACAGGATTCGAGGGCACGATGGTTTTCACTACCGAGAGCAACGGCGAATCCTGATTCGAGGCGCTCGTCTTTTGAGCGTCCTCGACGCTCTTGGCCGCCACCGAGCTGTAACGCTGTTGAAGCGCAGCAGAGGTCGCCGGGTCAATACGCTTGCCCGGTCTGATCGTGTTGGCGAGCGTCAGGCCGATGACGACCGAGATGGCCGAGATGACCAGACAATAGGCGAAGGACTTGACCCCGACGCGCCCGAGCTTGCGTATGTCGCCGATGCCCGCCACGCCCACCACCAGCGACGAGAAGACGAGCGGCACGACGATCATCAGCAGCAGTCGCAGGAAGAGTTGGCCCAAGGGGCCAGTGATGTTATCCACGACCCACACGACGCGCGGGTGATCGCCGCCAAACAGACGGTTGACCGCGACACCCGCCACGACACCGACCGCCAGCCCGATCAGGATACGCGTATGCAGCGGCATCCCCTTCGGGCGATCAGGCGTCTCGTCGTCAAGGTCAGTCGTCACCTCGCGCTCGAAAGCATCCGCCGCCAGCTTACCCCGCCCCTGCTTCTTCTCACGCTTATCAGCCATCATTTAACCTCAGTGACGAGCGGCAAGTGACAAGTTAAGGCCAAAGGCTCAACGCCCGAGACCGGTCTCTTGTTCCTGCTTGTCACTCATCACTCTTCTTTTACCGTCCCCAGCGCAACTTGTCGCGCAGCACCTCGAAGTAATTTCTGTTGGTCGGCTGGATGAGGTTGAAGGTCGTGCGGCTCTTTCTGATCAGGACGCGGTCGCCGACCTCAAGGCGGACTCCGACCTGCCCGTCGAGCGTTAAAGAGACCTCTTCATCCGGCGTCTTCAAAGATAGTTCGATCAATGCGTCGTCGGGGACGACGATCGGGCGATTCGACAAAGTGAAAGGACAAATGGGGGTGATGACGACCGCGTTCATCGAAGGGTAAATGACCGGGCCGCCCGCCGAAAGATTGTAGGCGGTCGAGCCCGTCGGCGTAGAGACGATGAGGCCGTCGGCGCGAAATGAGTTGACGAACTGACCGTTGAGGCTCGCTTCGATCTCGATGATACGCGCCAGCGCAGACTTGTTGATGACGACATCGTTGAGAACGCGCGAGTGCATCAGCCGCGTCGTGCCGCGAAAATGCTCGGCGGCCAGCATCACTCGCCGGTCAAGACGAAAGTCGCCTTCGAGGATGGATTCGAGCGCCGGGAACATCTCCTCCATCTTGAACTCCGCGAGATAGCCCAGGCTTCCGTAGTTGATGCCGAGCACTGGGACTTCGCTATCGCCGAGCATCCGCGCCGTAGAGATCATCGTCCCATCGCCGCCGAGCACAACCATCAGATCGACGCTCGCCGCCAGCCGCTCGCTCTCCACCGTCTCGATCGAGCAGCCGGTCGCGTGCTCTATGCGCTCGCGCTCGACTTCAAGGCCGCCGATGAGTTTGATGTCGCGCTCCGCGAGCCACAAGACGAGCTTACAGATGGTCTTCAACGCATCCTGTTGATGCGGCTTGACGACGACGCCGACACGACCAATAGCGGACTTAACCATGATCGTTAAGGACAGAAGTTTCTGCTGAATCTTGTTGACTTAAGAGACCGAAGCGGATGATACAAGCGCACGCTTTGAAGAGCAAGAAGGAAGGAAAGAAAAGGATGAAGGCGGCAACGTGAAGGATGAAGTGAAAGCATTCAAGTCAGTGAAGCATTCCTTTCATCCTTCCGCCTTCATCCTTCATCCTTTTCCTTCGCCGTGTGGCCCAGACGCGAGAGAGGCGTTCAAGCTCAAGGCCGTCGGAGGCAGGGTCGACGAGGCAGAGCCAGAGGGGCGTCGGCAGCCATGCCCACGCCGCGCCGTAGACAGCCGTGTTCAATTGTTCGATGCGATGCTCGGCGCGCGTCTCTAAAGAGACGGGCGGCAAATCCTCCCAGCGATCATAACAGGCGTGCTGAATACAGGGCGCGGGCTTGGCGCGCGAGTGGACGAGGCATCCTGCCTGGCGATCATAGAGCGGGCACGCGAAGGTCTGCGCGAAGGTCTCGCCCGAGGCGCGCAAGCCGTAGCGCTCGACGGCCTCGCGCGCCCTGATATAAACGGCGCGCTCGGCGTCCAACGTCAATCGCGGCGAACGTCGCAGTGTCTCGCGAATGGCGACGGCTTCGAGCCTTGTGATGTGGACGTTGACGAAATGCGCGTCCGTGCAGCAGACCCCGCGTACGGGGCACGCCCGGCAATCTGTCGCCGCGTGCTCGTAATTGAGCTTGATATGGGTTTGATACGAGGACTTGACGCGCTGCAAGCGCGCCAGCGCCTCCGCCTCTTCGAGACTATTCAACGCTTCCGCCTTTTTCGTACCACGCCAGAAACTCCACGTTTCCATCCGCGCCGCGAACGGGCGATTCCATCACCCCGCGCACGCGCAGGCCCAGGCCCCGCGCAGCATCGTTGACTTCTTCAACGACGCGTCGATGCTTGGCTTGATCTGTGACGATGCCGCCGCGCCCGACTTCGCCGCGCCCCACCTCGAACTGCGGCTTGATGAGCGTAACGATACTGGCCTTAGTCGTCAACAAAGGAACGATGGCGGGCAGGACTTTGGTCGCAGAGATGAACGACACGTCCATCACCGCGAGGTCAAACTTTTGCGTGAAATCCTCCGGCTGCAAGTAGCGCGCATTGATTCCCTCACGAACTTCAACGCGCGCATCATTCCTCAAACGCCAGTCGATCTGATTGTGCCCGACATCGATCGAGACGACGCGGCGCGCACCGTGCTGCAACAGGCAATCCGTAAAGCCTCCGGTCGAAGCGCCCACGTCAAGACAGTCCAGCCCGCTCACGTCTAACCGAAACTCGGCGAGCGCCGCTTCCAATTTCAACCCGCCACGCCCGACGTAGCGCGCCGCAGGGTCGCCCTCACCCTTGATGCGTATCTCTGCGCTCGGGTCAAAACTCTCCGAAGGCTTCTCGACGCGCTGCTCGCCTACGAGCACGACGCCCGCCATCACCATCGCCTGCGCCTTCGTGCGCGACTGCGCAAGGCCACGCTCGACCAGCAGCTTGTCTATCCGCTCGCGTTTCATTTCTCTCACACTTTACCGCAGAAACCATCTTGAGGCGCAGCAGTGCAGGATTTCCGGCGGCTCGCAACCGGAACTTATGGACGGGCACGAAAGCGAAAAGGCCGGACGCGTCTGTGATGACGTGTCCGGCCCTTTCGCTGTTTATCGCTGGGCGTGTAGGCGAAAGATGGTCAGGGGCGCTGGCCCTCGAATATCTCCCTGATGCGATTCAGTTCTCGCGCGCCACGCTCGATCTGCTGGTTAACGTCTCCGTTCGCCTCATCATTGTCGCGCGCGCGGCGGCGTCTCTCTCTTCTCTGCCTCTTGAGCTCGCGCTCTTCGTCCCTGGCGATTTTGTCCTCGCGGTCAAGATCTTCGCGATCTCTGACTTCGCGGTCGCTCTTCTCTTTGGCACGCTCGCGCACTTCGACGGGTGGTATCACCTGCTCTTCATCGCGCTTCGGTTTGTTATCACGCGCCGTATGCTCTGCGGGAGCGTTGGAAGCCGTCGTGCGCTCGGGCTCGACCGGCGCGGGCGTCTTTTCCGAAGACGCTATGGCGGCGGGCAACTGTTGCGCAGGCGTCTGCGCCGTCGCATCCGCGCTGGCGGTCGTCGTGCTCGCTGTAGTAGTGGTCGCAGGAGTAGGAGTCGCGGCGCTCTGTTGAAGCTGTCGGCTCCTGTACAGCCCGATCGCAAACCCACCGGCGACGCCTGCGGCGATAGCCAAGACGACGACCAGAGCAAGCAAAGGGAAATGCCTGGACGAATGAACCGGCGCTGCTGCGAGCGGCACGACGGGACGCGCGCCCAGCGTTGCTTCCGCATCGAAGAGCGGGGCCTGCGCGGTCGTTGCGCCATCCAAATCCCTGGCCGGAATCGCCTCACGCGAGCCGCCGAGCGGAATAATTATCTTTCTTTTTTGTTCCATCTCAATTCGCAGGCGCTGGTCATCGGGAATCAGAAACGCCGTCCTACTTATGACAAATTGACCGGGATAAAGTATAGCAAAATCGGGGCCACGACGGCGATACGATGGGTTCCCACGTTTCCTTTTGAATATCGCCCTCTCTGACGGGACTTTGATGCAGGAAGGGCCGATAGGGTACGCTACGCCGCACGATATAGTGTATGAAAAAAGCGCGCCCCGCCAACCTAAAATTGTGGACGGGGCGCTGGCCAAAACACTCGGAATGCGCTTGATTGATGAGACCCGGCTTGAGGGTCGCCGCGCGCGGCTAAGATGTTATCCCGGTGCTCTATATTTGAACTTTCTGTCGCTTGGCGCGACGATCATCGAGCACCTCTATGCTCTCTTTGACGCGGGTGTAGATGCCGTCCGCGTCCAGCCCGTACTTGGCGAGCAGAAGCTTCGCATCGCCGTGTGTGACGATGGTGTCGGGCACGCCCATACGCACGACCCTCACCTTATCCTGAAGGCCGTTCTCTTCCAGCAACTCCATGACGGCTGAGCCGAAGCCGCCCGCAAGGTATGCTTCCTCGACCGTCAGGATCAGGCGCTTGGTGCGCGCCAGCGCGAGCAGCAAGGCCGAATCCAACGGCTTGGCGAAACGCGCGTTGACCACAGTGGTCTCGACGCCTTCGGACGAGAGCCTCTCCGCAGCCTTGAGCGAAGGCATAACCATCGAGCCGTAAGCGACAATCGCCACGTCGCCGCCGTCGCGCAGGATTTCGCCGCGACCGATCTCCAACAGCGCGGGCTCGCGCCCTATATCAACCCCGACCGCATTGCCGCGCGGGTAACGCAGAGCGGCTGGCCCCGGATGCTCTATCGCCGTCAGCAGCATGTCGCGCAACTCGGCCTCGTCCTTCGGGGCCATCAACACCATGTTCGGCATCGGGCGCAGGTACGCTATGTCGAAGAGCCCGTGATGTGTGGGCCCATCGCCACCGGCTATCCCGCCGCGATCGAGCGCGAACGTCACCGGCAGGTTCTGCAAGCAGATGTCGTGTATGACCTGATCGAAGCCGCGCTGCAAGAATGTAGAGTAGATGGCGGCCACGGGCTTTAGTCCCTCGCACGCCATCCCGCCGCAGAAGGTGACGGCGTGCTGCTCCGCGATGCCGACATCGAAAGTTCTCTCGGGGAACTTTTCGAGCGTCATGTTGATGCCAGTCCCGTCGGGCATGGCGGCGGTCAGGGCCACTATCTTTTCGTCCTTCGCCATCAACTCGCACATCGTCTGGCCGAAGACGCTCGTGTAAGTGGGAGCCGACGCAGCAGACTTGATGGCCTGCCCCGTCGCCAGATCGAATGGCCCCGTCGCGTGCCACTTGTAATAGTCCTTCTCAGCCGTCGAGTAGCCTTTACCCTTGGTCGTCAAAGCGTGAACGATGACGGGGCCGTCAGTGATCTTCTGCGCCTCGCGCAGCGCCGCGACCAGCGCGCGCGGGTTGTGGCCGTCAACATAGCCTATGTACTTGAAGCCCAGCTCGTTGACGAGCGCGCCCGGCAATACTGCCGCCGCCAAAGCATCCTTGACCGTCTTGGCCGCGTGATGCAGCGTCTCGCCCAGCGCCGGGATGGAGAGCAACGTCTCGCCCACCTCGCCCTTGAAGCGATGATAGCCTTGCGCACCGCGCAGGCGATTGAGATAGCCCGTCAGCGCGCCGACAGCCGGGGCGATGGACATCTCATTATCATTTAAGAGCACGATCAGGCGCGTCTTCAAATGCCCAGCCTGATTGATGGCCTCCATCGCCATGCCGCCCGCTAGGCTCGCGTCGCCGATGATGGCGCAAACGTGATGCGATTCATTCTTGCGGTCACGCGCAATCGCCATCCCGAGGGCGGCGGAGAGCGAAGTGGAAGCGTGGCCCGCTCCGAACAGGTCGTATTCGGATTCGTCGCGCTTGAGAAAACCGCTGATGCCGCCGTACTGCTTGATGCTCGGCAGCAGCTCGCGCCTTCCGGTCAGAATCTTATGCGCGTAAGCCTGGTGGCCCACGTCCCAGACGACGCGATCGCGCGGCGTGTCAAAAGCATAATGAAGCGCCACGGCCAGCTCGACAGCGCCCAGGCTTGCGCCCGTGTGGCCGCCGACACGCGCCATCGTTTCGAGGATGTACTGGCGAATCTCGTCCGCCACTTCCGCCAATTGTTCGGGACGCAAACCACGCAGGTCTGCCGGAGAGTTGATGTTCTGTAGAAGTCTCATAAGCACGCGTATTTTACCCTCTCAAACCCGATTTAGCTATCTCAAGAAACGTTAACGATACAGTGCGCGATCGGTCTCAACGCGCTTTGACAAAGACGCATCCCGCGCCTTGCTTTGCCTAGCAAAGGGCTTTATAACAGAGAACAAGCGTCATGGTCAATCGATAAATTCGGGCTGGCGGCTCGTGCGGGACAAATTTTAAGACCAGCGGCGCGGCTCGTACGTCTAAAGGAGCGGTGCTGGTATTTAAGGCGATACAGCACCACGCGAGCCTCAAAAGGGCTACGGCATCCACAGCAGCCCCGTCACAAGAAATAAACGTTCACAAGGAATCTCGGAAGGAGCAATCGAATAATGTCTTTAAGAGGTAAATTAACGCTGGCCGGTCTGACGCTTGGACTGGCGTTGAGCGTCGGCGCGCCCGTCTTCGCCCAGCAACAGCCGCAAACAGGTGAGCGCGATGCACAGCGCGGCGAGCACAGAGGCGATGGGCCGCGTCATCGCGGAAAACGCGGCGGCGGCGACATGGGCTTTCTGCGTATCTTGCGCCAGCTAGACCTGACAGAAGCGCAATCCGCGCAGGCCCGCACTATTATTGAAAATCATATGGCGGCGACAAAATCGCAGCGTGAAGAGCTGATGAAGCTTCGGGAGCAGAGGGAACAGGGCGGCGATCAGGCGGAGGTGTCCCCAAGGGCGAAGGAGTTGCGCCAGCAGCTTCAGGCATCGGCTAAGGATATGCGCGCCCAACTGCTGACGATTCTCACGCCGGATCAGCGCGCCAGGTTCGATCAGATGGAGACGGAATTCAAAGCCCGTCGCGAACGCAGGCGCGATGGCCGTCCCCCCATCCCACAGGAAAACGATCAGAACTAGAACCCGTACGAACCCACGGACAACTAAAGCGGCGCGCATCTAACTTGTACAGATGCGCGCCGCTTTCCCTTTTCGAGTGAGTGCTAAACGGCAGCCGCACGCCGAAGCCGCAGCAACGCAACCTCAGGGCGCGAGCCGAACCTTATGGGCAGCCCTATCACGCCCGTGCCGCGCGAGACGTAAAGCTGCGTGCTGCTCTTCTCATAGAGCCCGCGCTCGTACTTCATCTCTGAAGAGAGAAAGCGCGCGGGCGAGCCGATCAGTGGGAAGCTCAACTGTCCTCCGTGCGTGTGCCCGCTCAGGATGAGCGAGACGCCGTGCGTTTCGGCCAGATCGAGCACGCGCGGCTGGTGCGAGAGCAGCAGGGAGGGCCGCTTGCGATCAAGGCCGTAAAAGGCGCGCGGCCAATCCGCCTTCCCCCAAGACCAATCATCTACACCGGCCAGTTGCAGCGCGTCTGCGCCGCGTCTGAGCAGTGTATTCGCATTGCCGAGCACGCCTATATGAACGCGCTCCAGGGCTCGCGTCGTCAGTTGAGCATCCGTGTAATGGTCATGATTGCCGAGCACGGCCCAGACCCCCTCGGGCGCGTTCAGTTGGCCCAGGGCTTCCGCGCACGGCTCTATATAACGACCGTACATGGTCGTGTAATCGCCTGTCAGGGCAACGAGGTCTGGCTTCGCGCTCTGGGCCAACTCTACGACGCGCCGCACTTCTCCGAGGGAGACGAGGCGGCTGTGATGCACGTCGGAGACCTGCACGATGCGAAAGCCGTCGAAGCCGTCGGGCAGCTCGCGTATAAAAATGTCGGTCTCGGACAATTCGTAATGCTCCGGCTCGATGAGCCTCGCGTAAGCCGAAGTCGCGGAGACGGCCACCAGCGGCGCGGCGGCAAGCCCCGTCAGGAATTGTCTTCTCGTCAGATGGAATTTCGACATCTCGCTCGTGATTGTAACACCTGAATCCTCGCCTTAGCTCAAACCATCAAGAGACCCGAGCACAGAAAATAGTGGGGATGGATAGGATGAATGAGCAGGTCAGTACCGCCAAAGGTCTCGGGCGGGTGATGCTGCGTAGAGTACCCGTCCGAGACCTTAGGCGGTACTGACCTCTCTTATCCTGACAATCGCTGATCCATGTTAATCCTTTGCCTGCGTGCGTCGCCTTGACAATCTCGTCTCGCGGATTAGAATAAGTTTTCGCCCGAAGATGAGGCGAGAGGGGGAGATGTGGCCGAGTGGCTGAAGGCGGCGGTTTGCTAAACCGTTATGGGTCAAAAGCCCATCACAGGTTCGAATCCTGTCATCTCCGCCATAAATTTCAGTAGTCAGTCATCAGTAGTCAGTTGTCAGTAGATAAGAAAATTCCTACTGAATACTGACGACTGTTGACTGACTACTTTTTATTATGACTATTCGCGTTCGATTTGCACCATCGCCGACCGGCTACCTACACATCGGCTCCGCTCGCACGGCGCTCTTTAACTGGCTCTACGCGCGCAACGTCGGGGGCCGGTTTCTGCTGCGTATTGAAGACACGGACGTACAGCGCTCGACCGAAGCTTCGACGCGCTCGATCATAGAGGGCCTGGAATGGCTCGGCCTCAACTACGACGAAGAGATCGTCTTTCAATCCGCCAATTTTGAGAAGCACAGGGCGGCGGCGCTTCGCCTGCTCGATGAAGGCACGGCTTATCGTGATTTTACGCCGAAGGCCGAACGCTCGGACGCAAACATCAAGCAGGGCATCGCGGACAGAGCGCGCGCCGCCGCCGCCGAAGGCACAGACCACCGCAGCAATCCTTACCGCGAGCTTTCAATGGAGGAATCCAACCAGCGTGCCGCTGCGGGCGAGCCCTTCGCCGTTCGCTTGAAAGTGACGCGCGAGGGCAAGACGAGCTTCGAGGATGCTGTCTACGGCACGCAGGAGCGCGACTATTCGGAGATCGAAGACCTTGTGCTGCTGCGCTCCGACGGCCACCCGCTCTATAATCTCTCGGTCGTGCTCGACGATCTAGAGATGGGCATCACGGATGTCATTCGCGGGCAAGACCATCTGACCAATACGCACAAGCAGATTTTGATCTACGAGGCGCTTGGCGCTACGCCCCCGCGCTTCGCGCACCTGCCGCTCATACTCGCGCCGAACAAAGGCAAGCTCTCGAAGCGCAAGCACGGCGAGGTCGTCTCGCTGACCACTTACCGCGACCGGGGATTTGTGCCCGCAGCGTTTCGTAACTTCCTGGCGCTCCTCGGCTGGTCGCCCGACACCGAGCAGGAGATCATGACGCTCGAAGAGCTGACGGAAAAATTCTCTCTCGCCGGGATAGGCCGCGCCAACGCCGTCTTCAACTTCAGCGAGAGCGACCCGCGACAGTGGACGGACGCCAAGGCGCTCTGGATGAACGCCGAGTATATTCGCACGATGCCGCTCGCGGAGCTTGTGCCGATGCTCAAAGCGGAACTGAGAGCGAGCAAGCTATGGCGCGAAGAATATGAGGAGGACGAGCGCGAGTGGTTCGAGAAGACAGTTGACCTCATTCGCCAGCGCTTCTTTACGCTCAAGGATTTCTCCGAGCAGGGACGTGCCTACTTCTCCGATGATTTTGATTTCGACCCGGCGGCCCAAAAGAAGAATCTCTATAAGGAGCCGCGCTTGAAGGAACTGCTGCCCGGTTTGGCCGCAAGGCTGGAAGAGGTCGAGCCTTGGACGGCTGAAACAATCGAGGCCGCTTTGCGCGCCTACGCCGAAGAGGCGAATGTGAAAGCGGGCCTTTTCATCAACGCCTCGCGGACGATGCTCACGGGACAATCCGTGGGCCCATCCATGTTCGAGGTCTTCGAGGTCATCGGGCGCGAACGCTCCGTCCAACGCCTGCGCAGCGCTCTTCCCTGGTCGGACTTCGACGCACAGTAGTAACAATCGTTTGATGGCTTTCATCGAACGAACGGCGCGCACCCGATCAGCGTTAGCTCGAAGCGCCCGATAGTAAATTCAAGGAGTATCAAATGCTAAAAGCTTTATCTCTTGCGGCGGCTCTCGGGCTTGTTCTTACGGCTCAGGGTTTCGCGCAGAATCGGAATACATCCACGCAGACAGCGCCCGCCGCGAAAACGACCACGACGACAACGCGCAGTAGTAGTACGCAGCAGGAGACGCCTGCGACCGAGACGACTACGACGACGACACGCACGAGGCGCGCGAGCACCGGCAGCAATACTCAAACCGGCGCGAAAGACCCTGCGGCGGAGGGCGTGATCGCCGCTTTCGACAATTTGATCGAGGGCATACGCCGCGCCGATGTAAACGCTGTGACAGCCGTCTACTGGAACTCGCCGCAGTTGATCCTCTTCAACAACAACGGCACAGTGACCAAGGGTTGGGAGCAGATGCGCAAGAATCGTGAAAGCTCTTATCCCGAATTGAAGGATGTCAAGATCGAGGTGCGCGACCGTCGCGTGCAGATGCTCGGACGCGACGGCGCGGTCGTCACCTGCCTGTGGACACAGTCGCAGACCTATCGCGGTAATCCAGAGACGGCCTCCGGGCGAATGACGCTGGTCTTTCGTCGCGTCGGCACGACATGGAAAGCCATTCACCTGCATACTTCGCCCGACGCCCCAGACCCCGCGCGCATACTTCCCTCGGAACAAACCAACGAGCCGACACCAAAGCCTACGCCGAAGCCTAAGCCGACGCCGTGAGCGATGCCGGATTCGCGTTACCGCTTTAGCGTTGGACTCGTGTAGACTGGCAGCAAATGATTTCGGAAAGGTAGATAAAGATGGACTGGATGAATCAACTGAGCGGGATTTTGCAGCAATACAACGGCGCGCAACCCGGTCAAGCGCCGGACACAGTGCACGACGACTTCGACCAGTTTGCGCAGGCTGCGCCTCAATCTGCACTCGCAGACGGATTGGCGGCGGCCTTTCGCTCGAATCAAACTCCGGCTTTCAGCCAGATGGTCGCGCAACTGTTCGGCAACGCCAGCGGACAGCAGCGCGCGGGCATACTCAACACGCTGATCGCGACGCTTGGGCCAACGATCGCGGCGCAGGTGTTTTCGCAGGGAGGCTCTTCCGGTCTCGCCGGACTGTTAAGCGGAGGGCAGCGCGAGGTCACGCCCGAACAGGCCGAAGAGGTCTCGCCCGAAGCCGTACGCGAGATCGCCGAGCACGCTGAAAGGAAAGACCCTTCGGTCGTAGACCAGCTCAGCAACTTTTATGCTGAGCACCCGACGCTCATCAAAACGCTCGGCGCAACCGCTCTCACCATCGCGCTCGCCAAGCTGGCCCAGAGAGCGAACGGCTGAGCGACACTCGCCTTCAAGCGCAAAGACTCGCCCGAGCACGTGTGCCCGGGCGAGTCTTTGCGTTTGCACCTAAAGAGAGCGCCTTAGCGTCCAGAGAAGCTTTCAGCGGTCTCTCGAAAATTGCACGGAGACGATCTGCCAGCGCCCGTCTCGCTTCTCATACCTTCGCGCGTACCTATAGGGCGGGCTCGTGAACTCCTGCTCCGCGTAACGGCCATGAACCACTGCGCGGCCCGTGACCATTCCCTCGTCACCGTTGACCGTGACATTAACGTCGTCCGTATCGACGGCCAGGAAGGTGAAGTCCGCATTCTCGACCAGCGCGAGACGCTCGGCCTTATCGCCCACTCTGCCGAAACGATGAAGGACGACAAAGTCGTCGGCCAGCACGCTGTCTAAAGCGGCCACGTCGCGGTTTACGTGCGCGTCTAAATACCGGCGCTCGACGCTCAACAACTCACGCTCGTCGCTACTGTTGCTGTAGCGGGAAACGGCAGAACGATCGGCGGCCCAGGGCGTAGCGATCGTGACACCGATGAAAAAGGTCGCCAGGGAAACCAGCAGATAGATGATATTTCGCCACATGATTTTTACTCCTGAAATTCTGGGATGACGTTACCACAGGCGCGACGGACGAGACAAGACCTTTCGTCAATTCTTCAGGACAAAAAGAGAAAAGCCGTCAGCGCGATATACGCCGACGGCTTTCCGGTGAACTGTTTGGATTGCCCTGAGCCTGGTGTGCCGGTGGTGTGCTGCTTAAACTGAAAACGCACTAAACCAAGAGTCACGTCTGGACAGAAAATCCCAACATATTCGGGCTATCAGTCCAGTGGCTTAGGACTCAGCCACCTCACTGTGATAAGAACTCATACTTTTTTGATCACCTCCTTTCCAGTGTTAAGAGGATAATAAATGACAACCGCTAGTGCGTCAAGAACTCTTTTCATTCACTATCTTGTGGTCGGCGCGTGTGCGCGATCGAAGGCCAGCCGACCGTCAACGTAGACGGCGCGCGCGTGCTCTATGCCGAAGAAGTAAGCCAGCTCACGATAGTCGTCGCAGTCGTGAATACAAAAGTCTGCGCGTTTGCCCTCTTCGAGCGAGCCCAGTTCGTCGCCTCTGCCGAGGCTATAGGCGGCGTTGACGGTCGAGGCCGTGAGCGCCTCGGCGGGCGTCATCTTCATGTGCGTCGAAGCGAGCGAGAGCACCATTGGCATGGAGACGGTCGGCGACGAGCCCGGATTGAAATCCGTCGCGAGCACGACACAGAGGCCCGCATCGATCATCTCGCGCGCCGCCGGGTAACGCACGTGTCCGAGCGCATAGACTGAGGCCGGTAAGAGTACGGGCTGCACGCCAGCGGCCTTCAACGCCGCGATGCCTGCCGAGTCCGTATGCTCAAGATGATCTGCGGTCGCCGCGCCCAAAGAGGCCGCAAGCTTTGCGCCGCCCGAAAGCGAGAGCTGATCGGCATGCATGCGCAGCCCCATCCCCAGGGAGCGCGCCGCCAGTAAGATCAGCCGCGATTCATCAGGGGTAAAGGCCACCTCGTCACAGAACACATCGCAATACTCGGCCAGTCGCTCGCGCGCGACGAGCGGCAGCATCTCGTCAATGATGAGCGAGACATATCCTGCGCGGCGCGCGCGATATTCTTCCGGGATGTCGTGTGCGCCGAGAAATGTCGGCACGTATCGGAGCGGCGTCTCCTCATCCAGACGCCTGATCGCACGCAGGATTTTCAGCTCGTCCTCAACCGTGAGGCCATAACCCGATTTGGCTTCCACGGTCGTCGTGCCGTTGCGCAGAAACCAATCGCCGTAACGCCTGCCCGCCGAGACTAATTCATCGAGCGTTGCCGCGCGGGTTCTACTGACGGTCGAGCGTATGCCGCCGCCGCGCGCCGCGATCTCCTGATAAGTAGCCCCGCTCGCGCGCTGCTCATACTCGTCTGCGCGTGTTCCGGCGAAGACCGGATGTGCGTGTGCGTCGACGAAGCCCGGCAGCACTATGCACCCGCCAGCGTCAACAACTCGGCAGTTGCCTTCGATCAGAGGCTCGACCTGCGCGCGTGCGCCGACCTTCAAGATACGGCCCGCGCCGATCAGCATCGCTCCGTCTTCGATGATGGAAAGCTCGCGCATCGCCGGGCCCGTGCGCGGCCCGCGCGTTGCGCCTCCGAGCGTGACGAGTTGCGAACAGCCGATGACGGCGAGCGTTTCAGTCATAGAGCTTGAAAGCGATGCTGAAGGCGACAGGATGAAAGCCAGGCAGTGTTAGCTGAACGATTGAAGCAGACACTCTTTCATCCTTCCTCTGCGACGATGATGGAGGTTTGCCGTCTCGTCTTGGCGAGGTTCCGCCCGATGAGCTGTGTTGGCCCGTTCAGACAGCCGATGAAGTGTGATCATGAACGATGCGCCAGCCCTCTCGCGTGCGACGGAATATGAGCGTGAAGCGACCGTGCGGCGTGTCTTCCGAGCGCGCCAGTTGCCAGCGACCGTAGGCCACAGCCGTATCACGGTTGACCGGCACAATCTCTATCTCTAAAAACGAGAGCGTGCCCATCTTCTCGCGCGAGTCGTAAGATTTCTTGTAACGATCGAGCACCGTCTGCCAGCCGCGCGTCAACGAATCGCCGGAAATGAAGACGGTCTCGGGGCTGCGACGGTAGCCGTCCATGAACCGCTCTATATCGCCGCGATTCCATGCGGCGACCTGTGCATCAAGGACGGCGCGCACCGCCGCGATAATCCTCTCATCACGCGCCTGTAGGGCTCTCGCGTTCCCTTGCTGAGCGTTGGCGATGCTCAACACGCTTGCGGATGTCGCCAGTGCGGCGACCAGGACGAAGAAGCGTCTCATAGTTACACCGATCTCTCTTCTGCTGCCGGACAATGATGCGAGGAATATACTTTGGACGCGCCGTTCGGTTCAACTCGACGCGCACGATTGCCTTGTATGATGTGCGCGGGGGCGGTCTCTTATTCGGGCGATCGATAGCTTGCGTGTGATTGCAGCCACGCGCGCACGTCCTCGCGCATCTGAGGCACGATTTCATGGGCCGCGTCGTAGCTCCTGACCTCGACCTCGCGTGCGCGCTCCATCAGTTGCGCGCCGTAGCCGGAAACTCGCTCGGGCGGGTAAAACTCGTCGCGCGAGCCGCACAGGTGAAGCACGGAGGCGTCCGTACGCTTGTAATGCCCGCCCGTCTCCCAATCGCCGGGGATGCCGCCGCAAATGCCTACGACGCCTCGCAGGCGGTCGGTGTGCGTAAAGGCGAAGCGATAGTTGAGCGCGCATGATTGTGAAAAGCCGAGGAGGAAGATACGGCGCGGGTCGGCGCGGCCCTCGTTCGTCAGCTTGTTCATCAAATCCAACAGCGCGCCGTGCGCGAGCGCGACTGATTCCTCCGGGTGAAAATTCGTGACCCATCCGAAACCGAAACGCAGCGGCCCGCCCTTTTCCTTCGGCTCCCTGATGTGTTGATGAAAGCCCTGAAGCGAGGCGATGGCGAAGCCGGACGGAGCAAGCAGGCGCGCTTCCCTCATCATCTGTCTCTTGTTCGCCCCGTAACCGTGAAGCGCGACGAGCAGAGGATGTGCGACCTTTTCATCCGGCACATAGAGGTCGTAGTAAAGCTTGATCGCGGCGTTGATCGTCAGGTCTTCGCTCGTGGCCTTCTCGTTTGCGCTCATGGTTTCGGAATCCTTCTCAAGCTGCGTCTGCCTTTAAGTGAGACCACCGCCCGCTCATACGGCAGGGGTCTCAGAAAATCTTCGCTGACGGAGTATAAAGGATGGGCGCGGTTTAAGAGCATGGCGGGCCGGGTCGAATCCCTTTGGGCTGGCCGAGCGGGCGTCTTGTCGCAGACGGCGCGGCTGTGATAACTTTCCAGGTATACGAAGCCGGGTAGGCTCTCGACTTTCCGCCTGATTCCATACTTATCGCTATTTTGCTAAACCTTGAAGGTGGAGGATTCGAGATTCATGGAAGTTAAGAGACCTGCATCCGTTAAAAGCGGACGCACGTTCGATGGCGCTTACGGATTTTCTTTCGCGATCGGGCTCGGGCTGGTGTTGTTCATCGGCGGCCTTGTCCTAAGTCTGACTCTCAACGACGGGTCGGGCGCTGGATTGCTGCTGGGCATTCCACTGCTTCTGGCAGGATTGATTCTCCCTCTCTTCATGATGCGCGACATCTTTGCCGGGCACAATGTCGAGGGCACATGCCCCGCTTGCGGGACATCCATCAAGACAACGGATTCGACCATCAGGCTGAACTGTCCGGGCTGCGACAAACAACTGCTGGTTCAGGATACCAAGTTTATTCAGGCCAAGTAGGTCTTGACGCAGAAGCGAGCGTTCGCGTCCGTCAGACCCGTCTTACCTGACGAACGCGAACACTCCCGGCTCGTTGCCCGGGCGGCCCTACAGCCACAACCAAACCCTCAACAACTCAAGCGCCAACGCTCGCTCGGGCGGTAGTGTCGTAATGTGCAGCCCCCGCGCTTGCAACTTTGATACGGGAAGCGTATAAGGCGCAAGCAGGAGAGCAATTCCCGAAGCACATACGGTCTGGAAGAATAGCCTTTCAGTACCGGCAAAAGAATCCGTCGTGGCATGTCATGCCCGGCGGGTTTTGTATTTGTAGCGTCTTTTTTCTCTGAGGAGGAGTAGCGCACATGAGTCAAGACACAGGGCCCGATCACATCTCGAAGAAAATGGTGGTCTACAGCATTCCCGGCATGAACGGCGTCGAGGTTCGGCGTGATGTCGAATACGGAACGACCGATGCGTGTGTCCTGACGATGGACATCTACTACCCGCACGACTCGAAGAGCGGGGCGCGGAGACCGGCTGTCGTGGTTGTGGCCGGATACCCGGATACGGGATTCGAGGCGCACGTCGGCTGTAAGTTCAAAGAGATGGGCTCATCCATCTCTTGGGGACAACTGATGGCCGCTTCGGGCATGGTGGCAATCACCTACACGAACCGCGAACCGGCGACGGACATTCACGCGCTGCTCGATTATGTTCGGCAGAACGCCGACGCGCTGGGAATTGACGCGACTCGAATGGGCCTGTGGGCCAGTTCCGGCAATGTCCCGCTCGCATTGTCGGTTCTGATGCACGAAGATCAAGAGTATTTGAAGTGTGCTGTCCTCTGCTATGGAATCATGCTGGACATGGAGGGCGAGAGCCTCGTCGCCGAGGCGGCGAAGAGGTGGGGCTTCGCGAACCCTTGCGCGGGAAAAACCGTCGCCGATCTTCCAAAGGGCACGCCCCTCTTCATCGTCAGAGCAGGCCGCGACGAAATGCCTCATCTGAATGAAACCATCGACCGCTTCGTGGCCCAGGCGTTGACCTGCAATCTGCCCGTTACCTTCACGAATCACCCGGAGGCCCCGCACGCCTTCGACCTGTTGCATGATAGCGAAACCTCGCGCGAGATTATTAGACGCATACTCGGGTTTATGAGGTTTCATCTTCTGCCATGACATGCCGTCAGCCGGTCAACTCTGGATTCTTCCGAGCCGTCAGTGTAGGCGATATGGTCTGGCTGAAAAAACAGAGCAGGCTTCACATCCCCGTACGTGAAGCCTGCTCTGTTTTTAGATTGAATGGGGCCGGAGTCAAATCCCTACTTGACGTGTTCGCCCACGACCGAGGGCTGCTCGGTGGGCATCGGCGCTCTCGTCGAATAGTCGCTAAACGTCAGGGCGAACATAATCCCCAACCAGAAAAATCCCGCGACGACGATGACCCAGATCAGGCGCGAGCTGTAGCGCACGTGCATGAAATAGAGCACGACGAGCGTGGCCTTGATGACGGCGATGGTTAAGGCGACGACCGTATTCGCGCCATGAAACATGGTGTCCATGTCTTTGAAGGCGGCCAGCACCGTCAGGGCCGTGCCGAGCATCAGCGCGCCGAAGATGACGAAATAAACCTTTTTCGAGACGATATGTTCCGACATGATTCGTCAAACCCTTAATGGCCCCCGCCCGTGTGCCTGCCGAGCAGGTAGAGCAGCGGAAAGAGGAATATCCAGACGATGTCAACGAAGTGCCAGTAGAGACCCGTAATCTCCACCGGCGCGTGATACTCCGGCGAATAGCGACCGCGCCAAGCATGATAGACGAGCCATGCCAGTAGGCCGAGGCCGATGATCATGTGCAGCGCGTGCAGGCCCGTCATCGCAAAGTAAATCCAGTAGAACATCTGCAAGTGCTGCGGCGCGACATTGTGCGGCAGCGCCTGTTCCCAGTTGAACATCCCGGCCACGGGTATCAGATGATCTCTGTATTTATCGTAATACTCGACGCCCTTGATGACGAGAAACGCCGTCCCGAGAATCATCGTCAGGATGAGGAAAACGATCTGCAAGCGGCGGACGCCCGTCTGCGCGAAATAGACGGCTAAGGCCATCGTCAAACTGCTACAGATGAGGACGACCGTATTGACAGCGCCGAGAGTGATGTTCAGGTGATTGCTCGCCGCTGCAAACGCTTCAGGGTAGTTCGACCGATAGAGCGTGTAGGCCAGAAAGAGCCCGCCGAAGAACATCACTTCCTGGACGAGAAAAATCCACATCCCCAGATTACCGGCCTCACGCTGCTGCTCCATGTTATCGAAATGGTGCTGCAACGCCGCGTGTGCATGTCCCGCATCCGCATGAGTAGTAGCCAACTTTTTCACTCCCCGTTTAAGAAAGGATGAAGGATGAAGGCGGAAGGATGAAAGGAATGCTGACCCTTCTTGAATGCTTTAATTTCATCCTTCATCCTTCCGCCTTCATCCTTGCTCTTAGACTTCTGCGATCGGATGATCGGGCCTGTCTCCGGGCTCGAACTTACCGATCACCTGTAATTCTTCGGGCGGCGCGAACTCGTATGCTTCCCAGGTCACGACCGGCGTGACGACGAAGTTCTCTGTCGGCGGCGGTGATGCTGTGCGCCACTCCAGGCCGGGCAGCATCCAGGGATTGGCGGCGGCGATTCTCCCGTAGCGCATAGACCAGATGAGATAGATCATCGGAATCATCACGCCAATGCCGAGGATGGACGCGCCCGCGCTGCTCATCACGTTCAATACCTGAAACTCTTCGGCGTAGGCGTGGTAGCGGCGCGGCATCCCCATGTAGCCGAGCAGGAATTGCGGGAAGAAGGTCAGGTTGAAGCCGACGAAGACGACGAGCGCCGCAAACCTTCCCCAGCCCTCCGGGTACATGCGGCCCGAAATCTTGGGCCACCAGTAATGAAGCCCCCCCAGATAACCCATCAGCGTCCCGCCGACCATGACGTAATGAAAGTGCGCGACGACGAAGTAAGTGTCGTGGACGTGAACGTCCAATCCCATCGCCGCCAGAAAGAGCCCCGTCATGCCGCCGATCAGGAAGAGCCCGATGAAGGCCAGCGCATAGAGCATCGGCGTGTCATAAGAGATGGAGCCCTGAAAGAGCGTCGCCGTCCAGTTAAAGACCTTGACGGCGGACGGAATCGCCACGGCGAAGCTCAGAAACGAGAAGACCATCCCGGCGTAGATCGACTGGCTCGAAGTGAACATGTGATGGCCCCAAACCAGAAAGCCGAAGACCGCGATGGCGATGCTGGAGAAGGCCACGAAGCTATAGCCGAAAATATTCTTCCGCGAAAAATTAGCGATCAACTCGCTGATCACTCCCATCGAGGGCAAGATCATGATGTAGACCGCAGGGTGCGAGTAGAACCAGAACATGTGCTGGAACAAGACGGGATCGCCGCCCAGCTTCGGGTCGAATATACCTATGTGCGCGATGCGCTCAAGCGCCAGCAGCAAGACCGTGATCGCAATGACGGGCGTGCCCAGGATCATAATCAGGCTCGTCGCGTAGTGCGACCAGATGAAGAGAGGCAGTCTGAACCAGGTCATGCCGGGCGCGCGCATCGTGTGAATCGTGACGATGAAATTGAGCCCGGTCAGGATAGACGAAAAACCGTTGATAAAGATTCCGACGCCCGCCAGCAGAACATACGAGTTCGAGTAGGTCGAGCTATAGGGAGCGTAAAACGTCCATCCCGTATCGACGCCGCCCGTCACCAGCGCCCAGAGCACGAAGATGCCGCCCGCAACGTAGATGTACCAACTCAAGAGGTTGATTTTCGGGAAGGCCAAGTCCTTCGCGCCGATCATGATGGGGACGAGGAAGTTCCCGAGCACGGCCGGGATGGCCGGAATCAGGAAGAAGAAGACCATCAAGATGCCGTGCTGTGTGAATATCTTGTTGTAGGTGTTGGATTCGACCAAATCGCCCTGCGGCGTCAGGAGCTCAAGGCGAATCGCCAGCGCGTAAAGGCCGCCGAGCATGAAGAAGATCGTCACCGAGCCCAGATAGAGCAGCGCGATGCGCTTGTGATCTTTCGTCAAGAGCCAGGACTTGATGCCGTATCGCGCGTTGAGATAGTTGACGCGTCCCCCGACGGGTGTGACCGGCTCGAATGATTCTACCGCTGTTGTTTGCATAGAATTATTACCCGAAATAATTATTACCTTGGGTTATTGCCGTTGCGCTGCGACGGCGAGGTGGACGCCGGTGCGCCTGTTGCGCCGCCTCCTGTGGCCCTGGGCGGAGTCGAGCCGACCGGGTTTGACCGCTGCGCGTCAATGGAGCTTGCGCCCGTCGCTTCGGGAGTCGCCGGGCCCGTCTGCGGATTGTTCGAGCGCGCGGGCGCAGTCGTCTCAAGGCCGGAGCTTTTGCCCGGGCTCAGCGACTTGATGTAGGTCAGGAGTTGCAACAACTGCTCTTCGCTGACCTGTCCCTGAAAGGTCGGCATGATGGGCTGAAAGCCCGCCACCAGCTTGGCGCGCGGATTGATGATCGACTCCCTGATGTAGTCCTCGTTGGCCGTCACGGTCTGCCCGCCTTCGAGCCGTACGGTGCTGCCCAGAAGGCCCGTCAGCGCGGGCCCACGCCCGCCCGTGCCGTCCTCCTTATGACAGGACGCGCAGCCCAGGGTCTCGGTGAAAAGCCTTTGACCGGCGGCGACGGGCGATTCCTGGTTCAGGTTTCCGGCCAGCCAGTTATCGTAGTCCGACGGCTGCATGACCACTATCCAGCCGCCCATGCCCGAATGGTTCGTCCCGCAATACTCGGCGCAGAAGAGATGATAGCGTCCGGGCTTCGTCGCATCGAACCACATGTAAGTATATTTACCCGGCACGACATCCATCTTGGTACGAAAGGCCGGAACGAAGAAACTGTGTATGACATCCTCTGTCGTCATCACGAGCTTGATCTTGCGCCCGACGGGCACATGCAGCTCGTTGATCTCGCGCTGGCCCGTGATGTGCTGAAACTTCCACATCCACTGCTTGCCGACGACGTAGACTTCCAGGGCATCCTTCGGCGGGCTGTACTGCGAGAAATAGACCGTCGCGCCCCAGACGAAGATGCTCATCGCGATAAAGAACGGGATGACCGTCCAGAGCGATTCGAGCTTGATCGAGCCTGCGATCGGACGCGGTATCTCAAACGGCAGGCGGCGGCGAAACCTGACGACGAAGAAGATGAGCGCGACCGAGATCAACGTGGTGAAGAAGATCGTGATGCCGACCAAGTAAAAGTAGAGCGCATCCACCTGTCCCGCAAAGGTGGACGCCGAATCCGGGAATGGAATCCATGACTGCATACGCTTAAGCAGTTCCTCCTTGATTCAGGTGCGCCGCTCCAGCCGCCGCCTCGCCGCGCGCCGACCCTCGTCTCACCAGAAAAACAAGCAGTGCGATCATCGCCGCCACCGTCAACACCCCGGCCCCCCTGTAGAGATTTATCACCCAGGCGTATTTGCCCGTCGCGGGGTCGTAGTGATAGCAGTAGAGCAGCAGTTGATCGACGGGCGAGCCGATCTTGCCCGCCGACGCTTCGACCAGCCCGAGCCGCACATCGCGCGGCCCGTATTCCACGCCGTAAAAGTAGTGCGAGATTTTCCCCTGCGGCGTTAAGACCATAATGCCGCTGGCGTGCGCGAACTGGTCTGTCTTCGCGTCGTACGAATAGCGAAACCCTACCGATTCGGTCAGGCGCTTGATGTTCGCCTCGTCTCCGGTCAAAAAATGCCAGCCCCTCTCCGCGCCCTCTCGATTGAGCCCGCGCACGTAACCATCCTTCTTACGCCGCGCCAGTTCCGGCCCCTCGCGCGGGTCAAAGCTCACGGTCACGACATCGTAGTCCTCGCCGATCTTGAGCGACATGACCTTCATCGTCGCCGTCATGCCGTTCAATACCTGGTTGCAAAGCATGGGGCATTCGTAGAAGACCAGCGACAGGATGACTGGGCGCGTGCCGCCGAAGTATTCGCGTAGTTGAACCGTGCGTCCCGTCTCGTCGCGGAAGGTCGCATCCAGGGGTATCTGCTCGTTCAAACGCTGGTCGATCCTGACATCGACGAGCGCCGGGGGCAGTCCCGTCTGTTGCTCGCCCCTCTCGCGCATGGGCCCATAGCTCGGCACGGGCACGCGAGACTGCGCCAGAGCGGAAGGCAAAAGGAAGAAGGCAAAAGGTAAAAGTAAAAAGACCAGGGCCGCGAAGCGTAACGCCGGACGAGAGAGCAGCGCGTGTGCGTGCATCTGCCTCGTACGGCTCGCACACGGCTGACTGCTGACTGCTGACTGCTGATTACTTAACTTCATTGATCTCTCTTTTCCATCTTCTGCCCTGAGCTTTGGTAAGAGGGAATGTCTATTCCGCCGTTGATGCTTAGGGGGTTGCCGGTCTGCTGCCGCGTCGGCAATCCTTTTTCGACAAGCTGTCGTTTGGCCTCCTCGATCGGGATGGCGATAACATTCCCGCTCTGATCTTTCTGTCCCTCTCTGAGCGTCTTCTCCCATTGCTCGCGCACGACCTTCATCTCGGCGGTCGGTTCTTTCAAACCGAGGTCAACCCTGCGGCCCTCTCCCACGTCAACGCCGAAGCCTGGAGCGCCCTGTAAACGCGGCTCAGGCGGCAAGCGTTCCTTATCCGTCAAAGCCATCGGGGCCGGAGCGGGCGTTCGTTTCTCCTGCCGCTGCTCGAAGAACTTGAGCATGTACCACATCAGGATGTGAACGACCGCCGCGAAGATCATCAGGCCGATGACGAACTGCAAGATCGCCCTGACGTTGACATCGCTCTCCTCGTGCGTGACATCCGGGTTCTGGATGTGCGAAACATCCGGCGTCTCGTGTATGTCATCACGCCGACCATGCCTTGCCATAATCAAGCACCTCTTCGGTAATGATGAATCGGAAACAGCGAGCCTGAATCCGAAATCTCAAATTTGAGATTTGAAGTCGTCTTCATCGTTGCCGCCTTCCGCCTTCATCCTTGCTCCTCAATGTCCTCCGCGATGCGCGGCTTCCATGACGCCCGGCAGTTGCGGGTCGTTGAAAGGTATCAGCGGCCTCTGCTTCAACTGCCAGAGGAAGAACGCGAGCCACAGGCCGCCGACGCCGATCGGGGCCACCACGTCCGTCCAACTTATCGAGAACTGTCCTTCGCTGAACTTGGGCGCGATCAACCAGAAGAGATCGACGAGTCGCATGAAGAGCACAAGGGCTGCGACCATCGCCAGCCGCCGCGAGTTGCGTTTCAAATCACGCGAGAGCAGCAGCAGAAACGGCAGCGCGAAATGTAGAATGATGATCCCCAGCGCCAGCACCTCCCAGCCGCCGCGCATACGGTACAGATACCACTTGGCCTCTTCCGGGATATTGCCGCTCCAGATGATCAGGAACTGCGAGAAAGAGAAGTAGGCCCAGACCATGACAAACGCCAGCAGCAGTTTTCCCAGGTCGTGAAAATGCGACGGCGCGACCACACCCGACATCGGCTCCTGCTTGGCGAGCAGCGCCATCACCGCGATGACGAAAGAGAAGGAGCTGAGCACCCACGAGGCGACGAACAGCAGGCCGAAGATGGTCGAGAACCATTCCGGGTCGAGCGACATCACCCAATCGACGGACGCAAACGTAACCGTCAGAACGAAGAGCACGAGCCCCGGCCCGCTCAATTTTTGCAGCCTTTTGGTAAAGCGACGCTCGGCCGTGCGATCCTGCTCGCGCGACCAAAGGTTCAGGAGATACGTGAGCGCGCCCCAGATCGCAAAGTAGATGACCGTGCGCAGGATGAATCCGGTCATGTTCAGGTACTTGCTCTTGTGCAACAGCATCTCGTACAGATGCTTCTCTTCGAGCGTCTTCGCGTTGGCGAACCTTTCTATGTGCATCCACTCGTATAGATAGCCCATGCCGAAGATGATCGGCAGAAACAGCAAGGCCATCAGCGGCAACGTGCGCGTGCCCGATTCCAACACGCGGCGAATGACAAGGCCCCATCCTCCGCCCGACAGGTGTTGCAGCATCAGTATGGCGAGGCAGCCCAGGGCAATGCCGATCCAGAAGACGTAGGCCAGCAGGTAAGAGCGGAAGAACAGCTCGCGCGGGCTGAGGAAGAACCCGAGCCCGAGTATTAAAGTGAAGACGACGCCGACGATCAATGCCAGTCGTTGATAGCGGCTGGCTTCCGCAGGCGTTGTGTACGAAGCGCTCATCTCTACCTTTGCCCTCCACGCTCAGAGAGCGGTTGCACCTTGACGCTCGTATCCGGCTCGGTCGCCGGATGACTCAATTGCAGCGCGCGGATGTAGGCGGCAATCGCCCACCTGTCCTGCACCGGAACCTGTTGCGCATAAGCAGGCATAGACCCCCAACCGTTCGTCATGACATCAAAGAAATGGCCCACCGGAGCATTGCGCAGGGTCTCCGTATAGTAGGACGGCGGCTGCTTGTAGCCGCGACGCACGACCATCCCGTCCCCCGCTCCGGTCGCGCCGTGACACATCGAACAGAAAATCTGGTAACGCTCCTGCCCGCGCGTGACGACTTCGGCTGTGACCGGGAAAGGGAACGTGTCGATGTCATCGGGAAACATATTGCCGCCGCTGCTACTGCTGCTGCTCTGCGCGTTTGCAGGCGAGCCGGTGTTCGCCGTCGTTGTCGATGCCGGCGCGCTCGACGCGGCGGAAGCGTTCGCGCTGCTGCCACCAGTACTGCGACCCGCGCTGCCGGGCGTCTTCTTGCCCGTGTAGAGATGCGCGTCCTCGCGCAGGTAGCCGCGCGGCACTGTGCCGTCAATCAACGGGCGCGACGACAGACCGTCCTTGAAGAACTTGCTCGCTTCGTATGCCTCGTAGCGCGGCTGATCCTGCATGTCCTGACGACAGGCGGTGAAGAAAAGCAGGCAGCAGGCCACGAGCGTCAGGCCATGTAAAGCCCTGCGCCGCGTGCCGCGCGCCCTCGCGCCTCGCGCCTTCTCTTTATACCTCGACATCTGTGATCCCTCGCGGTGACAGGCTGGCTAAAAATCTCTCCGTCTCTTCCCGATCGAATTTCGGGTCGTTGGCTTCGATCACCAGAAAGAAGCGGTCGCGCGTCGCCAGCGCGAATCGCTCGACGTTAAAGACCGGATGATAGGGCTGCGGCAGTTTGTTCAAAGCGAGCATCCCGAAGACGGCGGCAAAGGCCGCGCATAGAATGGTCGTCTCGAAAGTGATCGGGATAAAGGAGGGCCAGCTGTGATAAGGTCGGCCACCGACGTTGATCGGATAGTCGATGACCTCCATGTAATACTGCATCAGGTAGCCGCCGATGCATCCGATGATGCCGCCTATCAAAACGATCAGCGGCAGCCGCGTATGGAAGTGCAGCGCCTCGGAAAGCTCCTCGATAGGATACGGCGAATAGGCGTTGATGCGACGATAGCCGGCATCCCATGCCTCGCGCGTCGCCGTCACCACGTCAGTCGGATTATCGAATTCAGCCATCAGGCCGTAGAGCGGATGTGCTTCCATAATGCCTCTGCTATCTGACATCCGAGGCCGGGTGTGGATGTCCGATTGACATCCTGGCCTCTGACATCTGCTTTTATGCTACTTCCTCCTCAACATCTGCCTCCGGCAGGATAGTTCTCATCTCGAAGATAGAGATGATCGGCAGGAAACGTATGAAGAGGAACATCAGGGCGAAGAAGAGCCCGATCGTCCCGAAGAACATCGAGAAGTCCCACATCGTGGGCGAGTACATGCCCCAGGACGACGGCAGGAAATCGCGATGCAGGCTCGTCACGACGATCACGAAACGCTCCAGCCACATGCCGATGCTGACGATGACCGAGATCAGAAAAACCAGCAACACATTTTTCCTGACTCGCTTAGACCACAGAAACTGCGGCGTCACTCCATTGCAGAAGATCAGCATCCAGTAATACTTCGCATAGGGGCCGGTCATGCGGTTCCAGATCATGAACTCCTCGTAGGTATTGGCGCTATACCAGGCGAAGAAAATCTCCATCAAGTAGCCGTAGAAGACGATCAGGCCAGTCGCCAGCATGATCTTCGCCATGTTGTCTATGTGGCGCATCGTGATGAAGTCTTCAAGCCCGTAAAGCTTCCTCAGAGGGATTGACAGGAACAGCACCATCGCAAAGCCCGCGTAGATCGCTCCAGCGACGAAGTAGGGCGGAAAGATGGTCGCGTGCCAGCCGGGCAGTTGCGCGACAGCGAAGTCGAAGCTGACGATCGTGTGAACGGAAAGCACGAGCGGGGTGGCGAGTCCGGCCAACAGCAGATATGCCGTCTCATAGCGATGCCAGTGTCGCGCGCTCCCGCGCCAGCCCATCGCCAGAAGCCCGTAAACGATCTGAAAGGGTCGGCTGCGGGCGCGGTCTCTGAGGGTCGCAAAATCGGGGATTAATCCGACAAACCAGAAAAGCGCCGAGACTGTGCCGTAAGTCGAGACGGCGAATACGTCCCACATCAGGGGGCTTCTGAACTGCGGCCAGATGCCCATCGTGTTCGGGTAAGGGAAGAGCCAGTATCCGAGCCACGGACGCCCGACGTGCAGCAGAGGGTACAGACCGGCGCAGGCGACGGCAAAGAGCGTCATCGCTTCGGCAAAGCGATTGATCGAGGTACGCCACTCCTGTCTGAGCAGGAGCAGAATGGCCGAGATCAGTGTTCCGGCGTGGCCGATACCGATCCACCACACGAAGTTGATAATCGGGAAGGCCCACCCGACCGGGACATTCGTTCCAAAGACGCCGATGCCCGTGAAGACCAGATACGTGATCGTAATCAGGAGCACCTGCGTGAGCATGAAGGCCAGCGCGAACCCTATGAACCAGTAAACGGGAGTCCGGCGACGCAAGACCAGCGAGCTGATCTTGTCCGTGACCGAAGCGAAGGTATGGCCCGGCCCGATGACCGGCACAGCCGTCCCGTGAATCCGCACGTCCTCATGTGGTTGATCAACTTCTGCCATGATCTTCCCTTTAAGCCTTCCCGCTGATTTCAGGATTAGGATTACGCAGCGACGACAGGTAGGTCGTGCGCGGCTGCGTGTTCAAATCGGCCAGCAGGCCGTAGTTACGACGGCTGCGCTTCAACTCTGCGACGCGGCTCTTCGGGTCGTTCGTATTGCCGAAGACGATGGCCTGCGTCGGGCACACGGCCTGACAGGCGGTGACGACCTCGCCGTCACCTATCGGTCGGCCCTCTTTTTCGGATTCGATCTTCGCCACCTGAATGCGCTGTATGCAGTAGGTGCATTTCTCCATCACACCGCGCGAGCGCACGGACACTTCAGGGTTACGCATCAACTGATAGGTTGGCGTGTTGAAATCCTGGTAGAGCAGGAAGTTGAAGCGCCGCACCTTGTAAGGACAGTTGTTCGAGCAGTAGCGCGTCCCAACGCAACGGTTGTAGACCATCACGTTCAAGCCTTCCGTATCGTGCACGGTCGCGTGGACGGGACAGACCGGCTCGCAGGGCGCGTTCTCGCAGTGCATACAGGGGACGGGCATGAACTCCGCGGCCTCCGGGTGGTCGTGGTCGCCTTTGAAGTAGGTGTCAACGCGAATCCAGTGCATCTCGCGGCTGCGCTTGACCTGCTCCTGGCCGACGACGGGGATATTGTTCTCCGACTGGCAGGCGACAACGCAGGCGTTACAGCCGACGCAACTGGTCGTGTCGATCGTCATCCCCCAGGCCGGTTCCTTACTGTAATCGTACTCTGGATAAAAGGAATTCTCCTGGCCCGGCTTGTGCTCTTCATCCGGCGCGTGCTCGCCCTCGGACTGTTCCAGATAATTTTTCAGAGTGTCCTGGCGTACGATTTCGCGATTCTCCATGCCGAAATGCAGTTGCGTGGTGGCGAGCGCATAGTACGCGCCGGTATTACTGATGCGCGCGCCCGTGTTGGCCCACGGCGCATCGGAGGTGCGAATGGAGTAGGCGTCAAAGCCCTTGCCGTTGCCGACGCGGCCCGCGCGACGCCTGCCGTAGCCGAGATGCACGGTGACGACGCCGTCGGGCTGGCCCGGCAGAATCCAGACGGGAACGCCGGAGAGCGTGCGGCCCTGGTATGTCAGGTTAGCGGTGCTTACAAGCACGTCGCCGCCCTTGACGCCGATGTCGTTCTTGAGACCGAAGCGATTGGCCGTCGTCGGGCTCAGCATCAGCGCGTTGTCCCAGGTGATCTTGCTCAGGGGCTTCGGCAATTCCTGAAGCCAGCCATTGTTAGCGAAGCGTCCGTCGTAGACGGTCGGGTCTGCCCGAAAGACTATCTCAAGCTCGTCCGCCTGCGCGGGCGGAGCAGGCGGGGCGGCCTGGTTGGCCCAATCCGCTTTGAGAGCGACTGTCTTAACCGGAAGCGCCGTGTTTGGGATGAAGCCGTCATGCACTGCCTTGCGCCAGAGTTTCTCGAAATCGGCGGGCGCGGCAGCGGCGGCTGTGGTCGTTGTGCCTGTCGGCGGCGTGGTCTGAGCGACGGCGGAGGATGCGCCGGTCGTCGCCGTGTTGGACGATTGACCGCCGGGCGCTGTCGCACCCGTAGCAGCAGAGTTGCTCGCGGTTGTTGTTCCGGCGGTCGGCCCCCCGGTCGTCTGTGCGGGACTCTGCTGTCCGGCGGATTGCGCTCTTGCGCCTGATGCGCCGCCGCTCTTCATCTGTCCAGACCAGTAGGCGCGCAGGAGGTCGTAACCCGTGCGGTCTTGCTGTGTGGAAAAGACTGCGAGCAGCTCGTGGGCGCTTCTTCCGCCGTAGAGCGGCGCGATCAGAGGTTGAATGATCGTCGCCGTCCCGTCGTGGCCGCGCGTGTCGCCCCATGATTCCAGATAGTGCGCCTCGGGGATGTGCCAGTGGCAAAGCTCCGAGGTCTCGTCCTTGTAGAGGCTCAAGTGAACGCGCAACGCTACTTTGTTAAGACTCTCGCCGAACTTCAAATCCGCCGGAGCGTTGTAGACCGGATTGCCGCCGAGAATAATGAGCGTTTCGACCTGCCCGGCATTCATGTCGGCGACGAGCGTGCGCAGCGATTGCGTCTGGTCTTCCGGGAAAGCCTCTACGGGGTCTGTGTAAAGAACCGTCTTGCCGACGTTGCCGAGCGCAGCGTTCATCGCGTGGGCCAACGCGTGAATGACGGGCGACTGCTCGTCGCCGGGAATGATGATCGAGCGTCCCCTGGACTGTTGCAGGTCGCGCACCATCGCCTGTGCCCACCAATCATAAGGCCCGGCCCCTGACCCCTGACCTCCGGCCCCCAACTGGACGCCGAGCCCGCCCGCCACGGCGCGCACGAAGCCTTCCATCTCGCTCGGGCGCAGCGGCAGGCGATGGTCTGCCTTCGCGCCCGTGTTGGTGAGCGTCGTCTCGACCACATAGAGACGATTCATACTGTGTTGCTCGCCCTCGACCCGACGCCTGTTCATGAAGTCGCGCGCGTAGATGAGGCTACCGGGGCCGCAGGAGAGAAAGTCCGAATCGATGGCGAAGATGCGATCGGCCTGATCGAAGCGGTAGATGGTATTGACCGCCTGTCCGAAGGCCATCATCGCCCCGGCATATGCATTGCCGCGCCCGGCGGGCTCGTATTGATGCAGCCTGGCCTGCGGCATCTCCGTAAAGATGGCCTTCAGTTGGGCCGCGAGGGTTGGAGAGGTGACGGTCTCTGTCAGGAAACGCAGGCCCGCGCCCTGTCGCGCGCGCGCAGAGTCCAGAGCCTTCTTCACGTCATCCAAGAAGCCAGACCAGGGGCGTATCTCTTCGCGGAAAGAAAGAGTCTGCGAGCGATCCGGGTCGTAGAGGTCAAGGATTGATGCCTGCGCGAAGGCGTCTGTCGTGCCGAGGCTTGAGGGATGCTCAGGGTTGCCTTCAAGCTTGGTCGGGCGTCCCTCGTTGCTTCTGGCGAGAAGGCCCGTGGCGACTCCGCCAAGCTGCATGGCGGTGGCGAAGTACAGGGCTTTGCCCGGCACTATCTCTTCCGGCTGACGAACGTAGGGCACGATCTTTTCGGGCGGCTGGTAGACGCAACCGCTCAAGCCCGCGAGCGCTAAGGATGCGCCCATCAGCTTGAGGAACGTGCGCCGCTCGATGGGGTCGTCCCATTCTTCGGCGGCTTGCGGGAACTCGCGCGAGACGAACTCGCGAAACTCGTCCGTGTCGGCCACCTCTTCGAGGCTGCGCCAGTAGCCCTGACCCTTATCACGGCCAAGGATGCGGTCGCGCATCAAAGCGAAATTGATATGACGGTCTTGGGAAGACATCTAGTTATCCTTATGAATTACCGATGACATGTCGAACAACTCGTCAAGGTGAGAGCGTCCTTGATGTGGTTGGCCCTGACGATCTCAGCCCCCTGCCTGATCTGCTCGGCGGTCTTATTCTCTTTGCGCCAGGCCATGTTGAAGACCTCCTCTTTGGGCCTGACGAAACGCTCCGGCGAGCGATGGCATTCTAAACACCACTCCATTTGCAGCGACGAAGCCTGGTACATCAGCGGCATCTCATCGACCTGGCCGTGACAGGTCGAGCAGCCAACGCCCTTGTTGACGTGTATGCTGTGATTGAAATAGGCGTAGTCGGGCAGGTCGTGCACCCTAGTCCATTCGATGGGCTTACCCGTACGCCAGCTCTCGCGCACGGGCTCAAGGTACGGACTGTCGGCCCAGAGTTGCGAGTGGCAGTTCATGCAGGTTTGCGTCGAAGGCATCCCGGCGCTCGATGATGTCTCGACAGATGTATGACAGTAGCGGCAGTCGATGCCGTCGTCGCCGCTGTGATGCTTGTGGCTGAATTGCACGGGCTGCTGTCGCTCTATCCACTGTCCGGTATTCCAGGATGAGCGATTGATCTCGGCCAGCACCCAGACGGCTGCGACGAGAATGAAGACAGCCCCGAAGATACTCAACCGAGCGAGAAAGTTGGTACTGTGGTGAAAAATCTGTGGCATCGCCGCAAACCTTTCCTCTTAACCGTTTAACTTACCTTACCGGGAAGGGGGGACATAGTCTTCGCCCTGCGAACACTGACGCGCATTAAAGGGATGGGCACAGAAATCCGAAGGCGCTCGACTGCTATTGGTGGAACACCTGTGCCTTGTTCTCCCCACTGGTTTTCACTGCCATGAATTTCCCATGTGATACTACTTTTTGGCGTGATGTGCAAGTTTTCACTTTATGAATTTCCGCCGCCCCGGCTTGACAAGGCCGCAGACTAGCTCTCAATTGACACGAAAGCATGAAGAAGTGCGCCAGAATCCTTGGCGTCCGGTAGCTTTTGGGTGAGTAAAAAATAATCAGGGAGGGAGGACAGGGGCAGAAGTGTGCGTGTGACGTGTGCGGGAATCAGCGGATCAGCTACGCGCCGTGCGGCCCGTATCGATGAGGTCGCAGATGCGCCAGCGCGTGACCACGCCGCGACTGAGCACGCGCCCGCTCTGTTCCGCGCGATAGTCGGCGGCGGTGTAGCGTCGCCAGGTCTCTACGCCGTAGAGCAGATAGCCCGCACCGTCGCTCGATCTTCGCACGACGAACTCGCGCGCGTCCGGCAGCCTGTAGATGCCGCGCTCTCGCAACTCGATCTTTGTTTCGGCTTTTCGCACGAGTGTAAGTTCCTCGCGTCTCCTAAAGGTCTCTTCGCAGTAGTAAGGTCTTAAAATCTCGCCGACGAGTTAGCTGGCTGTGTTTTGGGTAAAATTAATGGGGAAGCCCGACGTGGTAATTCTCCGAATCTCTACTACCACATAACGCTTCCCCATGCTCTTCATCGGTAGGAAGGTCTTGATCTTACGCCGCGCTGCGAGTGGGCGTCTGTACGTAAGCGGACGTTTTTAATGTCAGCTCGAAAAAAACTTACGCCGCGCGCTTAGCGCTCAGGAGAGAGCGGGTTTGCGCTTGCGCTGGCTGCGAGTTCGTCGGGCCGGCTCTACCCGGCGACGCAACCCGTATCGATCAAGTCTTCGATAGTCCAGCGCGTCGGGTAGCCGTACATCAGTATGCGCCCGGCGTCGTCCGTTTCGAGCAGGCGAAAGGCCGGGGCATTGTGCTCGGCGACGACCTCGCTGCCGCCGTAGAGCTTCCAGTCTTTGAGATAATAGAGCAGCGAGCCGCGCGTCTCATGGCCGCAGGCGACCACCTGCGTTCCGTCTGGAAACGCATAAATGCCATGCTCCTTTAGAAAACCCGCACGCATGTCCTGACTCTCTATAGCAAGTGTTTTTTGAGACATCCGAATCCGTTAAGCAGGAAAAGCGAAGGATAAAAGTTTCTCAGGCTTACCCCTGATCTTCCCTTGTAGAGTGGTTGAATAAAGAGCCTCACCCCGGCTGGCCGCCGGAAGAGGAGTGATGAATGGTATGCTTTTAACAAAACCGGGACATCCCCGTCTGTACGTTTACGAACTAATGGGACAAACAGGGAAGGTGGCCGAGCGGGCAGCCACATACGGCATCGTCAGGCTCCGCCCGCCACTTCTTTAGGCATGCTCTCGGACTGGCTTTTAACCACCTGGTAACACTCGCAGGCGGCCCGTTCCAACTCCTCCAGCTCAAGGATATTGATGTGGCCGCGCGCGTAGCTGATGAGGCCCGCGTCCTGAAGCATGCTCGCGGCCTGTGAGACGCCTGCGCGCCGCGTGCCGAGCATACGGGCGATGAACTCCTGCGTGAGCGGCAACTCGTCCGAGTCCACGAGCGAGCGGGACATCAGGAGCCAGCGAGCGAGTCTCTGCTCTATCGTGTGCAGGCTGTTGCAGACGGCCCGCTGCGCGACCTGCGCCATCAGCGAGCGCGTGTAGCGCAGCAAAACAGCTTGCAACTCGCCGCCGCGATTAAACTCTTCCTTGAGCAAATGAGTTCCGACTCTGAGGGCCTCGCCGGGGATTTGAACGATCGTCTGCATCAGCGCGCGCTCGCTCCCCAGCAGCGGAGAGATGCCTGCGATGCCGTCTTTGCCGACGACTCCCACCTCTACGGTCGAGCCGTCCGACATCATGTTGAGCAGCGAGACGACCATCGTCTCGGGAAAGTAGATGTAATCGACGGGTTGTTCTATCCGGTGAAGGATGAGCCCCGAATCCAGCGCGACGCGCTCCAGATAAGGCGCGAGCCGCGCGTAATCCTCATCGGCCAGCGCTGCGAGAATCCTGTTGCTCGAATCTCTCCGAAGAGGTTCAGACATATCGGGTGATGATGGTCGAATGCGTCAATGCCCGTTCTGATGCGGGCGGACTCAAGGCACAAGAGATGTTGAGAGGAGGTCTTTAGTCCGGCAATTCAAAAGTCTGCTTTTGAGAGACTGCTCAAGCCGAAGAGCTTCTCAGATGAGAAAACCATACTGACGTAGGAGCAAACATATCACATCGCGCTCGAAATCAGCCAGCACGTACGTATGTTTGCGCACACAACTCTTATCTCTCTCTGCGTGGGCCAAAGTTCCCCTTGATCTTCGGCCCGCAAATTTTCAATAATCGGCGAGAGCTAAAAACGGGAAGGAGCAGAGCAATGGCGACAAAACAGAATCGGAGCGCGACGGATGAGCGACGCACGCGGCGCGTCAGCAAGAAGGATCAGATCATCTCGCTTTATCTTTCGGGGATGAACGAAGTGGAAGACCTGGCCATCATTACGGGTTCGCGGCCGAGTTATGTCGGGTCGATCTTACAGGAATCCGGGCTCATCACCAGCTACTTCGACCTCTACACCTCGACCGCTCACCCGATGAACGTCTACTCGAAGTTCTTCGCGGGCAAGCTCGGGTTCAAGGATGAAGAGACTGCGCGCGCGAGCGTGGAGCTGATCAATCACCTGTACGAACAGTTTGAGCTGGCGCAGGATCGCGCCGGTCAGCATCATGCGCTGGCGATGGCTTTGACGATGTTCGACCGCGCGCGCTGGACGGGCAAGGGAAAAGAGGCTGACATCTTTCGCGAGTGGCTGCTGACGCGTCTCAACCAAGCACGCCTCGAAGATGAAGAGGCGGTCGAAACGGAGACCGAAGCCGAGCCCGCTCACGGCTGAAGAATCGAGCCCGAGCGCGGCGAGAGCAAGGGTCAAAAAAAAAGCGAGGCTTCTCATTACGAGAAGCCTCGCCCTCCCCCCTGGTTCGTTCGCCAGTCGCGCCAGCCATTTTAGCCTACGCAACTGAGACCCTTTGCCGTCGCCCGTCCCTAAACGGAAGAAAGCGACGGCGAGCGTTGACACCTGACGCCTGACTCCGAAAAGACCTTAAAGTTTGATCACCTGATTGAGTCGAGTTTAATGTCTCGCCGGAGAGATTTCTGTACGCTTACGGACTTACGGGGAAATTTATCAACGCGTCGTTAAGGAAGCGCGTGTTGAGCGCTGGCGCGTGTGCCGGAGCGTTGAAGTTTTTGTGCTGAAGAGAAGAGGCCTTCGATGAGGATGAAGAGAATGCCGGCGGGCGAGCGCGCGCCGTTCAGGCTCAGCGCATGGTCGCTTCCTGTTGCGCGGCGTCGCGCGCGAGCATGGCTGCGCCGATCGTGACCGCATCCGTGCCGAGGGCTGCGGCGGCGATCTGCGTCACTTCAAAGCAGGGCTGAAACGAGCGCCGTCCGGCCTCGCGTATGATCGCATTCAGTATCAGCTCGCCCGCCTCCATCACGCCGCCGCCCATAATAATGCGCTCGATGTTCAGCAGGTTGATGACGCTGGCGACCGCCGCGCCGATATACTTGCCCGTGCGCTCGATCATCAGGAGCGCGAAGTCGTCGCCCTGTTTGGCTTCACGCGCGATGTCGGCGGCGGTGAAGTCACGATTGAGCGCGAGCTTGGAGAGCGAAGAGGTGTTGTCGCGGTAGAGCCGCTCGTTGGCGCGGCGCACGATGTTGGGCGCGGAGGCGACCGTCTCAAGACAGCCCGTATTGCCGCACACGCACTCGATGCCCTCCGCGTCAATCGTGATGTGCCCGAACTCGCCCGCGAACCCCGAAGCGCCGAACCACAGCTTGCCGTCAAGGATGATCGCGCCGCCGATGCCCGTGCCGATGGTGACGTAGAACATGTCTCGGCTGCCGCGACCGGCGCCCACCTTGTACTCGCCGTAGGCGGCGGCGTTGGCATCGTTCCAAAGCTCTACGCGCAGGCCCGTTGCCGCCATCAGTTCGGGGTGAAAGTCTCCGTGGACGACCGAAGGCAGGTCTGTCGAGATGTAGACGCGGTCGGTGCGCGGGTTGACGAGGCCGCGCACGCCGACGCCGATGGCTCCCACATCCGGCGAGACATCGCGCAATTCCATGACGAGCTGCGCCACCTGCTGCGTCAGGTGATCGGCGTCAAACGCGGCTTCACGGCGTTCGAGCAGGCGGCCATCGTCGGCCACGAGCGCCGCAAGCATCGTCTTGCCGGATAGGTCAACTCCGATATAACTGGCTGTCGCCGTTGTGTTCGGGCTTGTCATGTTTCCAGAGCTTTCAAACGAGGTCTCAGATAATCGTGCCGAGGCAGGAAGCGCCGCTATTGTAATAAACGGTTTGAGGGGGTGTCAAACAACGCCCTGTCCGTGTAGAATGGGCCCTGACGATTATGGAAATACGCTCCATCCTGTTACCGACGGATTTCAGCCAGTGCGCTCATTACGCGCTCTCCTATGCGGCGTCGTTCGCGCGCTCAGCCAACGCCTCGATCATCTGCGTGCATGTCATCGAGCCGGTCGTGCCGACCGTCGGTTATACGGGCATGGCCGAGCCTTTGCCGATCGCAGACATCAGCGACCAGTTGGAGGGTTCAGCCGAGCGCGAGCTGCCGAAGATCGCCGAAGCCGAGGAATGCGCCGGGCTGAACGTCGAAGAGGTGATCGCGCACGGCGACGCGGCGTCGGAGATAGTGCGCGTCGCCCGCGAGCGCCGCGTCGATCTGATCGTCATCGCATCACACGGGCGGACGGGATTGGGCCGCATGCTGTTCGGCTCGACCGCCGAATCCGTCGTCCGTCACGCGCCGTGTCCGGTGCTCGTCGTCAAGCCACCGCATGAAAAGGATGAAGGATGAAGGCGGAAGGATGAAGTAAAAGCTGATCGTCTTTACTTCATCCTTCCGCCTTCATCCTTCATCCTTTCTTTTATATGGATAGCCATCCTTTATACGAGCTCATAGGGCAGTACGGACTGTATGCTGTGTTCTTCCTCACGATGATGGAGGGAGACATCACGCTCCTGCTCGCGGGTGTGCTGGCGCACAGCGCTTTCTTCGATAAATATTTTTTCGACGGCTATAGTTTTCTGAAGGTGCTGTTGGCGGGCACGCTCGGCGGAGTCGCGGGCGACAACATGGCTTACGTGGCGGGTCGCGGCTTTAGTAAAAGCGTTCGCAACTTCCGCTTCTATCGGATCGCCAATCCGCGCATCGAGCGGCTGACGCGTAAGTTCGGCCCGCTCTCGATCTTTCTCTCGAAATATATTTACGGCTTGCGCTGGGCGTCCTGCGTCTTCTACGGGGTCGGGCGCATGCCCTACCTGCGCTTTCTCCTGTTGAGCTTCGCGAGCTGCTTTCTGTGGGTCTTGATCCTGTCGGGCGCGGGCTATTTCTTCAGCGGCGCGATCACGAACCTGATCGGCGATTTCCACCAGATCGGTTACATCCTGCTGGTCATCGTCGTCCTCGGCATCGTAGGCTTCTACCTGGCGGAACGCTTCTGGTTCTCGAAGAAGGTGGAAGAGGCAGACCCGGAGCGCATACAGGAGTTCGAGCAAGCGGCGCAGGAGAAATTGCACGAGCTCAAGGAAGAGATTCAGGAGCGCATACACTTCAAGCCGAAGATTGCACGCCGCAAGGTTTCGCGGGCGCGGCGGCGCAAAGCGCACAAGCGAAGCTAAGACCATTTTGGATTTTAGATTTTGGATTCCGTATTGGCGGGCGACAAAAGATGAGCGCCCGGCGTCCGGGATTCAAGATAGGGAAAGCGTCAATCTAAAATCCAGAATCTAAAATCCAAAATTCTCAGAGGGTTAAGTGATCATCGAATCATCCGCTCCTACTCGCGTCGACCTCGCCGGAGGCACGATAGACATCTGGCCGCTCTATCTTTTTCATCCCGGCGCTTCGACCGTCAATTTCGCCATCTCGCTGCGCGCATCGTGCCGCATAGAGACGCGCGAAGACAGCCGCATCATCCTCGAATCGCTCGACCGGAAGGTCTCCTTCGAGACCGAGCTTGAGGCGATCGAAGACCTCATTCGTGAAGAGCGGCTCGAACTGATCTCGAAGCTGGTTCATTTCTTCAAACCGGCGACGGGGTTTCACCTGATCGCGGAGAGCCAGGCCCCTGCGGGCGCTGGCCTTGCGGGGTCTTCGGCGCTCGCCATCGCCTGCATCGGCGCGCTCAATCGTCTGGTCGGAGACCGCTACCACGAGCGCAAATTCCCCACGCTCGCCGCCAACATAGAGACCACGGTGATCAAGGTTCCGGCCGGTTTTCAGGACTACTACGCGGCGCTCTACGGCGGGACGGCCTGCATACACTTTCGCCCTGAAGGCATCGAGCGCGAAGCCCTCGAAGTTGACAGCGAGACGCTCGAACGCCGCATCGTCATCTGCTACACGGGCGAGCCGCGCATGTCGGGGACGAACAACTGGGAGATCACCAAGAATCACATCGACGGCGACCCGTATCTCTTCGAGCTTTTCGACGGCATACGCGATTCATCGCTGGGCATGAGAGAGGCTCTGCTGGCGGGCGACTGGCGCGGCGTGAGCGAGATCATGCGGCAGGCGTATCCGAATCGCAAACGGCTTGCGCCCGGAGTGACGACGCCGCAGATGGAGATGCTGGTGGAAAAGGCGCTCGCCAATGGGGCCGAGGCGGCCAAGGTTTGCGGCGCGGGCGGCGGCGGCTGCATAGCCTTTCTCTGCACCGAAGGCCGAAGGCAGGAGGTCGAGCGCGCGCTCGCAGAGGAAGCGGACGTGGAAGTCCTCTCCTGGCAGATAGAGCCGCGCGGTCTCGTCGTCGAAACCATATGACACGGAACAGTTTTCTGTCCCGCAGCGTAAGAATTTATCTGGAACCCTAAACACAGGCGGTCGGAGGTCATCATGTATTGCTCATCATGCGGCGCTGAATCAACACCTGGGCTCAACTACTGCAATCGCTGCGGGGCCGGTCTGAACACGCAGACGCTTGCGACCAGAGAGCAGGGATATTCAGGCAGCCTGACCAAGCCCATCCTGATCCTCGGCGGCTCCGTCATGTTCATGAGCCTGTGCGGCTTTGCCATACTGACCGAGGCCGCCACGAAAATGGCGCAGAACGGTTTCAGCCAAGACCCTGTCATGCTCATGCTCATGATGGGGATGTTGACGATTCTCGTCGTAGACATCCTGCTAATCAGGCAGTTGTCGCGCTTCGTCAGCGCCGCTTTGCAACCGGGCACCGGCAACAGCCCGAGGCCAGCGAAGGAGATGGCCCCGCCCAAACAAACGAACCGGCAACTCGGAGCCAGGCCCGAGCCCATCCCGAGCGTCACAGAAAACACGACGCGCGCCTTCGAGCCCGTCTACAGAGAATCAAACAGGTAAGCGGGCAGTTCGTAACCTGTAAAGCTCAAGAGCGTGAGAATCGTTTTGTTCTCACGCTCTTTTTGTTACCGGGGCCGGTTCGTACTTTCGTCGCGGCTTAGAGGATTTCTGAAAAGCCCCTTTAGGGGCGACAGAATGTAGCCCATGACGTGAGTCATGGGTATAGAGCAAACAACAAAGAGCGAGCCCCGAAGGGGCGAAAGAATCTCAACTGGAATTTCTTACGCCCCTTCGGGGCTTCACTTCGTTTGTTTATTGTATTCCCAAGGCTCGCGCCGTGGGCTACATCGTTGCGCCCCTAAAGGGGCTTTTCAGACACCAGCTGAAAGACTGAAGACGGCTTGATGGCTATTGTTTCTCGTCCGGCGAAGATGCGGTTTCCGTAGTTGTACCCGGCGGTCTGGTTGCAGTAGGGGCGCGGCTGTCGGGCGGTGCGCCGGGCGTCAGCTCGGTCGAAGCTTCTGGCGCCAGGTCGGCGACGGTTTCGGCCCCGGCGGCGGGCGAGGCCGTGGCGGCAGCCGGACTCATCGGCGCGGCTGAAGCCTGGCCCGTCGCGGCCTGTGCTTCGGCGGCGGGACGATGCGCGTCTGCCTGCGGGGATGAATTCTGCGGGCGCGCGGCGGCTGGTGAAGGCGATGCCGGCGCGGGCTTCTTCGCCACCGTAGCAGCGGGCGCTGCGGCTGCGGGTGCGGGCGCGTGATGCGAGTGCTCTTCGACGGGGACGAGCGTGCCGCGCTCCGACATCTTGAAGGCCGGGAGCGTCCCGCCCGCCGCTTGCAGGATCGCCGAGAGTTCTTTCTCGACGAAGCGCGATTGCTTCTTCGGGTCGCGCACGTGTCCGAGCGGTGGGCCCATGTAGAGCGTGCCGCAGGTCTGGCACTTGAACAACACGTCATCGCCGCGCAGATGCTTTTCCGCCTCCTGGCCGCCCGTGCGTATCTGCTTCAAAAAACCGTTGCACGATTTGCCCTTCTCATTCTTCTCGTTGCAGACGGTCTGCGCGTTGGTTATCTTCTTCGGCACGCCCGGCTGCGAGGTCTGCTGCGCGGTCGGCGCTTCTTTTGCCACAGGCGCAGCGGCGCTTTCGTTGTCGGAGGCATTGGCTGACATGACTCTCTTGTGCTTCCCTTTCGTCGGAGATTTAGCGAGCGGCAGTGGAAGTGCATCTTACAAGGCAAAAGGCAAAAGGTAAAAGGAAAAAGCGGCGTCGCAAACTTCGCCCGAATCAAAACGCTTCGGCCCCCACTTTTGCCTTTTACCTTTTGCCTTTTACCCTATATATTGTGCGCGCATGTTGAAAAAATTGCTCGGGGCTCTGTGGCGTGGTGCGCCGAAGAGTTTGCGGCGCTGGAGCGTGCGGCTTGTCGAGCCGCGCTTCACGGTGACAGCCGGGGCGGTCGTTTGTGACGAAGGAGGCCGCGTGCTTCTGCTCGAACACGTGTTTCGGGCGGGCAACGGCTGGGGCATTCCAGGCGGCTTCATCGAGCGCGGCGAGCAACCGGAGCAGGCCGTCAGGCGCGAGCTGCGCGAAGAGATAGGGCTGGAGCTGGAAGAAGCCGAACTGGCGTTTGTGCGCACGCTTCCTCGCCCGGCGCAGGTCGAGGTCATCTTTCGCTGCCGACCGCGTGGGACGATGGGGTCGCGCAGCATGGAGATCAAACACGCGCAGTGGTTTGCGCTCGACCAATTGCCCGAAGGATTAACGGGCGACCAAAGACGGCTCATCAAGCGCGCCTTGAAAAGATAGCGCCGGCAGAGTTGAGTTGATGTATGCGCGGGACAAACCGAAAACAATAGAAGCCGGAGGTTAGAGGTCGGGTTTCATCACTGGCCCCTGACCTCCGAAGTTTATAGGAGACTAGAAAAAAAATGGTGAGCCTGATCCCATCATCCGACGCAGTGATGCAAATCCTAAAGCGCACGGGCGCTTATCGCGAGGGCCATTTCGTTTACCCTTCGGGCAAGCATACGCCCCATTATTTCCAGATGCCGCTCGCCTTTCGCTACTACGACACGGCGCGCGTGCTGGCCGTCGCCCTCTCGCGCAAGTTCCGCATTGATAGAGATATTTCCAGCCAGTTGCCGAAAGTCTCGATCATCTCTCCCAGCTCGGGCGGCATCCCCGTCGCCTTCGGCGTGCGCGACGCCCTGAGCGCCGAGCAGATTTACTGGGCCGAGAAGGAAGGCGAGGGCGGCAAGCGTGCGTTTCGCCAGTACGTCAACCAGGGCGAGATCAACCCCTGCATCATCGTCGACGACATCATCCGCAGCGGGCAGGCCATCGAAGAGACAGTCAAGCTGGTCGAAGACCTCGGCGCGAAGGTCATCGGCTGCGGCTCCATCGTGCGCTTCTCAAGCGCGCCGGAAACGATCGCCGGAGTGCCCGTCAGGTCGCTCGTCGATTTCGATTCCAGAATGTATGACTCCGGCGAGCAGTGCCAGACCTGCCAGGAGGGCGCGCCCGAAGAGCACGTCAGATTCTAAAAGCGTCGAAGACTTTGACCGTCAAGGCTGAGGGCCGAGCTATTCTGCTCGGCCCTTCATGTTTTGAGGATGATGATTATGCTCTACGCTCAAGGAGGTGTCCGCGCAGTTGCTCCATCTCGCGGCGATGGGCTTCGTCGTGGGCGCGCATCATGACGAGCAATTCCCCGAGCGTGATGGGCCCAACGCTTTCGAGCGTGCCCGCGCGTTCGAGTTGCGCCGGGCCGAGAGCTTTAACGGCCTTCATGTTACCTTCGCGCGCCTGCCGGAAAGCCGCGATCGCCGTCTCCGAATTACGGCTGTTGTAATCTCGCTCCCTTGCCAGTTGGCCCCCGTCGATGTCGGCCAACGCCGGCCCGTCTTCATTCAGCAGCCGGGTGATGCGAACAGCATAGCCTTCAAGCTCTATGTCCAGAAGGTGACAGACATTCTCCAGCGCGGAGAATTCTCCGTCGCGCGGTTTCCATCGCCTGTCCTCGTCCGTCAGGCCGCTCAGCATCTGCTCGACGACGGCGGGCGTTTCCGACAGATAGGCGACGAGGCTCTCAAGTTCAGGAGTCGTACGCGACAAAAGACCTTTGCCTCACTTAAATTTCATGACGATTGGCGAGCGCCTTGTCCATCGTCACTTCGTCCACGTATTCGAGGTCGCTGCCGACAGGCATGCCCATCGCGATGCGCGTCACTCTCACGCCCAAGGGCTTCAGCAGCGTGCTGATATAGTTGGCGGTTGCCTCGCCCTCCGTGTTCGGATTGGTGGCGAGAATGACTTCGCGCACCTCCACGCCCTCGTTATTCTCAGGCTTGAGGCGCGGCAAAAGATTAGCCAGGTGAAGGTCTGCGGGGCCGATGCCGCGAATCGGCGAGAGGCTGCCGTGAAGCACATGATAGAGCCCGCGATAACTGCGCGTCTTCTCGACCGCGACCAGGTTGTACGGCTCTTCGACGATACAGATGATGGAGCGATCGCGCGACGGCGACGAGCAGAAGCGGCAAGGGTCAACATCCGTCAGGTTATTACAGACCGTGCAGAAGATGATGCGTCGCTTGACCTCGCGCAGCGCTTCGACGAAACGCTCAACGTCCGGCTCCGGCGTGCGCAGCACATGAAACGCCAGCCGCTGCGCCGACTTGTGGCCGATGCCCGGCAGGCGTTTGAACTCATCTATCAGCTTCGTGACTGATTCAGCGTATTCGAGCATTGTGGATTCTGGATTCTGGATTGTGGATTGAAGATTCCGAGATTGAGAACGAGCAGACGCTTCATCTCTCGTTCGTCAATCCAAAATCTAAAATCCAGAATCCAAAATTAAAGCAGTCCCGGCGGGAGCATGCCGCCGAGCTTGCCCTTCATCGCCTCTTCGACCTTGCGATTGCCCTCGTTGATGGCCGCGACGATCATGTCCTGTAGCATCTCAACGTCGCCTTCCTTGACGGCTTCGGGGTCGATCTTCAGGGACTCGACCTCGTGATTGCCTTTCATCTGCACCGTCACCACTCCGCCGCCCGAAGATGCCTCGACGCGCAGCTCGTCCATCTCCTTCTGCATCTTCTCCTGCATGGCCTGCGCCTGCTTCATCATCTGCTGAATATTCATCCCGCCAGGGAATTTCATCTGCTTAACCTCTCTTCCGCTTCTTAATTGATGGTTTAGAGAATCCTCTCTCTTTTCGTCTTGCCACATCCTAGCTTTCATCAGTCGCGAATGCAACGCCCGCCCCCTCGTGCCCGTGCGCGTGTAGATTCTCTTTGGCCGAAGTATATAATGCCTGACATGAAGCGGCGGTCTTCGACAGTGGAAAATCGATCATGAAACGCTACGTCATTAAGCGCGCGCCAGGGGACGCCCAGGCGGGGCTGGCGCGTTATCGCGCGGAGCTCAACGAAGAGCAGTTCAGGGTGGCGACCGCCAATCCGGGCGCGGCGCTAGTGGTCGCGGGCGCTGGCTCAGGCAAGACGCGCACGATCACCTACCGCGTCGCCTATCTGATCGAACAGGGCGTCGCGCCGTCGCGCATCATGCTCGCCACTTTCACCAACCGCGCCGCGCGCGAGATGCTGCACAGGGTCGAGACGCTCACCTCCGGCGGCGACGTGCGCCGCGTCTGGGGCGGCACGTTTCACCGCATCGCCAACCTTATCCTGCGCAGGCACGCCGCCTCTCTCGGCTACGAGTCGAGCTACACGATTCTCGATTCCGAGGATGCGCGCGATTTCCTGTCCGTCTGCGTGGACGAGGCCGGCATTGACACGCGCGCGCGCCGCTTTCCCAAACCAGAGGTCTTGCAGGACATCATCAGTTTCGCCAACAACACAGACCGGCCCATCGAAGAGGTCGTCGCGCGCCGCTTTCCGCATTTCGAGCCGCTGGGCGGGGCAATCAGGCGCGTTGACCTGATCTACATGGAACGCAAGCGCGAGCGCAACGTGATGGACTACGACGACCTCCTGCTCAACTGGAAGCGCCTCCTGATGGAGAAGCCGGAGATCGCCGGCATCTACGCGGAGCAGTTCCAGCACATACTGGTCGATGAATACCAGGACACCAACAAGCTTCAGGCCGAGATCATCGACCTGCTCGCCGCAAGGAATCGCAACGTGATGGTTGTCGGCGACGATGCGCAAAGCATCTTCGCCTGGCGCGGCGCGGAGTTTACGAACATCTACGAGTTTCCCGAGCGTTACCCGGAAGCGATCGTCTATCGTCTGGAAACCAACTATCGCTCGACGCCGGAGATTCTCTCGCTCGCCAACGTCTCCATCGCCTCGAATCGCAAGCAGTTTCCCAAAACCCTGCGCGCCGTGCGGCCATCCAAAGGCATCGCCCCGGCGCTCGTGCCCTGTCGCGACGCAGACCAGCAGGCGGCCTTCATCGCCGCGCGTATCCTTGAGCTGCGCGACGAAGGCGTCCCGCTCGAAGAGACGAGCGTGCTTTATCGCTCTCATTATCATTCGCTTGAGCTGCAACTGGAATTGACGCGTCGCGGCATTCCCTATCGCGTCCGCAGCGGCGTGCGCTTCTTCGAGCAGGCGCACATCAAGGACGTGGTGGCATATCTTCGCGTCATCACCAACCCGCGCGACGAGTTGGCGTGGAAGCGCATCCTGCGGCTCATCCCGCAGGTGGGCACGGCGACCGCCAATAGAATCTGGGAGCAGTTGGCCTATGCTCCAGACCCGCTCGCGCTCGTGCGCCGCGCAGACTTTCAGGCAGCGCCGCGACGCGGGCAGGGCTGGACGGAGTTTCTCGCGCTGATTGAAAGCCTGGTCGCGGACGAGACACGCCACCAGCCCGCGCGCCAGATTGAGCTTATCCTTGCGCGCGGCTACGAAGCGCATCTCGCCAACACTTACGAGAACGCCGAAGCGCGCCTGGAAGATTTGCGTCAACTATCGCACTACAGCGCACGTTACAATTCGACCGAAGATTTCTTAGGCGAGCTGGCCCTGCTCTCTACCGAGCGCTATGGCGCTCCGCAGGCGGTCACGGGCGAGGATGTCGTGATGGGCGGCGACGAGGACGAGATGCTGACGCTCACCTCCGTGCACCAGGCGAAGGGTTTGGAGTGGCGCGCGGTCTTCGTGATCTGGGCGGCGGACGGCAAGTTTCCGAGCCCACGCTCGCTCCGCGAAGCCGAGGGAGAAGAAGAAGAGCGTCGGCTGTGGTACGTCGCGCTGACGCGCGCGCAGGATCAGCTCTACATCACCTACCCGCTGATGATCACGGACTACAATCGACAGACGGTCGTGCAGAAGCCCTCACGCTTCATCACCGAAGTCCCGCCCGACCTCTACGACATCTGGGCGATCGAAGAGGAGAGCGCCACGCCGCTACGGGCCGCGCTCGAAGAGAAGGAAGACGAGCCCGGCGGCTATCTGAATTAACCTTGAGCTTGATAAAGAGCCCCTGAAAGAGGCGCGCAGAATGTAGCCCACGGCGCAAGCCTTGGGAATAGACAGAAAGAAAGATCGTAAGCCCCGAAGGGGCGCAAGAATGTAGCCCATGACGCAAGTCATGGGAACGCACGCCAGCACAGAATCGAAAGCCCCGAAGGGGCGAAAGAAATTCAACTCGCATTTCTTTCGCCCCTTCGGGGCTGAAGAGTTTGAGCCTGGCGGCGGATGCTGTTAAAGTATTCGATTTCGATCAAGAGATGAATTCTTAACCGGGACTACTATGAGCATGAACAACGAAACTCTCTTCCAAAATTTTCTGGAGCAACAGGACGAGGCCGAGTGGGCGCGCGCGGTGAGCGGGCTTCTGCCTTTCATACATGAAGTGGACAGGGCGGCCACGCAAATCTGGTTCGCGTTTTATCCGATCGGCCTCTTTCGCGCTCTCTCCCAGGCCGAAGACCCGGACGCGCTGGCCCGCAGGCTTCTCCTACAGGGCTCTTACTACCTGCGCGATCAGATAGATTCTTCGCACAAATTTTTGTACGGGCATCGCTACTGGCCGGAGGTCAAAAAGGCTGTCGAGCAGTACGCGGGCTCTTTCGACGCGGCATCCAGCACACCGCTCGCCGATCAGATACACGAAGTCGCAAACGCTACCGCCAAGCGCCTCGGAGTTGAAGAGTCACTGCTTGTCGGCATCACTGCCGTCGCCTTCATGACCGTCGCGCAAGCCGGAGTGGAAGCGTTCAAGGCCGCGCCCGGCAAGCTGAGCCTCGATGCCAAACATGCGAGGCGGACACCGGAGCAAGTCTTGAAAGAGCGCGCAAAGGACGATAGCCAGGGACTGCTCGGCTTTCTCAGGACGATCGACAGCCAGTGGACTGTCACGTATGACGAGACGACGGAGGGCTCGCGCTTCAAGGTCATTCACATGGAAGAGCTGGCTTCGGGCGCTGCCAGAGACGCTTCGCGCGATTGGCGCGCGCTTGACCCGCGCTGCATCGAAGGGCCCATCCCCGTCGAATGTCGCTCGGCCTCTTGCGGCACGTGCTGGGTCGGCGTGCTCGGCGGCGCGGAAAAACTCTCCGACGTGACCGTGCGCGAAGGGAAGCAGATCAAGCAGTTCGGCTATATCAAGACGGAGGAACCAAAGCCTCTCATACGCCTCGCCTGCATGGCCCAGAGCTCGGGCGCGGTCTCCATCGTCATCCCGCCCTGGAACGGCGTCTTCGGAAAATATCTGAGCGAGAAGAATAACGCTCCGGCGCAGGCGGCGAGCGAAACCAGCGAAGCTCAGTGAGTTCAATTTTGGATTTCGGATTTTGGATTGGCGAGCGACGGAACTCGAAAGCTTCCATCCAAAATTCAAGACGACGAAGCGTCAATCCAAAGTCTAAAATCCACAATGGTTGAAGAGGAAACGGTTGATAAGTCGTCCATCAGGGGCGGGCGGAGCAAGGCGTTCGGCGTGTCTCCGATAGTGTTCGTGATGGCGGCGGCGATGCTGTGGAGTACGGGCGGCCTCTTCATCAAGTGGACGACGCTCTCGGGCTTCGAGGTTTCGTTCTGGCGCTCACTGCTGGGGGGCCTGACCGTCGCCATCTTTACGCGCCGCGAAGGCTTCGGCTTCAATCGCATCACGGCGCTCGCTTCCGTACTCTACGCCGTGCTATTGCTCCTCTTCGTTCTGGCTACCAAGTGGACGACAGCCGCGAACGCCATCTTTCTGCAATACACCGCGCCGATTTATGTGCTGCTGCTTGAGCCAGTCTTTTACAGGGAGAAGTTTCGCGCCCGCGACCTCGCGGTGGTTGGGGTCTGCGTCGTCGGCATGTCGCTCTTTTTCGTGGGCCAACTGCGCCCGGCGGATGTCCGTGGCAACATCGCCGCGCTCGCGTCCGGCCTCTGCTTCGCCTTCTACTTTCTGCTCCTCAGACATTCGCGCTCAAGGGAAGTCAACCGCGCCTCATCCGTCATCTACGGAAACTTGCTGCTGGTGTGCCTGACCGCCGTCGTGATTGCGAGTGACCCTGCGAGCCGGAGCCATGCCGTTCAGATCAGCGCTTGGGATTTCGCGGCGGTCAGTTACCTGGGAATCATCCAGATCGGACTGGCCTACACGCTGTTCACGCTCGGGATGGCGCGCGGCGTGCGCTCGCTGGAGGCGGGCATCGCCGGTTACATAGAGCCGGTCTTGAATCCCGTCTGGGTCTTCCTCGTACTGGGCGAGCGCCCGTCGCGTTGGGCCATCATGGGCGGCGCGATCATCATCAGCGCCGTCGTCTCTCACACCATCTGGGGCGCACGCAAAGCGCGAAGCGTCGTGCTGCCGTGATGACGTGGTAAGTGCGGCTGCGACCGGCCTGACTTTTCAGCGTGGAGATTTGGGCAATTCCAACTGGACGCCTTTTGTTTCCGTGCTGAAGCGTTTGTATTCGCTGTAGCTGATCACGGAGTCGTAGGCGACACGATCGAAAAGCTTCGGGTAGTCGGCCCCGTTGATGCGCGAGGACTTCGGCAGCCAGACGCCTTCGGGCAGGCGCGTCATCTCAAGATAAACGGCCGGAGGTTTCAGGAAGGCTGCCGGGATAGAGGTAATATCGCTCTCTTCATTCGCGCTCAGGGGCCAGGCGGCGAGCCGACTCACAATCCTGTCCTCGGCATCAATCCAGATCGTGCCGCCGAGCTGCGCTATATATTTTTCCTTATCGCCTAATTGCGCGCCCGCCTGCGGGGTAAAGCTGAACACGAGGGTTTCGCGCCCGTCGAGTTGTTCGCGCCCGACGAGTTTCAGCTCGCAGGTTTTGAGAAAGGTGCGTGCGTCAAGCGTTGCGCCGCCGCGACCGATGCCGAAGGCCGAGCGGTTGATGCCCGTACGCGGATACGTGCCGAGCGGGAGCATTCCCGCCACGCCCTCCATGTCTATCTCCGGTTGCGCGCCGGTCGAGCGCTCGATCTCATCCTCCGCTTTTTCCAAGCGCTTGCCCGCCTGCAAGCGTTCCCTCTCCATCTCGTCCGGCGGAACCGGAACACCGTTATGACTCGTCAGCAGAAGCACGCCGCGCGCACGCGTGCCGCTCTTCAAAACGGGGATGTAAACCTCGTAGACCCTGGTGTCTTCTTTGACCTGTCCCTTCTTATTCTTCTCGCGCTTGGCGAGCGTCATGACGTAGGTGTATTCGATCAGCATGTCGCCCGAGCCTTTACAGTTGGCCTCCCTGACCAACGCGGGCACATCTACGGCCGGGCCTTGAATCGCCGCCGGGGCTATGGACTCGCAGGCTTTGGGAATCGCCGTGCTGCGTTTCCCAAGCTCGACGTTGACATCCTGCGCGCGCGCGGGAAGAACGAAGGCGGCCATCAGGAGAATCGCTTTGCCGATGCTTTGCCAGCAGTCCGGTCGCAAATGTTTCCCTCTTTCTTCTGACACGGCTTCAGAGCATCCAAGTATCGCGGTCGGCGAAATAGGTCGGCGCTCCCTGCGGGTGTCGCTTGCGAAACTCTTTATAACGCGCGACGAGTTGCCTGTACCTTTTCTCGGAAGAGCGCAGGCGGGCGTGTGGTATCTCGCGCAGGTGGTTTTCCACTTTCCAGAGATTGCGCGGCGAGAAACGCCAGTCGTAGTTTCCGAGCGCGTAGAGATTGGTCACGGCGTAGCCGGTGATTCGTCCCGTCAGGTCAACGTAAGGATCGAAATAACTCCACGCCAGATCGCGCGGGCGAGCGAACACCGGGAGGCGTCCGTGCAGGCCCGTGTCGCGCGAGCGCCCGACCGAACCCCACAGCCCATCTTTTTGAAAGATGAAGACGACGTGATCCAGTTGATCCTGCGATTCGAGGCTGAGCAACAGAGGCGGATAGCCGTGCTGTTCCAGCACGACCGCCGCCACCAGCGCCGCTTCCATACAGTGTGCCTCTTTGCGCCGCAAGACTTCACGAAAGGAACGCTGCGTCTCGCCCTCGCGCTCCCAGTTATAAGGCAGCGTGCGCAGGTAGCGTTGTACCTGTCGCGGAGTCCGCAGCCGTTGAATCAAGCTCCACTCTTTAGTGTTGAAAGCATCTCTGCCCGGCGCATCGTTCATCGCCAAAGCTATTAACAGAAGAGACATGAAAAAGGCAAAAGCATTTTGCCTTTCTTGTCGCAGGCCAGTGGATAATGTTAAAGTGCTTGACTTGATACCGAAATCACATCAACGATGTCAGACCAGGGACGCGCCGACGAGTCCTACCCGCACAGGCTACGGCGAGCGCATCCCGCCCGATTTTCCATTTATGAATATGAAACCACAGACCTCCCACTTTCAGATGACGCGCGCCGAGCAAGAGGCGGAGACGGAAGCCCGCCGCCTGGAAAGTCAGATCGAGCAGGCGCTCGCCGCCGTAGCCGTGCGTACGAATACGGATGCTGATGGATTGGAAGCGTGCGCTAATGGCTTGGAACGCGCCGCCCGCGACATGGTCGTCGCACTCAGGGAACTGGCGCGCGAACGCCGCCTCGCCCGCGAAGAAACAAGGTGAGATGCGAGTAAACCAACTGAAAAGCCTGGCCTCTCTGTTCTCCCGCAAGAGCCCTTGGCGCATCCCTAGCTGTGTTGCAGCTATCAAATAATTTGGAGCAGGTATGACTTCACTGAAAAGAGAGATCGAGACCCGGCACAAAGGTCGCAAGCGAACCCTTTACGAATTGGACAACTACGGCATCAACGCGGCGGCGACCGTCCACTGGAATCTCAATCGTGCGGAGCTTTGCGAAGAGATCGTGCGGCGCGGCGAAGGCATCTTCTCCGATCACGGCGCGCTCATCGTTGACACGGGCGAGCATACGGGCCGCGCCGCCAAGGACAAGGCCATCGTGCGCGAGCCTTCGAGCGAAGGAAAGGTCTGGTGGGGCGAGGTCAACAAAGAGTTCTCGCAGGAAAAGTTCAACGCGCTGAAGGAGCGCATGATGGCCCACACGCGCGGGCGCGAGCTTTTCGTTCAGGACACTTTCGCCGGAGCCGACCCGCGCTATCGCCTGAGCGTACGCATCATCACCGAACTGGCCTGGCACTCGCTCTTTGCGCGCACCATGTTCATCAACAATGATGAGAAGGACGGCGCGCCGCATCAACCCGAATTCACCGTCATCAACATCCCCAGCTTCTACGCCGACCCAGTGCGTGACGGCACGCGCTCTCCCACCTTCATCCTCGTTGACTTTAGCCGGAAGCTGGTGCTGATCGGCGGCACATCCTACGCGGGCGAGACCAAGAAGAGCGTCTTTACGATTCTCAACTACCTGCTGCCGCAGCGCGACGTGATGAGCATGCACTGCTCTGCAAACGTCGGCGACGCGGGCGATGTGGCCGTCTTCTTCGGTCTCTCGGGGACGGGCAAGACGACGCTTTCCGCAGACCCCGAGCGCAAGCTCATCGGCGACGACGAGCACGGCTGGTCTAATCACGGCGTCTTCAATTTCGAGGGCGGCTGCTACGCCAAGGTGATACGTCTCTCGCCCGAAGCCGAGCCGGACATCTATCGCACAACGCGCATGTTCGCGACCGTTCTGGAAAACGTCGTCTACGACGCGGACACGCGCGTGCTCGATCTCGATAGCGCCGCCAAGACGGAGAATACGCGCGCCGCTTATCCTTTGGAATACATTCCGAACATCATGCCGGAGGGCTACGCGGGCCACCCGCAGAACATCATCATGCTGACGGCGGATGCCTTCGGCGTGCTTCCGCCCGTCGCGCGTCTTTCGCCCGAACAGGCGATGTATCACTTCCTCTCCGGCTACACGGCGAAGATCGCGGGCACGGAGAAGGGTTTAGGCAAAGAGCCCGAGGCGACCTTCTCGACCTGCTTCGGCGCGCCCTTCATGGTGCTTCATCCGGGCGTCTACGCAGACCTCCTGGGCAAGCGCATGGCCGAGCACAAGTCCAACTGCTGGCTCGTCAACACGGGCTGGAGCGGCGGGCCCTACGGCGTCGGCTCACGCATGAAGATCGCCTACACGCGCGCCATGATTCGCGCCATCTTGAACGGCTCGCTCGCCAACATAGAGACTCGCCCCGACCCCTTCTTCGGCGTCGGCGTCCCCGTCTCCTGCCCGGACGTTCCCAGCGAAGTCCTGCAACCGCGCAACACCTGGGCCAACAAAGAGGAGTACGACCTCAAGGCGCGCGACCTCGCCCGTCGCTTCAACGAGAACTTCAAGAAGTACGAGGACGGAGTCTCGGAAGCCGTGCGCCGGGTCGCGCCGCGCGCGGATTAGGATAGAAGCGGAATCCAAAGCATGAAGGGCGGCCGCGATGGCCGCTCTTTGTTTTTGCAGTCGTCGAAGATTAGAGGATGTCTGAAAAGCCCCTGCAAGGGGCGAGCGGAATGTAGCCCATGACGCAAGTCATGGGCACAGAGCAAAAGATAAAGAGAGAGCCCCTTGAGGGGCGTAAGAAATGCGAGTTGAATTTCTTTCGCCCCCCAAGGGGCTTGACTATGTTTGGCTACGAATTACCCAAGGCTCGCGCCGTGGGCGACGTTCTTGTGTCCCTACGGGGCTTTTCAAACACCTGCCGGTCAGATCGCGCGCCGCGTTGTTTCAGTCGCTCTGCATATAGATGGAGACGACCTTGAGGCGTTGGCCCACGCGTACTAAATCCGCATGAAGGGGTAGGAGGTCTACGCAGATCAGGCGTGTGCCCGCCGGGTAGCCGTAGAATTCCTCTGTGAGCGTATAGCTGCGCGGCTTCAGTGGGTCGTCCTCTTCCGCCGCGCCTGCGTCCTCTTCGCTCCTTCCGGCTCTCACTATCTCTCTCGCAGAGAGCGTCGCGGGCAGCGTCTTGACGTGTTCGCGCAGGAGGACGACCGCCTGCTCCAAGGCGTTTGTCAGGAGGCGCAACTGTTCTATGTTCTTGATGCCTTTCTCGCTCGCTTGCTCTTGTGCCTCTTGAGCCTGCGGCCCCGTCCGGCCCTCCGCTTGATCTCCAGCCTCTTCGTCCATGAGCGCCTTCAGGTTCGGATTGCTCTCGAACACGTTCAGGATATTGGCGGGGATGATGCGCTTCAAATCCAACTCCTGCTCGTCATCCTTCGTCCTCATGGATTCGTACACTGTGTAGAGGCGAAAGATTAGATGTAGGAAGTTGGTCATCGCAACATAGTGTCGTTTGAGCTCAGGCGGAGTTTCCGGCGTCAGCAGTTCCTCCTTGAGTTCCGCGAAGTAAAGCAACTGCGGCTCATGTCGCAGACGCTCGGCGAAGTCGCTGACGTAGAACTCTTCGACGAGCGGCCCTATGTCTTCGGTCTCTTGCCAGCGTGTCGTCAACTGCGCGACCAGCTCGCGCGCCTCCCGCTCTTCCTGCGCGGTGATCTTCTCGTCGTCTTTGTCGGCGGGCGTGTCATCCGTCCCGTTGCGCGCCGCTTGAGCCGTCGCGTTAATCGTTAATGTGATCGTGAGCAGCAGTGTGATGAACGGTCGCAGCTTCATATCAGTGATCGTCGAGCTTTACAGGCCCGGAATCTTCCGGGCCGTCAGCCAACCTCCCTCGCAGAGCTTAACGGCAACGCGCGTGCCGTCCCTCTCCCGGCATGAATCTACCGGGCGCGAGCGTGGCCCGCACAGGGCGAGCGCCATCTGCGGCCAACAGGTGAAAGAAAATCGCGGCGCTACCGCAGCAGTATGATGTGATAGACTTACGGAAACTGAAGGCGTAGAGTGTGACGCTTTTCCTTAAAGGCCAGGATGATGAAAGCGTGATGATCGATCAGGCTGACGATTCCGCACCGAAGCGCGGCATGAGCACGGCGGACGCGGCGACCAGAACTCCCGCCGTCTTTGAAGATCAGGCCCACTCCGAGAGCGCCGTGACCTTGCGCACGGTCGTCGAGATGGTGCGCAGAGTCATGCGCGCCGACACGGCCAGCGTCGCCACCTTCTCGCTCGCCGAAAGAACGATCGTCTGGAAAGCTCTCAGCGGCTTTCGCTCTCAGCTCAGCGCAGGCGGCGAGCGAGATATTACGATGCCACTGCGCAGCCACTCTTACGAGAGGGCGGCGGTCTCCGGCAATCTCACGATCATCGAAGGCATAGGCTTGAGCGACGATCTTCCCGCAGAAGATTTCCCCTTGCACAGCGCGGAGAACGTGATTAACGTAGCGATCGCGCCGCTCAAGGCGCGCGGCGAGACGCTCGGCGCGCTCGCGGTCGGCTATCGCTCGGCGCACAGCTTTACCGATGAAGAGAAGCGTCTGCTCGAAGACCTGGCGGAGATGGGCGCGATGGTGCTCGATAACGCGCGCCTGATAGAGACGGTCGGCGCTGGCAAGAGAATCTGGGAGCAGACCTTCGACGCCATCCCCGACGGCATTATCGTTCACGATCACCTGATGCGAATCGTGCGCTCCAACGCGCGCGCGGCGGAGATGATGAACCTCTCGCTCTCGGAGACCATAGGGCTCTCCTGCGCGGACGCTTTCGCGCGCCTCTTCGGCGAGCGCGCCGCCGCCTATCACATGGGCCAATCAGCGGGCACGGCCTCATCCTTTGAGCTTCAGGCCGAAGACGGCCGTCGCTATCTGGTTTCGGTCGCGCCGCTCGATCAGCCGGGCAGCCCCGGCGGGAGCGTTATTACCTGGAGCGACGTGACGGAGTTGTCGGAGATGCAGGAGCAACTGTCGCGCTCGCGCAGGCTCGCGACCGTGGGCCAACTGGCCGCAGGCGTCGCGCACGAGATTAACAATCCGCTCGCGGCGATCACGACCTGCGCCGAAGCGACGCTGCGCGACCTGCGCGCAAGCCCTGACACGACACGGCTCGCGGACGAGCGCGAGTGGACTTTCTATCTCGAAGAGATCATTCGACAGGCGCTCAGGTGTAAGGCCATCACGCGCGGGCTGCTCGATCTGTCGCGCCAGCGTCGTCCTCATCGCACGGCCTGCGACATCAATGCGCTCGTCGCGCAGAGCGCAAGGCTTGCCCAGCAGCGCGCCGTCTCCGAGGCGGTCAAGGTCACGGTCGAGTTGGACGAGAACGTCGGCGAAGTGGCGACCGACGCAGGCATGGTGCGACAGGTGCTGGACAATCTTCTGAGCAATGCTCTGGACGCCGTGGGCACGGAGGGACAGATCGTCGTGCAGACGATGCGCGATGGAGAGCGCGTCGTCATCGAGATAGCGGACTCGGGCCACGGCATCCCGCCAGACCTGCTCGTACGCATCTTCGATCCCTTCTTCACCACCAAAGACCCGGGCAAAGGCTCCGGGCTCGGCCTCGCCATCTGTTACACGCTCGCCGAAGCGCTCGGCGGCGCGCTCACAGTCGAATCCAAGCAGCACACCGGCAGCCGCTTCCGCCTCTGGATTCCACGCAGAGCCCCGGAGAAAGAAGGATGAAGGATGAAAGACAAGATTCGATGGGAAGGAGGGAGAAAGGGAGAAAGAGTGTGATGAAAAATTGACGGATGAAAGCCATACTGGCTTTGACTTTCATCCCTCATCCCTCATCCCTCATCCCTCATCCTTATGAGTCGAAGAATTCGCGTGCTGGTGGTTGACGACGACAATCTGCTGCGGAAGCTTGTCACCGAGCAGCTTTTGCGGTCTGGGTTTGACGCTGCACCGGCGGCCAATGCTCAGGAGGCTTTCGATGCGCTCAAGCAGAAGGACTACGATGTCGTCTTGCTTGATATACAGATGCCGGGCATGTCCGGCCTCGATGCGCTGCGCGAGATCAGAAAGATAGAGGACGCGCCGGAGGTCATTATGCTGACGGCGGACACGTCGCTTCCGACCGGGCTCGGGGCGATGCGGCTCGGCGCTTACGATTATCTGACCAAGCCTTCGACGCTCGACGAGATGGAGGCCGTCATTCGCAAGGCCGACGAGAAGCGGCGGCTCGTCAGGCAGAACGCCTCTCTGCGCGCGGTCGTGCGCACGCCGAACGCTGACGAAGTGGGCGTGCCCCCGATCATCTACAAGAGCGCCGCCATGCAGGGCATCGTCGGGCAGGCGGAAGCCGCCGCGCGCCACGATTCGACGATTCTCATCACGGGCGAATCCGGCACGGGCAAAGACGTGCTCGTGCGCTTCATTCATGCCCGCAGCGCGCGCGGCGAGTCTCCGATCATCACGATCAACTGCGGCGCGCTGCCCGAAGCTCTCTTTGAATCAGAATTCTTCGGCCACGAGCGCGGCGCGTTTACGGGCGCGAACACTCTAAAGCGCGGATTGCTGGAAGCAGCCGACGGCTCGACACTCTTTCTGGATGAGATAGGAGAGATGCCGCTGCCCATGCAGGTCAAGCTCTTACAGTTTCTCGAACAGGGACGCTTTCGTCGCGTCGGCTCGACGCGCGATCAGGGCGCGGACGTGCGCGTCATTGCGGCCACCAATCGTAATCTGCCGGACGATGTGCGCGAGGGACGTTTTCGCGCAGACCTCTTTTATCGTCTGGATGTCGTCGCGCTACACATCCCGCCGCTGCGCGAGCGGCCCGAAGACATCCCCGAGCTGATAGATTATTTTCTGGAGATTTACCGCCAGCGTTTCAACAGGCCCAACCTGGACTTGTCGGAGGAGGCGCGCCGTCGCCTGGAATCCTACGCCTGGCCCGGCAACGTGCGCGAGCTGCGCAACTGTCTTGAACGCGCCACGGCCCTGTCGACCGGCGACGTGATCGAGCACGCACAGATATTGACATCTTCGGGCGGCGGGCAGAACGTCGTCCTCGGTTCCGGGCCCGACCGGGCAACGGCCAACGCCGCGCAGCCGCCGCCCTCCACCCTGGACGAACTCGAACGCCAGCATATCCTTCGCGTACTCAGCGAGACCGGCGGCAACCGCGAACGCGCGGCGGCTATCCTGGGAATCTCCGCCCGCACGCTTTACCGCAAGCTGCGCGAGTACGAGACGGCGACCGATTCGACAGACCTCGCGACGGGAAACTGAGAATCATTTTTGAATTGGCGAGCGACGCAGCTTGATAGCTCTCATCAAAAATTCAAGACGGACGCAGCGTGAATCCAAAATCCAAAATCTAAAATCCAAAATGTGATGATTGAGCGAGCGGACGTAGTTATCATCGGCGGCGGGATAGTGGGCGCGAGTGTGGCGTATCACTTGACGGAGGCGGGCTGCCGCGATTGTCTGATCGTCGAGCGTGCAGGGGCGCAGGGGCTGGGCTCGTCCGGCAAGGGCTCGGGCGGCGTGCGCGCGCAGTTCGCCACCGCGATCAATATAGAGATGTCGCTCTATTCGATCGCTTTCTTCGCGCGCTTTGAGGAAGTGACGGGCCGCCCTGCGGGTTACAGGCCCGACGGCTACCTCTTCGTCGCGACGAGCGAAGCGCATCTGGAATACCTCAGGGCGAATCGCGAGCGGCAGACGGCGCTCGGCCTCAAAGGCGTCGAGATATTGACGCCCGAAGATGTTCGCGGCGTCGTCCCGCAGTTGCGCATGGATGATGTCGTCGGCGGGAGCTTCTGCCAGACGGACGGTTTCGTGGAGCCTTTGCGCGTGCTGCGCGGCTTTACGGAATGCGCCCGCGAGCGTGGCGCAAGAATCTGGCTTGATGCTGAAGTGACCGCGATAGAGACAGAGCGCGGCGAAGTTCGTGGCCTTCGGACAACGCGCGGGCCGGTTGAGACGCGCACGATCGTTAATGCGACGGGGGCATGGGCCGCGCCCGTGGCGCGACTGGCCGGCGTCTCTCTGCCGGTCGTGCCGCTCCGGCGACAACTCGTCATCACGGAGCCCTTCGATTCTCTGCCCGCGCGGCTTCCGATGGTCGTAGACATGTCAAACCGATTTCACTTTCGCCGCGAGCCGCCCGCCGTGTCTCCTTCGGGCGTGTTGATGGCATGGCCCGCCCCTGATGAGACGCCCGGATTCAACACAGACTTTGACCCGGCTTTCACCGGGCAGATACTTGAGCGCGCACGAGAGCGTGTGCCCGCCCTCGCCAGCGTCGTCGTAGATCGCGGGCGCTGTCGCGCGGGGCTGTACGAAGTGACGCCCGACCATCACGCGATCATCGGCCCGGCTCCGGGCGTCAAGGGACTGTTTCTCGCCAACGGCTTCAGCGGCCACGGCGTCATGCATTCGCCCGCCACTGGTCGAATCGTTTCAGAGATGATTCTCGACGGGCGCTCAAAGACGATTGATGCCACGCCGCTGCGCGCCGAAAGATTCACCGAAGGCAAATTGCTCGAAGAGACCGCCGTTATATGATGAGTTGAGTGCGCGCAGCAGAAGCGTCACTCAGGCGGCTTAGGCCCCGGAGTATTGAGTACATATAATCAGGGCACACGATAATGAAAGGATCGCTATGGAATACACGATTATTGACGGCTTTAAAGTGGAAGAGGTGATCGCCGCCGTTAATGAGCGGCTCAAAGAGGGATGGGACTTGCACGGAAGCTTGGCCGTCACCTGCGCTGTTAATACACAGGAGGGTTTGACCAATTACCTTTATGCACAGGCGTTGACAAAGAAAGCGCCCGAACAATGGTCTGCCGCCTGAGACGCGACATGGGCCCGGAGGTTTTTACCCTCCCCCGCCGCTTTCTACGCAGTATTGATAGACGCCCAAGGCAACCGGCAAGACCCGCCCAACTCAACAAAACGGCGCGAGTTTGTTACACTGTTGGTTTCCCCTTTGAGCCTGTAAAAACGGCTTACGTCCCTATCGAGTCAGGGATAGCTCCGGCGGGCTTTTGGGAATCTTCAGCCACGGGGGCTTGCCTCTTAAGAGAAGAGTTTTTATGTACGAGTTTGCAGTCGCTCCGGCGGTCACGCAGCTACGCCGTCGCGGAGTCGAGATCACAGAGGTTGCGCCCGAGAGCCTGGCCGCCGAGCTTGAGCTGGAAGCGGGCGATCGTATCGTTCGCGTCAACGGGCGGGTGGTGCGCGACTATCTGGACTTCCGCTTTCAGACGGGCGGCGAGACGGAGCTTGTGCTGGAAGTCCGCAAGAGAAGCGGCGAGGCTTGGGAGCTGGATATTGAGCGCGACGAGGGCGAGGATTTCGGCCTCGGCTTTGAGCAGATAGTGCCGCGTCAGTGCGCCAACGAATGTCTCTTCTGTTTCTGCAAAGGCAACCCGGAAACGGCCCGGCCCTCGCTCTTCATACGCGACGAGGACATTCGCCTCTCTTTTCTCTACGGCAACTACACGACGCTTACATCCATCACCGAAGACGAGATGAATCGCGTCGTCGAGCAGCGTCTGACGCCGCAGTACGTCTCCGTGCACGCGACGGACTTGGACGTGCGCGCCTACCTGCTCGGCGTTGAACGAGCGCGCGCCGACATCTCCGCCAAGATGCGTCGGATGATGGATGCCGGGATCGATATTCACGCGCAGGTGGTGCTCTGTCCGGGCATCAATGACGGGCCCGTGCTTGAGCGCACCGTGCGAACGCTCGCCGCCGATCATCCGCGCATCAGGAGCGTGGCGATCGTCCCTTTGGGCCTCACGCGCTACAACACGGACGAGCGGCTCAAGGCGGTGACCCCGGAGTTTTGTCAACGCACGATCGCGGAAATCATCCCTCTCCAGCGAGAGTTCCGTGCGCAACTGGGCACGACCTTCGCTTTCCTCGGCGACGAGATTTACCTGCGCGCGGGCTTGAGCGTGCCGTCTCGAAAGCATTACGGCGACTACCCGCAGATCGAAGACGGCATCGGCATGGTGCGCGCCTTCGACAACGAGTTTCGCGCGCTCTGGCGAAAGCTTGAGCGGCGCGCGTCGAAGCAGCCGTTGCAAAAGCTGGAGGGCACGGTGATGACGGGGACGCTGTTCGCGCCCGTTTTAAGAGACAGGCTTGAGCGATTGAACGCGCGCTTCGGCACGAGGCTTCATACCGTGGGGGTCGAGAGTCGCTACTTCGGCGGTGATGTTTCGGTGGCGGGGCTGCTGACGGGCGAAGACCTGCTCGCCGCGCGCGATGAGGTTCGCGGGAACCTCCTGATTATTCCCGCCGCTATGCTCAAGAGCGGTGAAGAAGTGATGCTCGACGGCATGATGCTCGAAGAAGTGCGGCGAAAGCTCGGCCTTAACGTTCAAGCTCTGGACTTCGAGTCCTTCACGCGCATGCTCACCGCTGCCTAGAAGATCGACAATTCAAGCTCCCTCACATCCCTTCCCGAACGCAAGCCATTGAGGTTGACGAAGGCCAGCCCGTGCACGATGCGCGCGTGCCGCTTCGATAAGTGTAACTGCGTCTCGGACGACCGGAAAAAACCTAGACCGATCGAGCTAAAACAGCTAAAATAAGAAGCCACCCGTAATAAAAAGCAGCCCGTTCACTTATTCATCAACGAGGTAACCCATGAAAGTACCGCTCATCATTGCCACTATCCTTATGCTTTTAATCGCCACACACGTCGCCGCCCAGCAGCCTTCGCCCACGCCGACGGGCCCTGCGCCTCAGGACGATGTGTTGCGCGTGACGACGAATCTGGTGCAGGTTGATGCAGTGGTCACGGACAAAGAAGGCAGGCACGTGACTGATCTGTCGCCGGAGGATTTCGAGATTTCCGAAGACAAGCATAAACAGCAGATCACCAACTTCTCATATGTCACGTTGGGCCCACCCGTGACCGTTTCACAACCGACCGGGGCGACGACGGCCAAGAGCGGTGCGCCCGTTGCCCCTGCGCCCCTGCGTGCCGAACAGGTGCATCGCACGATCGCTCTCGTCGTCGATGATCTGGGGCTCTCTTTCGAGTCCATCGTCTCTGTGCGTGATGCGCTCAAAAAGTTTGTCAACGAGCAGATGCAGCCGAACGATCTGGTGGCTGTTCTTCGCACCAGCAAGGGCATCGGCTCCTTGCAGCAGTTTACCTCGGACAAGCGCCAGCTCCTCGCCGCCATCGATAACATCAACTGGTATCCGTCAGGACGCGGCGGGCTGAGCCCCAACGCTCAACTCGATACGCAGCAATCCGAAGATGCGACGCAGGGCGCACAGATCATCAACGAGATGGAGGATATGCGCGCCGCTCTCTACTCGGTCGGAACGCTTGAAACGCTCGGCGGTATTCTGAGGGGTCTCAACGAACTGCCGGGCCGCAAGGCCATCATGCTGTATGCGGAGTCTTTCAAGCTCTTCTCTTCGCAGGGACGCAATGTCAGCTTATTTCAACGCCTGCAACGCCTCGCAGATCAGGCCAACCAGTCGTCCACCGTCATTTACACGATAGATGCGAGCGGCGTTAATCCTCTCGACATGACGGCTTCCGACAGGGTGTCCGGCATCGCTTACACGTTTGATAAGAGCACCATCCAGGCAGCCGGGACAGGGCCGATGGCTGCGCCCATCCGCAATACCCCGCCGAGGGCGCGCATCGATTCTCCGCGCACGCTCGCCGCGCAGGCCGAAGGCGATTCGGGGGATGCATTCAGAAGGCTCGAAGGGTTGATGCAGGAGAAGGAGAACCAGAGGTACGAGGCGCAGACCGTGCTCTCTTTTCTGGCCGAAGAGACGGGCGGGGTGTTTACCAAGAACTCGAACAATTTAAGCCTCGGCACACAGCGCATGCTCGAAGACCAGCAAGGCTACTACCTGATCGGCTACCGGCCCACGGACTCCATTATTGACCCGGCGACGGGCCGCAGGCGCTACCGCGACGTGACGATCAAGGTCAAACGCTCGGGCCTGCGCGTCCGCTCGCGCACGGGCTTCTACGGGGTCAACGTCGAAGCGGCGGCCCATACAGCGCCGCGCACGCGCGACCAGCAGTTGGCGGCTGCTCTGACCTCGCCCTTTGCCGCCAGCGGTATCGGTCTGCGCGTCACGCCCAGTTTCGGCAATGACGCGACCGCCGGTTCCTACGTCCGTGCTCTACTCCATGTCGCGGCGCGCGACCTGACATTCAAAGAGCAGGCGGACGGCTCGCACCGCGCGGTGATAGATATAGTGGCCGTCAACTTCGGTGACGGCGGGCGGGTCGTCGATCAGTTCTCGGACACGCAAACCATCGATGTCAAAGGTGACAGTTACCAGCAGGCGCTGCAAGACGGCCTCGTCTTCATCCTCAACGTTCCGACCAAGCAGCCCGGCGCTTACCAGTTGCGCGTTGCCGTGCGCGATGGGACATCCGAGCGCGTCGGCTCGGCCTATGAGTTCGTGCAGGTTCCAGACCTGAATAAGAACCAGCTCGCGCTCTCCGGCCTGTTTGTCAGCGGCTCAAAGCAAAAGCCGGCGGCGGGCGATCATGCCGGGGAAACGAAGGTCGAGGAACCGGATCAGCTTGCCGGGCCAGCCGTGCGTCACCTGCGCCAGGGCATGATTCTCAGTTATGCTTACACTATCTACAAAGCGCAGCTTGACCAGACGGGCCGCCCGCAACTGCAAACGCAGATGCGTCTGTTCCGCGAGGGCAAGGAAGTATTTACCGGCAAGCTGTTGCCCTTTAACGTCGGCCAGCAGACGGACATGAAGCACCTGGACGCCGGTGGACGCCTGCTCGTCGGCAGCAACCTCGTTCCCGGCGAATACATTCTACAGGTCACCGTCACGGATACTCTCGCCAAGAATAAGCGGCAGGGCACGGCGACGCAGTGGATAGATTTTGAGATCGTCAAGTAAGGCTCGTTCGGAGATTAATCTTAAGGCCGGAGCCTGCCTCGTCGTTACACAAAGGCGGGCTCTCGTAATTAGCTGTGTGCAGTAAGGAGATGTTTTATGAAGAGGCGCGTGCGATTTGAGTTTGCTTTGATCTTTGCCTTTGCCTGCGTGGCCATCTGCGCTCGCTCGGCCCCGGCGCAGACTTTCGAGGTGCTACACCAGATCGAGGGCCGGATTCATACACGCAGCGGCGGCGTTGTTGCGGGCATACACGTACGCATTATGCGCAAGGACTCGATGCAGCCGGTCGGCGAGACCTTCACCCGCCCCGAAGGCAACTTCGTATTCACACGCTTAACCGACGGTGACTACCTTATCGAGACCCTCGAAACTGATATATACGAGTCGACGCTCACGGACGTGGCTCTTCGTCCGATTCCCAGAAGACCGATTCAGGTCAATATCTTGATCGAGCTTCCTTTAAAGAGCGCTCCGGCCGCCACGCCCGCTGGCGTCGTCACGGCGGACGTGGACATACACGTCCCGAAGGAGGCACAGAAATTTTACCGTGCGGGCACGAAAGCGCTGGAGAAGGGCGATGCGGCGCGGGCCATCAACGAATTTCAGAAGGCGCTGACGGTTTACCCCGATTACTATGCGGCGGGTTTCGACCTGGGGCGGGAGTTGCGGCTCGCAAAGCGCTACAAGGAGGCCGAGGACGTGCTCAAGCGGCTACCGCAGCTTGCTCCCCGTCGCGCCGCACCGCACCTCGAATACGGCATCGTCCTGCTTGAGCTTGGACGCCCCGACGAGGCGGCGGCGGAGATGCGCAGGGCTATTCAATTAGAAGAGACGGATTGGGCCGCTCATCTCTATCTCGGCTGGGCGCTGCTCGAATCTCACCCGCAGGAGGCGGAGACGCACTTCAAGCGTGCCCTCGAACTCAATGATAAAAGGGCTGCGCGCGCGCACCTGGCGCTGGCGCGTCTGGCGAATGAAGCGGGCCAGCGAGAGCTTGCCATCCAACATCTGGACGCTTTTCTCTCCCTCGCGCCCGATGCGCCCGAAGCCGAAGCCGCGCGCAAGCTGGCCGCCAAGCTGCGACAGTAAAAGCGCACCGCCCCTATCAACTCATATCAAGTTGCAATACAAAAAGGGTCTGACGGAGCGAACTCCGCCAGACCCGAGCACCTTTGCAGGTGAATTGTAAGTTAGAACGTGAAGCGTGCGCCGAGCTGGATAACGCGTGACTCGCGCGCCGCTGTAAATTTACCGAAGCTGGAGAGCGCCGGGTTTGTGCCGACGGCCGGAAGAGTGGTGTTCAGGGTCGTGAACTGAGTGTGGTTGAAAGCATTGAATGCTTCAAACCGCAGTTCCAGAGCTGAAGTTTCACTCCAGAGCCTCGTCGTCTTCGACAGGATGAAGTCGAAGTTGTTGACGCCGTTCGGCACGCGGAACTGGTTGGCCGCAGACGTGCCGCGACGCGCACAGGTAAGATTTCCGCAGGCCAGCGTGGCATTCTTGAAGGCCGTCGGGTTGAACGCACGCTCCTGATTCGCACGCGGATCAAGAACCGTGAACGCATCGCCCAGATCAGCGAAGGTATTGACGCCGCCGCCCGTGCCGGTCGTGTTCGACAGGTTGTTCACGAAGAACACTCTGCCCGACTCGGCCGTGTAGATGCCGCCGAAGCTCCAACCACCGAACACCGTGTGACCGATGCCGTTGTCAAAGCCCAGCAGTCTGGCGAACGGAAGATCATAGACGAAGCTCGCCACAAAGCGATGCGGGACATCGTCGATCGAAAGCGCCTTACCGAAATTGCGGTTGATACGATCGAGCGTGCCACGGTTGGTATCGAGGCCCGCCGTGTCCGTGATGGACTTCGAGAAGGTGTAGGCTACCTGGAACAACAGCCCGTCGGCATAACGTCTGGAGACGTTGACCTGAAGCGAGTTGTACCAGGAGTTACCTGCCGCCACCTGCTGCGAGAGGCCAGCGGCGATGTCCGTGTTTTCGCGGCGACCGTTAATATTGCCCGCGCTCGTGCTCGGAGTGAAACGCTGATTGGCAGGAATATTGTCAGGATACGGGAAGAATCCCGGCACACCGTAAGCAACGTTGACGGCTTCGAGGGCGTAGAGCTTACGACCACGATTGCCGACGTAAGCGATGCTCGCCACGTAGTTCTTGCGGAAGCTACGCTCGAAGGTCAGGTTGTACTGGTAGGTGTAGGGCGTGCGAATGAACGGGTCAATCGCGCGACCGGCGTTGTTGATTCTGGTCGTCGTACCAGTGGTGCGGGTCACCTGGCTGACGCCGACAGTTTCCGCGCCCGAAGCCAGGAACGGATTGGGAATCGTCGGGCTGGTCGGATCGGTGTTGCCACCGCCCGTCGGGTCGTTGAAGTAGTTCGGGTAGAGATCGGGCGCGAACGGGTCGGCCAGTTGTCCACCGGCATCCGGGAAGTAAGCGTTGGTTCCCTGGAAACCAGGAGCGCTCAACTGTTGCAGCGCCGTATCACCAACGATCGCTCCGTAGAAGACACCGAAGCCGCCGCGAATGACCATTTCCTGATCGCCGAAGAGCTTGCGCAGGAACCCGCCTTCCGACACTTTCGGCGAATAAGCGAAGCCGAAGCGCGGAGCAAAGTTGTTCAGGTCGCGGTTGACGCCGCCATCGGGAACGACTCCACCGAGGTCTGGATCAGGATCGCCCGGATAAAGGATACCGAGCGGTGCACGCTGACCGGCAGGAACGCGGATAACACGACCGAACGAGTCGAGCAGTTGTCCGTTTGCCAACCGGCTGGATGCGATGCCGCGAGCCGCTGCCGTCGGACGGTAGAAGGCGACGCGGTTCTGGGCATCCGTCAATGGGCCCACATATTCGTAGCGCAGACCGAGTGAGAGCGTCAGCTCGTCCGTCAAACGCCATGTATCCTGTCCGAAACCGGAGAGCCCCGTCTGACGGAAATCACGCTCGCCGTTTGCGCCAAACTGAATGTCGCCGATGATCGTTCCCAGCATCAGGTCGGCCAGGTCGTTACCAGTCGTGTTGCCGCCGTAGGGCGAGCCCAGACTGATGATGCCCTGGTTGATGAAGAGGAACGAAACGTCCTGCCTGTAGTGCGTTCCGTCAAAGCCGAATTTGAAGCGATGGTCGCCGCGCGCCCAGCTCAGTGAATCCTGAAGCTGGTAATTGGAGGCGATACGCGTCTGCGGCCCTTGGAACGTGTTGCCCAACCTCAGACCACGATCATCAAGGAAGATGAAGGGAGGCCCGGCGAAGGCGGGGCTGGCGACGAAGTTGGCCGAGAAGCCGATGGCCGAAGGAGGCGTGGCATTTTGCGGAGACAAGCTCGGCTGGTGGTTACGTGCGTAACCGGCCAGGAAGGAGTTGACCACCGTCGGCGAAAACGTGTAGGTGTGACGCGCCGCCACGTTGTAGGTTTTGCGCTTGTCGATGGAACCGAAACCCGGAACGTTCGCGCCGTTGATGGTCGGGAAGAACGGGAATGGATCCAAAATCGCGCGGTTGAAGCGGCTCAAGGTGAAGCCGACGTTCTGCGTCGAAGACACATAGGGATCGAGGCGGATTGTGAGCTGGTCGAAGTTCTCGATATTATCGGCGCTCACAGTGGCCGTGCCGGTCGTACTGGTCGGAATGAATCCGAGGTAATAGCGACCGATCTGGCTGATGCGGTTCTGGGGAATCTGCTGCCTGACGGTCGAGTTGGGGCCGACGGTTCCCGAGATGATCGGGAAGGGCTGGCCAGTCGCCGGGTCAAGCAGAAGCACGGGCGGCGCGCCACCCGAACCGACGCGCGTGAAGATGCCGGTGGCCTCTTCAGGCGTGGGCAGGTTCGCCAGCTGCTGGGTCGCGCCGATCAACTGGCGACGCCCTTCGTAGTCAACGAAGAAGAAGGCTTTGTTTCTGCCAAGGGTGACGGCGCGTCCGCCTTCGCCGAAGCGCGGCAGATAGAGCGGGCCGCTGAACTGGCCGCCGAACTCTTTGCGCTCAAAGCGACGACGGAAGTCGTCGATCGTCCCGGCGCGCGGCTTGTCGCCAGGATCGTTCTGGTCGAAATAACGAGCCGCCGACAATACCGTCGGGCGGTAGAAGGCTCGCAGGTTGCCGTGAAAGTCGTTCGACCCACTGCGGGTCACGACGTTGATGACGGAACCGGCGTTGCGTCCGAATTCGGCCTCGTAGTTCGAGGTCAAAAGGCGGAACTCCTGGACGGCATCGGGACGGGGCTGGACGCCGGTCGAGCCGCCAACCGCGATCTCATTGTTGTTTGAGCCGTCGAGCTGGAAGTTGTTCTCGACGCCGCGCGCGCCGTTAGCGCGAATCTGCAAGGTGTCACGATTTTGCGTGACGCCCGGCTGAAGCAGCGCGAGGTCTAGGATGTTGCGTCCGTTCAGGGGCAGGCCCTGCACGCGGCGCGCTTCAACGGTAGTGCCGAGCGTCGGTGTTTCCTTGTCAAGTAACTCCTGAGCGGCACTGACCTCGACGGTTTCGACCGTCCCGGAGACGCCCAGTTGAACAGGGTCAAGACGGACGTTGCGGTTCGGCTCAACCTTGATATTAGTCAGGTGGGCCTCGGCGAAACCCGGGGCTGTGATGACCACATCGTAGGTCTTCGGATCGATCTCGATAAATTGATATTCGCCCTGTTCGTTACTCTGGACAGTGCGAACTTCCTGCTTTGTTTCGATGTTAATTAGTTTGACAGAAGCACCGGCGACGACCGCCCCATTCGGGTCGCTCACCGTACCGCTGATCGTTCCGCGCACGCCCTGAGCAAAGGCGAGCGCAGACATAACGACCGTCAAGCAGGTCGCTGTGACCACACGCAGGAAGGAGGCCCTGTTAAAAGGCATTCTCCATCCGAGGATGGTAGGTAGGTGCATAATCTTTCTCCAAATAAGTGGTTAGTGGGCTCTGCTCGCAGCATATTTGAAAAGCTGGAAACAGTTTGCTTATTTACGTGCTGCAAAGACCATTCCGCAGTCGGCAGACTCTTGAGACTGCAATTTTACGGGTATTTTCCGATCGACGGGGCCGGATTTCCGGGAGCCCCATCCGAATTTTTAAACATTTATCCGAGAATTTGAATCGCGACGGGCCCGAAATCACCCGTCGAAGTTGAAACCCCAAGACCGCGTGGGGCCGCTCGTCCGAAGAGACTCTGCGGCGGAGGCTTCAGAACCGTGTGGTAGAATGGCGCTCGTCGTCGCACCTTTATTTCAGGCCGCGCCTCATGTGCGCCTTAAAGGGCTATGAAAACGCTTGCCGCCCATCAACTATCGCTGGCCCCGCTCGGCGCGGGCGACCTGATCGATCGCGCCGTCCGCTTATACCGCCGTCACTTCTTTACGCTGATCGGCATCACCGCGCCGCCGGTCGTCGTCTCAACGCTGGGTTACGTGATGCTGACCAGCGGTTGGCGCGAATTGATGGCGACGGGCAGCGGGGTTTCGCTGGCCCTTTACGTCGTGCTGCTGTGCGCCGGGATAGCGCTCTTTCTGACGGGCACGCTGCTGAACCTGATCGTCATGGGCGGGGCGACGCGCAATCTCGTCACACATCTGCTGTGGAACGCGCCCGTGTCGGCGCGCACCACTTATCGTAATGTGCGTGCTCGCTTCTGGGGGCTGCTCATCGCGAGCGTGCTGGTCGGGCTGTGGGTCGTCTTCTCGGCGATCATAGCCTTTTTCGCGTGGCTCTTCGCGTTCAATATCCTTGCGGTCGGCGCGTTCGCCTTGATGTACGTGGCCGGTTGGCTCTCGGCTGTCTTCGGCATCATAGCCTTTCTGGTCTCGCTGACCGCCGCGCTGTGGTTCTTCTTTTTTCTGGTCAAGCGTTTCGTCTACGTGCCGCAGGTCATGCTGGTCGAAGGCAAGGGCGTGTTTGAAGCCTTCAGCCGCAGTTCCGTGCTGGCGCGCGGCAACGTCCGCCGACTGATGGCGATGTTTCTCTTCACCTGGTTCGCCAGTTGGTCTGCGCTGTTGATTCTGATCATCCCGCTCGGGTGGTACGGCTACTTAAACGGCGTAGACCCTTCGCCCTGGAATGCGACGAACTGGCCCGCCTGGTATGCCATAGGCTACAGCGTGTTGGGCCAATCCAGTTCCATCCTGCTCGCGCCCATCTGGACGCTGGGCCTTTCGCTGCTTTATGTTGACGAGCGCGTGCGACATGAAGGCTACGACATAGAGTTGATGGCGGCGCGCTCGCTCGGCGAGATGCCGGAGCTGGGCGGCCCCCTGACGGCTTCTTATATTCCGGCGCTCGTCACCGGGGCCGGAACAACTTCGCCAGAGCCGGAGGTCTCCGTCTCATACGGCTCTATGCTCAATCTTCGTTGAACTCGAAAACCTTGCGCGAGATGGTCTCCGTCATGACAAGCCCAGACCGGGATGGCAGGCGCGCGCCGAACACGAAAGGTGCGCGCGTGCGGGTCGTGCTGTATGCGCTGTTGCTGATCTCTATTTCGTGCGCCTCGACGCAGGCCGCCGAGTTGATCTCGATGAGGGAATACAGAGAGCGCATAGGCCAGGCCACTATGGCGCTCGATTCTCTCTCCTCCTTCGACGAAGGCGTCAGCGAAAGGGAGCGCGCCGCGCGCATCTCTTCGACTTTGCGTGAAGTGCGCAGGGCCGTCCCGCCGACCCTCGCCGTGCAATGGAACGGCGCGCCTGTGGAGGTCAACAACTCATGGCTTGACGATGCGCTCAAGGAGTATGAGCAGATTCCCTCGCCGGATGCGCGACGAGAGCGCACGCTCTGGAGCATCACGGAGCGGCTGCACGCGCTCGGCGAGCGCCTCGACGAACTGCTGAAAGGGAAGACGGGAGCGCAGAACAAGGATGAAGAGAAAGCGCGGCTGAACAGCATCCTTCGCCGCTCCGAATACAACAAGGCCGCAGAGGATAGCGCCGTCAAGCGTCTCTGGGAACGCTTCAAGAGATGGCTCGACAGCCTTTTCCCTGAAAGAAAGGCAGCGCCTGTCGAGCCGCGCCAGCGCGTCTCTGTCTTCACCAATCTGGCGGAGATCATCGTCATCGGGCTTGCGCTCTCGGCAATCGCCTACGCGGCATGGAAGCTCGCGCCGCGCTTCATTCGCAGTCGCGGAGGCCGCAAGCGCGCGAAGCGTGAGGCGCGCGTCGTGCTCGGCGAGCGCCTGGAACCCGATCAGACCTCTTCGGACATTCTGGCCGAAGCCGAAAAGCTGGCGCGCGCGGGCGACATCCGGGGCGCGATTCGCAAAGGCTACATAGCCTTTCTGTGCGAGCTTGGCGACCGCAAACTCTTAAGCCTCGCTCAGCACAAGACGAACCGCGACTACCTGCGCTCGCTCTCCGGCCAGCGCCCCATCTACGGCGAGATGCAACAGCTCACAGACAGTTTCGAGAATCACTGGTACGGCTACGCGCCCGGCACGGACAACGACTGGGCCGCTTTCCGCCTGCACTACCGGCAGGCACTCGAAAAGCAAGGATGAAGGCGGAAGGATGAAGGATGAAGTAAAAGCTATTAAGATGGTGAAGCATTTCTTTCAGCATTGCTTTCATCCTTCATCCTTCATCCTTCATCCTTGCTCTTAATGCATGCGTCAATACCTGGCTATTATTTTGGGGGTCGTGCTTGTGCTCGTGCTGCTCGTGGCGCTCAATGCCGCGTCGTACGTGCAGATCGAGCGGACGCCCGATTCGGAGTACAACCCTGATCGCTCGACGTATAACGCGGGCGCGACGGGGACGCGTGCGCTTTATGACTTCCTGCGCGAGTCCGGGAGAGAGGTGACGCGCTGGCGTGAAGCGCCCGCCGCATTGCTCAAGAGCAACCAGCGCCAGCCTTCGACCTTCGTCGTGCTGCAACCGAAACTCTCATTTGAGCCGGAGGAAGTTGAGAGCTTGATGCGATGGGTGGAGGGCGGCGGTCGGCTGGTCATCATCGACCGTCGGCCGAACCCGCGCCTGCTGCCCGATTCCGGCGACTGGCGCGTCGCGACAGAGCTTAGACAGTATCCCACCCCGGACGCGCACGCCGACAACCCGGAAGAGATGACGGCCGGCGTCTCGCCCGCGCGCCCGACGCAACCGACCGCCCTGACGCTCAACGTCGTCACGGTTATGCCGTCGCGCTTCGCAGGTCTCATCAACATCTGGCTGCCCGACGAAAAGAAGGGCGAGGCGAAAGGGGGCGGTAAGCTGGTCGCGCTCGCCAAAGAGAAGGCCGGACGCGAGAGCGAGGATGATTCGGGCATCGGCGTGGGTGAAGCGGAAGACGATTCGCTGACGAACGATTCGCCGCCGCCGCCCAAGCCCGCCGGGAGCCAGCCTTCAAACATCCTGCTATCGCCCGCGCCGGTCGTTCATCTGGCTGATTATCGTGGCGCGCTGCTCGCCGATTACCCGCGTGGGGCCGGGCGCATCATGATACTCAGCGATCCCTTCATCGTCGCCAACACGGGCCTCAATCGCGCCGACAATTTACAGCTTGCACTCAACGTCGTCGCGGGCGGCGGCGGTCTGATCGCCTTTGACGAGTATCATCAAGGCCACGCCCTGGCGCGCAATGAGATGCTAGCGTACTTCGAGGGCACGCCCCTTTTCGCCGCCATCGGACAGGGCATTCTCATCCTTCTGCTCGTGCTCTGGACGAAGGGTCGTCGCTTCGCGCGTCCGCTGCCGCTCGCGCATGTGGACAGGCGTTCGAGCCTGGAGTTTGTGGCTTCGATGGCCGAGCTGCAACAACGCGCGCGGGCATTTGATCTCGCCATCGAAAACATCTACACGCGAACGCGCCGCGTCCTCGTGCGCTATGCCGGGGCCGAGCACAACAGCACGCGCACGGAGATCGCCGCGCGCGTCGCCGCACGCTCCCCCATCGACCGCGAGGAACTCGAAACACTGATGCGCGATTGCGAAGAGGCGATCAACGGCGAGCCGACCAACGCGCGCCGCTCGCTTGCGCTCGTCAGCCGCCTGCGCGACGTGGAACGCAGGCTCGGCCTTCGCATGCGCTCGCGCGAAATCAAGCAGGCGAAAGACAGTCTGAGAGTTTAGATTTTGGATTTTGTATGTAAAGACATATTCTTAGCCCGTCAATGGATGTCAAATCTCAAGTTTGAAATCTAAAATCCAACATGCTTGAATACGTCTCCTCTACCGTCGAACATATTCTGACCGAGCTTCGCAAGGTGGTCGTGGGCCAGGATGAGCCCATCGAGCAGATACTGGTCGCGCTCCTGGCCGAAGGCCACGCGCTGATCGAGGGCGTGCCCGGCACGGCGAAGACCCTCACCGTCAAGACGCTCTCGCGCATCATCGGCGCGGGCTTCAGCCGCATACAGTTCACGCCCGACCTGATGCCCTCGGACATCACCGGAACCAACGTCTTCAACGTCGCCACCTCGGACTTCACGCTGCGCCGTGGGCCCATCTTCACGGACATCCTGCTGGCCGACGAGATCAACCGCACGCCGCCCAAGACACAGGCCGCGCTGCTGGAAGCGATGGAGGAACGCCAGGTCACAATCGACGGCGACCCGCATCAACTCTCGCCGCTCTTCACCGTGCTCGCCACCGAAAATCCCATCGAGTACGAGGGCACGTACCCGTTGCCGGAAGCGCAGCTCGATCGCTTCCTGCTGAAAATCCTGCTCGATTACCCGGACGAGCAGGCGGAGCGACAGGTCGTCGCCAACTGGGACGCGGGCTTCAACGCGCGACGGCTCGAACTGGTCGACATTCAGCCGCTCTCTGACGCCGACGCCATCTCGCGTTGTCGCATGGAAGTACGCAACGCGCGCATGGAGCCCGGCGTGCAGCGCTACGTCGTCGAGATAGTGCGCCGCACACGCACGCATCCGTCGATACTCTACGGAGCGAGCCCGCGCGCCTCCGTCGCGCTCCTGCTCTGCACCAAGGCGCTCTCGGCCCTGCGCGGTCGGGAATTCACCACGCCCGACGACGTACGCGACATCGCGCGCCCGGTGCTTCGCCATCGCCTGAGCTTGCGCGCCGAAGCAGAGCTTGACGGCGCAACCCCCGACGCCGTCATCACGGACATCTTACAGACCGTCGAAGTACCAAGATAGGGGGCCGGGTGTCTGGGGCCAGGGGCCGGTTCAAATCGGCTCACTGACCCCGGCCCCTGCTCCCCGGCCCCCTTTTATGCGCTTCGTTTTCACCAAACTCTTCTACGTGCTGCTCGCCGCAGGCTTCATCCCTTTGTCGCTCTCGTGGGGACGGCCGGGCCTGCGATGGCTGACGCTGCTCTACGACTTCCTTCTGCTCACGCTCGCGTTTATTGACGGGCGCATGAGCGGTTGGCCCAGGGGCGTGAGCGTCTTGCGCGAGTTCGGCGGGCGCTTTGCCGTGGGCGCGGAGACGGAGGTGCGCGTGCGTGTTTTGAATAACACGCCGCGACCTTTGAGTGTGTGGGTCAAGGATGAGTATCCGCCGCAGATGAAGTTGAAGGGATCGCGCGAAGCGCGCATGCTCGTCGAGGCGCAGATGGCTTCGGCGCTCGTTTACGAATTGAAGCCGCCCAAGCGCGGGCGCTTCGAGTTCGGGCCCGTGGCCGTGCGTTACATTTCGCGTTTCGGGCTGGCGTGGTGTCAGACGCATGTGGGCGAGCCTGTCGTCGTCAAGGTTTATCCGAACATGCGACGGGCGCGCGAAGCGGAGTTGAAGGCGCTGGGTGCGCGCTCGCTCGTGTCTGCGCACAGGCGCTCTTCATGGCGCGGCGAGGGGCGCGAGTTTGAATCCCTGCGCGACTACGTGCGCGGCGACGAACTGCGTCATATTTCCTGGACGGCGACAGCGCGTCGCGGGCGACTCGTCACGCGCCAGTACCAGATCGAGCGCGATCAGACCATCCTCATCGCGCTCGACGCCGGGCGATTGATGACGGCGCGCATAGAGAATGAAACGAAGCTAGACCTGGCGATACATGCGACGCTGGCGCTGATGTCTGCGGCGGCGCGCGGCGGCGATAACGCGGGCGTGCTCGTCTTCGGTCGGCGCATCAAGACTTACGTGCCGCCGAAGCGGGGCGGCGAGCACATGGATGCCGTGCTCGAAGCCCTGCACGCCATCGAGCCTGAGATGATCGAGCCTTCTTACGCGCGCGCCTTCGAGTTCATCGCCGCCAATTGCAAACGGCGCGCACTGGTCGTCGTCCTCACAGACCTCGTTGACGAAGAGGGCTCGCGCGAGCTTCTGACATCCCTGCGGCTGCTGCGCCCGCGCCACCTGCCGCTCGTCGTCACGATCGGCGACCGCGACTTGAAAGAAGTCGTCCGCCACACGCCCGACAACGTGCGCGACCTCTTCACGCAATCCGTCGCCGAAGAGATTATTCATCAACGCGAAGCGGCGCTGCGTCTGGTGGAATCGCAGGGCGGGCTCGCACTCGACGTGACGGCGGCGGCCCTCGCGCCCGCGCTCCTCGAAAAATATCTACAGGTCAAAGAACGCGGACTGTTATGAAGAAAGGATGAAGGATGAAGGATGAAGTAAAAGCATTCAAGACAGGTAAGCATTCCTTTCATCCTTCATCCTTCATCCTTCATCCTTGCTTTTCGTCTCTGCCGCCGAGCAGTAGATAGCTGTATAGGGCAAGCCCTGTCAGGATGGCGACGGTGAACTTGATTGCCGGGCGGATGGGCGCGGGCGAGATGAAGCCTTCGATGATTCCGGCGATGACCAGCAAGGCCGCGCAACCGACGATGAGGCGAATCGCTTCGAGGCCGCGCGTCTTTAAGGCATCGGCGCGAGAGAGGTCGCCCGGGATGAGCAGCGCGGTTCCGATCAGAAGGCCCGCGCCTCCGGCGATGAAGATACAGGAGAGTTCTATGACGCCGTGCCCGACGACGAACGAGAGTAAGTCGTTGCCGTAGCCCGCGCGGTAAACGAGCGCGAAGACCGCGCCGAAGTTCGCCCCGTTGTAAGCCATCACGTAGAGCGTGCCGATGCCGAACATCGCGCCCAGCGCGAAGGCGTAAAACGTCACCCCGATATTGTTCGTCAGGATACGGCTTGAGCCGACCTGATTGGCTTCATTCAAACTTTCCCACCAGTGTATGCGCGCGTTGACGACCTGCCGCATCTCCGGCTCGATGCCTGCGAACTCTGAAAAGTCCGCATCCTGCCACGTGCCCATGAAGCCCACCAGAAAGAAGACCCAGAAGAAGGTGAACGTGATTGCCGTGTAGCGCCAGGTGCGGCGAAAGGTTTGCGGAAAGTCGCGCGTGAAGAAATGGCGTAGCCGCGTTCCTCCCTGCGTGTCCGCCTGGTAGATGCGGCCATGCGCGCGAATCACCAGGCTGTTGAGATAGTTGATCAGACGCGGGTCGCGCGATTCGGCCCGCGCGATCGCCAGATCGGACGCCGTCCGTCGATAGATGCGCCCAAGCTCGCGCACCTCCTCTCGATGCAAGCGCCGCAAAGAGGAACGATCAAGCAGCGCCAGCAAATCTTCCAGGCGCTGCCATGCGTTCTTGCGTTGGTTGATGAACCTATTAGAAGCCACGAGTAGTAATCAGCATTCAGCGATTAGTAGCCAGTCGTGAGTCATCAAGTTTTCGGAAGTGAAAAGCGGCGACGCGGTGTTAATATACCAGACCGAATACTGATGACTAACCTGCCGACCACTTCTATTTATGGATCGTCTCGTCGAGTGTGTACCAAACTTTAGCGAAGGCCGCAAGGCTGAAGTGATTGAGCGGCTGGCGCGCGCCATCGAATCGGTCGAGGGCGCAGCCGTGCTGGACATGCACGTTGACCCTGACCACAATCGCTCGGTCATCACGTTTGTCGCCGATGCCGAGCAGGTCGTAGAGGCCGCCGTGCGTGTCGTCGGGCTCGCGGCGGAGTTGATCGACCTGCGCCGTCACACGGGGCAGCACCCGCGCCTTGGCGCGACGGATGTCCTGCCGTTCGTGCCCGTGCGCGGCGTGACGATGGACGACTGTATAGCGTTGGCCCACGAAGCGGGCGAGCGCATCGCGCAAGAGCTCTCGATTCCCGTCTACTTTTATGAGCGCGCGGCGCGGCGGCCAGACCGCGTCAATCTGGAAGACGTAAGACGCGGGGGTTACGAGTTGCTGCGCGAAGAAATAGCGAGCGTCGCCGCGCGTGCGCCGGACTTGGGCCCATCCCGCCTGCACCAGAACGCAGGGGCAGTCGTCGTCGGCGCGCGCCCGCTTCTGATCGCCTATAACGTCAACCTGCACACGGATGATCTCTCGATCGCGCGGCGGGTTGCGCGCGCCGTGCGCGGGAGCAGCGGCGGCCTGCGCTATCTGAAGGCCCTCGGCTTCGAGCTTGAGACGCGCGGGCTCACGCAGGTCTCCATGAACCTCGTCGATTTTGAGAAGACGCAGCTTCATCACGCTTTCGAGGCCGTCAGGCGCGAGGCCGAGCGCTACGGCGTGCGCGTCGCCGGTAGCGAGATCGTCGGGCTCATCCCGCAGGCCGCGCTCGATCGCGCCGCCGAATATTTCTTGCAGATAGAAAACTTCGCGCCCGGCCTCGTTCTTGAAAATCGCATCGAGGCGGCCTTCGCGAGTAAGGGCGAGCTTGAGAGCGTGAAGGAATTTTCCGAAGCCGTGGCGAGCGGCGAGCCCGCGCCCGGTGGCGGAGCGGCAGCAGCACAGGCAGCATCGCTCGGGGCTGCGCTCGGCGAGATGGTCGCGCGCCTGACGGAGGGACGCGATAAATACCGCGACGTGCAGCGCGAGATACAGGACACGCTCTCCGAGCTTGAGCCGCTGCGCAGCCACTTGCGACTCGCCGCCGCTCGTGATGCGGAGAGTTTTCAGCGCGTCATGGATGCGCGAGAATTGACGCAAGCGACCGACGATCAGGCATCACTGCGGGCCAACGAGATAGAGGCTGCGCTCAAGGGCGCGGCGACAGTGCCGCTTGAGATCGCAGGCGTCGCCGTGCAAGTGCTGGAATTGCTTGAGACCCTCGCCGAGATAGGCAATCCGAACGCTCTCTCCGATGCCGCCACGGGCGCGCAACTGTCGCTGGCCGCCGTCACGTCTGCGCGCTACAACGTGCTCGTCAACACGGCGGAGATAGGGGACGACGAGTTCACGTCCGAGCACCGCTCGCGCGCCGACGATCTGCTCGAACGCGCGAGGGAGATAGCCGCGCGCGTGGAAGCGCTGTTCATGGATTCCATTTCGGACAGGTGAACCCACAAGCGGCGCGTGCGCTTAAAGCTGTAAGCTGGGCCCACGGCCCATCGTCGGCGTGGGGGCCAGCTCCTTCTTGACCTTTTTGCTTAGATACTGCTTGCTGAAATCTATCTGTAGCTCAATCCAGAGCGGCAGGTGATCCGACATCTGGAAGGTGCGCCAGTCCTTGTAGTAGCGCGTGCGCTGCGCCTTGTCGCGCGACTTCCCTTCTTTCGTCTCCTTGTAAGGCTTGCCCATGTCTTCCGAGTACAGCTCCTCGTCTTCCGGGCGATAGATGTACGAGTAGTAGTTGAAGACGCCCGCGTTGCAAAGCTCAAGCTGATCCTGAATGTCCGGCGCGATGAAGGCGATCTGGTCATAGTGTTTGTTCTGCGGGACGTTGGAAGGCAGCTTCTGTATCTGCTTCGGGACGAAGAAGCCCGCCTTGGTGATGGCTTGCAGCGTCTTGTCTTCGGGCTTGAAGATGTTGAAGTCTCCGAGCAGAATCATATTCTTAGACCAGGCGTATTTCTCCTCGGCGCGCGCGGCGAGAAATTCCGCCAGCACCTCTATCTCTTTAATGCGATCGGGATTTTCGGCCACGGCCTCGCCGTAGAGAATGTGCGTCGTGCAGATGGTGAAGTTGAACCAGCCGACGCGAAAGCCGACCATGAAAGGAGTGCGCGCAAGCTGTTTGGCGGGCTCCAGGACTTTCCCTGCCTTGGCGATGGGCGGAATGACGACCTGTGTGGCGAAGCCGCCGAAGTTGATCTTGCGCGAATCGTAGACGAAGGCCATGCGCTCGCGGTTTCCCTGTCGCCCCTGCGTCACGTCCGTCAGCAGGTACTTCCACCACCCGCCCAGGTAACGCATCAGCGTGTTGAGCGCCGTCAGGTCGTCGCGGACTTCCTGAATCGCAACGAGGTCGAACTGCGAGATGATCTCTGCGATGTAGAAGATGGGCTCCTTGCCGCGCTTGCCGTATTTGGAGGAATCGAATTCGCGTATGTTCCAGGTGGCGAGCAGCAGCGTCTCCGTGACAGTCCTCTTCGGCTGCTTGGTCTTGTCAAACGCTTCTTTCAATCGCAGTAATCCTTTGGCGATCTTCTGTTCGTTCTCTTTCCTGCCGTCGATGCCGAAGTAAAAGGGCATGAGTGTTCTCCTTTTCATGACGAGCGTTTAGAACGAAGCGGCCCTCTGTTGCTCAAGGCTAAGCATGCGAGGTCGGGCCGAGAGGTTGCGAGCACGGCGAGTATATCTCAGTTCAAAGCAAGGATGAAGGATGAAGGATGAAGGATGAAAGAAATGCTTTTATGCTTTTACTTCATCCTTCATCCTTCATCCTTCATCCTTGCTCTTACAGGTGCTTTTTGAAGAAGGAGGCGATCTTCCAGCCGTCCATGTAGACCCAGGGGCGCTCTCCGATGGTGTAGTGTCCGCAGGGCAGCCAGGCGACATCGACGGGAAGCCCTGCGCGGCGCGTCTCGGCGATCACGTTGCGCGTGAGGTCGACGGGAAAGCTCAGATCATTGCTCGCGGCGATAAAGCGCATGGGACGCGGCCTGATCTTCTGTAGCCGTGTGATAAAGGGAAGCGGCGAGATCGGCAGCCAGTATTCGCGCAGCTCTTCGAGCGTCACCTCGTCGCCGAACCCTTCCCTGACGTGACGCGTAGAGATGCCGCGCCAGACGACATCGGCGAAGTAGCCGGAGACGTGGTTGAAGACGCCGACATCAATCTGCTCTTCGTGCGCGTAAGTCAGGAAAGCCGTGCACGAGCCGATGCTTGAGCCGAGGATGCCGATGCGGTTGTAGCCGCGCTCTTCGATCAGCCAGCGCACGGCTGCGCGCGCGTCCAGCACGGCCTGACGCATGGATTGAATCGTGCGCCCGATGTTCGAGCTGACGAGATAATCCGAGCGCTGAAGCTCGGCGGGCCGTCTGGCTTCGTGATACGGAAGCGTCACGCGCAGCGCCGTTATCCCGAGACGATTGAGCAGGCGACAGAGCGCCATGTGGCTTTCCGGCTGCGCATTCCACTGTGGGAGGACGACGACCGCCGGGCGATGCTCAGGAGCCGCGTCGCGTCGCCGACCGGAAGCGGGAAAGAAGTGCGCGCGAACAGTATTGTTTTCCGGCGAAGGCGTGTGGACGGCGCTCGTCCATGTTAGATGTTGACCGTCCAGGTGGAAGTCCGTAATCAACGGCGCGCGATAGAAATCCTCGCTCGTAGCGACCGCATGATGCGCGTGTCGGCGCAGGACTTGGCGCGGGTCATCGCCGTTCGCGTGATCCGTAATATACGAGAGGCCCCATTCAAAGGGGCGCACGATCCTGTTTTTCTCGCGCTGCGAAAGATGTATTTCGCGCGCGCGTATTAAGCGTCCGAGCAAGATTTCTCTAGTGCCTCACAAGCGTTTCCGAAAGAGTTACGAGACGGCGTAAAACATCCTAAAGGCGCGCGCGCCCGGAATCAAGCGAGCGGCGATGGCGTATAAAGCAGGTCAGTACCGCCTGCTTTGGCCGGAAGAGAATGAGGGGACATCTAACGAGTAGATGTCCCCTCATTCCGGTTATGCTCTTCGTGCGGGCAATCGCTACTACTGCGAGACGTTGAGCGCCGTGTCGTCGATGATGAATGACGTTTGCAGCGTACTATCTTCAGTCCCGTTGAAGTAAACGCGAATGGTCTGTCCCTTATAGGCCAGCACGTTGAAGGACTTGAGGACGTAGCCGGATGAGGCGTTCAGGTTCGAGTAGGTGGCGAGCGTCGCCAGCACGGTTCCGCTCGTGTTCCGAATCTGAATGCTCAGTTTGTCGTAAGCGGTCGTGGTCGTCGTCTCCGCCGTGTCGATCTTCAGATAGAAGCTCAGGGTCGCCGCCGTCGCCGTGGACGGAATCGTCACCTGCTGATAGGCGAAGTCCGTGTGCGTCGTCCCGTAGCCATCCAACCAAGCGTACCACGAACCCGAGCGAGGCGTGCGCGACGTGGAGTTGGTGATGACGCCGCTGCTGGTCGTCCAGGAGACATTGCCCGACTCAAAGCCCGGATTTGCGAGAAGCTGAGAGCCCGTAGGCGTCGGTGTCGGCGTCGGCGTGGGCGTCGGGTTCGCGCCGAACAGCGAGTAGAGCAGGCGGTTCGGTGAGCCCGTGCCGGGATTCGTGACCTTGTTGGGGGTCGAGCTGTTGATGATCGCCGCCGCGACGGTCGCGGGCGAGGCGGTCGGGTCGGTTTGCAGGTAGAGCGCCGCGACACCTGCGACGTGCGGCGTCGCCATCGACGTGCCGCTGATCGTGTTGGTCGCCGTCGTGCTCGTGTACCAGGAGGAAGTGATGTTGACGCCCGGCCCGAAGATGTCAACGCACGTGCCGTAGTTGGAGAAGGAAGCCTTCCTGTCAGAGCTGTCGGTTGCGCCGACCGTGATCGCGTTGGCGACGCGTGCGGGCGAATAGTTGCAGGCGTTCTGCGCGATGCCGAGCGCGTCGCCGTTGCCCGCCGCGACGGCATAGGTCACGCCGTCGTTGATCGAATTGTTGACGGCGGTATCAAGAGCGGAGGACGCGCCGCCGCCGAGGCTCATGTTCGCCACGGCGGGCTGTCCCGGCTGGTGATCGGAAGTGACCCAGTCAACGCCCGCGATGACGCCTGAATCTGTGCCGTTGCCCGAACAGTCGAGCACGCGCACGGCAACGAGCGTCACGCCCTTGGCAACGCCGTAGGTGCTGGCGCCGACAGTGCCCGAGACGTGCGTGCCGTGACCGTTGCAGTCCGTGGTTCCGTTACCGTCCGCGATCGCCGTGAAGCCGGAGATGGCGCGACCGCCAAACTGGCTGTGCGAAGTCAGGATGCCGGTGTCGATGATGTAAGCTTTGACGCCCGCGCCCGTCGCGTTGTAGTTGTAGTTGCCGTCGAGGGGAAGGTCGCGCTGGTCTATACGGTCGAGACCCCACGTTGCGCCCGTCTGCGTTGTGTCCAGTGTCACGACCTGATCCTGCTCGACGTATGCGACCGACGGATCGAGCGCCAGCTTCTGCGCCTTCTTCTCAGAGATGTGAACGGAGAAACCTTTCAGCGCCCGGTTGTAGACATGCTTTCGGTATCCGCCGTGCACGGCGATCAGGTTACCGGAAGCGGTTTCTGCATCAGTCACATCGTCGTTCAAGACGACGATGTATTCATCCTTGATGCCCTTGCCGTCCTGTGCGGGTCGAAACTTGGCCTCTTTTTTCGGCGAGGGATTGGGTGCATTCAAGGGCTTATCCGATTGAGCGCTCGCCGTGCTCTGAGCTTGTCCTTGATTCTGTCCGTGAGCGAGGAGGGGTAGAAAGATCGCGACCGCGATTGCAAGCGTCGCCAGAGTCAGTATGAGTTTTTTCATTGATGCTCCTTCAAGATCAGACTGCTGTGGTGGTGGTTGGGAGACAGTGCGTCTGGCCTCGCCTGCCGTGGAACAAAGGGGGAGAGATGAACATTGCTGTGCACAGTATATGAACGCTGAGGACGCAGCATGACGCCTGTGTGAAGCGTCCGGCTGATTATGCAGTTGACGTTTTGACCTGCCGACGGATGGACTCTAAGGATTAAGTTCCGTCGCGGGCGAATAAGGACAAACCAGACCCCAATTTTTTGAGGGCGCGGAAGTATAACGCAAATTCACGCCGACGCAAGTACCAACGGAAAGTTATCGAGAGAATACAACCGAAGCGCAATATAGAGAGTAAGCCACGCGAGCGGCATACGAGGGGCGAAAGAAACAAGTGAAGCCCCTTTAGGGGCGCGCGGAATGTAGCCCACGGCGCGAGCCGTGGGAATGCATTAACCAAACATAGTGAAGCCCCGGAGGGGCGAAAGAGATTCAAGTTGAATTTCTTTCGCCCCTCCGGGGCTTGCTCATTTCTTCTTGACCTGTACCCACGGCTGATGCCGTGGGCTACACTCTTGCGCCCCTAAAGGGGCTGACAATCTTTCTTTCTGTCTGTTCCCAAGGCTTGCGCCGTGGGCTACATTCTGCGCGCCCCTAAAGGGGCTGCTCTTCATTTATGGCCGTTGCATCCAGAAGTTGTAACTGCCGCTGCCGCTGTAGGAATAGACTTGCCACGTATAGTAGCCAGCCGTGCCGCTGTAGGTGACATCCTCGTTCGCAGTTGCGCTGGTTCCGCTGGCGACCGTCACCCAGGTGGAGCCGTTCCACTTTTGCAGGTAGAGGTCGAAGTCTGCGCCGGACGTTGGCCCACGCAGCCAGCCCTTATGAGTGCCGGAGACGGAGCTGTAGTAGTAAGTGCCGCTCGGCTGGTACTGGATAGCGCCCGTGCCTGATAGAGAGCCGCTGTAGGCTTCGCAACTGGTACAAGGAGCGCCGCCAGTGCCGCCGCCCGTCGTGAGCAGCGAGTAGAGCAGTAGGTTGGGCGAGCCGGTTCCGATGCCGGTCAAGCGGCCGGAGGTCGCCGTGGTGGTGATTGCGCTGGCGACTGTCGCGGGCGATGCAGTCGGGTTGTTTTGCAGGTAGAGCGCCGCGACACCCGCGACGTGCGGCGATGCCATCGACGTACCGCTGATCGTATTGGTCGCAGTGTTGCTGGTGTACCAGGCGGAAGTAATGCTTGTGCCGGGAGCGAAGATGTCGAGACACGAGCCGTAATTGGAGGTCGAAGCGCGTGCGTCCGTGCTGGTAGAGTTGCCGACCGTGATGGCGGCGGCAACGCGCGCGGGCGAATAGTTGCAGGCGTTCAAGCCGTCGTTACCGGCGGCAACGGCGTAGGTCACGCCGGAAGCGATGGAGTTCTGCACGGCCGTATCAATGGTCGAGGATGCGCCGCCGCCCAGGCTCATGTTGGCGACAGCCGGGCTGGCGTGATTCGCCGTCACCCAGTCAACGCCCGCGACGACCGTCGAATCCGTTCCGTTACCGGCGCAGTCGAGCACGCGCACGGCATGAAGTGTGACGCCCTTGGCGACGCCGTAGGTGCTGCCGCCGATCGTGCCCGAGACGTGCGTGCCGTGGCCGTTGCAGTCGTTACCGTTTTGCCCGTCGCCGACGGAATCGAAGGAGATGGAAGCGCGGCCACCGAACTCCGTGTGAGAGGTGCGAATCCCCGTGTCTATGACGTAGACGTGAACGCCCGCGCCGGTCGGGGTGTAGGTGTAAGTGCCGTTGAGCGGGCGGTCGCGCTGGTCTATGCGGTCGAGGCCCCACGTTGCCCCGGTCTGCGTCGTGTTGGCAGTGACGATACCATCCTCTTCAACATACTTGACTCTGGCATCCTGGCTGAGAGCCAGTGCGTCGGCCTCCGATAGCTCGATCGAGAAACCGCTGATCGCGTGCTTGTAAATGTGCTTGACCTTACCATTGTAGATCGTGGCGAGGTTGGCGGCGATGTCCGGCGCAGCCGAACTTTCGCCCTTGAGCCCGACGGCCCAATCTTCCAGGACGACGATATAGCTGTTGGCGACCTTCTTCTCTTTTGTCCGAAATTTATTTTTGTTCTGACCTTGAACCGATCCCGATACGAAGATCATGGCGCAGAGTGCCGCCACGGCCAGTAAGGCTATGAGTTTCTTCATCTTTTGCTCCTTCGCTGTGGTTGAGTGTTTTGAGGTGAGCGGGGTTGATCGCCCCTTGAGGGGGCGTGCCTGCGAAATTAGTGACGGTGACGATGAAGTACATGCTGATGAACAATTCGGAATGCGAGGTGCGAGGATGGCAATCTCCGGTGCGAGAGTTATGACGATAGCCGGTTTGCTCTATCTACTGCGGAGAGTGATGTCCCACGTTTGAGGTTGACTTCGATAAGGGCATGAAGACGACGAAGGCTGATCTTTTCGGCCCGGCAGGAACTCCTGTCCGGGCCGAAAAGTCAAAGGGGAAGGCGTGCCCCCGCCTCCCCCTTTTCCCCTCGCTTACTTGCCTGTGCGTGCCATCGCGGCATCGGCGTTGACCAGACCGTACCCGAAGGTCGTGTCGTAGCCCGCCGCGCCCAGGTCGGTCGCGGACTTCTTCAAGGCGTCCTCGATCGCTGCGGGCGTGTAGGTCGGATTCGCAGCCCAGAGGACGGCAGTGATTCCGGTCACGTGCGGCGTCGCCATCGACGTGCCGCTGTAGTAGTCCCAGTTGGTCGCCAGGTTCATGACGGTCGCGTTCGAGCCCGCCTGACTCACAAGCGTTGCGCCCGTCACGTCCGAGACGGTGACGGCGGGAATCCACGCGCGGCCATCGGCAACGGTGGCTGTGCCGAGCGTGCCACCGAAATCTCCGGCCACGTTGTTGTAGACGATGGCCGCAACCGCTCCGGCGTCCATCGCATTCTTTACCTTGTCGGCAAAGCTGAGCGTGCCGCGCTGGATGAGCGCGATGTTACCGGCGACTGAGGCCGGGAACTCGCCGACCTGACCGATACCGCAGCTCACCAGCGGGCGTGTGATGCCGCTGGTTTGACCCGCGAAAGTCATGCCGAAGGCGGAGAAGGTGGAGCTGGTCGTCACGGACGTGTCAAAACCCTGTCCGATCGGCACGCTCGAAGCCACGTCAACGCCGGGGCCGACGAGGTCGATGGCCGTCGTCCCGCGATTCGAGAAGCTCGCAATAGCATTGTTCTTATCAACTGCGCCAACGGCGACGTTGATCGTGTAGGCTGCCGGGTAGCTGACCTGGTTGGTGAAGCCATCATTGCCGGTGGCGGCGACGATGATCGCGCCGTACTTGTTACGGCAATCGTTGTAGAAGCGCTGCTCGGACTGCGAGGGCGCGCCGCCGCCGAGGCTCATGTTGACGAGGTTGACCTGCGGGCCAGCCGTGTCCGAGACGAGCCACTTGACGCCAGCCATGATGCCGGAGCTTGAGCCCGTCGCCGTGCCCGAAGCCGCATCTCCCTTGAGGACGCGGGCGTGATAGAGACGCGCATTATAGGCAGCGCCGTAGATGCCGTTGTTGCCCCTGACGCCGAGGATCGTTCCGGCGACGTGCGTGCCGTGCGATTCCAGCGGGTCGTTGTTCCACCAGGGATTGCCGTCCTTTTCAAACGTGTCGTAACCGGCAACGTAGTTGGCGGCGATGTCCGGGTGGGTGTAGTCGAGGCCGGTGTCGGCGATGCCAATCTTGAAGCTCGCGCCCGTATAACCGCGCGCGTGGACGTTCGTCGTGTTGGTCGTCACCAGCCCATACAGGCCATTGGTAGCGGTCGGCGTCATCTCGCTGGTTGCGAGGTCTGAAAGGCCCATCGCATAGCGCATCGGCTCCTGCTCGACATATTCAACGTTGGGGTTACTCTGAATCGCTGCGAGCTGGCTGGGGTTGTGAATCTCGATCGCGATGAAGCGCTGCTCGGGGAATTCGTAGGTCACGTTGGCCCCGTGAGATTTGACCATCGAACGGTTGGCGGCTGTCACGCCGTTCTTAAAAGAGACGAAATACTTGCCCTCGGCGTAATCCGGGCGATTTGCGTGGGCGGCGGCCGGGGTCTGGTCTGAGAAGCGGCCACCGGAAGGGCCTGCAACACGAGCGCGGCCCTGCTGGCCGACGACGAGGATGGAGGAAACCGTCATAGCGCACACGACTGCCATGACGAACAACGCGAAAACTTTCTTCATTTAAATCTCCTTACAGATTTTAAGAAATTAGTGAGAAGGAAGCCGCCGCTGGTCTCGTCGGACGACTTCGGTGGATGGGGGATGATGACGACGATAGACATAAAAACGCCCACGGCACAGTTTATTAACGCGAAGTAAACGTAACTCTCCGCCGGAGCGCGAGGTTATGTATTTGTGTTTCTGAAGAAGCCCCCTGCCGGTTTGACCTGAGAGTCAAGAGCGACAAAGGTAAGGAATCTGCTTACAGACAGCGCACCTGTCTACAGGGGGACGCGCAGTATAACTATATGATGCAAATAACGCAAGCCACGGCTTGCAAATTTCGTTGCAAGGAGAAAATATTTTTACGGGCGGGGGTTTTCAGGAGCGGCGCTCGAACAATCTGCGAACCATCTCGGGCAGCAGCAGGGAGGTTTGCAGGGGGTTTCCGGTGGCGAAACGGCGGGCGAAACCGCGAAAGAGGCGGGCGGCACGCGGCGTATAGCCGAACCACCAGAAATCGGCAAGGCGTCCAAGGCGGTTGACGTGTATATGCTGGGGCGCGACCAGTTCGAGCAGGCCCAGGCGGCCATGCGTTCGGCCCAGCCCGCTCTGCTTCACGCCGCCCCAGGGCGTCTGTGCGATGCCGTGCGTGTAGAGCACTTCGTTGACCATCACTGTGCCCGCTTCCAGGCGCTCGGCGAGCCTTCGCCCGCGCGCAATGTTCCGTGTCCACACGCTGGCGGTGAGGCCGAAGACGCTATCGTTGGCGAGGGCCAAAGCCTCATCCTCGGTCTTGAAGGTCATCACGGGCAGCACAGGCCCGAAGGTCTCCTCGCGCATGACCGTCATCGTATGATCTACGCCCGTGAGCACCGTCGGCTCATAGAAAGGGCCCGACAATTCCGGCGCGCGTCTTCCGCCGACGAGCGCGCGTCCGCCTCGCACGAGCGCGTCTTTGACATGCTCTTCGACGATATGAAGTTGTCTTTCGCTCGACATCGCGCCGATGTCGGTGTCTTCCCCCGTCCCTATATTCTGGCGCAGCGAGCGCGTCTCGCTGAGCAGGCGCTCGATGAACTGCGGCGCGATTCGCTCCTGGACGTAAAGACGCTCGACGGAGGCGCAAGCCTGCCCGGAGTTAGCGAACGCTCCCCACACGGCGGCGCGTGCGGCTTGTTCCAGATCAGCGTCTTCGAGGACGATCATCGGGTCTTTGCCGCCGAGTTCGAGGACGATCGGAATCAGTTGACGCGCCGCAGCCTCCGCGACGCGCCGCCCCGTAGCGACGCTTCCCGTGAACATGATCTTGTCAACGCGCGCTTCCACAAGCGCCGCGCCCGTGTGCCCGTCGCCCGAGATGACATGCAGCAATCCGTCGGCCAGGCCCGCGCGGGCGAACACCTCCTTGATCTTGAGCCCCGTGAGCGGCGTCAATTCGCTGGGCTTGAGGACGACCGAATTGCCGGCCATCAGTGCCATCACGACTTCGCCGAGCGGGATGGCCCAGGGGAAATTCCAGGGCGAGATAATACCGACCACCCCGAGAGGCTTATAGACGATGCGCGACGTGCGGCCCATCAATCCGTATTGCCCTATGTCTATCTTTTCCGGCCTGATCAGTTGCGCCGTCCGGCGTGCGAAGAACTGCATCAGGTCTAGCGTCGGAGTGATCTCCATCGAGATGGCTTCCGCGAGCGGCTTGCCCGTCTCTCTTGAGATGAGCCGGGCGAGTTGTTCCATCTCGTCAAGCACAAACTTTCTGGCGCGCATAATAATGCGCCCGCGCTCTTTAAAAGAGAGCCGGGCCCAATCGCGCTGCGCGTGGCGCGCTTCGGCGACTGCCTGCGCAACATCTTCGGCTGTGCCCACGCGCACGCGGCCAAGCTCTTCGCCCGTCGCCGGGTCGCGCGAGATGATCTCCGAAGGATTCGCTGTTTCTATCTCAAGCGCATTGATGCTCATAATGTCTGTCAGCTACCGATCCGGGATTATCCCTCAAACAGGCATGCGAGCGGAAGGGCAAGCGTGGCGTCTGGTGTGGGCCAACACCTTTGGGGCCATGCGAGCAGATGCCGCCGGTGCGTTTCCGCGTGGCCCACTCTCTCAGTTACAATGCTCCCACGCCAACAGGGACGGACACATATCTCATCTGCAAGAGGAGAAGCCATTATGTCGCGACCGCAGCTCGCCGAGTTCATGAATCGTCTGGGCCAAGATTCAGTCGCCATCATCAGCAGCGCGCCCGAAGCCACTCGCTCCAACGACACTAACTATCGCTATCGACAGAATTCGGACTTCTATTATTTGACCGGCTTCGATGAGCCGGAAGCGATCGCCGTCATCGCACCCAATCAAGCGGAGCAGAAGTTCACGCTCTTCGTCAGGCCGCGCGACCCCGAAAGAGAGATTTGGGACGGAAGACGCGCCGGGACGGAAGGCGCGCTCGCGGAGTACGGCGCAAACGCCGCATTCCCGGTCGAAGAGTTCAGGGAGAAGCTGGGGGAGCTGATCAACGGCGCGCGCAATCTGTACTATCGCATAGGGGCCGGTAACCCTGAGCTTGACGACCAGATCATCAAGCAGATCGGTCGGCTGCGCTCGATGGCGCGCAAGGGTTTCAGCGCGCCCGAAGCCATCATTGACACGGGCGCGATCATCCACGAGATGCGTCTCTTTAAAAGCGCGGAAGAGGTGGAGCTGATGCAGCGCGCGGCGGACATCGCGGCTGAGGCTCATCGTGAAGCGATGAAGGCGGCGCGTCCGGGGATGAAGGAGTATGAGCTTGAAGCGTTGCTCGAATTCATCTTCCGCAAGAACGGAGCATCGGCTCCGGCCTATACGTCCATCGTCGGCAGCGGCGCAAACGCGACCGTGCTGCACTACGTCAACAACGACGCGACCTTGCGCGACGGCGACCTGCTGCTCATCGACGCGGGCGCTGAATACCGTGGCTACGCCTCGGACATCACACGCACCTTCCCCATCAACGGTCGTTTCACACAGGCGCAGCGCGACATCTATGACCTCGTGCTGGAAACACAGATGGACTGCGTGAAGCTTGCGCGCCCCGGCATTACGCTGGATGAATTGAAAAGCCATTCGATCAAGCTGCTGACCGAAGGCATGGTGCGCCTCGGCCTTCTGGAAGGCGAGCCGGAGAAGCTGATCGAAGATAAGGAGTATGAGAAATTCTACATGCACGGCCTGGGCCATTTCCTGGGCATAGACGTGCATGACGTTGGACGCTATTACCGCGACGGCCAGTCGCGCAGCCTTGAGCCCGGCATGGTCATCACGGTCGAGCCCGGCCTCTACGTCTCGGAGAAATCAGAGAACATCCCCGACAAGTATCGCGGCATAGGCGTCCGCATCGAAGACGACGTGCTCATCACAGAGGACGGCAATCGCGTCCTCTCCAGCAAAGTGCCCAAGCAGCCCGAAGAGATCGAAGCGCTGATGGCACGCTCCGATGGTGAGCAGTAAGAACTTTTCTTACTGCTCACCGCTCACTGACCGGATAATTCCGCCACGATCTCGCGCACGGCGGCGCGTCCCTTTTCCACTTCATCAGGCTTGAATGAAACGGCTCCGACTACGGCGTGGCCGCCGCCGCCGTAACGCTCGCAGATCGTGGCGATGTTGTGTGTGCGCGGGCGCGGGCTCCACGGGTTCGAGCCGACGGAAATCTTGGTGCGATAGGGCCCGCGCGTGAGCGCCACCGAATAGGTCGTCTCGGGGTAGAGATAGTAGGGGATGAACTTGTTGAAGCCTTCGAGGCCATCGTCAACCAGATCGAACTGCACCACTGCGTCCACGTAACGAGCCTTGCGCCTGATGGTTTCGAGCGTCTCCAGATGACGCGCGAAGATGGGACGAAAGCGACGCTGTACCTCAACGCCGAGCGCGACATCATCGAGCGGGCGCGTGGTTAGCTCTCTGATGATCTGTTCGATGAAGGCGTCGTCCGGGTCGCTTTCGATGACCTGCATCAACTGCAAGGCGGGCGCGCCCAACTCCACACACTGCGCCGCAGATTCGTAGAGCGCGCCGTCGATGATATGGGCCCAGTGAACGAGCGGGTCAAGCATCTCTTCACGAAAGTCGAAGCGCTCCCGGGTCGTGTCGGCGATCAGCTCCGTACAGGACTTGCGCGTCGCGTCCAGAAATTTCCTGCCCGAGCGATCGCGCCTGTAATGCGCTTCGTCTTCGGGAGTGAGAAAGGCCGACTGGTGATGATCGAACCACCAGGTCAGGCGCTCCGAGGTCGAGTATTTAAAATCGACGATGGCATTCTCGTCGCCGTCGAACATCTCTTCATCGAAGAGCGCGCCGGGACGATGAAGCAGGCTCGTGTAAGCAACGTCCGCGCCCGCATTCACGCGCTCGCGGTAAAATCGTGTGAAGACGGCGGCCGAAGCGACCCCGTCAAAGCAGTGTCCGTGATAAAGTAGGCGAAGTCTCATGCAGTCCAGAATATCCTGTGGGTTCCGGTTAAATTACGAAGCGCGCCATCTTAGCAGCACTGCGGTTTGATTGAAAATGGAGAGGCCGAGGATGTCCGACAAGGAACGTGTGCGCCAGGCCAACGAGCGTTTCTACGCGGCGATGAATTCGCTCGACGTGGGCCAGATGGATTTGGCCTGGGTCGATGAGGAGGCGGCCGTCTGCGTGCATCCGGGACGTGAAGCCATCTTCGGCTACGAGCGCATACGCGAAAGCTGGGTCATGATCTTCTCCGTCACGGACTCGATGACGATTGCCTCAAGCAACGAGCGCATCACCATCTCGGGCCAGGTCGCATGGGTCAGTTGCACCGAGATCATCTCGATGATGACCGAAGAGGGCCTCGTCGCCGCAGCAGCACAGGCCACCAACATCTTCCGTCTCGTCGGCGACAACTGGCGCATGATCGTTCACCACGCCTCGCCCGCCCCCCTCACTACGCAGGACGAATGGCCCGACCTGATCAACTGAGCGGCAAGCCCTGAAAGGGCGCAAGAGTGTAGCCCACGGCGCGAGCCGTGGGTAATTCGTAGTCAGACATAGTGAAGCCCCGGAGGGGCGTAAGAAACTCAACTCGCATTTCTTTCGCCCCTCCGGGGCTCTCTTTTTATTGGCTACTCTATTCCCATGACTTGCGTCATGGGCTACATTCTGTCGCCCCTTTCAGGGGCTGCAAAAGAGGAATGACATCACGGCTTACTGTTGTTTGCAGGGCGTGATGGTCTGGTTAAGGTTGAGGGCTTTGTGCTGGGTTTTGGTGTCTAAGCCGAGGCGCTCGCGGATAAATTTCTCGACATCGGCTTCGATCAATTCGCCGTTGACGACCCAGGCGGTCTCGGTCAGAACGTCGCCCTTCTTCTGAAGCTTCGACGGCTCAAGAAAGATGTTCCAGGGCGAGCCCCAGCGGCGCGTGTCGCCCGTCAACTGCCGATAGCCGTAATGAGAGGTCTTGTCGCGCTCTTCGCGCGCTAAGGATTCGGTGACGACCGGATAGGGCGCTCCCTTTTCGCCGAAGAAGGCGCGCACGTCCTCGACGGACGCGTACTCGCTGACGCCTATGATCTCAAGACCATTCGCCTTGTATTTCTCGTAGAGGCTCGCGGCCACCGGAGCCTCGTTGCGCCAGTTCGGACACCAGGGCGCGAAATAGACGACCATCACGAGCCGCTTGCCTTCCGCCAGCGAGCGCAGCGAGACGGGCGCGCCGTCCTTCAGGCTTTTGAGCGTCCAGTCCTTGTAATTGACCGTCTTCTCTTGCAGCGGCGCGTACTCGTGCCCGGCCTGCGCGCGGGCTACGGTGGGCGCAAGAAGCGCGCACATGAGAGCGATGAAGATGAAAAGTCTGGCCATGATTATTACTCCAACTAAGTAGTCAGTGATCGGTCAACCAGTTGCCAAGCATTCGGCTGATAACTGACGGACTGATTACTTCTCATTGATTCTTCGCCGTGACCGGCGCTTCGTCGAGCAAAGGTTTGATGGCGGCTTCAAAGAAGGCGCGGCCGCGCGCGCCGATGATCGTGTGGCGAATGCGCCCTTCGCGGTCGATGATGTAGGTGGTCGGGAGAGAAGGGATGCCGCCGAAGAGCGATTGCACCTCTTCGCCGCCGAGCAGCACAGTGTAATCCTGCGGCAGCTCTTGCTGAAACTCTTTGACGCCCTCAGCCGTGTCGTCCCAATCGACGCCGACGATCGTCAGTCCCTGATCACGCATATCGCGCTGCATGGCGTTAAGCTCTGGAATCTCCGCGCGACAGGGGCCGCACCAAGTCGCCCAGAAGTTGAGCATCACGACGCGCCCGCGCAACTCCGACAAACGAAGCGGCTGGCCTTCGAGCTTCGTCAGGGTGAAATCCGGGGCGGGCTTCAGCGAGGCGTTGCCGGGCGCAGGCTCGGGCCTAGTGGTTGGGCCCGGCGCAGTGGGCTCGACCTTGATCAAGCCTTCAAGGTTCGGCAGCCATGCGGCGAGCCTTGAGCTTGTCAGGCGCGTCGTGTAACCGAAGGCGACGACCAGCCCTATGCACATCAGCATGATGCCGGAGACGACTTCGACCTTGTGCAGGTGGCGGCGGAATTTCGAGTAGAAGCCTAGAAACTGGTTGATGCCGAGCCCGGTCAGGAGAAACGGTATCGAGAGCCCGGCGGCGTAGAAAGACGAGAGCACAAGCCCGCTCTTCCACCCGCCGCTCGTCGCGGCCAGCCCGATGATGCCGCCGAGGATTGGGCCAATGCACGGTGTCCACCCGGCGGCGAAAGCCATCCCCAGTGTCAGCGAGCCCAGCATCCCGCGCGGCTTCTGCTGCGAAAAGAAGCGCGTGTCTTTGTAGAGCGCGCCGATCTTCAGTATGCCGATCAATTGCAGGCCGAAGAGGATGATGACACCGCCGCCGATAAAGCGTATCCAGGGATTGGTCAGGAAGGAAGAGCCCAGCCATCCGGCGGCAGCGCCGAGGCTGATGAAGATCATCGAGAGCCCGACGTTGAAGGCGAGCGAGTTAAAGATAACGGCGCGTCGTGCGCTGGCGCGCGAGCCCTCGCTCTCTTTGAGGCGGTCAATGCTCACGCCCGAGATCAGAGAGATATAGCCGGGGACGAGCGGCAGCACGCAGGGCGAGATGAACGAGAGAAAGCCCGCCGCGAAAGCAATCGGGATAGTGATGTTGGAACTTTCCATAACTTTTCAGAGGGACTCAAGTGCTTTTGTCACGCCGAAGGCGACTCGGTAACTGCTTCACGCGCGCGCTGTCGTTTGTGGAGCATAGCCCCTTTCCCTGTCGGGAGAAGACTCGGCCCAGAGTATAGCAAAGGTTTCGTCTTAAGGCGGAGGCGAGAGAGCCCGTCCGGCGCGGCGTTTCCCCTTTTTCGTGCTCCACAGCAAGACGTTCAGATAGATGCCTGTGAGCGCCGAAAGGCACGCCAGCGCCGACATCAAAACCAGCAGGTAGACTTGCCACGACCCGGCGAAGAAATAGAAGTGTGCCTGCCGAAAGTAGCGCGTCAGCCATCCGGGCGGGGGAGTTTTGACGACCGCTCCCGTCTCGGCATCGATCAACAGCGAATCCGCGCCCATCCCGCCGACGGCCTGATAAACGGGCCGCCCGTCGCGCACGAGCAACGTCAGTGCCGTGGTCGGCAACTCTTTTCCCGCATACTCGTTGGCGCGCCTCATGGCCTCCGGCGCTGACAAGCGCACACGGGCCGCCTCTATCGTCTCAACCCGACCGCCCTCGACCGCATTGGGCCACGCATACAGCAGCCCGCTCGAAGCCCACGCCAGCACGGGCACGGCCACCGCAATCCCCAACCACGTATGCACACGGTAGATTAAAGAACGCATAAGAGCAGCGACGAGCGACGAGTTAAAGCAGTGATGACCGGCGCGTGACAAGTGACAAGAGAAAAGCTTTGGAAAGCTTTAGCCCGGGCTCGTCACTCGTCACTCGTCACTGCTCTTGAATCAGCTTCTCCAGCATGGCGGCGATCTCGTTGGCTGTCCCGGCGTCTCCGCCCGTGTCAACGAAGCGAACGATGCCGCGACGATCGATGAGGACGGCGGTCGGTATGCCCGTCACGCCGTAGTTGCGCATGTTGTCTTCCGTGTCGGCGACAGCGATGCCGTAGGGCAGGCCGTGGTCTTTCACGAACTTCTGCACGAAGGTCAACTCTTCGGCGGGCTTCAGTGGATGCCCGGCCCCCTGGCCGTAGAACTTCGTCATGCCGACGATGACCAGCCCCTTGTCTTTGTATTTCTCGTACCAGGCTTTGAGATGCGGAAAGGCGATGATGCACGGGCCGCACCATGTCGCCCAGAAATCAAGAAGCACGACCTGCCCGCGCAACTCGGCTATCTTCAACGGCTCGCGGTCTATCCACTTTGCGACAGTGATCTCGGGCGCGACCTCGCCCTGAATGACCAGTTGTCGCCTCTTTCGCCCGAGGTTATGAAGAAGATTGCGCTTCGTGTTCGCATCCTTGACGTTCGTGTTGACGTAAGCGATGGACTCGTCAATCATCTTCATGGCTTCGGGTTTGCGCCCGTTCTCGATCAGGATTTCGGCGAGCTTCGCGGTCGTGTCGGCGTAGAGGCGCTGCGACGAGCCCTTGAGCGCCTCACGTCGAATCTCATCCAAGACGGCGATGGCCTCGTTCGTTTTCTTCGTCTCCGCGTAGAGGTCTGCCAGCGCTGTCCCTGAAGTGTAGAGCGCCAGGTCACGCGCCGTCGGATTATTCTGCATCGGCTGGACAAGCTTCGCCGCTTTGAAAGCCTCCAACGCATGACGGGTCGCGGGCTCTGGTTGTTTGGCCTTGCGGTAAGCCTCCGTGATGGCTTTTTCGATGGTCACTCGCTCGCCCGGCTTCTGCGGCTCGTGTGCGACGTAAGCGGCGATCGCGCTCTCTGCTTCCTCGATGCGATCCATGCGTGCGCCGCGCAGCGCGACGATATAACGCGCGCCCTGCGCATGACCGCCCCCGGCGTCAGGGTTCGCGGCCATGTATTTCTTCAGCGCCTCGATCGTGTGCGCGTCGTCGTCGGCCAGGCTGTACAGCATCCCGAGGAAGTAGAAATCCTCGCCCACCAGATCGGTGCGTGCGCTCAGTTCTGTGGCGTAGCGCGCGGCCATCTCGCGCTGCTCCTTCAAGGTCTGCTCAAGGAGCTTCGGGTCGAAGGGCACGTTCTTTTCGGCGAACTCCTTAAACTTGTTCGGCGCATAGTTGGACGCTTCAAGGTAAAGCGCATTGGCGGTGGGCTTCGCGGGAGTGGGCCCAGGCGTCGCCGCCGGAGCAGCAGCAGTGGAAGCGTCTCCCGATTGCGCCTGGACTCGGATGGGCCCAAGCGATGCTCCCAACACAAGCATCGAGAGCGCGTAGGCGATTAACCGTTTCATATCTTCGGACTATTTCCTCCTGGTCAACTGATGCCGACACGTTGCCCGAAGCGGTCGGGCGTGAAAGCTTCGAGCATCGCTGCTCGAACGCCGCTCGTAATCTCGTCCGCGATCAACTCTCCTGTGATCGGCGCGAGCAGGATACCGTTACGATAATGCGCGGTCGCATAATAGAGCCCGTTCGTATAGGAGCTTCGTCCCAGGACGGGCAGCTCGTCGGCAAGCGCCTTCGGCCTCAGACCCGCCCAGGCATCCATCAGCGGCAGCCGCTTGACGATGGGCGCAATCTCGATAGCATTCGTCGTGATCGCGTGAATCCCTCCGCCCGTCAGGCTTCGGTCAAAGCCCGCGTGCTCGGTGGTCGAGCCTGCGAGCAGGCGTCCATCGAGTCGCGGCACGAGGTAGCCGCGTGGGCTGTAGATGACATGCGCGAAGGGTCGCGGGTTGGCTTCAAAGCAGAGCATCTGCCCGCGCACCGGCTCGACCTGAACAGGCGCGGCGCTGCCCGCGTCCTGCCGACCGATAAAAGATGTCCACGCGCCGCTCGCCAGAACCACGACCGGAGCGGCGATATTCCCGCGCGAGGTCTCAACACCCGTCACACGCTCGCGCTCGATCATTAAAGACTCGACGTACGTAGACGTAAGCACGCGCACGCCGGCGCGCTCGATGGCTACCGAGAGCGCAGCCACCAGACGACGATTCTCAACCTGCGCGTCCAGCGGAAACCTGAGCGCGCGGCGAACATCGGGCGATACGCAAGGCTCCAGACGCCGCGCCTCGTCAGCCGTCAACATCTCGACGCGCAGCCCCGCGCTCCGTTGCCACTCGTAACGACCGACTATCTCCGCTTCATCTTCTTCCGTGAGGGCCAGATATAGCGTGCCGGTTCTTTCAAGCTCGATACTGACGCCGGTCTCTTCAAGCAGCGCGTCGGCAAACCTCGGGTAGAGGTCGCGGCCCGCGCAGGCGAGGGAGAGAAAAGCGTCTGCGCGATTCGCCTCCGATTGCGCGGCGAGCATCCCGGCGGCGGCGTGCGAAGCCTCCGCGCCCAGCCGCGCACGCTCGATCAGACAAACGCGCCCGGCCCCGCGCAGGGCCAGCGCACGCGCGATAGAGAGACCGATGACGCCTCCGCCGACGATGACGGCGTCCGCCCACTCGATTTGTGCTCCCGTTGATTCCTGATCTCGCATTGATAAAGAGTTGCTGGTATGATGACGCGCTACAGAAGTCAGAATTCAGGACTCGGAACTCAGAAGATACGGAGTTGCTGTCGTTTGTCTTCTGATCTCTTAACCCCTGACCAGGCTCGCTGATTCTGATTTCTGAATTCTGAATTCTGACTCCTAATCATTATGAACCATACTATCACACTCATCCCGGGCGACGGCATCGGCCCGGAAGTCTCGGCGGCGGTGGTGCGAATCATCGAAGCGTCCGGCGTGAGCATCTCGTGGGAGACGCATTATGCGGGCGCGCAGGCGCTGGAAAAATTCGGCAACACGCTGCCCGAAGAGCTGCTGGAATCCATCCGGCGCAACAAGGTCGCGCTCAAGGGGCCGATCACGACGCCCGTCGGCAAGGGCTTCACTTCCGTCAACGTCGGCCTGCGCAAGGCGCTAGACCTTTACGCCAACCTGCGGCCCGTGCGCGCGCTGCCCAACGTGCCGAGCCGCTACCCCGAGCTTGACCTGGTTGTCGTGCGCGAAAACACCGAAGACCTCTACTCCGGCATCGAGCATGTCGTCGTCCCCGGCGTCGTCGAAAGTATCAAGATCATCACGGAGAAGGCTTCGACGCGCGTCTCGCGCTTCGCCTTCGAGTACGCACGGCGAGAGGGGCGCAAGAAGGTCACGGCCGTCCACAAGGCGAACATCATGAAGCTCTCGGACGGGCTCTTTCTGGACTGCTTTCGCAAAGTCGCCGAAGATTTTCCAGAGATAGAGGCCGACGACAAGATCGTGGACAATGCCTGCATGCAGCTTGTCATGCGCCCGGAACAGTTCGACATCATGCTGCTGGAGAATCTCTACGGCGACATCGTCTCGGACTTGTGCGCGGGCTTGATCGGCGGCCTCGGGCTTGTGCCCGGCGCAAACATCGGCGAGCTTGGCGCTGTCTTCGAGGCCGTGCACGGCTCCGCGCCCGACATCGCCGGTCAGGGTATCGCCAACCCGACGGCGCTCCTACAATCCGGCATACTGATGCTCCGTCACCTCGGCGAGCGCGAAGCCGCGCAGAGGGTCGAAGCCTCGATGTTGAAGGTCTTCGAGGAAGGCAAAGTCCGCACACGCGACATCGGCGGCGAATCCAACACCACGGAATTCGCCGACGCCATCATCGCCGGTATGCAATAAAGCAACCCCGAAGGCAACATGACCCGAGCCCCTGCAAGGGGCGACCGAATGTAGCCCACGGCGCAAGCCGTGGGGAATTTGCATCGAAACATAGTCAAGCCCCGGAGGGGCGAAAGAAACGCAACTCGCATTTCTTTCGCCCCTCACGGGGCTCTCTCTTTCTTGTCTGTTCTGTTCCCATGACTTGCGTCATGGGCTACATTCTTGCGCCCCTTGCAGGGGCTTCTTGAATCTGCTTTAGGCGACGGGCTTCGCTCGTGCGACCCAGATGGCGCGGCGGTCGCCCGTGTTGACGAGGTAGCCGATGAAGAGTTGATCGCCCGCCATCGCGGCTGACGGAAGCTCTGCACCGGGGAAGAGCGGCGGGCTGTCTTTGCCTCCGGCGACGAGCGTAGAGGCCAGGACGCGCGGGATTCCGCCGTCGTTATTCCCCCAGATGACGACCATCTCGCCCCGTCCGTTTGCCGCTAAGTGCGCAGGGCCGTACGCCTGCCCGCCCGCGAAAAGCCTGCTCGCGGAAAAACTCTTGCCGCCGTCTTTCGAGTCCGCCCAGTAGAGCCCTGGCGTGCCGCGCTCGCCCGCCGTGTACCACATCACGCGCAGCGTGCCTTCCGTCGTGACGTTGAGCGTCGGCCCCGACACGGGACACGCGGCAAAGACCCATTGATCGTCGCTGACGATCACGGGCTGCGAGTAGGTCTCGCCACGGTCGGTGGATGAAGAGACTGCTATGTGGCGGTATTCGCCGGGCAATACCTGTCGCCAGCCGATGTAGACGTGGCCGTCGGGCGCGACGGCGAGCGAAGTCTTACAGCACGGACAGGCTTCGCTTGCGACGCGACGATTCGCAGAGAACTTGCGCCCGCCGTCCGTAGAGAAGGCCGTGAAGACTTCGCTGTTCTGCTCCATGTGCTCCATCGGTTTCTGATTACCGCCGGCCTGCTGGACGACGGGTGGGCCAATGTTGCGCTCGTCCAACCACGCCAGGTGAATGCGGCCATCCTTCGAGACGGCGAGCGAGTGCATACCGTGACCGCCCGGCTTCTGGTCGTCGTTGACTTTGACGGGCGGCTCGAAGGAGCGCCCGCCGTCGCGTGAAGCCGAGAGATAAAGATTGTTCGCGTGTCGCTCGCCAGCCACTCGCGCCGTCCAACCCGTGTAGACAGTGCCGTCAGGGGCGACGGCAAGCGTCGGCGGGTCGCCGCGCCAGGCCGTGGCCTCGCCTGCCTGCGCGTTCACGCGAACGGGCGCGCCCATCGCCTGTCCTTCACGGTCAACGTGCAGGACGAACACGTCCGCTTCCTTCTTCGCGCGATGCTCGACCCATGCGACGTAGGCCGTGCCGTCCTGGGCCGCCGCAATCGCAGGCTCCGCAGCATCCGTATTCTCCAGGGAGACGCGAACGGGCGCGGCCATCTGTGCCACGGCCCCGGACGTTTTACGCAGATAACGCGAGCAGGCCGAAGCGAGTATCAGCAGCACAACGCAGGCGAGCATCAATTCTATTTTCTTCATTAACATCTCGATCAAAAGCTGAAGCGCAGGCCGAGTTGAAATTGTCTTGCGTCGGCGGCTGCGTTCGGGAGGCCGAAGGTTGGGCGCGGCGCAGAGCCCGTGCCGAAAGTATTGTTGGGAATTTGCAGGTTAGTGCGGTTGAGCACGTTGAAGCCTTCGACAATCGCCTCCAGCGAGAGGTGCTCCGCGATGCGAAACTTTCTACTGAGACGAAGATCGAGCGATGCGAAGTCGAAGCCGCGCCCGGTGTTGCGGCCAACCCCGACGGGGCGGTCGTTCGTGTTCGTGTCGAAGTTGCGATCAGCGCCCGTCTGGATGTTGAACGGAAGCCTTGAGCCGTAAGTAAAAATATAACTGAGCTGAAAGCCTGTGAGCGCGCTTCGCAACGTTGACCCGTTCTTCGTCGTCGGGACTTCCAGGGAACCGCTCAGCGTCAGGCGATGCCGCTGGTCATTATCGGAGAGCCCCCGATCGTCGCGTAGGTTTTGATTGTCCTGCGGGGTGGAGAAGAAGAAGTTGCCCGCGTCGTCAATCGCTTTCGAGAACGTGTAGGACACGCGCACGCTGGCCCAGCGGCCCGTACGCTTGTTGAAACCGATCGTCATCCCGTCGTAGTAAGAATCGCCGGAGCTTTCAAAGCGACTGATGTTTGCGTAGTCCGAGCGCGGGCGTCCGAGGTTGGGCACACCGGCAGAGGCCGGAGCGGTCGGCACGTTGACGTTGCGCGAGAGCAGCAGGTGCAAGCCTCGCAAGTGCAGATAGCCTATAGAGAGCGAAGACTGGCCGGGCAGCTCGCGCTCGATCTGCAAGCTCGCCTGCTCGCTGTAACTGTTTTTGATGTCAGGGTCGATGGTCGTCACGCTCGCCAGCAAGCCCTGCGGAAACGCGCCGAGCACATGCGGGAAGAGGGGCGCACCCGCCTGCCCGAACGAGAGCACGGCCACGCGATACTTCGTGCCGTCGCGCTGCAAGGCATTAGAGGTGGCGCGCAGCGGAATGCGGTCGAAGTAGATGCCGAAGCTTGCGCGCACGACCGTCTTGCGATCGCCGGGCGCGTAGGCCAGCCCCAGGCGCGGCGCGAAGTTGTTGGCGTCGATTCTGACAGGATCGGGGAGAAACTGCGCGTCGTAGCGCAGCCCCGCGTTGATGGTCAAATCCGCGCGCGGCTTCCACTCGTCCTGCACGAAGAGCCCCAGGTTAGGGTTCGACTGGAACTGGGTGGTCACGCCGAACGCCTGCTGGAATGTACTGTAGCTTCCGCGCAAAAAATCCGGCAGCGAAGAGAAGGTGTAGACGCCCTGAAGAGCGCCGGGGAAAGTGACGTTCACACGGTTGAGCAGAAAGTCCGCGCCGCCTTTCAAAGAATGCGCGCCGCGCTCGTGTGTGAAAGTATCGACCAACTCATAGAGGTCTATCGACCGCGCCGTCGGCGAAAAGGTCGCCGTGCCGAGACTCGCCACACCGTTGATATTGATGGCCGGGCCCACCTCGTCATTGACCGGAGCCTTGAGACGACTGCGCGTGTACTGGAAGCGCGTCTCGTTAAAGCTCTTCGGGGAAAGGGTCGCGGCATTGCTGAGCGTGACGGTCTGATCAAAGCTTGCGAGCGCCGCGCCGCGACTGACATCGTTGAGCCCGCCGACGTTGCGCGCATTCCTGCTCGACAGATCGTAGAGGCTGTAGCGCGCCGCGAGCAGGTTAGCGTCGTTGAGCCTGTGGTCTACGCGGGCGAAGAAATCCGTCACATCATAGCCGCCGGGGAAATTGCCCGTCGCGATGCGCGGGCCCGTGTAGCCCGTCTGAGCCAGCCGCGCGTTGACGCTCGCGATGTTTGCCGGTGTGATCGTGACGACGCTCGTGTCCTGGCGGCGCGTCTGCTCGAAATTGGCAAAGAGGAAAGTGCGGTCGCGCCTGATGGGCCCACCGATGCTCGCGCCGTACTGCGCCTGCGTGAGCGGGTCTTTGCGCGGCGCGAGAGGATTTCCGGCGTCGAGTCGCTGGTTGCGGAAGAAGCCGTAGAGGCGTCCGCGCCAATCGTTTGTTCCAGACTGCGTGATGATGTTGACGATGCCGCCGGAGGCGCGCCCGTACTCGCTGATCCCGCCCGAAGTGATGACCTGAAACTCGCGTATCACGTCCTGGCTGTAGAATGTGCCCGCGAGGTCTGCGGCGTCGTCGTTGGCCGACATGCCGTCAACGAGGAAGCTGTTGTTGAGGTTGCGCTGGCCCGCGATAGAGATGCCCGTGCCGGGCACGGCTGAAGTTTCTGCGAAGCGCTGGTTGCTGTTGGTATTGGTGCGCGAGACGCCCGGGACGAGCAGCGCCAAGTCAAGATAGTTGCGACCGTTCAAGGGCAGGGTATCAATCTCGCGCGGCACGATGGTCTCGGCGACCTGCGTGCGTACGGCTTCGATGACGGGTATGTCGGCGGTGACGTTGACGCTTTCCGCGACACTGGCGACCGTGAGCTTGACGGGCACGTCGAGCGCCTGGCCGACGGAGAGCGTGAGCCGCTCGGAAACGGTCGTGAAGCCCGCGCGTTCGACCGTCAGTTGATAGAGCCCGACCGGAAGATAGGAGAATCTATAACGGCCCTCTTCGTCGCTCACGCCGGCCCGCTCCTGATTAGTATCCAGACTCCTGATCGTGATGCGAGCGCCGCCCACGCTCGCGCCGCCCTCGTCCTCTATGCGACCGCTCAGAGTCGCGTTGGTCACACTTTGCTGCGCGCGCGCCGTCGAAACACCGTCGCCGGAAAAAGCCGTCACGACGGCCAGGCAGGCCGCAAAGAAAAGAGGCCAGCGAGCGGCTCGCTTTGATTTCGATAACATCGCTTTTCGCTCCGGTAAGGCTGAATCGCCCTCACCAGTTCATCCCGGCATAGTCCAGGAAAGCTGTCTGCGGATGGACTGGCCTATCGTTGACGACACGCGCACACAAGCTCTCTCGCGAATGGAAAAGAGAGATGCGCTGCGCCCGCCCGAACGGCAAAGCGGAGAGGGCAAGCGGTGCGCGCTTGATTGAACGTCAACGATTAAGCTGGCAGGTTTTCAGGGAAGAGCAGCGGCGGCGCGCGCGGGCCGGATTGCCGACCCGTGACAGCCGATGAGACCTGAAGTTTGATGATGTGTTCGGCGAGGGCTGTGTGCGTGGACGGACGCGGCCTGTTCCGGGCCGCGAGGGCCGCAGCGTTGCGCGGTCGCCTGACCTGTCCGTAGGCGCTGGCGGAGGCTGCCGCCGCGCACTCGGGCGAGCAGGGCTTGGTCAGAGCATGAGCAGTTATGCTCCGCGCCGTATTCGTTTCATCGCGCGCCGAAGACTTAGGCTCGTTCTTAGAGTGCTGCGCTGTCGTTCCGCATTCCGGCGCGGCCTCCACGATCTCAGGGGACGCGCCGTGCATCCCGTTTGTGTGCGCGTGTTCTTCAGAGACGGTTGCGACGTGTGGTTCAGCCTGCGGATAGTCTGCGAAGGCCGTGCTGCAAGAACCGCTATTGTGCGGCGGCTTGCCCGCGCAACAGCTCATCTGGCAGGTCTGCCGGTCGGAGGAGAGAGCGCCCGTGGGAACGACCCCGGCGAGAAGCGCGAGTGCCAGCATCGCCGCCGCCAGGATTCGCGCGGCGGCAGTGCAACTCAGCTTCGGGGGACGCACGTTGGAGAGCAAGGTCAGAATTACCTTTGAGAAGATGTACACGAGGCTACTTCTGTGATCGCACGCGAATACTCTCACAGGAAACGTCAAAAGAGCAAGACTTAGATTTTAACGGGCTCGAACTATCGACGGGGCGCGTGCGTGGGCGTGACGGCGAAGCACTCGGAAGCCCCGAGAGAGGCGAAAGAAATCAAAACCCGGATTGTCTTTCGCCCCTCGTCGTGGCTTTCAGCCGTTGGGGGGTTCGGCCAAAATTTTACTTACCTGACGATACCGCCGTTCTCAAGCGCGGTGTAGGAGTCGGGCGAATAGAGTCCGAGCCAGGGGTCGGAGCCGGGCGTCAGGAAAAGCTCGGCGTAGACCTTATCGTTAAAAGTCTCGATGGGTGTGTTCCAGAGCGAGGTGGCGAGCCAAGCATGTATACGGTTGCGCAGCATGTACTCGTTGCGCACGGTGTCGAGCGCCATGTTGCGCTCAAGGTTTTCGACGATGCGCGAGAGTTGATCTTTGCCGGAAGTTTTGGCGTGGCCCGCGCTCGCGTCCTCGCTCATGGCGGGCGTGTGGCGACGAATGAGCGCGATGCTGCGCTCGTCCAGTTGCGAGTCGCCTAAATGGAGCGCGGCGATCTTGTCCCAGGCGTCGTTGTCCGTGGCGGCCTCAAGCTCTCTGGCGTCGGTCATGATGTTCTTGAGGATGTTCACCTCGACGACCATCTTCGTCGCCGCAAACGGAGCGGCTTCCATCGCGGTCGGGTTCTGAGTTCTCGACGAAACCCTCGCCAGCACAGTGTTCGGAACTTTGCCTCCGATCTTCTGCACGTCCGCCGTCCAATCCGCCGCCGTCAGGTTGATGCGCCCCCTGTGATAGCGATAGTAGATGTCCGCCTGCGTCATCTCGTTCTGCCCCTCGTATCGCTTGACGACATCTTCGGCCTGACTCAGCCCGCGCATGAAAGCTTTGGGCCCATAGAGGCCGGGCAGCGCGTCGACGAGTCTTCCCTGCGTGTCGAGGATGTAATGAATGCTGTTGCCCGTCAGCGTGCGCTCGATACGGCGTCCGTCGCCGAAGTCTATGGTCACGCGCGGGGCGGGGCGAACGGATTTCCAGTGCAGGATAAAACGCTCGCGCAGGAGGCTTGCGACTTCGCGATTGGCGTAGAGCACTGTGCGGAAGAAGCGGCTATTGGCGCAACTGAATTCCTCGTTGAGATTGCCGAGCAGCCTGAGCGAAAGAATCGGCTTGTGCTCGGCGGCGGCGGTACGCTTCGCCTGCTCCAAATCCGTATACCAGTAGAGACCCGCCGCGTAGCTATCGCGCTGCTGGCTAACGGCGTCGAGCGCCGCCGCCAGGCGTCGCCATTCGGGGCTCGTGTCTTTTGACGTACCCGAGGCGTGGCGCTCTATCTCACTGCGGTAGACCTCGAACATGGCGCGCAAGCCCTGCGGCCCCATCCCGCGCAGGGCGGCGATGGCCGGGCCCGATTCCGATACGTTTTCGGAAACGGCCAGGCGGGCCAGCGCTTCGGGGCTGGGGTTGGCAGCATACGCGGACTGAGTGAACGCCAACGCGCAAGTGATAAGTAAAAGGCTGAGGATGGAAGGTTTGAAACGCATGGAAGACCTCCTAAAGATTTCGAGCAGGAGTCGCGAGCGAGGTAATTTCAGGGTTTGAATACACGGCATGGCCCGATGGTTGTCCGACAAGAAAGATAAAAGGCAAAAGCCTTTGAGGGGACGCGCCGCCCTACGGGCTTTTGCCTTCGCTCATGCTCGACCGTCCTCTTACGAGAGCGGAGCCGTCGCGGGCTCCGCCGCACGGTAGTCGCCTGCGATGACGACCGTGAGGTGATCCGGTCGGAAATACTTACGAATCGCGGCGTTAACTTCTTCGACCGTCACCGCCTGAATAATCTGCGGGTAGCGGTCTATGTAGTCCAGCCCGAGACCGTAGAACTCCGCGTTCCAGATAGAGCGCGCAAGCCCGGCGTTGGTCGCAAGCGAGACTTTGAAAGCGCCGATGGCGGAAGATTTTTCGTCCTCCAATTCCTGCTCGCCGATGCCGTTCTCCACGTAGTCGCGCAGGACGCCGAGCGCGGAGTTGATCGCCTTCTCGACGTTCTGCGGATTGACGGAGACGCCGACGTACCAGGGCCCGGCGGCGAGAGAAGGCGCGCGAAAGATGGAATTGATGCCGTAGGTCAATCCCTCCTTGTCGCGTACCTGTAGGCCGAGGCGCGACGAGAGCGTCGATTGGCCCAGCGCGCTATTGGCGATGATCGCCGCGTAGTAGTCCTCAGACTGGCGGCGCAAAGGGGCAGCCGTGCCGATCAGTATGTCGACGTTGGCCTTGTCTTTGAGCAGCACTATCTCCTGACGTGGGCCCGTCTGCTGCTCCGGGTCTGCGACGTTGATGTCAATCTGATCGGGGCCGCCGAAGGTCTCGAAGGCTGAGGCGAATTGCGCGTTGACATCCTGTGCGCTCACGTCGCCCACGATCGAGAGGATGAGCGAGCGCCCGCCGTAATGCTTCGAGTAGAAGTCGCGCACCTCTTCGACCGTGATCGAGCCGATGCTCTGGATGAGGCGCTCGCCGGGCGGCACGTAGTATGGATGCTCCGGGTCGAAGATCACCCCGGTAAAACGCTCGTAGCCGCGATAGCGCGTGTTGGCCTGCTGTTCCTGTATGGAGGCGATGGTCTGCTGTTTCAGTTTTTCCAGCTCGTCAGCGGGAAACGAAGGCTCGCGCAATTGCTCGGCGAGCGTCTGTAGGATGAGCCCGAGGTCTTTCGAGAGCGCGCGGGCGGCGAAGTTGACGGCAAACGAATCGGCGGAGAAATCAAGCTCGGCCCCGACCGATTCGAGGTCATGAGCGAGTTGCAGCTTGTCTCTCTTCTGCGTCCCGCGCTCAAGCATGCTGGCAGTGATGCTGGCGAGACCCGGACGCGTGCGCGACTCGAAATAGGAACCGGCGCGTAAGCTGCCGCGCAGGCTCAAGGTCGGCGTCGCGTGGTTTTCCAGCACGAGCAGGGTTGCGCCCGTCTCAAGCTGTGTGCGCACGACACGCGCGGCGAGGTTTGATTTGCCGACGCTCGCGGGCGTGTTCGCCTCCGCCGCCTCCGAAGACTTGCCCGCGTGCGCTTCCTCTAAAGGCTGCGCGCCGCCCTCGTCCTCCACAGGCTCGTCGTAAAACTTCACGCCGCGCGGAAAGAGAGAGCGCAGGGAGATGGGCCCACCGTCGCCCGAACCATTTCCGCCCGCACCGTTGCTGCCCGGCTCGTCGCCGTCGGCTTCCTCGTTAACGCCTTCGCCCGGCTGCTTCGGGATGAAATATCCGACGGTGCGATTGTCTTCCGTAAAGTAGGTGCGGGCGACGCGCGCCGTGTCGGCGGCGGTGACCTTCGCGATGTTGGCG
>DATDFK010000049.1:0-9510 GCA_036522655.1 Pyrinomonadaceae bacterium | reverse complement strand
GAGTCAGCAGCGAGTAACTTAATAGATTATAGGGAAGCCCGATCAGCGTGTCGGCTGAGCGTTGATACAACTGACATGAGAGCTTGCCTGCGGCCACATAGAACTGAAAAAAAGCATGACAAGGGGCGAGCGCCATTTTGTTCAGCTCGCCGACGTTCCAGGCAGAGACGATCAGGCGGCGAGAATCGGGGTTAGTCCTGATCTCTTTGATAACCTGGCTGATCTGGTCGATCACTTTCCCGTCGGCCGACTCCCAACTGCGCCACTGCTTACCGTAAACAGGCCCCAGGTCGCCTCTCTCGTCAGCCCATTCATCCCAGATGCTGACGCCGTGATCTTTAAGATACTTGATGTTCGTCTCACCTCTCAAAAACCATAATAGCTCGTAGATGATGGAGCGCAGGTGAAGCTTCTTGGTGGTTACGACCGGGAGGCCCTCTTCCAAAGGAAAGCGCATCTGGTGTCCGAAGATACTGATGGTTCCAGTTCCCGTGCGGTCGTCCTTACTGACCCCGGTTCTGAGAATATGATCGAGCAAGTCCAGGTACTGCCTCATTGTTCCCCTCTTCAAAGTCCGCTCACTTGTGCTTCTTCAGGTCAAGGGCGAAGCAGACCGTCTGATGTTTTGAGCCTTCGAGCAGCGCCGCGCCGAAGAGCAGCGGAATACGATCGCCGTCTTTGCGGATGAAGACTTTCTCAAACGGCGTGCAGGCCCCTGTCTCTCTCATCTCTTCGATCGCCTGATCGTCCAGATGACGAAGCTCAGGGCGTGTGATGTCGTCCCAGCGAACTTTGCCCGCGCGCAGGTCTTCGCGCGAATAGCCGATCATGTTGAGGAAGGCGTCGTTGGCGTCGGTGACTGTGCCGGTCAAGTCCCAGAACATGATACCGATCATGTTGGATTCGGAGACGCGACGGAACTTCGCCTCGCTCGTGCGCAGAGCGTCTTCGACGCGCTGGCGCTCTTCCAGCTCAAGCTTCAACTGGAAGTTTGCCTTGGCGAGCGCGTGCGTGCGTCTCTCGACCAGCTCTTCCAGCTCGTCCTTCTTCTGCTGCAACTCTTCTTCGACCTTCTGCTGCTCGACGACGTAGAGGCTCAGGTCGTTGGCCTTCTGCTGTATGGCCTTGCGCTTGCGCGCCTCCCACGTCGCGTCCATCAGCAAGACCCATGTGCCCTCTTCGCCCGTGAACAGGTAGATGTCTGCGGAGAGGCCCGAGTCGGTCTTCATGTACGGAAGAAAGAGCGGGGAAGTATCGAGCGGCAGCATGCCTTCCAGAAAGAAGACCTGCTCTCCGACCGGCTGATCTTTTCGCAAGTCCTCCATACCGTAGGCCGCCAGGTCGCCGCCCCACTCCGAGAGACTGCCATTCTTGTTTACTAGCAGGTAGGCGGGCGAACGCGTGTCCACGTTGAGCTTGAGCATGAATTCGCTGATCGGCGTCGGCAGAGCAGACATCTATACCTCCATTATCTTTTCGGCGAGAGTGAGAAAAGCATCTTCGACATGCTGGCCCGTCTTGGCGGAAGTTTTGTAGACGCTCCAACCGCTTTCGGTCAGCTCGCCGATCGCCTTGTCATCGAGGGCCCACTGTTCGACGAGGTCTGATTTGTTGATGACGACGACGAAGGGGACTAGGCCGAGGGCCTGCTGCGCGCTCTGCTGTATGGCGTAGGCCGTATCCAGGGTTTCGCGGCGTGTGCCGTCAACGACCAGCAGATACCCGGCAGCGCCCCGCAGGTAAGAGGGCCGAAGCTTCTGCACTCCGTCTTCGCCCTGAATATCCCAGAGCAGCAGGTTGACATCCTGCCCCCCGGCGACGATAGCTTTTTTGTCAATCTTAACGCCGACCGTCGTGTGATACTTGTCCGAGTAGATGCTCTCGACGAATTGTTTGACGAGACTCGTCTTCCCGACGGCGAAAGCGCCGAGCATACATATCTTCTTCTGAATCATGGTCGCTCTAATCTTTCCTTAAGGTACATCCGTCAATGTGATCTTCAAGGTCACGCTGCGATTAAAGGGCTTGTCGTCTTCGGAGCGTTCTTCGCGCAAAGGCTCACGGGCTCCGACGCCCGTGGCCGTTAGCTCAAAGGCGTCGCCCAGCTTCGCGGCCAGCAGCGAGCGCACCTGTTCCGCGCGCTCACGGCTGAGTTGCAGATTCGTCTCTTCCGCGCCGAGTTGATCGGTGTGGCCGACGACCTCTATGCGCGCCCTCTTTTCGGCGTAGGGCGCGAGCCTCTGAAGCTCCGTGAGGTCTGCGCCCAGTTTATCAAGCTCATCCCTCTGGCCAGGGGCCAACTCCGTCGTATCCAGCAGAAACAGTATGACGCGCTTTTCCGCACGCTCCTTGACGGCTAAGGCTTCGCTCAGGTTGGTATCAACGAGCCCCTCTTCATTGAAACGCTCGATGCCGGGGATAACGCGCACGAGCCTTCTGGTATCGGCAATCCAGCGATGCGGGGCCGTCCCCGTCGCATAAAGAACATTGGGCTCGGCTCTGAAGGTCACGCTCGCGGGCGGATTCAGCAGCGCGCTGGCGCGTTGAAGCACGAACTGCGGCGTCAGCGAATGGTAAGGCTCCCAGTGGCTCTCGACATCTTCCGGGTCGAGCCTCGCTTCTCTGAGCAACGTGTTGGGGTCTGCGGCCAGGGGGTCGCGCAGGCCAGCGATGCTGTAGCTCCACCAGTGCTTCTCGGCGTTGGTCACGACGATGCCCGGCTCGCCTTGCAGCCGCGCCAGATAATTCCCCCAGCGCCAGCGGTCTCTGAGATAGAAAAATCCCCAGACCAGGAGCGCGACGAGAAGAAGCGCCGCGATGACGCGCATGGGCGTGATGCGCTTTTTCTCCGCGCCCTGCCGGCGGCTCTGATCGTACTGGAATTGCAGGCATGCTTCCAGATATTTCCTGCTCGGCGCAAAGGCTTCGGCATCGCCCTCGAATGACTCAAGCTCTTCTGAGAACTCGCGGTGAATTTGTTCGAGCGTCTCGTGAAAGAGGTTGCGCAATTCCTGCGGAGCAGTGCCGCGTATGACGCCCGCAAGGATCGCTCTCGGCCCCTGCTCTATCCAGACGGTCAGTCCTCCGACCTGCAAGGTTTCGAGCGCGTCCTCTTTTTCGGCGCTGAAAGAGTCGTGCACGAAATCCTGTATCGCCGTCAGCATCCCCGAAACCATGTCTGCATCCTGCACGGCCGACTCTCCGGCGAGGACGTGCTGAAGCAGCAAGCCCGTCTCCCTGTGAATGAGAAAGACCTGCTCGACCCTGTAGAGCAGCGTGTGCAGCATCACCACTTCCGCAAACGTCCGGCCCGTGCGCCATGCTTCCAGCCGCCACTTCAATCCCTGCGGCGAGAGGCTGTGCTCAAGCGTCTGGTTCATCGTCTGAACCATCCCGGTCAGGGCTTCGGAGATGGCGCGGCGGATGGCGGGGCCGATGACGGGAAAGAGCGCGTCAACGAGCGTCTGCGGATTCTTGCGAACAGAGATGCCGATGGCTTCTTCGACCGTGGGCAGCAGCGCTTCCGTCACCTTCTTGTCCTGATGAGAGCGGATGGTGACGGCTTCGGGCAGCACGCGGCTAATATCCTCTGGCAGTAAATCTTCCTGCCTATCCAGCCGCTCCTGTATCCTGACAAGCTCCTGTTGCTCCGGCCCGATCAGCAGACGACGCAGCTCGTCCAGGCCGTCGTGATTATCCGGCTTATTGCGCACGGCGTTATCCAGAGCCTCAGGAGACGCAGGGTCAATCATCGTCTATCTCCCGAATCCTCGGCGGGTTGGGTTGTCATGTCTCACCGGGCGAGCGCTCTCGGTTCAGGCTATTCAGCGCCGGGAATCTTGAAATCATTGTTGAGCCGCATCGCCACCTCTGTGAACAATGCCGCCAGTGCCGAGCGATCAGTCTTATCAGCGCGCAACTCTTCCGCCTCGCGCTGTAGCAGGCCGGTCAGCTCTTCATACTTCTGACGGATTTCGTCGTTGAGGCTCTTGGACTGGTCTAGAATCTGCTGGCGCAGCTCGCGCTGGCTGCGCGTCGCCTGCTCGTCCATCTGCGCGGCCCTCTTCTCGAAAGCGCGGGCGGTCTCTTTGATTCCCTGGGCTAGGTTTTCGGCATTTTCGTTGCGCGCATTCTGTTCGGCGGTCAGCCGCTCGGTCAGGGCTTCCAGCTCGTGTTTGAGATAAAGCTCCAGCGCCTCGAAACGTTTCTTCGTGTCATCCCGCAGGCTGTTGGACTCTTTGATCAAACGCTCTTCCAGGCGCGTAAATCTTTTCTCGTAATCACGCATCTGGACGCCGAACAGTATGTCCCTGATCTTGTCTATATTGCCTGCGCCGGACAGGTCTGCCTCACCCGAGGGCTGCTGGACGGCGGACGGGGCTGTGGCCCGACCGTCCATCGGCTCGGTCATTTGCGGTGAAGATTGTGTGTGCTCTTCGATTCTCTCCATGATTTACACCTTTGCTGTGTTGGCTATCGCATCCCTCAGGATTTAAGCCGAGGAACTTCGGTGAAATGGCTCAATGTGATGCTTAATATTCCTTACTTATCACGGAATTGTAAAGAGTGAAGTGACGAGCGAGCACGCCTGTAAAATATCAGGTCACTACGGCCAAAGGTCTCGGGCGGGTGATGCCGATGCTAAGAACCCGCCCGAGACCTTTGGCGGTACTGACTGCTCGCTCATACGTATCTCGCAATCCGTCAATGTTCTTCGCTGCTTCCAAGCCGCTCGATCTCTCGGTGCAGAGACCTCCTTTCGAGCAGCAGTCGAAGGAAGAGACCGCGCCGCCTGAGCAGGATGAGGACGGCTTTGAACCAGCCGCGCATGTCATAGAGCGCTTCGACCGAGCGCATCGCAGCATAGCCGCACACGATGACGGACGGAAAAGCCAGCACCGCCGCGCGCCATCCCCAGAACGTATAAGCGAGAATAGTGTAGACAATCCACGTCAGCGGCATCAGCAACATGGCCGCCAGAATCTTGACCGTCGAGGCGATGTCGTCCGCGCCGTGCGTGCGGTAAAGGCGCGCCATGAGCCCGCACAGAAGATATGCAGGCAGGTGAACGAGCGCGCCCGCCACAGACCACGGAAGCAACATCAGCAACAGTATGCCTCGCACTAAAAAGTGTCGAAAGACGTACCAGGCGGAATGGTTCGACAGGGAAAGGTTCTCAGGCGTAATGCCTACGCTTCGCAACTCGGCTTCATACTCGATAATCCTTTGCCTGAGAAGATCGATGGATGCGGGCGCACTCGTGCGCGCACGTCTTCGCCCGGCGGCAAAGCGCCTGACGAAATTGAACCTCGCCGTAATACTGCTCTCAATATCCATCCCCTCGTAAAGAGAAGAGAAGAGCTGCTCGGCCTTGTTGACGACTTCCAGTTCGCGGTCGTCCTCTACATTAAGCGTGACTTCACGCAGGGCTGCCTCGATACGCTCGGACAGACGCCTGACCTCGTCGCGCGGCGGTTGGCCATCTTCGTCCAGCTCGACCTTGCTGACCTCCAGATATTCCCCGAAGCGGAGCAGAGCCTCGCTGCGAAAAGATGTCTTTGACGTGTAGTAGAGCCCGACGGGAATAATCCGCAGCGCGGGCTCCTGCGCCCTTTCATCTTCGCCGACGGAGATAGCGCCGAGCGCTATGCGCGCCGCTCCGGTCTTGAGCGGCAGAAGCTGCGTCGCGTTATGCGAGATGCCTTCGGGGAAGAGCGCGATGCAGCGTCCCTGCCTGAGCAACTCGTGACAGGCATTAAATGTACGCTGGTTCCGGCTCGGGTCTTCGCCCGCATCGACGTGCCTGTAGAGCGGAAGGGCTTCCATCGTGCGCATCATGAAAGCGATGACGGGAATGCGGAAGAGCGTGGACTTGGCGAGGAAGGAGACGCGACGGGGAAGGGCACAAAAGACCAGCGCCGGATCGATCAACCCGTTCGGATGATTGAGGACGAAGACGAGCGCGCCCGCCTGCGGCACAAGCTCGACGCCGCTCGTCTCTATCCGCCGGAAAAAGAGGCGCAGAGAAATACTGACGGCGACATGCACGAGCCGACGCGCCAAAGAACCCTTCTGGCGAAAGACCATCTCGCCAAAGCGCAGCACCCTCGTTTCCGGCATCGCATGATTATGAAAAGCAAGGATGAAGGCGGAAGGATGAAGGATGAAAGAAGAATGATTCAAGTTGAGCTATCATTGTTTCATCCTTCATCCTTCATCCTTGCTCCTGCTAAACGCCCGGCATCGCTTTCTTGAGCGGTTTAAGAAGGATGAAGAGCACGACGGCCATGACGAGCGCCATGATGCCGAGCACGGCGAAGAAGGAAGAGTGCAGCCAGCGATCCCAGAAGACGCCGATCTGCGTCAGCTTATTACCGGCGGCGGTGGCGACGAACCACCCGCCCATCATCAACCCGCGCAGGCGCACCGGCGCGACCTTCGAGACCAGAGAGAGTCCCATCGGAGACAGCATCAGCTCGCCCGTCGTGACCACGAAGTAGGAAGTGATCAGCCAGAAGGGCGAAACCCTGAAGGCGTAAGGGTCAGCACCGGCGACGCTCGCCTCGCCCGTTTTCGCGGCAATGTAGAGCACGAAGAATGAGAGGCCGGTCAGCGTCATGCCGATCGCCATCTTCGTCGGCGTCGAAGGCTCAAGCCCCTTACGGTCTAGCCACTGCCAGAAGAAGACCAACGGGAAGGTGAGCGTGATGACCCAGAACGGGTTAATGGCGTTCGAGATAATACCCCCGGAAGCCTCGGCCGTTTCATGCGAGAAGAAGACCGTCCAATCCGTATTGCTGTTGGCCCAGTACGTCAGCGTCGAGCCGTTCTGGTGAAACACCATCCAGAAGACTATGACGACGGCGAAGATGACGCAGAGCGCGACGATGCGCTTCCATTCGGGGACGGCATCCATCGAGGACTGGCGCGCGTTCGCCGCATCCTGGTGGCTGATGCCGTGCGGGGGCGCATCCGTCGAGGTGGCCGCCGTGTCCGCTGCTGTCTGGCTGTCGCGCGTCGCCGCCGACGGCTGTGCCGTCAGAGGCGCGTTCGGATTGCTTCGCGGCTTTTCTATGTGTCTCTTGAACTGCCACAGAATCCAGACAGAGATGACCATGCCGCCCGCCGCGACGGCAAACGCGGGATGGAATCCGAACTTGGCGCGCACCCATCCGGCGATGAGCGGGGCTGTAAAAGCGCCGACGTTGATGCCCATGTAGAAGATATTGTAGGCGCGGTCTTTGAGATGGCTGCCGTCCGAGTAAAGATTGCCGACCATTGTCGAGACGTTCGGCTTGAAGAAGCCGTTGCCGATGACAAGACAGGTGAGCGCCGCGTAGACAGCCGTCAGTGAGCGGAAGGAGAGCAGCAGGTGTCCGGCGATAAAGAAGATGCCGCCGATCATCACCGCCTTGCGATAGCCGGTCAGACGGTCGGCGATCAGTCCGCCGATGAGCGGCGAGGCGTAAACGAACATCAGATAGTTGGCATAGAGGCTGGTGGCCTGCGCCGCCGTCCAGCCGAATCCTTCACCGCCGTCCTGCAAGTAGAGCGTAAACATCGCGAGCATCGAATAGAAGCTGAAACGCTCCCACATCTCCGTCGCGAAGAGCACGTAAAGACCCTTCGGATGTTTCTCCGTCATGGCTGCGACGCCCGTCGCGGCGCTCAATGTTGTCGCCATCTCTTCTCCCACTCCTCTCCCGATCGGTTTTCCTGCCGCCAGACATTATCACACGACGCGGCCAGCTTCACAGGCACAATTGATGAAAGGCATGTTCCGGGCAATTATGAATAAGCCGCGCCCGATCTGGCAACTCTATTCCCGCAACCCGCGCCTCAACACCGGCGCGATATGAGACTGACGCAGGGCGACAATACTTTTCCGCCACGTCAGATTTCCCGTGTGGAAGCCCTGAGAGCCGCCAGTGCCTCGGCGACTTCGCGCCCCTTCATCTCTATATAATCCAGCAACTCATCCGGCGTGCGTGTGTCTTCCACGCTCCTGGCTTTAGGATTGACAGCTTTCAAGTCGTATACGGCGTCTTCGATCGCTTGCGCCTTATTCGTCAACTCGCGTGCTTCCGCATCGAGCGTCGAAACCGTGATCGAGAGTTCGGCGATTTTCGCTCGGGCATCGAGCGTGTTCTGTTTTTTGAGTTCTTTGATCTGAGCGCGCAGCTTCGTTGCTTCGGCTGACAACGGCTGCGCCTTCTCGCGTAAAGGCTCGGCCTGTCGCTTCGCCTCCTGTCGTCGCGCGGTTACGTCTACTGTCCAGCTTCGATCGCTGTCGGCGCGTTCGGGTAAGAGTCGAAAGAAGTCCGCGAACTTGTCGAGCGTGAAGGGTGTCTTCTTGCCGACCTTGATGTCTGACAGGTCGTAATACCAAATCTTCTCCGTCTGTTTGCCTTTGGTGAAGAACAGCAGATTGGTTTTGACGCCCGCGCCTGCGGCGGTGAAGACTCCGCCCGCGAGGCTCAAGATGCACCACAGGTCGCAATCGTCCAGCAGCTTACGCTTGGTCTGCACAAACGCGGTCTCGTTTGTGCGGAACAGGACGCCTTCATCTATGACCATGCCGCAGCGCCCGCCGTCCGGCCGGAGGTGGTCGATGATGTACTGAAGAAAGAGAACCTGCGTCGCGCCCGTCTGAAATGCGAAGAGGTTCTGCGCCGCCTTGCTCTCCTTGCCGCCGAAAGGCGGATTCATCAGGATCACGTCAAAGAAGGGCGGCGCGCCCTCAAACAGCCCGGCATAAGTCTGCTGTCCGGTCAGCGTGTTGCCGTGCCAGATGTGCGGCTCGTCAATGCCGTGCAGAATCAGATTGGCAAGCCCGATCGGATAGATAATGTTGTCCTTCTCGCGCCCGTAGAACGTGCGATGCTTGAGCGTGCTCAACTGTTCGGGCGACGGGTTGGCGTCCTTCATGTAATCGAAGGCTTGCGCGAGAAAGCCGCCGGTGCCGGCCGCCGGGTCGAAGACTGTCTCACCGATACGCGGGTCAATGACTCTGACCATCGCGCGGATAATCTCGCGCGGCGTGAAGAACTGCCCGCCGTCGTTGCCCTTCTCGCCCATCTTGAGCAGCAGGCCCTCAAAGACCTGCGAGAGCGGGAAGACGTGCGTCGTGTCGATGTTCTGCTCGCTGATCTCGTGCACCTTGTCCAGCACGTCGAGCAGGTTCTTTTCCGTATCGACGCGCGTGCGCTCAACTCCCGACATGATCTCGCCGATAACCTTCTGGCGCGGGCTGGCGTTCGGATGCTTAACCGGGTCGCTCAACGAGCGCAGGTGCGGCAAGAGTTCGTTATTGACGAAATTGATTACGCCGTTGAACTCCCGTCCCTCCTGCAATTCTTTACGCTTCCAGCCTTGCGGCTGCTCTTCGGAAGCGGCCACGAGCGGCGGCGCACTGTCATCATAAGGCGCAGCCCAATCACGCCAGCGGTAAGGCGATTCCAGAGACGGAGCAAAGGTCGAGCCGATAACGTCTGCTTCCTCGGCTTCCAG
>DATDFK010000048.1:0-16565 GCA_036522655.1 Pyrinomonadaceae bacterium | reverse complement strand
CGTTCCGGCCTTTTTGATCGTCGTCCCGAGGCAACTGAAAATGTCCTGCGTCTGTAGGAGCGGCGCGAACTCCGCCAGACGTGCGAAGTCGATCGTGTGTTGTTCCAGCTTCTCGTGCTCAACGGGAAGCGGCCTTCTCCCAAGCGCGACGACCTTGCCGTAGGCAGCATCCGCCAGCAGCTTATCGAGGCAGTGGCCGCCGACCAAACCCGTCGCTCCGAGCAGCAGAGCTTTCCGGCGCGCGCTCATGATTAGTTATCGCCCCTCAGCATCTTCCTCATGTATGGAGTTTCCTTATCGCAGGAGCATACAGGAAGTTACGGCGTAGGAGTAGTGCGCCCAGAGACGGAAGCGGTTTGGGCATGCGCTAGTCGTTGCGAAGAAGCGTTTCTTCTTCGGGCATCGTCCACGTCTCGCCGGGCTCGCGCATGGCTATGCGCCATGACTCGTCGCCCGCAGCCTTAAAGAGTCGCGTGATCGGCTCCGTGATGGGCTCGCGGCTCAGGCGAAAGGTCGAATGGTGCATCGGCAGGATATAGGTGGCATTCATCTCACGGCTCATGGCCCATGCCTGCTCAGGGTTGGCGTGCGCGTAGATGTAAGGGTCGTAAGCGCCGATGGGCAGTATCGCCAGATCGATCTTCATGCGTGGACGAAGACGCACGAAGGCGTGCGTGTAGGCAGTGTCTCCGCCGAAGACGACGGCGCGCCCCTTCTTCGTGATCAAAAAACCGCCGTAGCCGCGATGCTTGTCCGTCAGGCGTCGCGCGCCCCAGTGATTGACCTCTATGGCCTCTATGCGCGCGCCATTGACTTCGACCGCCTCGCCCCATTCAAGCTCGCTCCTGCGGCGGAAACGGCGTACGAGGTCGCCGTTGTCGCGCTGGACGACGGCGTGGATGTTGCGCGGCAGTCGGCGCAGCGTCGGCAGATCGCAGTGATCCATATGAGAATGCGAGATGAGCACGCCGTCCAAGGGTGGCAACTCGCGTGCGGAAAGCGCCGGCTTGACGATGCGTCTTGGGCCCAGTGTCAAGCCCGCGACGTTGACGCCGACGCGTGAACGCAGGACGGGGTCGGTCAAAAGCCATGTGCCGTAGAAATTGATGAGCATGGTCGCGTGGCCCAGCCAGGCGACGGTCAGGCGCTCGTCGCTCCAGCTCGAAGGGTCTGGGCAATGCGGCGCGGGCGGTATGGGCGTGCGCGTCTCTCGCACACGCTCTGCCAGAAAGCGACGCGCGTGCTGGCGCGCAAAACGGGCGTAGGTTTTTAGATTTTCCGGTGTCACGCTCACGCCCTTTTAGATGCCCCTGTCTGTTTTCAAGGTGCTCACCAAATCTTCACGAAAATCAATCAAGTGCGTTTCTATAAGTGCGGCGCGGGCGCGGCTCGCTAACAGGCCAGAGCGCGCAGGTCGCTGGAGCGTGCGCCCCGGCAACCTCGTGTGATATTGTTTTCAAGCTCCTCCGAAGGACTTATCCGATCACATTTATCTAAACGGGCGGCCATCCGCTCGTGCTGCCCGATGGAGATTCTATGCGCCCGATAAACCTCTTATTCATGCTGCTGGTAATGGCCTCAAGCCTCTTGCCCCTGACCGTCCGCGCCCAAAGCGGCAACAACGCCAACGAGACCACCAGGGCGCTCCACGCGCTGTTCGATGCCGAGTGGGATTACGCGATGGAGCAGAATCCGACTTGGGCCTCGACCTTGGGCGACCGCCGCTGGAACGATCGCTGGGACGACGACAGCCTCGAAGCCATCACTAAACGGCAGGCACACGCGAGCGAAACTCTTGCGCGCATCAACAAGATCGACCGCGCGCAGCTCTCTCCAGCCGACCAGTTGAATTACGACCTCTTCAAAAAAGACCTGAAGATGGACATAGAGGGCTTCAAGTATCGCACCTACCTGATGCCGATCAACCAGCGCGGCGGCATTCAGACCGCAGACGAATTGACGGAGCTGCTCCGCTTTCAAACCGTCAAGGATTATGAAGACTGGATCGCGCGACTGCGCGCCTTCCCTGTTTTGATGGAGCAGGACATGGCGCTCATGCGCGAAGGAGCACGAACGCATGTGATGTGGCCCAAGATCGTGCTCGGGCGCGTGACCGGCCAGATAGACAAACAACTCGTCGCCAACCCGGACGACAGCCCGTTCTTCAAACCCTTCAAAAGTTTCCCCGAATCAATCCCGGCAGCCGAGCGCGAGCGTCTCGCTAAAGCCGGGCGCGAGGCCATCTCATCCGGCGTGATTCCTTCGTTCCAAAAGCTCAAGACCTACTTCGCGGGAGAATACCTGCCCGCCGCCTTCGATCAGGTCGGCGTCTGGCAGATGCCGCAGGGCGCGGAGTTGTATGCTTACCTTGCCCGTCGCTACACGACGACAAACATGACGCCGCAGGAGATACACGAGAAGGGCTTAAGCGAGGTCAAGCGCATACGCGCGCAGATGCAGGCGATCATGGATAAGGTCGGCTTCAAGGGAACGCTCGCCGAGTTCTTCACCAAGCTCAGAACCGATCAGCAGTTCTACTACAAGACGCCCGAAGAATTGTTGGAGGCATACCGCTCGCTCGCCAAGCGCATTGACCCGAACCTCGTCAAGGTCTTCAAGACGCTGCCGCGCATGCCCTACGGCGTGACGCCCATCCCAGACAAGATCGCGCCCGACACGACGACCGCTTATTACAACTCTCCGGCGGCGGACGGCTCGCGCCCAGGTCTCTACTACGTCAATCTCTACAAGCCCGAGACGCGGCCCAAGTGGGAGATGATGGCGCTCTCGCTGCATGAGAGCGTGCCGGGCCATCACCTGCAAATCGCGCTCGCGCAGGAGCTGGGCGAGATTCCAAGGTTCCGGCGCTACGGCGGCTACACGGCCTTCGTCGAGGGCTGGGGGCTCTATGCCGAATCGCTCGGCGAAGAGATGGGCCTCTACGACGACCCCTACTCGAAGTTCGGCCAACTCACCTACGAGATGTGGCGCGCCGTCCGGCTCGTCGTCGATACGGGCATGCACTTTATGAAGTGGGACAGGCAGCGTGCCATCAACTACTTTATGGAGAACGCGGCCAAGACCGAACAGGACATCGTCAACGAGATTGATCGTTATATCTCCATGCCCGGGCAAGCGCTCGCCTACAAGGTGGGCCAACTCAAGATCACTGAGCTGCGCGAGCGCGCACGCCGCGAGCTGGGCCCACGCTTCGACATACGCGAGTTCCACGATGCCGTCCTCCTCTCCGGCGCTGTCCCGCTGGATGTCCTCGAACGCAACGTGGACGCCTGGATTGCGAACAGAAAAGGAAGCGTGCCGGGGCAAGCAAACGGACAGCAATAGATGATAGGAATTTGTTGATTGACCTGGCCTATTGCGGTTTAATCGGGATCGGCCTACATCCTTGACACCAATTTTTCTTGAGCCCCGCGAGGGGCGCGCAGATTGTAGCCCACGGCGCGAGCCTTGGGGTAGCGTGATGATAAAGAGAGGAAGCCCCGCGAGGGGCGAAAGAAATTCATCATGATTGTCTTTCGCCCCTGGCGGGGCTCGTGGCTCTTAACCAATCTTGATTCCCACGGCTCGCGCCGTGGGCTACATTCTATCGCCCCTGACGGGGCTGGAATTTGATAATAGCCGCATCCCTGAACTTTGCTAAAACTTGATGGTTGATTCTTCGACCGAGTTACAGACTAAGGAGAGGCCGGGCGATGATTCGCACGTCGCCTGGCTCCCCGACCTTCTCTATACGAACGGACGATTCGAGCGCGGGTTGGCGCTCGTGTGCGACCGTCAGGGCCGTATCACAAAAGTCGCGCGGGCGGATGAGGTCGCCGCCTCCTCCGTCTTCCCTCTCAGGAATCGCGCGCTGCTGCCCGGTCTGGTCAACGCGCATTCGCATGCCTTTCAACGTGTGATTCGCGGGCGCACGGAATATCGCACGGGCGCGCGAGATTCCTTCTGGACATGGCGCGAGATGATGTACAGCGCGGCGACGCGTCTTGGGCCCGAGGACATTTACGACGCCTCGCGGATGGCTTTTCTTGAGATGGCGATGTGCGGCATCACAGCCGTCGGAGAATTCCATTACCTTCATCGCACGCCCGAGGGCTCTCCGTACGACGATCAAAACCTGCTGGCAAAGGAGGTCGTGCGCGCCGCGCGTGACGTGGGCGTGCGCGTTGCCTTGCTGCGCGTGGCCTATGCGCGCTCCGGCTTTCGCACTGCGCCTAACGAAAGACAGTCACGTTTTATCGAACCGGACGCGGACAGCTACCTGCGCAATCTGGATGCCTTGCAGTCAGACCTCGCCCGGATGGACGGGGCTTGGGTCGGTGTTGCGCCGCATAGCGTGCGCGCCGTGCCGCTTCCCTATTTGAAAGAGGTCTTCGGCTTCGCGCGCGAGCGCAGCCTTCCCGTTCACATGCACGTGGCCGAACAGCCTGCGGAACTGGAAGCATGCATGGAGGAGTACGGGCGCACGCCCGTCGCGCTGCTCGAAAGCGAAGGGCTTCTACATGATCGCTTCACGGGCATACACGTTATCCACATCACGCCGGAAGAGGCACGCGGTCTCGCGCAAGCGCGCGCGATTGTCTGCGCCTGCCCGACGACCGAGCGCAACCTGGGCGACGGCATTGTGCCCGCCGATCTGTTTTTCGATGAAGGCGTGCGCGTCTCGCTCGGCACGGACAGCCACGCGCAGGTGGACTTGCTGGAAGACGCGCGCGAGCTTGAGCTGCACCTGCGGCTGCGTAAGCTTGAGCGCGCCGTGCTCGCAGGGGAGGGCGCTTCCCCCGGTTCGATTGCCGGGCGTCTGCTGGATTGCGCGACCATTCACGGCGCAGAGAGCATAGGCACGGACGGCGGAAAACTCGCGCCCGGCAGCCCGGCGGATTTCTTCACAGTTGACCTCGACGACCCTTCAATCGCCGGAGCAGGCGCGGATGATCTGCTGCCCTGTATCGTCTTCGCGCTCGGGCGCGCGGGCGTGCGCGAGGTCTTCGTCGGCGCTCGGCCTGTGATAGAAGACGGGCGGCACGCGGCCGCTCCTGAGATAGTGCGTAAGTTCGCTACCCTTCAGCGAAGATTGTGGAGCTAAAGAGATGAATGTCGAAGAGACGCTGGCGCGCCTCGTCGCGATTGATTCGGTTTCGGCCCGCTCGAACAGCGTAGTGATCTCTTATATGCGAGAGCGCGCCGAGGCCGCAGGCATGAGCGTGCGTCTTCACCCGTACACGGACGAGCGCGGCGTCGAGAAGACAAACATGGTCGCCACACTTGGGCCAACCACAAGCGACGCGCACATCGAGCTTGCGCTTGTCGGTCATACCGATACCGTCCCGTATGACGCGAGCTGGAACGAAGCCCTCACGCTCTCGGCGCAGGACGGCAAGCTCTACGGGCGCGGCGCGTGTGATACCAAAGGCTTCATCGCCTCGGCCATCACGGCCATCGAAGAATGCGATGCCGCAAGCTTGCGGCGTCCCGTTGCGCTCGTCCTGACCGCCGACGAGGAAGTGGGCTGTCTCGGCGCGAAACGTCTGGCGGAAGACAGAGCGCTCACGGCGCGCTACAGCATCGTCGGTGAGCCGACGGGTCTACAGCCCATGCGCGCCGGGAAGGGCTATTGCCTGGCGGAAGTGACGGTGCGCGGGCGCGAGGGCCACAGCGCCTATCCGGCCTTGGGCGCGTCCGCCATCTTTCGCGCCGCGCGTCTCATCTCTCATCTCGAAAGGATCGCTTTTAAGCTCAGGGAAGAGAGACACGACGAATTTGATCCGCCTCATACGACGCTCAACGTCGGCGTAGTCTCCGGCGGCACGGCCAAGAACATCATCGCCGGAGAGTGCCGCTTCACGCTCGAATGGCGACCCGTGCCGGGACAGAAGGCCGCGCGCGTGCTGGACATGCTAAGCATTGCCGTCAATGACGAACGCTCACGCGATGAGACGTTCGATTGCGAGATCAACGTCCTGCGTATTGACGAAGGGATGGAGACGCCGGGCGATTCAAAGCTCGTGCGCTTGCTTGAAGAGGCGACAGGGCGTAGGGCCGGGACGATCAGTTTCGGCACCGAAGCGCCGGAGATGCAGCGGCTCGGCGCGGAAGCCGTCGTGCTCGGCCCCGGCGATATACGCGTCGCTCATCGCACGGGAGAGTTCGTGCCCATCGCGGAACTCAGGCAGTGCGTACAGATACTCGCACGCGCCATAGTCCATTTCTGTATGTGACGGGCGGCTCCAGTGGACAACCGCCTGCCCTGCTCGCCGCATCTTGCATGTGGCGCGCCTTTAAATTTATGCTTCAGGTTATCAATCGAGATGTACCGAAACTTTCAAACGCATTTCATCAATTCGCTGTCGGCGACGCTTATCCTCTGTCTTTGCTTTACGACTGCTGTAGCGCAGACCAACGATACGCCCCTGACCAGCCAGGAACTCGTGCGGATGGTCTACCAGCTTCCCTCTCATCCTGAAAAGAGAGACGAGATCGTCGAAGAGATCAGAAAGCGCGGCATCGGCTTTGAGTTGACGCCGGGTTTGCGCGGGGTCGTCGCATCCAAGAGCGGTAACGATACGCTGCTTCGCCGGACGCTTGAAGAGGCGGCGCGGCGCAGGGTCAACCCCATTGCCTCAGCCCTGCCGCCCGAGGCCGAGGCACGCGACCTGCTCGCGAGAACGCGCGTCGTCACGCTCGCCGCCTCGGAAGCGATGCCTGATTTCATCGTCAAGCAGTTGATCACCAGATCGTACTCGCATCCCGGCCTGAACAACTGGAAGGTGTCCGACCGTCTGACGGTCGCCGTCAGCTTTCGCGCCCAGCAGGGCGAAGAGTTCAAGCTGATCGCCATCAACGGCCTGCCGCCGAATGCCGAGCTGAAAGAGGGACAAGGGTATGAACAGCTCGGCGGCTCTACCTCAACGGGCGAGTTCGTGACGCGCCTGGCAGCGATTTTTCAGGAGGACAGCAAGACGGAGTTCAAGGCCGTCGATACGGATACGCTGCGCGGTCGCCGCACCATCGTCTACGAGTATGAGATCAAGAAAGAGAACTCGCGCGCCGTGCTCTCTTTCGAGAATCGCGGGCAGCCTGCCAGACAGACACGCACAGGGGATCGCGGAAAAATCTGGATTGACCGCGAGTTGAATCGCGTGCTGCGCCTGGAAAGCATCTCGACGGAGATCGCCGCCGGTTTTCCCATCACCGAAGCGAGCCGCTCGATCGATTACGATTGGGTGACGATCAACGAGCGCCCGTATCTTTTACCCTCGCACGCGGAAGTCCTGATGACCTCCAGCTACGAAGGCCAATCGATTCAGACTCGCAACGACATACGCTTTCGCAATTATCAGAAGTTCGGAGCCGAGGTCAAGATCATCGAAGACGTGGGCGACGACGAAGACGAGCCGCCGCCGGAGAATAAGAAACCGTAAACTGCATTATGGCAAATTTAGCCGAGCGATTGCCGGAGAATGTTCCGGGCGACTTTTTCGTCGACGCGACCTGCATCGACTGCGACGCGTGTCGGCAGATCGCGCCCTCTACGTTTCGCGATCACGGCGACCAGTCCAGCGTCTATCAACAGCCGGAGACGGAAGAGGAGACGCGGCTCGCGTTGATGTCCTTGGTGGCATGCCCGACAGGCTCTATCGGCGCAACCCTCAAGCATGACATGCGCATCGGGATTGACGCCTTCCCTTCCCATCTTGCCGACAATGTTTACTTCTGCGGGTTCACTTCCGAAGCAAGCTTCGGCGCGTGGAGCTACCTGATCGTGCGGCCCGAAAGCGAGGGCGGCAATGTGCTGGTGGACTCGCCGCGTTTCGCCGGGCCGCTCGTCAAACGCATCGCGGCGATGGGCGGTGTCCGAACGATGTTTCTGACGCACCAGGACGACATCGCCGATCACGCGTCGTACGCCAAAAAATTCGGTTGCCGTCGTGTGATGCACGCCGATGACGGCGCGGCACGGCGCGGCATGGAGCACGTCATAGAGGGCGAAGGTGAAGTGCAGCTGGACGACGAGCTAAAGATTATCCCCGTGCCCGGCCACACGCGCGGCCATATGGTTTTGCTCTACAGGAATAAATTTCTCTTCACTGGCGATCACTTAGCGTGGTCGCCGACCAAAGAGACTCTCACGGCCTTTCGCAGCGTCGCGTGGTACTCGTGGCCTGAGCAGACGCGCTCGATGGAGAAACTGCTGGCGTACGACTTCGAGTGGGTGCTGCCCGGTCACGGTCGTATTCATCAGGCGAGCGCGCGTGCGATGCGCTCGCACCTTGAGCGCTGCATCGAATGGATGAAGGCGACCCGCTAAGTTTTTTTCACGCCCGCTAACTTCGTCCGTGTTTCTGATGGCTCTTCACCTTCACCGCTTTCTTCTCCGATTTGACTTCCTTCAAAGCCCTTCTCGCCTCTTCCGCCATCTCTTCATAGTGCTCACGTATGACATCCAGCTCTTTTTCATCCAGCTCTTCCAAATCCAGAAGCGCGTTGTCGGCTCCCTCGATGGCGCGAATAATCTCGTCCAGCTTGACCTGAATGGCTTCAGAATCCCTGTTCTGCGTATTCTGAATCAGGAACACCATGAGAAAGGTCACAATCGTCGTGCCGGTATTGATGACCAGTTGCCAGGTATCACTGAAGCCGAAGATGGGGCCCGAGATGGCCCACGCTAAAATAATCGAGACGGCGATGGCGAAGGCCGCCGGTTGACCTGTGGCGCGCGCCGTCCACTTAGCGAACCGAGTAAACCAGGATGTGGATTTAGTTGCTCTCATAACTCTCCTCCTGCTCAGAGATACGGTCAACTACAACCCCCCAGGCTCATCCGTCGCACCCGTCGATCGAGACCGGCGCGCGACTTCCACGCATCATTTCACATAAATGCAGCCGTGAACAGTCCCCTTCAAAGGCAGTCGCAAGTGACAAGTGACGGGTGACAAGTTAGAATCAGTTTTTATCTTGTCACTCGTCACTTATCACTGTTTTTATGAATCCCGAACGCATACGAAACTTCTCGATCATCGCGCATATCGATCACGGCAAGTCGACGCTCGCCGATCGGCTGCTGGAACAGACCGGCGCGGTGACGGGGCGCGAGATGGCCGCGCAGGTCTTGGACAATATGGACTTGGAGCGCGAGCGCGGCATCACGATCAAGTCGCACGCTGTTCGGCTGGACTACAAGGCCGATGACGGCACGGCCTATGTGCTCAACCTGATCGACACGCCGGGCCACGTGGATTTCTCTTACGAGGTCTCGCGCTCGCTCTCCGCCTGCGAGGGCGCGCTGCTCGTCGTCGATGCGTCGCAGGGCGTGGAAGCGCAGACTTTGGCCAACACCTATCTGGCGATCGAGAACAATCTTGAGCTGATTCCCGTCATCAACAAAATTGATTTGCCGGGCGCGGAGCCCGACAAGGCTCTCGAACAGATCGAGCACGTGATCGGGCTTGAGACGCACAACGCCGTGCTGACGAGCGCCAAGACGGGTCTCGGCGTTCATGAAGTGCTCGAAGCCATCGTGCGCGACGTGCCGCCGCCCAAGGGCGACGCCGACGGCCCGCTCAAAGCCCTGATCTTCGATTCGTGGTACGACTCTTACAGGGGCGTGATCGTGCTCTTCCGCGTCATCGACGGCTCGATCAAGCCCGGCATGAAGATTCGCTTCTTCAATACGGGGCGCGACTACCAGGTGGAGAACCTGGGAACGAATCGCCCGCGCCCCACCCCTATCGACCGCCTCGGCGTCGGCGAAGTAGGCTTTCTCACGGCCTCGATCAAAGAGGTCGCGGACGTGCAGATCGGCGACACGATTACTGAAAGCGCGCGGCCTACCCTTGAGCCCTTCCCCGGTTTTCAGGAGATCAAGCCGATGGTCTTCGCAGGGCTCTACCCCGTGGACACGAATCAATACGAGGAATTGCGCGACGCGCTCGACAAGCTGCGCCTCAACGACGCCTCGTTCTTCTACGAGCCGGAATCGTCCGCCGCGCTCGGCTTCGGTTTTCGCTGCGGCTTCCTCGGCCTGCTGCACATGGAGATCGTTCAGGAACGCCTTGAGCGTGAGTTCAATCTCGACCTGATTACGACCGCGCCCGGCGTGCGCTATGTCGTCACGACGACCGACGGCGAAACCGTCGAGATAGACTCGCCCGCCAAGATGCCCGAAGCCGTCAAGATCGCCAAGATCGAAGAGCCCGTCATCATGGCAACTATTCTCACTTCGGACGACTATCTGGGCGGCATTCTTCCACTGCTCGAAGAGAAGCGCGGCGTCCAGAAAAAGTTTGAATACATCGCCTCCAATCGCGTCATGCTCACCTACGAGCTGCCTTTGAACGAGATCGTGCTCGACTTTTATGATCGCTTGAAATCCGTCTCGCGCGGCTACGCTTCGCTCGACTATCATTTCGCGGGCTACTGGGAGAGCGACCTTGTCAAGCTCGACGTGCTCGTCGCGGGCGAGCCCGTCGATGCTCTTTCGCTCATCCTTCATCGCGCCACCTCTCAGGCCAAGGGCCGCGCGCTCGCCGAAAAGATGAAGCAGCTCATCCCGCGCCAGCTCTTTGAAGTGCCCATCCAGGCGGCCATCGGCAATAAGGTCGTCGCACGCGAAACCGTCAAGGCGCTCGGCAAAAACGTCATCGCCAAGTGCTACGGCGGCGACATCACGCGCAAGCGCAAGCTCCTCGAAAAGCAGAAAGAAGGCAAGAAGCGCATGAAGAAAGTTGGCCGCGTAGAGATTCCACAGGAAGCGTTCCTCGCCGTGCTCAAGGTCAATGAATAAATCAAAGCCAAAGGAGGATGACTTAAGATGAAGCGGTTCACCTTAACCCTCGCATTCTTACTGGCGGTTGCTCCGACTTTATACGCGCAACACGACTCGGGCGGGCAGCACGCGGCCTCCGAGGAGAAGCCTGCGGCGATCGTCACTGGATTGGGCGAGCATCGTCATCCGGTCTCGACGACGAACGCGGAGGCCCAGCGTTTCTTCGATCAGGGACTCAACTACATCTACGCGTTCAATCACGACGAGGCCGTGCGCTCCTTCAAGCGCGCCGCCGAGCTTGACCCGCAACTGGCGATGGCCCACTGGGGAATCGCCCTCGCGCTCGGGCCGAATATCAATCTGGACGTTGACCCGGAGAGGGAGCGTGCCGCGTATGAGGCGGCGCAGAAGGCCATGTCGCTCGCAACGCGCGCGCCGGAGAACGAGCGCGCCTATATCGAAGCGCTGGCGAAAAGATATTCGATCGACCCGAAGGCGGATCTGAAGAGGCTCGCCGTCGATTACAAGAACGCGATGGGCGAGGTCGTCAGGCGCTACCCGGACGATCTGGACGCCGCCACGCTTTACGCCGAGAGCGCGATGGATTTGCGCCCCTGGCAACTCTGGACGGCCGACGGCAAACCTGCCGAGGGCACGGAAGAGATCATCAGTGTGCTCGAATCCGTGCTCAGGCGAAACCCCAATCATCCGGGCGCGATTCATTACTACATACACGCCGTCGAAGCGTCGCCGAACCCTGAGCGCGCGCTGGCCTACGCGCCGAAGCTCACCACGCTGATGCCGGGGGCGGGCCATATCGTTCACATGCCGTCGCACATCTACATGCGCACGGGCGACTACGCGGCCGCCGCGCGCAGCAACGAGGAGGCGGCGGAGGCTGACCGCGCCTACATCAAGACGAGTGGCGTGCGGGGCATCTATCCCGTCATGTACTACAGCCACAACCTGCATTTTTTGGCCATCGCCTACAGCATGGACGGAAGGCTCGCCCTGGCGCGACGCTCTGCCGAGCAGTTGGCTTCAAACGTCAGCCCGCATCTCAAAGCGATGCCGATGCTCGAAGGTTTTATGATCACGACGCCGCTCGTCTTGGTGCGCTTCAATCGCTGGGACGACGTGTTGAAGATGCCTGAGCCCGCGCAAGAGATGACGGGCACGCGCGCCGTCTGGCGTTGGGCCCGCGCCGTCGCTTACGCGGCCAGTGGTAAGACGGCGGAGGCGGAGACCGAGCGCAAGGCTTTTCTCGAAGCAGAAAAGGCTGTGCCCGCAGACGCCTCCTGGGGACTCAACAGCGCGCAGAGCATCCTTCAGATGGCTGAGAAGGTGCTCGATGCGAGGATAGCGATTGCCAAAGGAGACAGGAAATCCGCGATCGAGCTTCTGGAGGCCGCCGTCCGTTTGCAGGACTCGCAGGCGTATGACGAACCGCCAGCATGGTTTCTGTCTTCGCGAGAGACGCTCGGCGCAGCGCTGCTCAAGAGCGGCCGTGCGGAAGATGCAGAGAAAGTCTTTCGCCTCGATCTCGGAAAGAATCCGCGCAGCGGTCGCTCATTGTTCGGCCTGATGGAAAGCCTCAAGGCGCAGGGCAAGAAATACGCCGCCCAGATGGTACAGAAGGAATTTGAGACGGCCTGGAAAAACGCCGACACCCAACTGAAAATAGAAGACCTGTGAAGCCATTTTGGATTTTGGATTTTGGATTGGCGAGCAACGCAGCCCGATAGCTCTCATCCAATATTCAAGACGGACGAAGCGTTAATCCAAAATCCAGAATCTAAAATCCAAAGATGCACGTTACACGAGTCGAACTCGAAAACATCAAATCCTACGAGCAGCGCGTCTTCACTTTCTCGCGCGGCACGACGGCGATTACGGGCGAGAACGGGGCCGGTAAAACCACCATCCTCGAAGCCATCGCCTGGGCCCTCTTCGATACGCTCGAATACAGCAAAGAGGATTTTTTAAGGCGCGGCGCGAAACGCGGGAGCGTGCGCGTCACGTTTGAAAGCGATCTGGATCAGCGCCAGTACACCGTTTACAGAGACACGGGCCAGGGATACTACGTCTTCGATCACGGCCTGAACATGCGCATCGCGGAGAAGAAGACGGACGTTTCCGCCACGCTGCGCATGCACCTGGGGATTGAGCCGGGCACGGATTTGAAGGCGCTCTTTCGCTCGGCCATAGGTGTCCCGCAGGGCTCTTTCACGGCGGAGTTCCTGCTCGCGCCGAACCAGCGCAAGGCCGCTTTTGATCGCCTGCTGAAGGTCGAAGAGTATCGTGACGGGGCCGAGCGTCTTCTCGATACGGTTCACCTGATTCGCGAGCGCACGACGGAAGTGCGCGAGCGCATAGCCAGCGCCGAAGGACAGCTTGCGCGCTACGATGAGTTGGTCGCCGAGCACGAAACGGTCGCCGAGAGCGCGCGCGAGCTTGAAGCAAAGCTCGAAGAATTGGAGCGGGAGATAACCGTGCGCGCAGAGACGGTTGCGCGTATGGATGAAGCGGAGTTGCGCGTGAGCGAGACGCGCTCGCTCGCAGACCGCCTCGAAGTCGAGCGCGATGCTGCCGCGCGTCGCCTCGCCGATCTGCGCGCCGAGCGCGATGCTGCCTCCGCCGCAAAGGAGCGCCTGCTCGCCGCCGCCGCCGACCACCAATCGCACATAGAAGCGCTCGAACAACTCAAGGGTCTGGAAACCGAGCGGGCCGCGCGCGACCGTGTGCGCGCCGAAGAGGAAGGAATCGCACGCCTGATAGTCGAAGCAAAGGGACACGTGCGCCGTCTCGAAGAAGCCGTGGAGCGTGCCGTCGAAGCTGGCGCAAGCGTTAAAGCTCTGGCCGCAGAGATTAGCGCCCAGGAGGAGTCGGAGCGCGAGCGCGAGCGCCTGCGCGACCTGCGCGCCGAAGCTCTCAGCGCACGCCAGCGCCTGGTCAAGCTTGACGCGGAGTTGACGAGCCTGCGCGCGCTTCACGCGCAGACACGTGAGCGTGCACGCGAGGCTGAGAAGGGACAGGGAGCGCAGGAGCGACTCGCACAGCTTGAGAGCGAGCGCATGGGCGTCGAGACCAGCCTGAGCCAGGCCGAAAGGAGCGCGACGAGCCTCAAGCACCTCTCAAGCCAGCGCAAGGATGCTGCGCGCGAGGCCGAGCGCTTGCGGCGCGAGATAGCCGCTTACGAGAAGGATATGGCGGCGCTCGAAGGCCAGAAGGTCAAGGCCGAAAGGGCCGCGCAACTCGTCGCGCGCGAGACCGAGCTGACGGAACAACTGGCGCACCTGCGCGCAGAGATCGCGCGCGACGAGAAATTCCACGCCGAAGTAAAAAACGGTCTCTGTCCCATTCTTTCCGAAAAGTGTCTGAACATCGGCGAAGACCAGACGCTCGAAGATTATTTCAAAGATCAATATGCGACCAACAGCGCGCAGTTGAGCGTGCTGGAAAAAGAGCGGGCGAGCGTCGGCGCGGCTGTGCGTGAGGCGCGGGAGGCGGAGAAATACTTCTCACGGTTTGACAGCGTGCGCGCCCAGATCAACAGCGCGCGTGCGCTGCTTGCCGAGCGCGGCGAACTGCTCGCGCGCCTCGACAGGGAGATCGCAGGGCTTTCGCCCGCCGGGCGTGAGCATCTCAACGAGCTGCGCGCACGCATGTCCGGCATCGACGGCGAGTTGATACTGCTGCGTGAAGCGGCCCTGCGCTACGCGGAGCTCAAACCGCTCCAGCAGCGATTGAATGAGATAGAGCAGGAGGGGAAACGCAAGCGCGATGAGCGCGCGGGTGTTGCGGCGGCGGCCGATGCAGTCGCGCCTCTTGAGAAGGATATAGAAGAGACGGAAGCGAAGCTTCGCGCGTTGAATGACCCGCGCGGGCGTGCGCGTTCCCTTCGCGCCGAGGCCGAGAGCGAGGCCGCCCGCAGGTCTGAGCTTGCGGGCGCGCTCGACGCTCTTCGCTCTCTGGAAAAGCAGTCGCAGGCGCTCGCAAAGCAGTTGGCCCAATACGGCGGCCTGGAAGAGCGTTGGGACGCGGCGCGAAGGCAAAGGGACGAGACCGACAGGGGCCACCGCGAATACCTTGCGAGCGAAGCGCTGGCGGCGACGCTGCCCGCGCGCGAGGCCGGTGTGGAACGGGCCGAGCAGGAATCGCTGGCCTTGACGCGCGAGGCCGAAGAGGCCAGGCAGGTTTACGAGCGTGCGATGGCGGCCTACAATCGCGCGCAACACGCGGCTGAAAGGGCGCAGCTCTCGGCGAGAGAGAGCGAGCGGGCAGCGACTTCGGCGAAGCTCGAAGCGGCGCAAACGCGCGAGAACTCTCTGGCCGCCGAGATCGCTCGGCTGACGGAAGTGCGAGACCGCCTGCGCGATGAATTTCTCGCCAAGGAAAAACTCGAAGGCTTAAACGAGGCGACGGAATTCATACGCGACACGCTCAAGGCCGCCGGGCCGCTCGTCACGCAGAGTTACCTGTACAACATCTCGATCGAGGCCAATCAACTCTTTCGTGAGATTACGGGCGAAGCCGGGCGCGCGCTCCGCTGGTCTGGCGATTACGAGATCATCCTCGAAGAAGAAGGACACGACCGCTCGTTCCCGAACCTCTCCGGCGGCGAGCAGATGGCCGCCGCGCTCTCCGTGCGCCTCGCGCTCTTAAAGCAGCTCTCGGACATTCGCCTGGCCTTCTTCGACGAGCCGACTACGAACATGGACGCCGAGCGCCGCGAACGGCTCGCGCAGCAGATCGGTCAAATACGACACTTCGACCAGCTCTTCGTCATCTCGCACGACGACACGTTCGAGGAATCCGTAGACCACATCATCCATATCAAACGCAACGCGGAAGCGGTGTTGGCCGAAGGGTGAAGGGATGAATAAAGAGAACAGAGACCTTTCTCCCTCAAACACGCGCACATCGTCCGCCAAATTCGTCACGATCTTTTGCGACGGGTCGAGCCTGGGCAATGGTCAGGCCGAGACACGTGCGGCGGGCGTCGCGCTCTTAGGTTACAGGGGCGTCTGGCGCGCGGTCGGCTCCTACCTCGGCACGGCGACGAACCAGCAGGCGGAGATCGCGGCGGCGGCGCTAGGGCTTGAAGCACTGCTTGAGCCTTGCCGCGTGCGCGTCGTGACGGATTCGCGCTACGTCGTTGAGACGATGTCGGGGCGCTTTCGCCGTAAGTCGAACCAGGAATGGTGGGAGCGACTCGACAGGGCCGCCAGCCGTCACAAGATTTCGTGGGAGTGGGCCAAGGGACACGCCGGGCACGTCATACAGGAGGCCGCCGATCGCGCCGCACGCCGCATCGCCGCCCTGGGCCGCGTTGACGAGAGCGTCCTGAGAGATGCCGTCGATCGCGTCGGAACGGTCGAAGAGCAAGGATGAAGGATGAAGGATGAAGGATGAAAGAAATACTTTTGATTCTTGAATGCTTCACTGTCTTGAAAGCTTTTACTTCATCCTTCATCCTTCCGCCTTCATCCTTGCTTTCGATTAGCTTTCGCTCCCCGGCACATTTATAATCAGTTCTCCCGATCATAAGTGAGCAGTTCTCTTGAGAGCCTCACGATTCGAGTCCGCCAGAGTAAGACTGAAGTGTTAGCGCTCATCTCACCCTTGACTCAATCCGTTATCCGGCGCGCAAGCAAGCGCGGCTGGCGGGCCGTCGTGTCTCTGCTCGCGTTGTGCGCCGTCCTGAGCTTCGGAGGTTCAAGCACGGCTCGCGCGCAGGGGCGCGGCTGGCAATGGCAGAACCCGCTGCCGCAGGGCAATA
>DATDFK010000047.1:0-55578 GCA_036522655.1 Pyrinomonadaceae bacterium | reverse complement strand
GGGGGGGAGTGGAATTTTCTTGCAGGTGACGACGACGACGGGAGTGGTGGTGGATCACAACACGGTGATGCACAGTGGGAGTGCGGTATCGGCGTATGTGACGGTGAACAATGTGGGCCCATCAAGCGGGTTTGTGATGACTAATAATATTATGCAGCACAACGCCTATGGTGTGGTCGGGCAGGGGCAGGGCATAGGAACGTCCGCCTTCAACTGGTTCTTCCCGAATGGAACATTCAGACGGAATATCCTGGTCGGGGCCGATGCGAGTCGTTACCCGATAGATAATTTCTATCCCGCGAAGATCGATGATGTAGGATTCGCCGACCGGACTTCTTCAAACTATCAATTGGTGTCTACGAGCCCTTACAGGTCAAGCTCGACGGACGGCAAAGACCTCGGATGTGATTTCAACGCGCTGGCAGCCGCGATGGCGAATCCATCAGCTACGCCCACACCTACACCAACCCCGACGCCCACTCCAACACCAACGCCGACTCCAACTCCCACACCGACTCCCACACCAACGCCTACGCCGACGCCGACACCGCAGCCTGCGTCGGCCACACTGGTCGCGGGCGCACTCAGTCTGGCGACGAAGCTGGCCGGTGCGACGAGCAGTACGGAGGCGCAGATCAGCCCGTTGGTGGCGAGCATCGAACAGGCGCACTCCGTTTTTCTCAACGAGGCGGGTCAGTTCGGTTCATCTGCGAGCGAGATAGACAGGCTGCTGCGTGCGTCGCTCTATTTCGCGCGTGCGGCGCTGGCGCTGGCGGCCAAACAGTCTAACGCGGCAGTGCAGAATCGCCTGCAAACAGTCGTCTACAGGCTTGACCAGGCAAAGAGCCTGATGATACCCGGAAACTCGCAGACCGCCTCGATACAGACGGCGCATGCTTCGTTGGTAAGCCCCGCGCTGGTCATCGGCAGCGCCGATACACGCTCGGGCGCGAGCTACGCCCCTGTGCTTGCTCCGGCGAGTCTGGGCGTCATTCTCGGCGACCCGTCGCTGAGCCCGCTTGCGATGACGACGAGCAATGCCGCGCTCTCAGCCGACGGCTCTTTGCCTTACGAGCTGGCGGGAGTGAGCGTCACGTTTGGCGGGCAGGCAGCCGCTCTGCTCTCCGTCTCTCCGTCGCGCATCACCTTCGTTGTCCCGCCCGGCTATACCCCGGCAGCAGTGACGGGCAGCCAGGCGGAAGTAATCGTGACCTTGCAGGAGGGCTATGTCTCGCGCGGCACTGCCGGTGTGATGACCCTCTCTCCCGCGCTCTTCACGGCGAATGGCACGGGGACGGGCGGCGCGCTCGCCCTGAATGCTGCCACCATGACGAGCGGCGCGTTCGATGTCACGACCCAGCAAAATATGAGCACGGACAAACGTACGCGACTGGTCATGTACGCGACCGGCATTAGCAACGGAACAGCCAATACCAGAACGACCAACGACATACGCACGGACAACGGTACGATTATGAACCTCGCCGAATCCGTCACGGTCGAAGCGCGCACTCTGGACGGGCATGTGTACCAGCTTCCGGTCGAGTTTGCGGGCGCGCTCGGTTCCGTCGCCGGACTCGATCAGATAAACATCATTCTCATCCCGGAGTTGCGCGGGGCCGGGAAGGTCGAGCTGACCCTCGCCGTCGGCAGCCAGATCAGCAACATCGCGACCATCAACGTGCGCTGATACCTGTTAGGCCCGAGCATAGACAAGGCGGGAAAGGGTTATGGCGAAGGGCGTCTCAGGCGCGAGCATGAGATTAGCCCTTCGCCTTAGCCTGTGAGGGCTCGAATTGTCCGAAGGCCAACCGGGCTTCGCCCGTAAATAATTGTCTCGTCAGGGAAATCTTTTGCTTGTCGGCGGAGCGTTATTGCGTTAAGCTTGATGTTGGCGTATCCGGTGCGGGGCTACGCAATAGAGCTTCGCATCCTGCATAGCAAGACTTACAACGCGCGCGCGTGACGCTGCTCCTGCCATAGTAAAAAATCGCCAATACGGTAAAGCGCAATGAGTGTTCCGGCCCCAAGACATCTCTGGAAACCTATCGTCGTCATTGCTGCCCTGGGCTTTGTTTACGCGAGCGTGGTCGTGAAGCTGGGCCACGACTGGTGGGACGATGAGAACTATTCGCACGGGCTGCTGATCCCTTTCATCATCGGCTATATCCTTTGGATCGAGCGTGACCGCATGCGGCGCACGCCCGTGCGCCCGAGGCTTTGGTGGGGCGTTGCGGCGGTCGTCTGTGCGTTGCTGGCGTTGTGGGCCGGGACGGCTGGCGCTGAGCTTTTCATGCAGCGCATGTCGCTCGTGCTGATGCTCGCAGGCATAGTCGTCTACTTCTGGGGCTTTCGGCTGCTGCGCTTCGCGCTCGTGCCGCTCGCGCTGCTTGTGCTGGCGATACCCATCCCGACGATCATCTTTAACAAGATCGCTTTCCCCTTGCAGCTTTTCGCCTCGCGCTGCGCCGTGTGGGCCATGCGTCTCTTCGACATTCCGGTCTTGCGACAGGGTAACGTCATCGAGTTGATGCCGCTGAATGCGGCGAGCCCCAAGCGCCTTGAGGTCGTCGAAGCCTGTAGCGGCATCCGTTCCTTAATGACGCTCGTGACGCTGGCCGTCGTCTTCGCCTACTTCACTCATCCGAAGAGTAAAGACGGAGAAGGCGGCGGCGGCGCTCTTCGCGCGTTAAAGAGTTATGGCTTCTGGCGCTCGCTCATCCTTGTGCTGTCGGCGGTTCCGATAGCCATCCTGACAAACGCCCTGCGCGTGAGCGGCACGGGCGTCCTGGCGCATTACTACGGGACAAGAGTGGCCGACGGCTTCTTCCATAGCTTTTCGGGCTGGGTCGTCTACATCGCCGCTTTCCTTCTGCTCTTCGCCGTCGGCTGGCTGCTCGATCGTTTCGGCCAGTTGGGCAAGGGCGGCGGGCGAGGCGGCCAGACAAAAGAGGCTCGGAAGAAGCAGGCGGAAGCCGCCCGTGAAACGGCGAGCAAGCCTGCCAATGCTAGTGCTGCTGCGCCCGTCGGCGTGGCCTCGGTCAAAGGAGCCGAGTAAGAACAGTTTTTATGTCCGACACGAAGTCAAATAGCATGTGGCGCTTCGCCCTTCTGCTTGCGTTGCTCTTCATCGGCGGCATCGTGATCAATTCATGGGCGCTGGCCGGAGAGGCTCACGTCGAGCGACGGCTGTTGAAGGATTTTCCGACGCAGATAGACGCCTGGCAGCGCATCGGGGCGGACGAAGTTCTGGACGAGCGGACAGCCGACGTGCTGCGCGCCGACGATTTCCTCTCGCGCAGCTACGCCCGCGCAGATGGCCGCACCACCTCGCTTTACGTCGGCTACTTTGCGACCCAGCGCACGGGAGCCACCTATCACAGCCCTCTCAACTGCCTGCCCGGTTCCGGCTGGACGATGAACGAAGCGGCGACCATCAAGATCACTCCGGCGGACGGCTCCGCGCCCTTTGAAGCTAACCGCTACATCATTCAGAACGGTGATGAGAAACAGATGCTCATCTACTGGTATCAGGGTCGCGGCCGCTACATCGCCAGCGAATACTGGGGCAAGATTTATACTGTCCTTGACAGCGTTCGCCGCCGCCGTTCCGACGGGGCCATCGTGCGCGTCATGGCTCCGGTGGGCAAATCCGAACAGGCGGCACTGGACGCCGCCGTATCTTTCGCCTCGCAGGTCACGCCCATACTGCCGGGCTACGTGCCCAACTAACGCCGAATCATGCGGTTTTTGGGAAGCAACGCGGCATTCGGCCTTTATTTATGATGTGTGTCAAGTTTTTCTGATAAGCTACCAGGGACACACTCAAGCGACGACAGGCTTTTTGATATTTAACAGGCGCGCTCCTTAGCTCTCTGGCCAGAGGCGGCATTGCCCGTCGCCTCCGGCCCCCACGAGACTTCGAGCGCAAAATTCGGCGGCCACCCCGGCGCGAGCGACCATTGCCCGGTCAATCGCGCACAGGTGGCCGCCAGGGAGTTTCAAAGTAGAATGAGACATCAAGAGTGCACACGGCCCCGCCATCTTCTAATCCTTCTCTGCGCGCTCGTCATCGCCCTGCCACTGGCGATGACCGGCTGCAAAAATTCCGAAGCCGCCAAGGCCGAACACGTCCAGCGCGGCGAAGATTTCCTCAAAGAGAAGAAGTTTCAGGAAGCCAGCATAGAGTTTCGCAACGCCATACAGATTGACGACAAGCTGGCGTCCGCCCACTGGGGACTGGCGCGTGCTTACGAGGGTTTGGAGCGCTGGCAGGAAGCCTTCGACGAGATGAAGCGCGCCGCCGACCTGGACGCCAACAATCTGGATGCGCGCGTTCGCATAGGTAACTACTACCTGCTCGGCAAACAGACGGCAGAAGCCGAGCGCTACGCCAAAGAGGTTCTACAGAAAGACCCCAACCACATAGAGGGCCATGTGCTGATGGCGGGCGTGCTCTTCGCGCAGGAGAAGCGCGACGAGGCGCTCTCAGAGATTCGTCGCGCCATCGAGATCGATCCCAAGCGGGTCGAGTCTTACCTGAGCCTGGCGCAGTTCTACATCAGCATCAAGGATTCGGCCAAAGCCGAAGAGGCTTATCGTCAGGCCATCTCCGTCAACAACGCTTCGGCGTTGGCCCATACCGAGTACGGCAAATTCCTGGTCGCGGCCAACCGTACGAACGAAGCCGAAATGGAGTTTCGCCGGGCGGTCGAGGCTGAGCCCGCCAATCGAGATGCGCGCCAGTCGCTCGCCACCTTCTACGTCCTTAACAAGCAGCTGGACAAGGCCGAGGAAGCCTACAAGGCGCTCGCCGCGCTTGAGAAGGACAGGCCCGAAGGACATGCCGCGCTCGCCGACTTCTACTCTTCGCAGGGTCGCAACGACGACGCCATCAGAATCTATCAGGAGATACTCGCGCGCTCGCCGGAATACGCGCGGGCCCATTACCGCATCGGCGAGATGATGCTCATGCGCGGCGACACGGCGGGCGCGACCACGCAGGTCGAGGAAGTGCTCAAGGCCAACCCGCGTGATATGCAGGCGCTGCTTTTGCGCGCGCGCGTGCGCTTACAGACGGGCCAGCCCAAAGAGATCAAGGACGCCATCGAAGACCTCAAGGAAGTACTCAAGCAGGAGCCCAATTCGCGGGCCGGTCTCTACTTCATGTCCGAGGCCAGCTTCCGCGCCAATCAGCTTGATCAGGCGCGCATCTACGCCGCAGACCTTGAGCGCTATCACCCGGATTACCTGCCTGCGAAACTGATGCAGGCGCAGATCAGCCTCGCTTCGGGCGACAACAAGAACGCGCTCAACCGCTCGAACGAATTGCTGGAGCTGATCGCCAAGGCCGGGCCCGATCGTAATATCTCGCCGCAACTGTTCGCGGAGCTGCGCCTTAAAGCCCTGACGACGAGAGGCTCTGCGCAGTTGAACCTCGGCAATACGAAGGCTGCCCGCGCCGATATGGAAGCGGCGCGCGATCAGGCTCCGAATATGCCGGGCGTCTATAGCAACCTGGCCATCGTCGCGCTCAAAGAGAACAAGATGGACGAGGCCCTCGCGCTCTACGGACGTGCGCTCGATATTGACAAAGTGAACTTCGATGCGCTAAATGGATTGATCAATATCTACGTCAAGCAAAACCATTTGGATCAGGCGCACGCGCGGGTCGACGAGGCTCTCAATGCTCAACCCAACTTCGCTTCGCTCCATTATCTGAAGGCGCAGGTTTACAGTTACGAGAGAAACGTCGCAGGCGCGGAGAGCGAGCTGCGTAAGACCATCGAGATCGAGCCCAATTATCTGCCCGCCTACTTCGGCTTGGGCGCGCTCTTTATCAATACGAACCAGCAGGAGCGCGCCATCGCAGAGTATCGCAAGGTGCTTGAGAAGCGGCCCGACGATGCGAGCACCTACACCATCATCGGCATGCTCGAAGAGAGTCGCCAGAATTACGACGGGGCGGCGGAGAATTATCGCAAGGCTCTTGAGCACGATCCGAACGCGGCGATCGCCGCCAACAATCTCGCTTGGCTCTACGCCTCGCGCAACATGGGCAACCTGGACGAAGCCGTGCGCCTGGCACAGGGCATCGTTCAGAAGTACCCGGAGCAGACCGGATTCGCCGACACGCTCGGCTGGGTCTACTACAAGAAGAACCTCTACGCTGCCGCCGTCGAGCAGTTGCAGAAGGTCGTCGCACGCGACCAGCAGAGCGCCACCTATCGTTTCCATCTGGGCATGGCGCAGGCCGGTAACGGCGACAAGACCGGAGCCAAACGCACGCTCGCAGAGGCGCTGCGCCTGGGCGAGGGCAAGAATTTCACCGAAGCCGAAGAAGCAAGACAGGCTTTGGCGACGCTTTAGAACAAGAGGGGTCGCGGGACTTTCCCGGTCAGGCCGACGATTTTTTACAGGCGGGCCCGAGCCCGTCTTAACTTGAAAACTTACGATGTGATTCTACGGTTCCGGTTCGCTCCTGAACGCTTGCCCCGCTCAGGGGGACGCGCCGGAAAGACCGCAGAGGATGGTTGGCCCAAGTCGCGCTTGACTATGTGCGACGGGTGGCCGCAAGTGTCGCCGCGCGGAGCGCTCGAAGAGAAACGCTTTCGCGTCGCGTTAGCCAAAGGGGCGCTGCTGATCAGGGCAGCGCCGGGTCTTATCAGAGACGGAAATTAAGGAGTGCCGTAACATGAGTGTTGAATTCCGGCAGCGCAATCCGGGCGAGTACGCGCGGATTATCTGGAAACGCAAGTGGCTCATCATCCTTCCGACCATCGCCATCGCGACCGCCATCGCCCTGGTCGTCCTGCGCTTACCTGACGTTTACGAATCCACCACGCTGATCGTCGTCAAGCCTGCGACCATCGCCGCGCCGACTCTGCCGACCGTCTCCGAAGACGCGCTCACGCGCCAGCTCAACAACATCAATCAGGTGGTCACGAGCCGCAGCTCCTTGCAGCCCTTAGTCGAGCGCTACGGTCTTTATCAACAGGAGCGACTGCGCAATGAGCCGATGGAAGAGATCATCGAGAACATGCGCAAGGACATACACGTCGAGGTCAACACCAGCCGCAACGACATCACCAACGGCTTCAACATCACCTATCGCGGGCGCGACCCGAAATCGACGCAGGCCGTGACCTCCGAGCTGGCGACCAAGTTCGTCAACGCACAGACGGAGGCGTCGGCCAATTCCTCCAAGCAGACGATCACGTTCTTCCAGAACCAGTTGGAGCAGGTCAAGCAGCAGTTGGACGACATTGACAGGCGACGGCTTGAGTACATGCAGAAGAATGTCAACAACCTGCCTTCGCAGGTTCAATCTCTGATCGGACAACTTGCCGGGCTGCGTGAGCAACAGAAGGCGCTGATCACGGAGGTCGGTCGCCTGCGCGACAGCCGCACCGCGCTCAGCACGCAGCTCAACGCTCTTGAGCAACAGTTCGAGATAGACAAGCAGGAAGTCGAGGATGTCCGCACGGACATCAAGAGCACGCTCGCCTACGGCCAGCTTATCCAGCGCAAGGTGGCGCTCGAAGCCGAGATACAGAACATGAAGACGACGCTCAGGGAAGCGAACCCTGACGTGAAGGCCAAGCAGGCCGAGCTGGATTCGACCGTCAGGGAGATGGAGCGCATGGTCTCTGACGCACAGGCCAAGAACGAAGAGATCAAGCGCCGCATCGCCTCTCGCCCGGACGCGCGCATCATCGGGCTCAAGAGCGACATCCAGCGCATAGAGGGAGAGATCAAACGCCAGGAAGAACTGCTCGCTCAATCCGAAGTGCAGATCACGGATGTCAACCAGCGCATCAACAGCGTCCCGCCCGCCGAAGTCGCGCTCGAATCTCTCAATCGAGAGTACCTGACGCAGAAGGCCAACTACGATGCATTGCTCAAAAAATCGCAGGACGCAGAACTGATCGCCAACGTCAATATCAACGCGCAGAACGAGACCATTCAGGTGGTTGACCCGGCCAACCTGCCGGAGCGGCCCGTCGCGCCGAAGCGACCGCTTCTGATGGCTCTCGGTCTGGGAGTGGGTCTCGCCGTCGGCTTCTTTCTGGCCGCCGCTTTTGAAGTCCCGCGTCTTCTGACCATTCAGACGACGGATGACGCCGAGCACTATACGGGCCTTCCCGTGCTGGTCTCCGTGCCGGAGCTTCTGACGCCGCAGGAGGCTCGTCGTGTTCCCATGCGTCGCAGGCTCGCCCTGGCTGCCGGAATCGTCGCCACCATCGTCAGCATCCCCGCTCTGGCGCTGCTGCTCAGGGCGACGCACGTCTTCGACAGGTTCCTCGGCTAACTCCGAAGGTTAAGGGATAAAGAGAGTGTATAGAGAATTCTACGGCTTGAAAGAGCTGCCATTCGCGCTGACGCCCGACCCGCGCTTCATCTACTTCACGCCTTCGCACAAAGAGGTGATGGCGAACCTGCATTACGGGATAGAGATGGGCAAGGGGTTGATCGTCGTCACGGGTGAAGTCGGGACGGGCAAGACGACCGTGCTGCGTTGGATGATGCAGCGGCTTGAGCGCACGGTGCTCGTGGCCTACATTTTCAACCCGCGCCTGACCGTGCCGGAGTTCTACCAGCACGTGACTACGCTCCTGGATGTTCAGCAGTGGGAGACCAAGTCGGAGCTTCTGATCGCGCTCGGTCGTACGCTCGAATCGCGCCACTCGCGCGGCCTGCGCACGGTGCTCATCATTGACGAGGCGCAGGGCCTCACGCCTCATGTGCTCGAAGAGGTACGACTGCTCTCGAACTTCGAGTCGGATTCGGCCAAGCAGCTTCAGATCGTGCTGACGGGTCAGCCGGAGCTGCGCGACGTGCTGAATAATCCAGAGTTGCGCCAGCTCAAGCAGCGCATCGCCTTGAGGTGCGAGATCAAGCCGCTGCCGAACGTCGAGGAAACGGGCCACTACATCTTCGCGCGTCTGCTGGTCGCCGGAGCCGAGCGGACGGACATCTTCTCGCCCGGCGCGATCGATTTCATCTTCCGTTGCTCCGAGGGCATCCCGCGCAACATCAACAATCTTTGCGACAACGCTCTGCTGACGGGCTACGCCGCTGGCGAGCACGTCATCGGTCGCGCCATCGTCGAAGAGGTCGCGGAGACTTTCGACATGCTGCCGCGCGCAGACCGTGGCCGCCAGATGGGCGAGGAAAACGAGAGTCCGGCGCGCATCTTTACCGCCGCCGGTCGGGCAGAGCTTTGGGCCACGGGCGCTGGCCCGGCGAGCGTTGCGGAGGCCGACACTGCCGCGCCCAAAAACGCGCCCGCGCCGCCGAGCGCGCCGCCTGCCATCTCTGACAGGCACGCGGCCGAGCAGGCAGCAGGCGGAGAAGAGTTTGCAACACCCAGCGCCGAGGAGGTCGGCGCTGCCTTTCGTCGTTCAGGTCTCTTGAGGAATATGTGATGGGCAGAGTTTACGATGCAATGAAACGCGCCGGGGATAATAACGGCGCCGGCAAGAAGAAAGCGGGCGGCAGCAAAAATGTCAAAAAGAAGACGCCGCCCGTCAACGACAGCGAGCATCCGTGGGATAGCTCATCGCTCTTTAATGCGTCGCAGGCTGAAGAGGCGGCGCATGGTTCAGCGTCCACTGCGCACACCGGAGAACGCGTCGGGTCGGCACTCCCCGGCGATAATCTTTCGCGTGCTGCTGGGGCAACTTTGGACGCTGCCGGGTCGGCGCGCGCTTCGGTGGAGTTTGTCTCTGAAGACATCTCCCCGGCGCGCGTCGAACCACATCTGATCGCCGTCACGCAGCCGCGCTCGGCCTATTGCGAGCAGTTTCGCTCGCTGCGTACGCGCGTGCTTCAGGCTGGCGAGCGCAAGAAGATGCAGGCTTTCGTCATCACCAGCTCCGGCGTCGCCGAGGGCAAGACCTTGACGGCGATCAACCTCGCCTGGCTGTTGGCCCAGACCGACGGCGTGCGCGCGCTCCTCATCGATAGCGACCTGCGCCAGCCCTGCGCCACAGACTATTTTGGAATTGACGAGCGCATCGGCCTCTCCGAAGTGCTCGCGGGTGAAGCGACACTACAGGAGTCCATCATTCGCCTGGAGCCTGCGGGGTTGCACCTGCTGCCGGGCGGGGCGGCGCGCGATGATGTCGCGGAGCTGCTCTCCGGCCCGAAGTTCGGTCGCGTCCTCTCCGAAGTGCGGCGCATGTTCGATTACATCATCATCGACGCTCCGCCGCTCGGCATCTTTACGGACGCCAACGTGCTCATCAATCGCGCGGACGGTGCGCTCCTGGTCGTGCGCGCTGGCAAGACTCGCTACGCTGCCGTCGATCGACTGCTCGAACAGCTTCCGCGCGAGCGCATGCTCGGCGTCGTCCTGAATCGCGCCGACGAACAACTGGACGAAAGCTCCTACTATTACCAGCGGCGCTACTATCGCCGCCAAGACCCTTCGCTCCCGCCGGGGGCTAAGACCGCGATGAAGGACGGAGAGGAGGTGGCGGCGCTCTCTTGAAACTCCGGCGCATCAGTGCACGAACCGTGCTGTTAATCATCGTCGAAGCGATGCTGCTGTTCGTCGCGATGATCACGGCTGTCTACGTGCGCCTCGGTGTCCTGGGCGCGGAGGAGCAACTCCTGCGCAGCTACGGATTCTACAAGATTGCGCTCGCGACCTTCTTCTGCCTGACCGCCTTCTATCTCTACGATCTTTACGATTACGTCGTGATGCGCGACCGGCGCGAGCTGGTGCTGCGCCTGATACAGGCGCTCGGGCTGGCGTGGGTCGCGCTCGCTCTGGTCATCTACGCCTTTCCGCAGATGTTGATCGGGCGCGGCGTCTCTTCCATCGCGCTGCCGCTGGCCCTCACCTTGATGGTCACCTGGCGAGTCACGATTCATTGGTTCCTCGGACACCCTGACATAGGCGAGCGCGTGTTGATCGTCGGCTCCGGCGCATCGGCCGTAGAGGTCGCGCGCGAGGCGCTGGCGAGACGCGACGTTGGTTATCGCATCGTCGGCTTTGTCGATACAGACCCGGAGCTTGTCGGCAAGAGCCTTATCAACCCGCGCGTCATCGGGCTCACGTCGCAGTTGGGCATGCTCGTCAAGCGCGAGAACATAGACCGCATCGTGGTGGCGCAAGGCGAGCGGCGCGGCCAGTTTCCGACCGAGCAGCTTCTGGACTTGAGCCTCTCGGGCAACGTCTCGATCGAGGAATGCGCCTCTTTTTACGAGCGGCTGACGGGGCGCGTGCATCTGGATATGATGCGCCCGAGCTGGCTGATCTTTTCGGGACGCGGGCGGCAGAAGCGGCTGAGCGCCTTTACGCGCGCGGTTATGCACAGGTGCGTGGCGCTCGTCGGCGCAATCCTTTCGCTCCCGGTCGCGCTCCTGACGGCGATTCTCATCAAGCTCGAATCGCGTGGGCCAATTCTCTACAAGCAGGAGCGAGTCGGGAAGAACGGCCAGCCGTTCGTGTTGATGAAGTTTCGCTCGATGCGCGTCGATGCGGAGAAGGATGGGCCCATCTGGGCCAAGACCGATGATGATCGCGCAACCAGGGTCGGGCGCATCATACGCAAGATTCGCGTGGACGAGATACCGCAGTTCTGGAATATCCTCAAGGGCGAGATGAGCTTCGTCGGCCCGCGACCCGAGCGCCCGCACTTCGTCCGGCAACTCGCGCAGGAGATTCCCTATTACGAACAGCGTCACCTGATCGCGCCGGGCCTCACGGGCTGGGCCCAGATCAAATACCCTTACGGCTCTTCGATCGAAGACGCGCGGCAGAAGCTTCAATACGATCTTTATTACATCAAGAATCAAAGCCTCGGGCTCGATGCGGCGATCTTGTTCGAGACCGTCAAGACGATTCTCTTCGGTCGCGGCGCGCGTTAAGGTTTCGCGCCGCGACCGCCAGTCAGGATTTTCGGAGGTACAGTCAGATGAAGTCACAATCAAAGCTCAGCGCACTGGCGCTCTCGCTGCTGCTCTCTCTCTCGACCGCAGCCGTCACGGCGGCGCAGGATACGGGGTCAACAAACGGGACGCCGAAAACTGATGGGCCCACGGCGGCGACGCCCGCCGAGAGACTTGAGCCCGATGATGTCCCGACCGCGACCGTGACCAAGCCCGCGACGCCGGATGTGTCGCCGACGACCGTCACGTCCATCGATGTCACGCCGGAGATGCAGGCGGGCCGCCGCGAGGAGTTGTCCGAAGAAGAGGCCGCGATACTGCCTTACTACAACAACTATCTGACGACCTACAGGCTCGGCCCCGAAGACATCATCTCCGTCACGGTCTTCGGGCAGGATCGCTATTCGCGCTCCGGCATCATCGTCCCGCCCAACGGGCGAATCAACTATCCGCTCATCCCCGACGGCATTCTCGTGGCGGGCAAGACCACAGAGCAGGTCGCCGCCGAGATGACCAAGCGCCTTGACGAATACATCATCGACCCGAAGATCACGGTCATGCTGGAGAAGGCGCAGTCGGCGCGCTACAGCGTGCTCGGCGATGTCGGCACGCCCGGCATACGCATCATGACGCGCCGTCTGAGCGTGTATGAGGCGCTGGCCGAAGCGGGCGGCGTGCTCGACACGGGCGATAAGAGCAAGGTCGTGCTCCTCAGACGCCAGGCCGACGGCACGATTCATCCGAAGATCATCAATATTAAGAAGTACGAGCGCGGAGATGCCAGGGAGATGGACTACCTGGCGGCAGGCGATCAGGTCATCGTCCCCGGAAATCGTCTCAAGAAGTTCCAGGAGATCATGAAACTCCTTCCGATCGTCAGCTTCGCACGTATCTTCACCGGCGGATGGTAAGAAAGGATGAAGGCGGAAGGATGAAGGATGAAGTAAAAGCTTTCAAGCACGAGCAGCCGTTAAAGCATTCCTTTCATCCTTCATCCTTCATCCTTCATCCTTGCTTTTGAAAGGTCTAGAAGATGGTAAAAAGAGGTGTGTATCCGAGGACACCGTTGGCGCAACTGATCACAGACAGGTTGCGCGAGTTGGGCCTCAAGCAAGTTGATTTCTGTCGCCAGACGGGTTTCGATCAGGGCCTGCTCTCAAAGCTCCAGACCTCGGTCATTACGACGATCAACCTGGAAACCGCGCTCAGGCTCGCCGAAGGCTTGAAAGTCCCGCCGGGCGATGTCCTCTCGCTGCTCGGCAAAACGGATGCGCACACGCTGCTGCTCAGACTCTACGGCAATAATCTTTGCGCGAAGTGCACCGAAGAGACCGCCACGCCAGAGCCCGTCCAGTGGATTACGACCGCCGCGCAGCAAGCCTTTACGCTTGGCCGCGATGTCTCGCCCGTGCTCGCGCTGCTGCGCCACCTGAGCGCCGCGCGGCGTCCGACCGCACTGAAAGGATGAAGGCGGCAACGTGAAGGATGAAGGAAAAACTATTAAGAGACGGAAGTATTCACGAAAGCATTCCTTTCATCCTTCATCCTTCCGCCTTCATCCTTTTCTTTCGTTAGTGCTGATCGGATTGTGCGCGACGTTTGCGCCCGCCTCTAACGCATGGAGCAAACAGCAATCGGGGACGATGGCCTGGCTGCACGCTGTCTATTTTCTGGATCGCAATAGGGGATGGGCGGTTGGCGGCAAAGGCGTGCTCCTGTCCACGAGCGATGGCGGAAAGACTTGGGCCCAGATGCGCCGCCCGACAGAGGATGCTGTGCGCGACCTCTATTTCGCGGACGAAAAGCATGGGTGGCTGGTCTGCGAGCGAAGCATCTACCTGCTCAGGGAAAAGGACGAGCCGCGCACATACCTGCTGAATACGACGGACGGCGGCGCGACTTGGCGACGTGTTAACGTGACGGCCAGCGATGTGGACGCGCGCCTTGTGCGTGCGCTCTTCACTGCGGAGGGAAGAGCCTGGGCCTTCGGCGAAGCGGGCGCGCTCTACACTACGCGCGACGGCGGGACGAACTGGGTACGCCAGCGCGTGCCGACGCAGCATCTATTGCTCGGCGGCGCGTTTCTCAATGCCGAAGAGGGCTGGCTGGTCGGCGCGGGCGCGACCGTGTTACAGACCTCGGACGGCGGGGAAACGTGGCGCGCGGGCACGATCATGAGTCGCGCGCCCGTGCGCTTTACGGCTGTCTCTTTTGTTGATCGCCTGCGCGGGTGGGCCGTCGGAAGCAGTGGCCGCGTGTTTGCGACCACGGACGGCGGGCGCAGTTGGCGCGCGCAGGCTTCGGGAGTGCTGGCAGACCTCTACGACGTGAAATTTCTGGACGCGTCGGAAGGCTGGGCCGTCGGGGCCGAAGGGACTGTCATTCACACGACGGACGGCGGCCAGCATTGGGCCACTGAGCCCAGCGGCACGACGCATCCGCTCGAACGACTGTTCTTCATTAACCGCGAGCGTGGCTGGGCCGTAGGCTTCGGCGGGACGATCATCAGTTACACGGTCGCCACCCCACAGAGAGCGCCGGAATTGAGAGGGCAAAGGTAAACACGGGCTGATGGTGTGTAGCGATAACAACGGCGTCAGTGGGTTGGTTGAGGAAACTATGCTGGACGGGATGTCTTTACATGGAGGCGATTGGGCCAATGGCCGCATTGCGCGGCGCATCTGTGCGAGCATAGTCATGGCGCTCGCCTTCTGCCTCGTCGTCGTCGCGCAGGACTCGCCGCAGGTGGCAGACCCGGCGCAGCAGACGAAGCCTGACCGCATCGGCGTCCTGCGCGCGCAGATCAGGGAGGCGAAGGACGCGACCGAGCGCGCACGTTTGCAGCGGACGCTGGTCGATTATCTGGTCGCTTTGAATCGCAAGAGCGAAGCTATTGCGGAACTGCGCGCGATGGTGCGCGAGAGCAGGGTTGACGCTGTCGGTCTCTATAACCTCGGCAACGCGCTCGCACGCCTGGGCGAAGGGGATGCGGCGATAGACGCCTATCGCAAAGCCATCGACCAGCGCAAGGGCAAATACCCGCACGCGCTGAACAATCTGGGCGTGGTGCTTATCAGGCAGAGTCGTTGGGACGAAGCTCTAGAAGCTCTACAGGCGGCGCTCAAGCAGGAGAACATGCGTTACGGTGAGGCGAGCTACAACCTGGGCCGCCTCTACTGGGCGCGTAATGAAACCAAGCAGGCGATCGACGCCTGGACGCGTGCGCTCGCCTTGCAGCCCGATCACCTGGATGCTGCGCTTGCGCTGGCGCGCGCCCTCGCCGCCGACGGAAACCCCGAGCGCGGCATCGCCGTCATCGATGCGTTCGTCGCGCGGCAGGGGCCGAACAAGTCGCTGATCGATGCTCGTAATGAGATTCTGACGCGCAAGGCTGGAAGGGAAATAAAAAGCCACGGGCCCACGCCCGAAGAAGTCGAGGCACAGACGAAGCCTTGACAGCACGACTTAATGCGAAGCCTTGATTGACGAGCAGAGCATCAACCGGCTTTACGCACTTGCTGGCAGATGGCATCCGTCAAAACAGTCTTCCCCTGCTCCGTACAGCGCGAGATGTTCTCCGTCCCCTTCAGGAATAGTATCCAGCTCGTGCTCGCCTGACCGTAATCCCTCTTCAGCCGCAGAGCCTTCAATTCGGGACTAAAGACGAAATCGTAGACCTCTGTTTTCGTCAAGCCCTGCGCATCCCTGTAAACGAGTGTGAGCTTGTTGCCCTGGATGCTGAACGTGCCGTTGTATTTATAATTGAAGCTCGATTGCGCCGACTGTATGTGCAGGTCTTGACTGAAGGACGCGCCCTTGTCGCTGAACCTGATCGTCCCGCTGACGGGTGAGACGGTGCCGCCGCCGCCGGTGTTGGTCGCCAGGTAATAAGACCAGGTCGAAAAGAACATCTGATCTAAACCGAAGGACTGAGCGACGGGCGCGGGCCCCTGTGTGGGCCCACGCGAAGCGGTCGTCGCAGGGGACGGCGCGGGCGTTGATTGAGGCGAAGGCTTTGGCTTGGGAGAACTGCTGGCGATGGCCGTTGCAGTCGTGACGGGTGCAGGCGTTGTCGTTGAAATAGCACTACTACGGCGCGCAGGGCTTTCGTCGGTCGCGGCTGTTGGGCTCGCTTGAGGAGCGGCTGCCTGCTGAGGACTCCGTGGCGTTGCGGCCGTCGGAGAACTCTGTGGCTTGACATTGGTGGCGGCGACTGTTCCCGCCGGTTTCGTCCTGATAGGGATGGGCGAATCCATGACCGTGCCGAGCGGCCTGGACAAGACAACGGCGACCAGTTGGTCAAGCCCCGTCACCGAACCGCCTTGCCGAAAGCTGTAGAAGTCGGCCAGCAGGTTTGTCCATTCCGCCTTTTTCTTCGCGTACGCCGGATTATCGCCACTCAGCGCGACGGCGCGCGCGTACGCGTCGATCATGCGGTTGATTACCGGGATGATCGTCGCGAGCGCCTCCTGCCCTTCGGGTGTGGCCATCTGCTGCGGCGTCTTAAAGCGTTTGCTGTAATCAGCCGCCAGCTCATCGTAGTGGGCCTTTTCATAAGCCAGCGCGAGCAGCGCATAGGTCTGCGGGTCATACTTCTGAAAGCCTTCGGACTGCGCGGCCATCGTCAGATAACCGATGGCCTGATCGGGCTCCGTCTTCAACATGAAGATGCCGAGCGCGTATTCGAGCCAGCCTAGAATCTGCTCCTTCGTGTTCGGGAGCAGGGGCTTGTCCGGGTCTGGAACCGCCCCCTCGTGAATCGACTGCAAAGCTTTCTGAGCGTAGACGATGAGTTCCGTATTGTTGATGGGCATCCCGCTCGTCGCCATGAACAACCCAGACCATGAGACGATCAGAAGCGTCCGCAGATCATCCGGCTGCTCCACCAGCACCTGCTTGCCGAGCGCGTAAGCCTCGCTGTATTTCCCCTCAAGGGCCAGTTGCCTGGCCCGCTGCTTGCGCGCATCCTTCTCCACCACTTCGCTATCGCCGACCGCAGAGGTGATAGGCGCTTGCGGCTGCTGCGCCGACGGCGACGGTTGCACCGATTGCGCGCTTGCCCGAAGCGTCAACGCGAGCATAAACAACACAGCCGCCCAGCGAACATCACATGGAACAACTCGTCTTATACTCATCGCTCTATCCTCGCCATCGAGCCAGCCGATCCTCATCGCAGTCAGTACCGCCAAAGGTCTCTGGCGGGTAGTATTGTCGCTAAGACCCGCCCGGCTTAAACGGGCGCTACTGACCTCTCTTACTCGTCCGCTTCGTCAGCCTCCCGCTTCCGCTCTGGCCGCATGTGCGGAAACAGGATCACGTCACGAATCGACCGCTTATTCGTCAACAGCATCACCAGCCGGTCAATCCCAATCCCAATCCCCGCAGCGGGCGGCATCCCATAAGACAACGCCCGAATATAATCCTCATCCAACACCATCGCCTCCTCGTCTCCCCGCTCCCGCTGCTTCATCTGTTCCTCGAACCGCTCGCGCTGCTCCACCGGGTCATTCAACTCCGAAAAGCCGTTAGCTACTTCCATTCCAGCGATGTAAAGCTCAAAACGTTCGGCGACGGTTGGGTCAGCAGGCGATGCCTTCGATAGTGGGGAAATGGGTTTTGGGAAATCATGTATAAACGTTGGTTGAATCAGTTTGGCTTCAGCCACATATTCAAAAGTGGCGGTGACAAGACGTGCAATCTCAGCTTCTTCGGACTCACCGCTTGGATTAGGAGCATTTGATGCAACTTCATTGAAAACTCCCCATAGCTCATCCGCCCTACCCTGTTGCCCATCTTTGCCTTCCCATCCTTCTGCGAGGCGGTGAGCAAGAAAGTTGGTTAGTGCGCGCAACTTTCGCAAGTCTTCTAGCCAATCTATATCAAATCTTTCACTACCCATCATTGCATGTTGTTGAGGCCAATACTTGACAATGGCCTCTTTCATCGTTAACCGCTCGAAGTAACTTCCGAAGTCAATCTCATGTTCACCAAAGCGCACATGCGTATGTCCTGTCGCCGTGTAGGTGGTCGAGCGAATGATCTCTTCGCAGAAATCCATCATGCCGTTTACGTCCATGTAGGCGCAGTAGAATTCGAGCATGGTGAACTCGGGATTGTGGCGGGTGGAGATGCCTTCGTTGCGGAAATTGCGGTTGAGTTCGTAGACTTTTTCAAAGCCGCCGACGACGAGGCGCTTGAGGTAGAGTTCGGGGGCGATGCGGGCGTAGAGGTCAATGTCGAGGGCGTTGTGATGGGTTTTGAAGGGACGTGCGGCTGCGCCGGTGGCGAGGGGCGTGAGCATCGGTGTCTCGACTTCGATGTAGCCGTGATCGTCGAGGAAGCGGCGCATCTCGCGTATGAGGTGCGCGCGGCGCTCGAATACTTCACGCGAGCTTAGCTCGCGTGAAGTCTCGCCGGTCTCTGCGCCTGCGTCCTTTTCAATTCTGAGGCTTCCGGCGATCAGGTCGGCGTAGCGCTGGCGCTGGCGGATTTCGGGGTCGCTGATGCCGTGCATCTTGTCGGGCATGGGCAAGAGCGCCTTGGATAAGAATTGCAGGTCGCGGACGTGGACGGAAAGCTCGCCCGTTTTGGTGACGAAGAGGAAGCCCGCGACGCCTATGAAGTCGCCGTGGTCGAGGAGGTTGAATAGCTCCCAGCCTTCTTCGACGGGTGAGCCGTCGTCGTTGTGAATGCCGCGCACGTCTGCCTTGCGGACGTAAATCTGCAAGCGCTCGCGGCCATCGGAGAGATGGACGAAGGCAGCTTTGCCCATCACGCGCGGCGGCGTGGCAATACGGCCCGAGATGCGCACTTCCGTCTTGTTCAGTTCCAGATTGGCGCGCTCGATCTCTTCCGGGGCGGGACGCTCGCCTTCCGCGACCTTGGGCTCAAGCGGGCGAAACCGCTCGACGATGGCGGTGATGGTATCCTCATGGCCGGTCACGCGGCTGCGCTCGAACTTGTTCGGATAGACGTTGCCGACCATCTCGCGCAGTTTGTCCAGGTGCTCGCGGCGCGCGCGCCGTTGGTCGTTGTCTTCTGTGAATTGAGTCGTCATGAAGCAATCGTAAATGGTAAATGGCAAATGGTAAATGGTAAATGGGCGTTCGTGCATTTACCATTTATCGTTTACCATTTACCATTAAAACAGATGAGCGGAAAAATCGTTTCGACGGAAGAGCTGCGCGCCGAGCGGGCGCGTTTGCACGCGGGCGGGCGAAGGCTGGTGTTTACCAACGGCTGTTTTGATGTGCTGCACGTGGGCCATGTGCGTTATTTGACGAGGGCGCGCACGCTCGGCGACGCGCTCATCGTCGCCATCAACAGCGACCGGACGGTGAGGGAACTGAAGGGCGCGGGCCGCCCCGTGATGAACGAGACGGAGCGGGCGGAGATGCTCGCGGCATTGCGGGCGGTCGATTATGTGACTATCTTCGATGATCTGTCGCCACGCTCTTTGATCGCGGCGGTCTTGCCGGACGTGCTGGTCAAGGGCGGCGACTACGCGCTCGATGAGATTCACGGGCGCGAAGAAGTAGAAGCGGCGGGCGGGCGCGTAGTCGCCTTGCCCTTTGTCGAAGGCGCATCAACCACGAATATCATCGAACGAATCAAGGAAAGGATGAAGGCGGAAGGATGAAGGATGAAAAAGACAAAGGTTTTTATTTCATCCTTCATCCTTCATCCTTCATCCTTACAAAGCTATGAGCAGTACGGTTGAAACGAGATCGGTTGTGCAGGCGTTGTTGCGGCGCGTGACGGCGAGCGAAGAGTATGTGCGCCTTGCGAGAGAGATAGAGGGCGGGGCGCACATCGTCTCCGTGAGCGGATTGGCGGGTGGGCCCGCGCGTGCGCTGGCGCTCGCGGCGTTGCAGCGCGAGGTGGGGAAGTGTTTCGCGCTCGTGACGCAGGCTAATCGTGATCTGGAGGCTTGGGAGCGCGACGTGCGGTTCTGGTATTGCGCGCTGCGCGGGCGCTCCGAGTGTGAGGATACTGTCTGGACGCTGCCATCGTCGGAGAGTGACCCGTATGCGGGGGCATCGCCGCACGCTGAGACGCTGGAACAGCGCGCCCTGACGCTGTGGCGGTTGGCGCGCGCTCCGCAGGATTTCGTTCTGCTGACGGCGCGTGCGCTGGCGCGGCGGACTGTGACGCCTGAAGAGGTCGCGCTGGCCGGGGCCGTCCTGCGCCGCGACGAAGACCAGTCGCCGGAAGAGCTGGTCGAGCGATTGGTCGCTTCCGGCTACGTGCGCGAAGAGCCTGTGGGCGCGGTGGGCGAGTTCTCCATGCGCGGCGGAATTCTTGACGTGTGGTCGCCGGGCAGGAGCGCGCCCGTGCGCGTGGAGTTCTTCGGCGATACGGTCGAGTCCATACGCCAGTTCGACCCTGAGACGCAACTCTCAACGGCGCAGTTGAAGGAAGTGGCGATCGCGCCGATGAGGGAACTCGCGGTCAGAAGCGAGGACTTTCGCGACTGGTCGGAGAGAGCGCGCGAGCGTTGGGCGGACGAGCGTTATGCGCGTGCGCTTCGTGACCGCACGATGTTTGCCGACGAGGGCGAAGCGTTCGGTGGGTGGGAATGGTTGATGGCGCTCGTCAGAAAGCGTCGCGCGAGCATCTTCGATTATTTGAAAGAGGCTGTGCTGGTGGTGGACGAGCCGGGCGCTGTCGAGACCTATCTGGGCGGTGTCTATGAAACGCTCGCGGCGCGGTATGCAGAGACAGAGGCGGCTGACGAGCTTGGCCTCAGACCCGAAGAGCTTTACCTGACGGCGGAAGAGCTGCGCGCGCGCCTTGAAGGTATGCAGCGCGTCGAGCTGCGCGCGCTCGGTCGCTCCGCCGCAGTTCTCGATCAGCAGATCGCGCTCGAAGCCGAGCAGCCCGAAATCCAGTTGGGCCGCGCACGCGCAAACGCTCGGCCGCTATTTCTCTTTCCGGCGGTCGAGGCCGCAACGGAAGTCGAATGGATGGCACAATCCGCGCGCCGCTATCACGGGCGTCTGCCGGAGTTGGCGAGCGATGTGTTGCGCGCGCACGAGCAGCGCGACTCGACGACATTATTCGTCATGCACAGTTTGGGCGTAGCCGAACGCGTCGCGGAGATTCTGGACGACTACAAGGTACGGGCGCGTGTGGCTTTGACGGACGAAGGCGGCACTGCTTCGGACGAGGATGTAAATAACAGCAGCGCCCTCGTCACGGTGGGCAGGATTTCGGGCGGGTTCGAGTTGCCCTCTGCGGGGCTGATCGTACACGTCGAGAGCGATCTTTTCGACGAGGCGAACGACGCGGCGCTTGAGAGACGACGCGCGCCCGTCGCCGATAACAGGCAGCGGGAAAAGGGTAAGAGGAAAAAATCCAAGACGGCGGCTTTCCTTTCGGATTTCCGCGACCTGAAAGTCAATGATTACGTCGTCCACGTAGATCACGGCATCGCGCGCTTCGGCGGATTACAGACGTTGGAGCTTGGGCCTGGGCGTCGCGGCGAGTTCATGCTGCTCTACTATGCGGAGGATGCCAAGCTCTACGTGCCGGTCGAGCGCCTAGACCTGGTGCAGCGTTATTCGAGCGCCGAAGGTAGCCAGCCGCAGCTTGATCGCCTCGGCGGCCTGGGCTGGCAGAAGACCAAGGCCAAGGCCAAGCGGGCGATGCGCGACATGGCCGACGAGCTCTTGCGTCTCTATGCGGAGCGCAAGCTGGTCGGGGGCTACGCCTTCGCCGGAGACTCGCCCTGGCAGAGCGAGTTTGAAGAGGGCTTCGAGTACATGCTCACGCCGGATCAGGAGACGGCCATCGAGGACGTGAAGCATGACATGGAAGAGGCCGTGCCGATGGATCGCCTGTTGTGCGGCGATGTCGGCTACGGCAAGACGGAAGTTGCCATGCGCGCGGCCTTCAAGGCCGTGATGGAGAGCAAGCAGGTGGCGGTGCTGACACCGACGACCGTGCTCGCCTACCAGCACTACGAGACATTCCGCGCACGCTTCGCTGCCTTCCCCGTCCGTGTCGAGCTGCTCTCGCGTTTTCGCTCGCCGAAGGAGCAGAAGGACGTGGCCAAGCGCATAGAGAGCGGCGAGATCGATGTCGTCATAGGCACGCACCGCCTGCTCTCCAAGGACGTGCGATTCCGCGAGCTGGGGCTGGTCGTCGTGGACGAGGAGCAGCGCTTCGGTGTCGCGCACAAGGAGCGGCTGAAACAGTTGAAGAAGCGCGTGGACGTGCTCACACTTTCGGCCACGCCGATACCGCGCACGCTCAATATGTCTCTGATGGGTTTGCGCGATATGTCCCTCATCGAGACTCCGCCGCGCGACCGCCTGGCGATTCAAACGCAGGTCGCGCAATTCTCCGAGCCCGTCATCAAGAGCGCCATCGAGCTTGAATTGCAGCGCGGCGGGCAAGTCTTCTTCATCCACAACCGCGTCGAATCCATAGAGACCATCGCCGCGCTCATCCAGCGGCTCGTGCCGCAGGCGCGACTCGCGGTCGGCCACGGGCAGATGAACGAGCGTGAGATGGAGCGAGTGATGCTCGATTTCGTTGATTACAAGTATGATGTTCTGGTTGCGACGACCATTATCGAGAACGGCATAGACATCCCGCGCGCCAACACGATCATCATAAACCGTGCTGATACGTACGGTCTTTCCCAGCTTTATCAACTGCGCGGGCGCGTCGGGCGCTCAAATCGCCGCGCCTATGCTTACTTGCTGATTCCATCCGAACAGGGTCTCTCGCCGATTGCGCGCCGCCGCCTGGCCGCCATACGCGAGTTTTCAGACCTCGGCGCGGGCTTTCGCATTGCGGCTCTTGACCTTGAGCTGCGCGGGGCCGGGAATCTACTGGGCGGCGAGCAGTCGGGCCACATGGACGCGCTCGGCTTTGATCTTTACACGCAAATGCTGGAACGCACCGTGCAGGAGTTGCGCGGCGAGGCCGTCGAAGACGAAACAAGCGTTTCAATCAATCTGGGCGTGGATGTCGCCATCCCCGAAGATTACATCTCGGACATGGGCCAGCGCCTTCGGACTTATAAGCGCGTCTCAAGCGCGCGCGACGAAGAGACGCTCTCGATCATCCGTACCGAGATAGAGGATCGCTACGGGCGTCTTCCCATTGCGGTCGAACGCCTCTTCGCCTACGCGCGCTTGCGTCGTCTCGCCGAAGAGATCGGCGTCGTCTCGATTGATAAAACGGCGACGGGCATCGCCATTAAGCTGACAGAGAAGGCGCGCGTCGCGCCCGACAAGTTGATGGCGATGATCAGAGAGCGCGAGGGCGCAAGCTTTACCCCGAGCGGCGTGCTGCGCCTCGAACTCAAAGAGGAAGAGACGGACTACGTGCTCGAAACAGCCCGCCGCGTGTTGCTCGAAGTTCGCGCCGGGGATTAAAATCAAAAGTAATCAGTAGTCAGTAATCGGGTCGGCCAGTACAAGCCGATTACTGGCTACTGATTTACTAATTCCGACCGCCTGTTATTTTAAGGAGTAGAAAACTGTGAAGTTCAAATTCAGCGGCCTCTCGTGGGCTATTCTTTCAGCTTTCATCTTAGCGGCCTGCATGTCCTCTTCAGTGTTGGCCCAGGAGGGTGAGCCGCAGGTCATCGACCAGGTCGTCGCGCAGGTCAACAACGATGTCATTACCCTCTCGCGCGTCAGGCGCGAGCTGCGCGAAGCGATCAAGGCGCGCGTCCAGCAGGGCGCGTCCGAACAGCAGGCGACGGAGGAAGTCACGCGCCGCCAGCCGGAGTTGATTGCCAGCCTGATCAATGAACAGCTTCTGTTGCAGAAGGGCAAGGAGCTTGACCTGACCAACGATGTCGAGGCCGAGGTCAATCGACGCATCCTCGAAGAGGGACAGCGGCAGGGCATCAAGACCTTGAGCGAGCTTGAAGCGGCGATGCGGGGGGCGGGCCTCGACCCCGCAGAGGTTCGCTCCACGCTGCGCACGGAGATCATGAAAAGCTTCGTCATCCAGCGCGAGGTTGACGCCAAGGTCTTCTTCGGCCTGAGCCAGGATGAACTCAAGAAGTATTACGAAGCTCATCGCGACCGTTTCCGCAAGCCCGAGAGCGTCACGCTGTCGGAAATCTTCTTAAGCCTTGCGGGAAAACCGGAAGCAGAGGTGCGTGCGCGCGCCGCACAACTCGTCGCGCAGGCGCGCGGCGGCGCTGACTTCGCCGCGCTGGCCGCCGCCAATTCCGAGCGTGAAGATCAGGGCGTTCGCATCGGCACGCAAACCAAAGGCAAAGTCGGGACGTTTGAAGTCCCCTCGCTGCGCGAAGACATCGCCAACGCGATCAAAAACACCCCGGCGGGCGGCGTGACCGACCCCGTTCGCACGGACGAGGGCTATCAAATCCTACGCGTCGACCAGCGCACGCCCGGCAGCGATGCCACCTTCAACGAAAATCACGTGCGCGAAGCCATCACGATCGAGCGCAGCGAGCAGAATCGTAAAGACTACTTGAAAAAACTGCGCGAAGAAGCCTACATCAAGATTTCGGACGACTATCGCGCCAGCGTCGAGCCCCTGCTCAACATCACCCCCAAGGCCGCAGCCAGCTCGACCGTCAACACGACCACCAAAAAGTCCGACACCAAGAAACCATAAAGGCAAGGATGAAGGCGGAAGGATGAAGGATGAAGTAAAAGCTTTCAAGCAGGAGCAGCATTCCTTTCATCCTTCATCCTTCATCCTTCATCCTTTCTCTTATGCGGTTAGACCTGTTTCTCAAGGCGAGCCGGTTGTGCCTGCGTCGCAGCGTCGCGCAGGCTTTGTGCGAGGCCGGGGCGGTGCTGGTTAACGGCGCGACAGCCAAGTCCTCGCGCACCGTTCATGCCGGAGACGAGATCAGCCTTCGCCGCCGCAACCGCCTGCTCCTGATACGCGTCCTGGCCCTTCCCGTCACTCGTCAAACTTCCAGGCACGACGCGCCAGACCTTTACGAGATAGTCAGCGACACGCCTCTCTCGACCGAACTGCCGGAAGAGCAGGCTTAATCGCCTTTGCCTGCTGCCTCCTGCGTAGAGGAAATCCCGCCTTATTCGTCGTTTTCTCCAATTGCCGGGGCTAAAAGGCGTGCACTGTAACGCTTCACGGGCGGCGTTCGTTTTCAGAGCATCGCCGGAAAATACTTGCAGGCGAAATCGTTTCAGAAGCGAACGCCGTTCCCCATTCGTGCGCTGTTTTTAAGGCAGTTACGCGCTGGCATACGGGTTGCCAATCTTCTTGACAGAATTTTCCTCGCCAAAACAAATGGGGTAGTTGAACAGGGGTTTTAATGCACATGAATATACTGAGGGGCTTTTTTACGGACGACCTGGCGATCGATCTGGGAACCGTCAACACGCTCGTCTACGCTCCTGGCCGGGGCATTGTCTTGAATGAGCCATCCGTCGTCGCGATCCACAAGTACACCGGGGAGGTCTTGGCAATCGGCGCGGAGGCTTTCAAGCTTCTGGGGCGCGAGCCGCGCGATACGGAAGTTCATCGCCCGATTCGCGGCGGCACGATAGAGGATTTCGAGGTCACGGAGAAGATGCTCGCCGCCTTCATCAATCGCGTTCACGACGGCCGTCAAAAGCGTAGTCATCTGGTGATCGGCGTGCCCGGCTCGGCGACCGCGCTCGAACAGCGTTCGGTGCGCGACGCGGCGCACGACGCCAAGGCGACACGCGTCGATCTGGTTGACGAGGGATTGGCGGCGGCGATAGGCGCGGGGCTCGATTTCGATGAAGAGCGCGCACACCTCATCGTCGATATCGGCGGCGGCACGACTAACATCGCCATCATCGCCTCGGCGGCGGTCATCTCTTCCGTCAGCCTGCGCGCGGCCGGCAATAATATGGACGAGGCGATACGCGATTACGTGCGCTCCAAGTACACCATGCAGCTCGGCGAGCGCACCGCCGAAGAGGTCAAGAAGGAACTGGGCACAGCCCGCGCTCCGCAACCCGAAGAGCCATTCCAGGAGCGCTTCATGGAAGTGGTCGGCAAAGACCTCGCGGACGGCTCCGCCAAGGCAGTCGAGATCGGAAGCCTGGAAGTCTGCGAGGCGATCGAGCCCGTCATCGCGGAGATCATCGCGGGCGTGCGCCGCGTCATCGAAGAATCGCAGCCCGATGTCACCGCAGACATCTATCACACGGGAATCATCCTGACGGGCGGCGGCGCGCTCCTTGACGGCATCGGCGATCGCTTGCAGCGCGAGTTGCGCCTTCATGTGGCGATAGCCGAGGAGCCGCTGGCATCGGTTGCGCTCGGGGCCGGACGCCTGCTCGCGCATCCTGAAAAACTACAACGCGTCTCGATTCGACAGGACGTGCCTGCATGGCAGGCGTCCGAAGAGTTGATCGTCAACTGGTAAGCGCCGCGCAAAGATGGGCGCAAACGGAGTCCTTCGACGGGCCGCATGATCCGCACTGGTGTCATGCGGCCTCCAGCATTTGCACAGGTCGCTCAAGCCATGAAGCAACTTATGGTCAAGACCATCGCCCTCCTGCTGCTACAGCTTGGCTGCATTGGTGTGTGGAACGTCGCGCCGCGCGCCCTGGCGCAGGAAGTCTCGCCTCTGGATAGGGTGATGGAGCTGAATCGCAATAATGAGTGGGAGCAGGCGGTGCAGTACGCGCAAAGTTTTCTGGACACGGGCGGCGCGCGCACGCTCGCCGAGCGTTGTCAGGCTTACGCGAGCATAGCCTATTCGCAGACCCGTCTTGACAGGATTACGCAGGCGCAGGCTACGCTCAAGACGTTTGATCGTACCTGCCGCGAGTTGCCGCGCGACAACTGGCTTCACGGTCTCGCCGACCGAATCCGCCGGGAGATCAATGCCAGAACAGCACCCGCCCGGCGAGCATCGCTGATGTCTGCGCCGCGTCGTCCGGTCAGAGACGATTTCTGGCAGGTCGCAGACCCGGCCTCGCTCGCCGTGAGCCTCCCGGCGCTTGAGCGCCACAAGCATTTGTGCGAGCGAACCAACGCCGATGCGTGTCTGGTCGTCTATCAGGGAAAGATCATTCAGGAGTTGTACTCGGCGCGTTACCACGAGCCCACCGCAGCGATGTCGAGTACGAAGTCCGTCACGGGCCTGCTGGTCGGCATGCTCATTGACGACGGCAAGATCAGGAGCATGGACGAGCCCGTCTGCACTTACATTTCGGAATGGTGCGCGGGACGCAAGGCTAAAGTCACGCTCAGACACCTGCTGACGATGACTTCGGGACTGCCGGAGCGGACGACGACGGGCGTGGGTTACGTGGGCGACAAGAACCCTTACGTCATCGCGCAGCCACTTGAGCATGAGCCCGGAACCGTGTGGGCATACAGCAACGAGGGCGTGCAGTTGCTCTCGCCAATTCTGGACAAAGCCGCAGGCGAGCCCATTCAGGACTACGCACGCAAGCGACTCTTCGAGCCTTTAGGGATGCGCCACACGCGCCTTCGCACGGATATGAAGGGTCACGCGTGGACGTACGCGGACATGGGGACGACGGCGAGGGATTTCGCGCGTATTGGAATGTTGATGATGAACAAGGGCACCTGGGAGAAGCGGCGAATCCTGAGCGAGGCGTGGGTGGAACAATCCACAAAAGCCTCACAGGCGCTCAATCCGCGCTACGGGCTGCTCTGGTGGCTCTTCGATAACCCGAAGGGCTACGGGGCGCAAGGCTATCTGGATACGAACCTTTACGTCTTCCCCGAACGTGACCTGATCGTCGTGCGTATGCAGGCGATGCCGGGCCCACAGCAGTTGAGCTACGAATGGGAAGCCCTCCCGCTCTTCAACCAGCTCGCCCGTTAGCCGCGTCATAGACGCGCCACGCCTTAAGCCCCTGCAAGGGGCGAGCGGAATGTAGCCCAAGGCGCAAGCCTTGGGTAGTTCATAGCCAAACGTAATTGAGCCCCGAAGGGGCGAGCGGAATGTAGCCCACGGCGTCAGCCGTGGGAATCAAGATCGGTTAAAAGTGACGAGCCCCTTTAGGGGCGAAAGAAACTCACCACTGATCTTCATGTGGATTGAATTTCTTACGCCCCTCGCGGGGCTCTCTCTTTATTGGTTGCTCTATTCCCACGGCTGACGCCGTGGGTTACATTCTTGCGCCCCTTGCAGGGGCTCGGAGATGTTTGCGATAAGCTCTAGGAAGATTTTTCTTTCTGCGCGACGATGGTTTCTTCCGCAGGCAAGCCCATCGCTTCGGCTGTCAACTCGCCGTCGGTGAGTTGAGAGATAACCTGCTCGGCTTCAACCGCGCTCTCAAGCGTGAGCGCCCGGCGCACGCGTTCGCGCTCAGGCGACGAAAGCTTACGATAAGCGCGCAGAAGATCGTCTGTTTCCGCTTCATCATCATCGTCTACGGGCGCGGGCGTCATGAGCATGAGAGCGCCGACGTAGAGCCCAAGGGTGAAGAAGGAGATGTAACCTGTGGCGGGCGCAAAGCGCTCGGCTTCAAGCGTGCCGAGCGAGACGCCCTCAAGCAGCGTGCCCGCCAGTCGCTTGAGCCATCCGCCTTCGGGCGCGTAAAGCGCGGCCAGCAGCATGTGCTTGAGGACAAACGCCGTCCCGAACAGCACCGCGAGGCTGCGTACCAATCGGCGCGCATCGAAAGACGAGAACTGGTTATTCCAGAGCGTCCACAGAAAGAAGAAGGAGAAGAGCCAGAAGAGCAGCCCGCGCTCGGGCAGTACGGAATTGAAAGCCTGCGCCGATGCGAAGAAGAGCGACAGAAGCGTCAGCGCGTGCGAGACGTTGACGAGCAGCGGCTTCTCGCTCGCAATCCAGCGGCCCGGCTCGATCAGATGCCCGCGTATAAAGAGAGACAGGAGCAGCACGGCCAGAACGAGCGTGATGAGTGGCGGTGCGATGAAGACGAAGGCGCGCGTCTCCGCATCGACGCGCAGCCCGCCGAGAAGCGCCACCGTCAGGAAAAGCATCGGCAGCAAGATGAAGCGCACGAGCGCTCTATTCCTTGACGATCTGGTCGGCGTCATCCTTATTTACGCTCTCGCAGCACCTTGAGCGGGTTGAGGTCGCCCAAAGAGCGCTCCGTGCCCTGCTCCAGCTCGGCCTTCAACTCCGCCGCCGTATGCATACGCAGGTCTGGGTCATCCACCGTCAATGTCCCGTCGGGCACGAGCGCGATGGCACGATTCACGGCCTCCGCGCCCTGCCTGAACAACGCGTCGTCGTTATAGAGGCGTCCCCAGCCTTCGCGATAAAAAGCATAGGCGATGTAGAACTGCGTGCGCGCGTCTCGGCGCATCGGGTCGGCTCGCTCCCACTCGTCGCGCGCCGCGCGAAACTGCTCGCGCCGAAACAGCATCAGCGCGTTATCAAACCGGCCCTGATCTATCTCGTACGTCCCGATCGTGACGCGCGTGTTGGTCGCCACTTCCTTCAGCGTGCGCGGCTCGGTCGCGTACACCCAGATGATGAACGCGCTGTAAAGAATCGTCCACGCGATGCCGACGCTTTGGATAAGCCTGTGCTGCATTGCTATAATTCCGATCTTCAAGAGAAGCTAGTGGATGCCTGCCGCGCTTGTCAACAAAGTGGCCGACACCCGGCACGCCGGTCAGGTGAAGTTCAGCGAGTGATTATCATATGATGAATGAAGAGATACAGGAACAGATCAATCAATTCAGGATGACCGCCGGGACGATGGGCGATACGGCGCTTGAAGCCATCAGCAAGGGCGATGCCGGGCTCGCGCGCACGGCGGCCAGACAGGCGGCTCAGTATGCGCGCCTCGCAGTCCAGTTGGAAACGGGCGAGATGCCCAAAGCGGAATCAAACAGGGATGGAAATGATGAGCAAAGCATTTGAAATCTCAAATTTCAGATATGAAGCTCAATAGCTCAATCCTGTTTTTATATTCTGTTTCTCCTGTCAATTGTTAATTCTTTTTACCGATGATGAAGCCCTTCAAGATTCGTGACATAGAGATCAGGCCGCCGCTCATCCTTTCGCCGATGGCGGGCGTAACGGACGTGTCTTTCCGTCGCCTGCTCAAACGGCGCGGCGGCATCGGCCTGACCGTCTCGGAGTTCATCTCCGTCGAGGGCCTGACGCGCCACAATCCGAAATCGAAGCGACAGATGCGCTTCTTTGAGGACGAGCGCCCGTTCGCCGTACAGATTTTCGGCGGGCAACCGGAGCGCATGCGTATGGCGGCGGAGATGGCCGAAGAGGTCGGCGCTGATATTCTGGACATCAACTGCGGATGTCCCGCGCCGAAGGTGGTCAAGCACGGCGGCGGCTCCGGGCTCCTGCGCGACCATGAGCGGCTGGAAACGATTCTCAAAGATATCAAGAGGGCCATCAGCATTCCCTTGACGATCAAGATACGCGCCGGGTACTACGATCACACGATCAACGCGGTCGAGACGGCGCGGCTCGCCGAAGCCTGCGGCGCAGAGCACATCGCGCTGCACGGGCGCACAAAGGAGCAGGGCTACAAGGGGCTCGCCAATTGGGACTTGGTGAAGCAGGTCAAGGAAGCCGTCAGCGTGCCCGTCTCCGGCAGCGGCGATGTCGTTTCAATCGAGGGAGCCTTCGCGCGCTGGCGAGAGACCAATTGCGACGGCATTCTGATCGGGCGCGGCGCGATGGCTAATCCGTGGATTTTCCGGCAGATCGAAGACGCGCTCGCGGGCCGCGAAATCTTTCAACCGACACTGGAAGACAAGCGCGCCGTGCTGCTCGAATATTTCGACATGCTGCGCGAGGACATGCCGGAGATGGCGGCCATCGGAAAAATCAAACAACTCGCCGGACAATTCACGCGCGGCCTACAGGGCGGCGCTCTGTTCCGCACCTCGATCTACCACTCACACTCGGTCGAAGAAATTCTCGACCGCATCTCGGAATACTTCGAGGCCATCGCAGCGGGCCGTCCCTACTACGGCGAAGCAGGAGCAGCAGCGCAGGAAGAGACGGAAGCGCCCGCGCTTGATTCGTGCGAAGCCGCGACAATCTCCTGAAAGCAAAGAGAGGTCAGTACCGCCTGCTTAAGCCGGGCGGGTCTCAAGTCACGTTACGACCCGCCCGAGACCTTTGGCGGTACTTAGCTGTGCTTATAAGTCTGGAATCCAGAATGGACGCCCGCCGTTCGTGACCTTCTTTAAGCCGAGGGAGGGAAGCTCGGCTTCGGTCGTGCCGAGGAAGGTGAAGTGCGGGGCGTCGGACGAGATGGTTTGGAACCAGCCGTGACGGGCGAGGATTGAGCGCACGTTCTGGTTCTCGTGTTCTTTGACATCGAAGGCGAGCATGGAGAGATGCTGCGAGGTTCCGGGCGCGGCGACGGAGTAGAGGATTGATTTCGTAAAGTCGGTGTTGAAGTAGAGGCCGTCTTCTTCGAGGCGAAGGATTTCGGGAATCTGCTCGTGCGGCGTCAGCGAGCGGATGCGCGCGGCCTCCTGCTTGTCGAGTCTTCCAGAGTTGGCCCAATGTGTGAGCCCTGGCCCGACGCGGCTCTGCCAGAGCCTGACCGTCTCTTCGTAGCTGCGGCGGGCCGCATCCGTGCCGCGCGGTGTGATGTCAAGTTTCGCGGCCTGAGCTTCGGTGCGCGCCTCCATCAGCGCCGTCATCGCCGGAGCTTGCAGTTCGACGTTAATGCTGCCGAACTGTGCGCGCGTGGTTCTGACGCTCGACTGCCATTGTCTGACCGCCGCTTCGTCCGCAAAGACGATGACGGGCGGAGGCACTGCGCCCCCGCGCGCGACGAACATCGCGCCGTAATCGCTCAGCACACGCTGGCCTACCGCGTCCCCCTCGCCGGGAAGCTCAAGCCCCGGCGGAAGGTTTGCCGTGAATTTTTGATTGGCGTTCGCGCGCCCTCCTTTGGCGGACTTGTTCGCGTCCGCCGTGTTGTTGCTATTGGCCTGCCTGGCACATGACGCGCCGAGAGCGACGAGCGCGATTGCGAGGGCCAACAGAAGACGCTCGACAATCGCCCGTGCTGGCTTCAAGCTCTGACCCGTCGCTGGTGGCGTTGGCTGCATTGGTCTTTATTGTTTGGAGACGACGGCCCGCGAGAAGTATCAGTAAGAGATAAAGGGACTGAACACCCAGCCTGTCTGCGAGCGGTCGTAAAGCTGCACGTGCGTCCAGTTTGCCGTGACCCCTCCCCAGGAAGATTTGTTCGAGGAGACTCCTATGGCCCAGAGCTTCTGGCCGCGCATCAGCTTGTTGACCTTCGCCCCCGTCAGGCTCGGCGAGGCGCGCAGGACGACGTTATCATCGTTGCAATAAACGAGCGTGCCCGTCGTGGGCGGCGCAGATGGCGGCGTCGTGGTCGATGTTTGCGTCGGGCTGGTGGTCGGCGGCTTCGGCGTGGGCCCACTCGCTGGCCCGGACTTGACCTGCATGGTCGCGACCTGCGGCGTGCCCGGCGACGGCGCGCCTTCCGTCACCTGGAACGGCCAGAACTTATGATTGCCTTCGTTCAGGTAATCCCGCATCAGGGCGAGCGCATACTTGCCGCTCGCGAGCCCGTCGGGAATCCTGATCTGCTTCATGCCGCGCCGTCCGCCCTCTATCGGCGCGACCTGAAAATTCCAATAGCGCACGCTTCCGCTCGGGTCGATCCCGTCCAGTTGAACCAGCTTCAAATCGGAGGTGGGGATGTCCTGTGCCTCTGCGTAGAGGATGAGCGTCGGGCGTGCCTCGGCGCGCGGGAGCGTGGCGTCGCCCAGCATAGCGTCGCGCCCCTTGATGGCATCGTTGAAGTCCATGCGGCGCAACTCCGTCAGCGACTCGCCGCTTCGCAGAAAGACGCCGAAGTGATCGGGCAGTGGGCCCACAGCCTCCGTGCCCGCGCCCGCCTCCTTGTCTTTCAGCAGAAAGTAAGCGAGCACACCCGTGCCAATCAGCGCGAGCAAGACCAGACCGGCGACGAGCGGAAGGAGAAAGGGACTGCGACGCGGGGCCACGGTCGGGAGCGGTGCGGAGATAGGGCCGGTTGAAGGGGCAGCCCAGATACGCGCCGTCTCGGCGGCGGCATCACGATGAGAGGAGAGTTCTGCGGGCGTTCCGCGCAGCGTCGGCGCACCGGCGTGGAGCGTGGCCGCGAGCGGTATCGCTTCGTGGCCGCAGTTGCGGCAGAACCGTTCGTTCAAAGGTATCTCTGTACCGCAGTTTGAGCAGATCATCGCGTTCACTCTGGGCCAATACGGTCGCACACGCGGGGCGCGGCTACTCTACCTCAACTCGCTTCGGCATTTCCAGTCGGACACTCGAACTTCAATCGAAGATCGGAATACTGCGCACCAGCAGGGCCGCAAAGATGACGACCGCAACCTCTATGACGATCAGCAGCGCTAGCATGAGCCATGTCGCAACGATAAGGCCGAGACCCGGAAACGCTATCGAGCCGACGCCCTTGAGCCAGAGGCCGAGCAGGCTGATGATCGCCACCAGCAGGATGACGGCGAGCAGTATCAGAAGCCCGAGCGCGACGTTGACCATCTCTGCGACTCTTAACGATTGATGCCTAAGGGCTGCAAAGGTCTGGGCGCAGTGCCCTCGAAGAACCAGCTTGCGCCGACTCTCAAGCGGTGATGCCAAGTCGGAAGGCGCGCGGTGTAAAGGGTAAAGCGCGCCTGGCGTGCGAGCGCGCCGCCGAAGGCGCGTCCACCGGCCAGCACGGCAGCGTGCTCCGTGCCGAGGCTCAAGGCTTCGCCAAGCTCCTCGAAATGTTTCGTCCGCAGCTCGCGCCCGGCCAACAGCGCCTTGATATTGTCTGCGACGAGGCCCGCTTCCTGAAGAGCCAGTTGCGCCGTACCTGCAAGCTGCGGGCTTGCGTCTTCATAGAAGGCTATGTCGCCGAGCGCGAAGACCTCCCCGCGCCCGCGCAACTGCAAGGTTGGCTCGACGAGCAGCAGCCCGCGCCGCTCCTTCTCCGCCTTCAACTTTTCGACGAGCGGATTCATGCGCACCCCGCCCGTCCAGACAACGGCGGCGGCTTCGACAGTATCCTTCTCGCCGTCGTGCTCAAAGGTCAGCCCCGAAGCCGTCACCTCGCGCACGCGCGTGCGCGTATGGACTTCGACGCGCGATTTTTTCAGCGCGTCCATCACGAAGGCGCGAATATCGTCGCCCATGCCCGGCACTACCTTGTCGCCCATCTCGATCAGCATGACGCGGGGCTCGCCCGGCAGCGCCCGGCGCTTAAAGGCATCGTGCAGGAGGTCTGCCATCTTGGTCGAAAGCTCTACGCCGCTCGCGCCCGCGCCGACGACCGCGAAGGTCAGCGCGCGGCGCACGTCCTGCGGAGCGGAGTCCGGCGGCACGCGGTCGAGCGCCTCGACCATACGCCGACGCAGCTCGTCGGCGTGCGCGATCTTACGAAACGGAACGGTATATTCTTCAGCGCCTTCGACGCCCGAATAATTGCTGATGCCGCCGACGGCCAGCACCAGCACGTCGTAACCGACCGGGCCTTTGCGACCCTCGATCGTCGCCTCGCGCGCCTCAAGGTCTATGTCCGTGACTTCGCCGCGCACAAGCTCTATGCGCTCGTCCAGAAGCTCCTTGTACTGAGGCGCGATGTGCCAGGCCTCGACCTCGCCGCTCAGGTATTCATAGAGCATCGGCGTGAAGAGGAAGTGATCTTCCGTGCTCACGATCTTGACTTCGCCCGCACCAGCCAAATCCAGCGCCGTGAAAATTCCGCCGAAGCCTCCGCCCACAATCAGTATGCGCGTCTGTTTATTTGCCATATGCCGCACTGTCCCAATCTCTTAATTGATGTCAGCCGCAGATGGTAGCAGATGATCGCCTCGTCACGCACTACTGTAAGTGCGAGAGCTGGTCGTCTACAAAAATTCGCAGCACCCTGCAATAATTCGGGCCTGAACATCCCCGCGCCCCGATTCGTCATCAGAGGAGACGAAACACACCGCCGCCGGATGTTGGCCCACACTCCGATCATGAAAGTGAGAGCGCATGATGCGTAGATTGTCCAGACTGACAGGATTCTCAATCGCCATTCTCTTTCTCCTGCTGGCTTCCGCAGCCCGGGGCTTCGCGCAGGGCGAGTTGGCCAAGGGGAAGATTATAGAAAAAGTAGTTTGCCAACAGGTCGCCGGGCAAAGCTATGCGCTCTATCTTCCTTCCGGCTACACGCCGGAAAAACATTGGCCCATCCTGTACGCTTTCGCGCCCGACGCCAGGGGACAGGTTCCCGTCGAGCGTTTTCAGGAGGCGGCGGAAAAGTACGGCTGGATCGTCGCGGGCTCACTGAATTCGGAGAACGGCTCGATGAAGCAATCCATGGATGCGGTGAAAGCGATGTGGGACGATACGCACGCGCGCTTTCGCATCGATGACAAGAGAGTGTACACGACAGGCTTTTCCGGCGGCGCGCGTGTCGCCGCCTGGGTCGCCTATCTCTGCGACGGTTGTGTGGCCGGTGTCATCGGTCACGGCGCTGGTTTTCATCAACAGATCACCCCGACTTCATCCACACCCGCTTCGTCCATCAACTTCATCTTCTACGGCGCGGTCGGGACTGATGATTTTAATTTCGGCGAGCTGCGGAATCTGGACGAAGTGCTGACCACGATCAAGATTCCTCATCGGGTCACGACGTTTGCGGGCGGGCACATGTGGGCTCCGAAAGAGGTCTGCATGCGCGCCGTCGAATGGATGGAAGTGCAGGCGATCAAAGCGGGGAAGAGAGAAAAGAGCGAGGCGCTGTTAGACGAGCTCTGGAAGAGCGCCCTGGCAACGGCACGCCGCGCCGAAGACGAGGGCAGAGTTTACGACGCCTATCTCGCTTACACCGCGCTCGTGGAGGATTTTCGCGGCTTGAGAGATACAGCCGAGTTCGATACCAAGTCTGCCCGGATGAAGGATACTCCTGATGTCAGCAGGGCGATCAAGGAAGATAGAGATCAGATCAAGCAACAGCAGAGGCTCGAAGGCGAGCTGAGGGGCTACCAGGAAAAGCGTAGAGACCTTGAGCAGCGCGCGCAGGCCGTCGCCGATTTCCGTCGAGTGCTGGAGAATTTAAGGAAGAAGGCCAGGAGCGCGGAAGATAGCTTCGAGCGTCGTGTCGCCCGGCGCACCTTGCACGGAGTCTTTGCCTTTTACTTCGAGAGCGCCATGAGCATTATCAGTACGGGGAAGAATTACCCGGCTGCCGTCTTTAATCTCGAAGCGGCATCGGAGATGGCCGAGAATAATCCCAATATTATTTATGAGCTGGCGTCTGCCTACGCGCTCAACGGCGATAAGAAGAAGGCGCTCGAAACTCTAAGGAGGGCGGTCGAAAAAGGGTTCAAGGACAGCACGCAGATAACGGAAAACGCCGCGCTCGCACCCCTCAGAAAAGAACCGGAGTACCAGAAAATCCTTGAAATTATCAAGGAGAAGCAGTAATTATCTGGCCGGTGCGCCGATGATCGAACTCTATTTCCTCTTTTATCGCATCCCTAAAATGATGAGCCAACTGGCGAGGGAGCGAAACCGCAACGCTGTGGCCTGGAGCCTGATAGGCATCTTCGCCTGGCTGGGCTCGGAATTCATCGTCGCTCTCGGTCTCGGTGTGGCCTACGGGATAGGAGCGGCCATCTGGGACTGGCCCGAAGAAATACCGGCGGGTTTTACGCTTTTCGTTTACGTGGCATCCCTGGGCGCTGCCATCGGCGGCGTCACGCTCGCCCGGCGAATTTTAGCCGCCAAGTCTACGGACGCCTCCTTCCCGCTGCCCCCGCCTCCGCCCCGTTTTTAGCACGCCGCCCCGAACCGTGGAAGCGCACTTTTGCCGCGACCCCGGGCACGGCCTTTTGTGGCGTCGCTGGACAGTCCCGCAAGGGCCGTGTTAAATTGCAGTGTATTTTAACTTTAGCGGTTGTCACCCGAAATCCGGTGGACATACTGCGGTCTGGGAGGGCCATCCAAAACAGTGTCGTTAGCAAAAGAAGATAAAGAGAGAATTGTCACGGAGTACCGCACGCACGAGGCGGATACTGGTTCGCCACAGGTGCAGATTGCACTGCTCAGCCAGCGCATCAACGAGTTGACCGAGCATTTCAAGACGCACAAGAAAGACAACCATTCACGGCGCGGCCTGCTCAAGATGGTCTCGCAGCGCAGGAGCCTGCTGGATTACCTGAAGAGCAAGGACATAGAGCGTTACCATGAAGTCGTGACCCGTCTCGGCCTGCGCCGCTAAGCGAAGGGCGCAAAAGGTTCGAGCAGCAGGTCAGCGACGGCCTTTGCCGCGACGCTCGAAATAGTTAAAGACCAGCGAGAGAATTCTTCGATCTCGAAACAAAGCCCGCGTCCTCTCGAAGAGCTTGTGGCAGTGCCGAACGTGACGGCGATTACTGTAGGCAAGCGGACGCCGGGGCGAGCCCTGAGCATAGAAATCAAGGCGGCGCAAGCTTCACGGCAATAGAGGCTTGCGCCGCTTTGGTGCTATTCGGACGGGAAACTTTCACGGGCCAGCCAAAAGGGGGGCGGTCGCCTCACGTAGCGACGCCAGCAGAGAGCGGAGGGGCCCGGCCAGACACCACACCAAAAGCGCGGCGGATGAGACGACCGCGCGCCTGACCCCTGGGCTACAGGGGCCGGGATGAGTCGTTGTCCGAAGGAGACAAAAACGTATGCCAGTCAGTAAATATCTTAAAGAATCAATCAAATTAGGCGATCGGGAGTTGACCGTCGAGACGGGTCGCGTCGCCAAGCAGGCCGATGGCTCGGTCGTCATACGCTACGGCGACACGATGATTCTGGTCGCGGCTGTCGCCGCCCAAACCCCGCGCGAGGGGATAGACTTTTTCCCGCTCACGGTTGAATATCGCGAAGCGAACTACGCCGCCGGTCGTATTCCCGGCAACTATTTCCGGCGCGAAGGACGCCCCAACGAAAAGGAAGTCCTGACCAGCCGCCTGATCGATCGACCCTGCCGCCCGCTCTTCACCGAAGGTTTTCGCAACGAAACACAGGTCATCGCCTCCGTCATCTCCGCAGACCCGGATAATGACCCGGACGTGATCGCCATCACGGGCGCATCCTGTGCGCTGTACCTCTCGGACATTCCTTTTCCGACTCCGATCGCAGCCGTCCGCATCGGTCTCATCGATGGCCGCTACATCATCAACCCGACCTACGACGAGCGGCGCGATTCGCGCCTGAACTTGATCGTTGCGGGCACGGAAGAGGCCATCGTGATGGTCGAGGCAGGCGCGTCGGAAGTCTCCGAAGAGATCATGGTCGAGGCACTGATGCTCGCGCACAAGGAGATCAATCGTCTCTGTCGCTGGCAGAAGGAACTCTACAAGGCGCTCGACGTAAAGAAGCGCGAAGTCACAGCGCCCGTCCTGAACGAAGAGATGCTGGGTGAGGTCGAAAGAAACTACACGGATCGCCTGCGCGCCGCGCTCGATACGACGCAGCAGGACAAGCGCACGAGCTATGCTGCCGTCGATGCCTTGAAGAAAGAGGTCGTCGAGTCTTACCCGGAAGATCAGACGGAGCAGCGCCTGATGGCGAAGAAAATCTTCGATCACCTGAAAGAGAAGATTTTCCGCGACGATATTCTGAACAAGCGTCGGCGTCCCGATAACAGACGCTTCTCGGAGATTCGACCGATCACCTGCGAAGTCGGCTGGCTGCCCAGAACGCACGGCTCCGCCCTCTTTACGCGCGGCGAGACGCAGGCGCTCGTCACCACCACGCTCGGCACAAAAGACGACGAGCAGTTCATGGACGATTTGGAGAAGGGCGAGATCAAGCGTCGCTTCCTCCTGCATTACAACTTCCCGCAGTATTCCGTCGGCGAAGTGGGTCGCTTCGGCTCCTCTTCGCGTCGAGAGATAGGCCACGGCGCGCTCGCACGCCGCGCCATCGAAGCAGTCCTGCCGGAAGAATCAAAATTCCCCTACACCATACGCATCGTCTCGGACATCACGGAATCGAACGGCTCAAGCTCGATGGCCTCCATCTGCGGCGGCATCCTCTCCCTGATGGATGCGGGCGTGCCTTTGAAAGCGCCCGTCGCGGGCGTCGCTATGGGCCTTGTCATGGAGGGCAACAAGTACGCCATCCTGTCGGACATAGCGGGTGCGGAAGACCACTACGGCGACATGGACTTTAAGGTCGCGGGCACTAGAGAAGGCATCACCGCGCTTCAGATGGACATCAAGATCGGCGGCATCAACGCGCAGATCATGGCCGAAGCTCTCGAACAGGCCAGAAAAGGGCGCTTGCACATTCTCTCCGTGATGGAGAAAACCCTCGCCGAGCCGCGCGCGGACATTTCGCCCATCGCGCCACGCATCATCCAGATCAAGATCAACCCGGATAAAATCCGCGACATCATCGGGCCGGGCGGCAAGATCATCCGCGCGATGGTCGAAGAGACAGGGGCCAAGATCGATGTCGAGGACGACGGCACGGTCTCGATCGCAAGTGCGGACGGCGCGGCGGCGCAGGCCGCCATCGATCGCATACGCGGGCTCACAGCCGAGGCCGAAATCGGCCAGACCTACCTCGGCACGGTCTCGCGCATCGTCGATTTCGGGGCGTTCGTCGAGATATTTCCCGGCACGGACGGCCTTCTGCACATCTCGGAGATAGCCGACCGGAGGGTCAAGGATGTGCGCGACGAATTGAAGGAAGGCCAGCAGATTCTCGTCAAATGCATCGGCAAAGAGGGCAATAAAATCAAGCTCTCGCGCAAGGCCGTTTTGCGTGAGGAGCAGCAAAAGGCCGAGGCCGCCGGAGGGGGCGAGGGCGACTGACGGGCCGCCTCAGACTAAGCTTAAGAAAAAAAGAGGGTTCGCGGTCAGCGGCGGGCCCTTTTTTTCTTGACATGAGGGTATATAGACGGGTTAAATTCAACTCCCCGAAATTGGAATCCTGACGGTATTAGGTGTCTTTCTCTAGCAAATGAAGGAAACCCCATTCGGTTTTCCTCAAATTGAAGAGAAATTTAGCAATAGAGAAGCCTTAAATGCTTTTCGATTATTTGAATGTCTATTGATTTTGAGCATGGAAAAGCCCCTTAACGAGGGGCTTCCAGGTCTCGAACCGGAAGGATTCATGCAGGAGCTCACTAAGATGAAGAACAGAGCTTTCCGCGCCGTCGCCGTCATGGTCAGCCTGGTGCTGATGTTGGCGATCCCCGCACAGGCCAGCCCCGTCCAGATCAACGAAGTCGTCCAGGTGGTTTCAGGAAGCCAGCGCAGCGGTGGTCAGAACGCGAGCGTCTCGCTTCGCTTTCTGGCGCAGGACGACAATGCGACGGCGGGCGGTGCCACCACTTCGGCCAGCGACAGTTCCGCCTCCGGTAATAGTTCTTCATCCGGCGCGACCACTTCTGTCCAAGACCCGTCGAGCGGCGGAGCCATTATTCAGACCGATGTCACAGAGGATATAGGCGTTGAGGAGTGCGAGTGCGGCCCCTTTACCGTGCCGGTCGCGGGCTTTCCGAAATGGCCGTTCATTCCTTTAGTGGGTCTTGTCTGCCTCGTTCCAGACCTCTGCACCAAGTGCACGCCGAAACAGGGCGAAGACGCGAACTGCAATCACATTGAGATTCCTGACTGCACGACGACAGGGACTTGCCCGCAGGTTCCCGAACCGGCCTCGCTCGTCCTCTTCGGCTCAGGCATGGCAGCGCTCGGTGCGAGCATGCGCCGTCGCCGCGCACAGGCCAGGGAAGCTCAGGCTCAGGAAGCGGCAGCCGCAAACATCAGTGGGAGCAAATAAAGATGCGTAGAGTAAATATCAAATATATTGTCGCTCTCATATTTCTGCTTTCCTGCTTCACGGCGCAGGCAGAGGCCGCCGCCAAGAAGGAGAAAAGGCCCAAGGACTACGGACGGGTGACGGTCACGACTCCGCCCACCCCGTATCCGCTTCTCATTGATGGCAGGGACTACGGCATGACTTCGACGGAGCGCGATGTCTCTAAAGCGCGCGCCATTGATCTGCCGGTCGGGAGCCACCTGGTCGAAGTCGTCTTTTCGCCGACCAAGCGTTTCACGCAAACGGTCGTCGTCGAGGGCGGCCAGCGTCATTGCTTCTGCCTCAACTACTCTAAGAACATCATCACGCAGCCTTGCCCGACCAACCTGAGCGTCTCGGCTCCGAGTCAGGTCAACGACGGCGACGTGATCACCTTCGCTTCGGATGTCAGCTACGGCGGCACTTCGGCGCTCAACTATACATGGACGGTGAGCCCGGCTTCGGCCAGAATCGTCAGCGGCGCGGGCACGCCCACCATCACAGTGGACACGACCGGCGTGGGCAATCGCAGCATCTCCGCCATCCTCGTCGTTGACGACGGCTCCGGCGTTCCGCAGTGCCGACAGTCGGCGCAGGCCGTCACGACGGTCGTCTTTACGCCGCCGCCCGTGCCCAGGCCGCGCCCCTTCGACGAATTCCCGAATCTGGCTTTCGATGATCAGAAGGCGCGTCTGGACAACCTGGCGATACAGCTTGCGAACGAGCCAGGCTCGACCGGCTATATCATCGTCTATTCGGGACGCACCAGCCGCGCCGGTCAGGCGCAGCGCCTGGGCGATCGTGCCAGAGACTACATGGTCAGGACGCGCGGCGTCGATCCGAATCGAATCACGGTCGTCGACGGTGGTTACCGCGAGGCGGACGAGTTTGAAATCTGGATTATTCCGCAGGGCGCACAACCGCCGCAGGCGACGCCGACGCTTCAACCGGGCGAGGCTCAACCGGGCGCTGGCCCGCGCACAACCCCACGTCGCCGACGCGGCGCTCGCCGCGACGATGAGTAGGCAGTTATAAGAGGCGAATGAAAAGCGACAGGTGAAGGGAAATACCCCGCCGCCTGTCGCTTTTTCACTTGTCACTGTGTCGCGGGTATGGTAACAATCACGACGCACGTTCTCCCTTAAGGTAATTGATTCCCCCGAATCGTAATCGGTCTTTAAACTTCCGAAGGAGGAGTGGCTTTATGGGTGATGGTGATGGTGGCGGCAGCGCCGGAGTTGTGGCTGTGCTGGTGATCTTCGTGATCATCGTGCTGGTTGTCCTCTTTATGTTCGGCGGTCGTTTGTTTGGGGGTAAAACCCAGGTTGATGTCAACGTGCCTGCACCCGCATCCAAATGAGGTAATAAAGAGAGCACACCGGGTTTGTTTGATGAAAGAGAGGGGCATGCGCTTCATCAGCCGTGCTCCTCTCTTCTTTTCATTCTGCGGGTGCGGCTGTTACCATTGGGCATTACAGAAATCAACTCAAAGGAACGCGTGAGAGAGTGTCAGCACCGAACATCGAAACCATCGTGAGCCTTGCCAAGCGGCGCGGCTTTGTCTTTCCCTCGTCGGAGATTTACGGGGGATTGGGCTCGGCCTGGGATTACGGCCCGCTCGGCACTGAGCTTGCCAACAACGTCAAGCAGGTCTGGTGGCGGTGGATGGTTCACGAGCGCGACGACATGGAAGGCATCGATTCCTCGATCATCCAGAACCGCCTTGTCTGGAAATACTCCGGCCACGAAGAGACCTTCAGCGATCCCCTTGTGGATTGCCGCGAGTGTAAGACGCGCCTGCGCGCAGACAAGCTGGAATGGGAGAGTGATAGCGAAACACAGGGAGCCGACGTGGCCGAACTGATTCGCCGGAAACGAATCAAATGCCCCAACTGCGGGTCGACAGACCTGACCGAGCCGCGTCCTTTCAATTTAATGTTCCGCACGACCATCGGCGCGGCCGCCGAAGAGGACGACCCCACTGCGCTCGCATATCTGAGGCCGGAAACGGCGCAGGGCATCTTCATCAATTTCCTGAACGTGCAAACGACCATGCGCCGCAAGCTCCCCTTCGGCATCGCGCAGATCGGAAAATCTTTTCGCAACGAAGTGACGCCCGGCAATTTCATCTTTCGCACGCGCGAGTTCGAGCAGATGGAGATGGAATACTTCGTCCGCCCCGGCGAGGACGAGCGCACGCATCAGGAGTGGATAGACAACTGCTTCAACTGGTATCTCAGCCTCGGACTTTCGGCGGACAACCTGCGCCTCTACGAGCAGCCCAGAGAGGAACTGGCACACTACGCCAAGCGGACGGTCGATATTCACTATCGCTTCTTTCCCGAGCGCGAAGAGGATGAGCGGCAATGGGACGAGTTGATGGGCATCGCCAATCGCACGGACTTTGATCTGAAGGCTCACTCGAAGAAGCCCGAGAACGAGGAAGGCAAACGTCTCAACCCTGATTCGACCGAAGACCTCTCGTACTTTGACGAGGCGACCAAGGAGCGTTTTTATCCTTACGTCATAGAGCCCGCCGCCGGTGTCAATCGTTCCGTGCTCGCTTTTCTCATGGATGCTTATACGGAGAAGACGAACGAGAAGGGCGAGAAGCGCGTCGTCCTCAAACTGCACCCGGAATTGGCTCCGATCAAGGCGGCCATCCTGCCGCTCGCGAAAAACAAACCCGAGATCGTCGGCATGGCTAAAGCCATCAAGCGCTCGCTGCAACCCCTGCTGCGCGCCGTCTACGACGACACGGGTGGTATCGGAAAGCTCTACGCGCGACAGGACGAGATCGGCACGCCCTTCTGCGTGACCGTCGATCACCAGTCGCTCGAAGACGAGGCCGTCACCGTGCGCGACCGTGATACGTGGGAACAGGAGCGCGTCAAGGTCTCCGATCTTCCGCAACATTTACTTATGAGATTAAAGGAACCGCTGGCAGGTAAATGAGCGGACATCGCTTACCTGTCACTCGTCACCGTTCTTAAAATGCCAATCGTTAAAAAGCGTAACCAGCAGACCGAGTCGCGTCTTCTGCTTGAAGCGGACGAGCCGGTCGTGTTGCCGCCCGCGGAGGTTGAGGACGGTGCGGTGATCGTGCAGTTCGAGAAGTTCAAACCCTTCGTGCCGGAGCTTCTGGAAGCGCTGCGCACGGGCACGACCGTCGAGACCGTCCCCGTGATGATGGACGGCTCGACCTTCGCCGTGCATTGCGCGACACGCACCTTCTGGGTCAAGCTCTGGCACGCCGCCCGCTCCGAACGCACGCGCATCGAGCGCGTCCAGATCATTAGCTGTCTGCCTTCGACGCGCGGCGTGCAGATCGTCGTCGAAGCGGACGACGAGCAGGCGGATGATGAGCTTGACGAAGATTATGCTGACGATACGGAAGCCTCCGGCGGCTCCTGAGCAGGCAACGCCACCGCCTCGCATTCTTTTCGATGTCAACCCACGTTCCCGCGAAAGTAGTCAGGCTGGCGCGAGCCGCACGCGAGGCAGGCGGGCGCGCTCTCTTGGTCGGCGGCTGCGTGCGCGACCCGCTGTTGGGGCACGAGCCGAAGGATTGGGACGTGGAAGTCTACGGCCTCGAACCGGAGCGGCTCAGGCAATTACTCGATGAGTTCGGGCATGTCAACGCCGTCGGCGAAGCATTCACGGTCTACAAGCTCGGCGCAGACCTGGATGTCTCGCTGCCGCGCCGCGAGCGCAAACAGGGACGCGGCCATCGCGCCTTCGTCGTCGAGGGCGACCCCGCGATGAGCATCGAAGAGGCCACCCGGCGGCGCGATTTCACAATCAATGCGATTCTTCAAGACCCACTCACAGAAGAGTTGATCGACCCCTTTCACGGGCGCGAAGACATCGAGCGAAAAATCCTGCGCGCCGTCTCCGCCGAGACCTTCGCCGAAGACTCTCTGCGCGTGCTGCGTGCCGCGCAGTTCGCCGCGCGCTTCGAGTTCGAGATAGAGCCGCGCACGGTCGAGCTATGTCGACGGATAGACCTCTCAGACCTTCCGCGCGAGCGCATCTGGGGCGAGATGGAAAAGCTCCTCCTGCATGCCCGTCGTCCCTCGATCGGATTCCGCTGGCTCGTCGAGTTGGGCGCGATCGCACAGCTTTTCCCCGAGCTTCAGGCGCTCATCGGTGTGCCGCAGGAACCGGCGTGGCATCCTGAAGGGGATTGTGATATTCATACCTGGCTGACGGTCGATCGCGCGCGCGAGCAGATTGACGACCTGCCTTACGCCAAACAGGTGACGGTCATGCTCGGCGCGCTCTGTCACGATCTGGGCAAGCCCGCGACGACCGAATTCATAGAGGGACGCTGGCGCTCGCGCGGGCACGATACGGCGGGACTGGGCCCAACGGAGTCGCTGCTCGAACGGCTCAACATACACAGCCTCGACGGTTATGATGTGCGCGCGCAGACGCTCGCGCTCGTGCAGCATCATTTGAAGCCGGGCGAGTTCTACAATAAGCGGGAAGAGCTGGGCGACGGCGCGTTTCGTCGGCTCGCGCGCAAGTGCGAGCTTGAGCTGCTGTACCGCGTGGCCCGCGCCGATACCCTTGGGCGCAACGCCGAGTGGGTTCCGCGCGAGAAGTGGTCGGACGCCGTGCCGCAGGAATGGTTCATCGCACGCGCCCGCGAACTCGCCGTCGAGCAGCGACCGCCGAAAAATATTTTGATGGGCCGTCACCTGCTGGAGATGGGCCTGAAACCCTCGCCGCTGATTGGACGGATTGTTGATGCCGTATATGATATGCAGCTTGACGGGCGCGTGCGCAGCCTTGAAGAAGCGAAAGAGGCCGCGCGAAAAATCATCGACGATGAAAAGCCCTGACGCGCGTATCGAGGATTGGCGAGCGTCGCTGATGGCGCTCGCCTGTAAGGGAGGAGATCAATGCGAAAGAGTCTCGTCAAACCTTGCGCTTATCTATGTCTCGCGGTCTGCTTGATGGGCCTTCTGCCGTCGCGCGCATCCGCCTGGGGCAGCACGGGCCACAGCACGGTCGCCGAGCTTGCCATGTGGAGGCTCAGGCGACTCAGGGCCGTGAACGCGCTCCGGCAGATCGAGCAGCTTTTAAAGTCCAAGCCCACCACCATCGAAGAGGCGGCCAATTGGCCCGACACGATTCGCAGCACTCCCGGTTACCAATACACAGGCAGTCTGCACTTCGTCAGCATTCCGAAAGAGAAGGAGAAGTTTGACCCCGCGACGCAGTGCAAGCCGACGGCGCAGGTTCCCGAAGGCGATTGCGTGATCGGTGGGCTCGAACATTTCAGACGCGTGCTCGCAGACCCTTCGAGCACGACGGCGGCGCGACTCGACGCCTTGAGCTTCATCATCCACTTCATTGGCGACATGCATCAACCACTGCACACGAGCGAAGATGTAACCTTCGCCAACTACGAGGGCAAGACGGGTGATCGCGGCGGCAATCTCAAGATCATCTTTTACCTCAACGAGGGCGTCTGGAACGACCCCTCGGAGACGAGCTGCGAGCGCGATATAGATGCCTGCTCCTACATAGATTTCCAAGGCCAGCGCCGCAAACGAAACCTACATGCCGCATGGGACTCTTACATCATCGAGACGATGCTCGGGAGCCTGCGTGTCAAAGACGAAAAGAAGCGCAGCAAGGATGAGGTCTTCAAGCTCAGGGAACAGAGATACGAGCAGCTTCTGGAAGAGGCGTTAGCCAGGCTCCCACAGCGCGAGCTTGCCGCGATGGAGAAGGGCGAGCCCTCCGCCTGGGCCGAAGAAGCCCACGCGCTTGCGACCGAATACGTCAACTGCCTCCCGCCGCCGAGGCGCAAACAGAACGTCGCCGACAAGCAGTTCTACGATCATTACTTTCTCAGTCAGCGTTACCAGGCCGCCAATATCAAGCGCATCGACGCCCAACTGATGAAGGCGGGTATCCGGCTCGCAGCATACCTGAAACAAATCTTCCCCGACACACCTTAAGCAAATCATTTCAAAGCCCCGCGAGGGGCGACAGAATATAGCCCACGGCGCAAGCCGTGGGAACAGACAGAAGGAAAGATTGTCAGCCCCGGAGGGGCGTAAGAAATTCGAGTTGAGTTTCTTTCGCCCCTTCGGGGCTTCACTTTGTTTGGCTATGAATTACCCACGGCTCGCGCCGTGGGCTACATTCCTGCGCCCCTTCGGGGCTTTATCTTCGGGGCTTCAGCTTTGGGGATTCGGGCGTTTTCGGCTGTGCGCTATTGACGGTGACTTTCGCGCGGGCGCGGGCGTATTGTAAGATGCTCAGTTGCAATCGTCTCTAAACATCACCGCGAAAAATATCTGGCGCGCGATAATGTGCGCCTGCTCCGTCTATTCCCCACTTTAAGGAAGAAGCTGACATGATTGAATTTGAATTGACCGAAGACCACAGGGCCATACGCCAGACCGTGCGCGACTTCGCGCAGAAGGAGGTCGCCCCGCGCATCAAGGAGCTGGACGAAAAACAGCAATTCGATCGCTCCATTCTGGACAAGATGGGCGAGCTTAATCTGCTGGGTGTCTGTATCCCGGAAGAATACGGCGGCGCTGGCTTCGATTACATCTCGCTCGGATTGGTCTGCGAAGAGCTGGAAGCCGTGGACACTTCGCTGCGCGTTATCATGAGCGTGCACACGGGCCTCAACAGTCTCACGCTCTACACCTGGGGCACTGAAGAGCAGAAGCAGAAGTATCTGGTTCCGCAGGCCAAGGGCGAGAAGATAGCGACCTACGGTTTGACCGAGCCGGGCGCAGGCTCGGACGTGGTCGGCGCTCGCTCAACGGCGCGGCGCGAGGGCGACGAGTATGTCCTCAACGGCGAGAAGATGTGGATCAGTCTCGCAGACCTGGCCGACAACTTTCTTTTCTTCTGCTGGACGGATGAAGAGAAACGACGCAAGCGCGACCACACGGGCATGTCATGCTTTATCGTCGAGCGCGGGATGAAGGGTTTTTCATCCGGCACGATTCACGGCAAGATGGGCATCCGCGCGGGCAACACCGGCTATTTCGCGCTCGATAACGTGAGAGTGCCGAAAGAGAATCTGGTCGGCGAAGAGGGCGAGGGCTTCAAGATCGCCATGTTCGCTCTGGAGCAGGGACGCTTCACTGTCGCGGCGGGCGCGACCGGCGTCATACGCGCCTCGCGTGACGCCTCGATCGCTTACGCGCTTGAGCGCGAGACGTTCGGGACGAAGATCGCCAACCACCAGCTCGTCAAGCAGAAGATCGCCGAGATGGAGGCAGATTACCAGATGTGTCATCTGCTCTGGCTGCGCGCCGGTTACCTGAAGAACAGCGGAAAACTCAACGCCAAGGAGACTTCGATGGCGAAGTGGCAGGCGACCGTTAGAAGTGAGAAGGCGGCGTCAATGGCGATAGAGGTGCACGGCGCAAACGGCTACTCGAACGATTATCCGGTGGAGCGTTACCTGCGCAACTGCAAGGCCGCGATCATCTACGAGGGCACGCGCGACATACACACGCTGATGCAGGCGGATTGGGCACTGGGGCTCAAGAAGGAGAAGACCGCGCGCAAGACGCTTCCGCCCTGGAAGGGCGCGGAAGCGCGCGAGGAGGCCGTCGCGGCGAATTAAACGCGAGGCCAATCTGGTTAGCAGACCGCGCAGATTCAATCTCGTGATGAGCTTAAACGGAAGCCAGCCGAATCCGGTTTCAGGAATCGGCTGGCTTGAGTTTTATGAGCGAAGGCTTTTCGCCGGAGAGGCAACCGCTGACGACGGGCGTGTGGAAGATGTCGCGGGCGGGAATCACTCGCCCAGCTGGGCTTTCCATTCATTGTTCTCTTTGACGAACTTGAAAGGCTCCCACTGTCCCGTCTTATCGTCTTTGACTTCGAGCGTGGCTTTGTCGCCGTCTATCTTTTCGTTACGCGATTCGGGCAGCGTGGCCGGAACCTCCATCTTCTCAAACTGCTCTGCGAGCGCCGCATCGAGCGTTTTGTTCTCGACCTTGGCCTGTGTCTCTAAGAGCGCTAGTGTGTCTTTGGAGAGCGTGCGCTTGAAGCCCGCCACATCCTTATTCTTAGAGGTCTCATAGAAAGCCTTGAAAGCGTTGGTCGGGGTGGACAGCGAGTTGGCTGTCGTCGTCGCCGCCGGTGTGGCCGCCGTGGAGGCTGGCCTGGTGTTGGAGGCGTTGGCATTGCTGTTTGTCCCAGCGCCGTTGGAATTAGTGCTCGGGCCTTTGCTGCACGCCGCCGTTAAGACGAGGGCGAATGTGGTGAGCGCGGTCGTGAGCGCGGTGCTTCGTCGTATCTTCATCTTTATCTCCTCGGAACTATCCTCAACTGGTGAACACACAGAGAGAGAGTAGAGCGATTGAAAATCGGCGCAGTATACAACAGGCGCGCGCGTTTTTACACTTGACGAGCGCCCCCATCGAAATACGCCCTCGTCAATCAGCGAGGCTTGGCCCGGCTCCCGGAGCGGCAGCGCGTAAGACGGTTAAATAAGCATCGCAGCAAGCCGTTTGTTATGCCCGCGAACAAAACCTTGAGAATCACCTTCGCCTCTACAAATTCCTTGCCTGCTCTGCTACTATGGCGGCTCATATCTTTGACCTGCAAGCGTTTCGAGTGGCCGCCGGAGCGGGCCGACTTGAAATTTTCATCACCGGGAGAAACTGAAAATGGGTCACGAGTTGAGGACAGAGCGTGAGCTGTCGCTGGATTTCCTGCGCGTGTGCGAGGCGGCGGCCATTGCTTCTGCGCGCACGATGGGACAGGGCGATCGTAAGTATTCGGATCACGTCGCCGTCGAAGCGATGCGCGAAGTGATGGATACAGTGCCCATGCGCGGGCGCATCGTGATCGGCGAGGGCGAACGCGACGAAGCCCCCATGCTCTACATCGGCGAAGAGGTCGGCGGCGGCTTTAAGGTCAATGAAGATTTGGGCGAAACGTTCCCGGAGGTGGACATCGCCGTCGACCCGCTCGAAGGCACTAATCTCTGTGCGCTCGGAGCCAACAACGCCATCGCCGTGCTCGCCGCAGCAGAGCGCGGTGGGCTGCTCAACGCGCCGGACATCTACATGGACAAGATCGTCGTGGGCCCATCGTGTCGCGGCGCAATCGATATTGATGCGCCGGTTAAGGATAACTTGAAAAACATCGCGCGCCGTTTGGGCCGCGACGTTGACGATCTGACGGTGATTACGCTCGAACGCTCGCGACATAAGAAACTGATCGATGAAGTGCGCGCGGCGGGCGCGCGCATACGCCTTATCTCCGACGGCGATCTTTCGGCTGGCATCTCGGCTGCCGTAGCAGGCACGAACATACACGCGCTGATGGGCATCGGCGGCGCGCCCGAGGGCGTCATCACGGCGGCGGCGATGAAGTGCCTGAACGGCGAGATTCAGGCCCGGTTGGTCTTTGACCACGAACGCCTCGGCGTCGATCAAGGCAAAGTGCCCGCAAAAGAAGAGGTCATCGAGCGTCTGCGAGAGATGGGAATCACCGATCCCAATAAGATTTACGACACGAACGATCTCGCGCCCGGCAAGAAAATCATCTTCGCCGCGACCGGCGTGACCGATGGCGCGCTCCTCAAAGGCGTCCGCTTCTTCGGTACGGGCAAGCGCACACACTCGCTCGTGATGACGAGCGAATCAAGGCACATACGCTTCGTCGATACCGTTCACGTCGAAGGCGGCCCCGACTCGGTAATACGATTTTAGATTTTGGATTGGCGCGCCCGCAAAGGTTGAAAGCTCGCCTCCAAAATTCAAGGTTGCCGAATCGTTAATCCAAAATGGACTGATGTTTGCTCCGGCTGATTCTTATGTTCCACAGTGCGCGCCGCGCGCGGCTTCCGTGCGCGGGCCGCTCGTCGTGTGGGCGACGGTGACGGGCATCGCGCTTGGCTTGGTCGGCCTGATTATCGCCGCTCCGTTGCTCATGGCGCATGGACACACGGCTTTAGGGCTTGCCATCTACGACGGGTTCGGGAAGTTATGTCACCAGCTTCCAGAACGATCTTTGCATCTGGAAGGCAACAAGCTGGCGGTGTGCTCGCGCTGCCTCGGCCTCTACGCGGGATTTGCCTTAAGCGTGCTGCTCTATCCTCTGGCGCGCTCCCTGAACCGGGTCGATACGCCGCGTCGCCTCTGGCTGCTTTTGGCCGCGCTTCCGATCGGCGTTGACTGGACGCTCGGGTTCTTCGATCTCTGGGCCAACACGCATCTCTCACGCTTCATGACAGGCGCGCTGTTTAGCGCCGTTGCTGCCGTCTATATCTTGCCCGGCCTGATCGATCTTAGCCAGAGCGTCTTGCGGCGGCACGGCGCACGCTCGCAAGTGGCTCATCAGGCGGCAAGCGCCGCGCCATCCGCGCCGCTTCAGCACACTGCGCCGAGCGATTACAGCTCGCCGTCAAGCCGCATTTAGAGTCGAAGCTGGCGGGCGGACGGCTGTGGCCACGGTTAACTATCGTCCTGACGCCTGGCGCGCATACATCCAATGGGTTAAAATCTGCGTCTTAATGGACGGGCAGCGCGGAATGCTTTCAGGCAGATTGCGCTGCTCGTTTTATTCGGCGGCGCGCTCTTCCAGCCCGCAGCCGGAATGGTTCCGGCAAAGGCGAACGCGCCTCTTCAGATTAACCCCGGTCGGTTTTGCTCTTGAGTATTTTGACTATGCCTCTTCATGCGCCCGCAGCTCTCTTACTCCTTTCGGACTGGTCAAATCAGGAAGTCTGGAAAGTCTATGAGAAGTACATGATGGACTCCATCTACAAGACGTGGGGCAACATCAGCCCGCTTTATAGTCTTGACGACTTCGATTGGACGATCCTGATTCTGTACTTCAGCATCCTGACCGTGCTCGCCGTCTACGGCGCTTACCGTATGAAGCAGGTGATAGACTTCTGGCGCTATCACAAGATTACTCCCAAACCGAAGGCCCTCTGGAACGACGCGGAGCTTCCGCACATCACCGTGCAGCTTCCGCTCTTCAACGAGATGTACGTGATCGAGCGACTCTTAAAGGCCGTGACCGAGATCGATTACCCGCGCGAGCGTCTTGAGATACAGGTGCTTGACGATTCGACGGACGAGACGGTCAAGCTTGCGAGTGCGACCGTCGAAGCTTACGCGCGCAAGGGTTTTGACATCCATTACATTCACCGCACGGATCGCACGGGCTTCAAGGCGGGCGCGCTGGAAAACGGTTTGCAGACGGCGAAGGGCGAGCTCGTTGCCATCTTCGATGCCGATTTCGTGCCGAAGCCTGATTGCCTGCGCAAGCTGGTTCACTACTTCACAGACCCGCTCGTCGGCTGCGCGCAGATGCGCTGGTCGCACATCAACGGCTCTTACAATCTGCTGACGCGTCTTCAGACCATCATGCTCGACGGCCACTTCGTCGTCGAACAAACGGTGCGCAATCGCACGGGCGGTTTCTTCAACTTCAACGGGACTGCCGGTATCTGGCGTCGCCAGGCGATAGAGATGAGCGGCGGCTGGCAGCACGACACGCTGACGGAAGACACAGACCTCTCTTTCCGCGCGCAGTTGATGGGATGGAAATTCGTTTACCTTCTGGAGGACGACGCGCCCTCGGAGATTCCCGTCGAGATCAATGCCTTTAAGGCCCAGCAGCGACGTTGGGCCAAGGGAGTGATGCAGGTCGGCATCAAGCTCTATCGCCGCCTCTGGCACGCGCGGCTGCCTTTGCGCGTCAAGCTCGAAATGTTCTTTCGCATGACGGGCAACATCAGTTATCCACTGATGATCGTCGTCAGCTTTCTACAATTCCCGCTCCTGCTCGTGCGCTACAACCAGGGCTTCTATCAATTGATGGTCTTCGACGTGCCGCTCCTGTTCTTCTCGACGATCTCTGTGCTGCTCTTCTACGGTACGGGCGTGTGGTATCTGGACACGAAGCGCGTCCCGCGTTTGCTTCACCTGCCGCTCGTCATGGCCTTGGGCATCGGGCTCGCTTTCAGCAACGCCCGCGCCGTCTTAGAAGCCCTCGTCGGCATGAAGTCCGAGTTCGTGCGCACGCCCAAGTATCAGGTCGAGCAAGCGAATGACGAAACCTGGAAGCGCAAGAAGTACAAACGCAAGCGCGGATTGCTTCCGCTGCTTGAGCTGTCTTTCGCCGTCTATTTTCTGCTCGCCATGCTCTACGCCGTGCGCATGCACATGTGGGGGCCGCTCCCTTTTCTCTTTCTATTCTTCTTCGGCTACGGCTACATGGGCTTGATGAGTATCTTGCAGACGGCGAGCGGCAAGCGCCTGCAATCGCTCTGGCGACCCATCATGCTCAGCCGCCGCACATGATCTCGAAGCACGGTCGAAGCAAAGAGTAAACGGGTCTTAAAATAATCAGACGTATTGTTCAAATGAAGCCATCTCGTCTCGTCGCGCCTTTACTGCTTATCATCACGCTGCTCTTGACCGGCCTGTCCGGGCCGAGTGCTTCTTCAGCCGCTCAGGCATCGGGGGATTTCTATGACGAGCCGGGCGTGCGCCTGCTCAATCAACCCGTCGCTGAATACCGCGCGCGCCGTCAAAAGCTCATGGAAGAGTTCAAGGACGGCGTCGTTCTCATCCTGGGCAATATTGAAGAGAGCCTGGGGGTGGAGGCGCGTTACCGGCAGAACAACTGGATGGCATACCTGACGGGCGTGCGCACGCCGGGCGCTGCGCTCCTGCTTGTTCCGGCGGGTTTGCCTTCGGCTGGGGGAGCGCGCGAGATCATCTTTATCCCGCAGCGCAATCTGGGAACCGAACGCTGGACTGGCGTGCAGCTCGCGCCGGGAGCGGAGGCGGCGCGCACCTTCGGGGCGGAGCGCGTCATCGCCAGAGATCAGCTATGGGCTTTGCTGAAAGAGGCCGCCGCGCTGCCCGCCTTCAAGAACGCGCAGGGCCAGAGCGCGATGAAGCTTTACACTTTCGCGCCGCGCCGCGCCGTCAATGGCTACGTGCATGAGTATGAATTCGCCGAGCGGGCGCGCAAGGAGTTGCCCGGCGTCCTGATCGAGTCGGAAACATTAATCGGCCGCCTCGCCGAGATGCGTAAAAGAAAATCGGAGGCGGAAATCGCGCTGCTGCAAAAGGCTATAGACATCACGGGCGAGGCGCAGCGCGACATCATGGCAAACTTGCGCCCCGGGCTCTACGAGTTCGAGGTGCAGGCTATTCTCGAAGCGGCCTTCACGCGCAACGGCGCGGAGCGTCCCGGCTTCCCCTCCATCGTCGGTAGCGGCATCTATTCGACCATCCTTCACTACGAAGAGAATCATAAGAAGATAGACGACGGCGATCTGGTCGTGTGCGACATCGGCGCGGAGTATTCGCTCTACACAGCCGACATCACGCGTACCTTTCCCGCCAACGGAAAGTTCACCCCGCGCCAGCGAGCCGTCTACCAGCTTGTGCTCGATACGCAGGCGGCCATCGCGGCCCACTGGAAGCCGGGCATGACGCATAGCGACCTGCAAGGCTTCGCGCAGGAGTACCTGCGCAAGAGCCCCTTGCGCGCGCGCGACACGGATGGGCGCGAATACACTATGGAGCGCTTCTTCATTCATAGCTTCGGGCACTACCTGGGCATGGACGTACATGATGTCGGCAACTACTCGCTCCCCATGCAGCCTGGCGAAGTCTTCACCATCGAGCCCGGCATCTACATTCAAACGGAGAAGCTGGGCGTCCGCATCGAGGACGATTACCTCGTCACAACCGGCAACACCCTGCGCAAGCTCTCGGAGAAAATCCCTTCCGAGCCGGATGAGATAGAGAAAATCATGGCGTCCCGAAAACGCTGAAAAGAGTTGGCAACGCGCGCGCATCTAAATAATAGAACCAGGCAGCAAGGAAGGAGAGAGATTATGATCGCCGTGCGTAGAGCGCAAGATCGCGGCCACTTCAACTTCGGTTGGCTCAACACCTATCACACCTTTTCATTCGGTGACTACTATGACCCGCGCTTCATGGGATTCCGCGACCTGCGTGTCATCAACGAAGACTGGGTGCATCCCGGCAGAGGTTTTCCCACGCACCCGCACAGGGATATGGAGATCATCACATACGTTCTGGAAGGCGCTCTGGAACACAGAGACAGCATGGGCAACGGGTCTGTCATTCGTCCCGGCGAGGTGCAGCGCATGAGCGCCGGAACAGGCATCACTCATAGCGAGAAAAACGGCTCGGCGGACGAGTCCGTGCATCTACTTCAAATCTGGATTATGCCCGATCGTACGGGCATCAAGCCGAGCTACGAACAGAAGATGTTCGAGGATGCGGAGAAGCGCGGGCAGATGCGTCTCATCGCTTCCAGCGACGGGCGCGAAGGCTCCGTGACCATACACCAGGACGCCAATCTCTATGCGACACTGATCGAGCCGGGACAGGAGATCGTCCACGAGCTTGCCCCTGGGCGTCATGCCTGGCTACAGGTGGCGCGCGGAGCCGTAAAACTCAACGGCCAACAACTGAACCAGAGCGACGGGGCCGCCGTCAGCGAAGAACAGGCGCTGCGCATCGTCGGCGACGAGATGTCCGAGATACTGCTTTTTGATCTGGCCTGAAAGCCCCTGCAAGGAGCGCAAGAATGTAGCCTAGGGCGCAAGCCCTGGGTAATTCGCAGCCAAACATGATGAAGCCCCGGAGGGGCGTAAGAAATTCAAGTTGAGTTTCTTACGCCCCTCCGGGGCTTACCTATGTTTGGTTATTGTATTCCCACGGCTTGCGCCGTGGGCTACACTCTTTCGCCCCTTTCAGGGGCTTTGGGCTTTAAGGCTAGCGGAAGGGCGTGTGCTTTTTGAGCAGTCCCCTTAATTTCATCCTCGCCTTGTGCAGTTGCGATTTACTCGTCCCCACACTGCACCCCAGCATCCTCGCAATCTCTTCGTGCTCGTGCCCCTCCACATCGTGCAACACAAACACCGTCCTGTA
>DATDFK010000046.1:0-68362 GCA_036522655.1 Pyrinomonadaceae bacterium | reverse complement strand
AATCGGCGGAACAAGGAGCCGCGACCGTCACATGATCGAGCGGGCTGGTGTATTTAGCCATGAGCATTTCTCCGTTAGGGTCTGGAGCTTTTCAGTCTTGACCTGAGAACGAAGAAGAAGGCGCGGCCTTGCACACATTTCGGATAAAAAAAAGCGAGCCCACATCAGCCCCGCAAGGGGCGAGCGGAATGTAGCCCACGGCGCGAGCCGTGGGAACCAGGTTGATCGAGAGCAATAAGCCCCGGAGGGGCGTAAGAAACTCAACTCGAATTTCTTACGCCCCTCCGGGGCTTTAGATTCTTTGGTTGGTTGTATTCCCATGACTCGCGTCATGGGCTACATTCTTACGCCCCTTCGGGGCTCTCTCATTATTGTTTGCTCTATTCCCATGGCTCGCGCCGTGGGCTACATTCTATCGCCCCTTTCAGGGGCTTTGACTTGATGAGGCTTCGATGTCTTCGGCGATGAGCGAATAGAGGACGGCGTCGTGAGGCTTGCCGAAGAGTTGGAGCCGTTTTCTGAGAATGCCTTCGCGCACCGCCCCGGCTTTTTCCGCCGCCCGCTGGCTCGCCACATTGCCGACGGCGGCGACGATCTCTATGCGCTGTAGTCCGAGTTCTTCAAGACCGAAGCGGGCCAGCAGCCTCGTTGCCGAAGATGCGATGCCGCGCCCCGTGCAAACGGTTCTCACCCAGTAGCCGAGGTTGGCATAAAGGTCTCGACGAACGAAATGATTCAAGCCTGTGCTACCGAAGTAAGCTCCTGTGCGTGCATCGAAGATGCCGAAGCCGTACTCCTCTTCTGTGGCCTGCGCCTCGTCGCGCGACATGATATAGGCCCTGCTTTCGTCGATCGAGTAGCCGGGGTGACACCAGGGCATCCAAGGCGAGAGTTCGGCGATCGATTCACGCACGGCATCGTAGAGCATCTGGACATCTTCGGCGCGGTATGGCCGAAGAAGTATCTTTCCGTCGGTCAGTTCGTTTTTCATCATCATACGGCTACAGGTGCGGGCCCTCTTCCGCTTCAGGAGCGGGCGTTGTCGGCTTTAAGCTTCGTGTTCGTCAACGAGGTCAGGATGTGATCCTGCCAGCGGTCTTCGATCAAAAGATAATCGCGCGCGTAACCCTCCACGACGAATCCCAAACGGCGCAGCAGCTTCCCGCTTCTCTCGTTGACCGGCACGTAGTTCGCCATGATGCGATGCAGCCGCAGTTGCTCGAACGCGTAGGCCGTGGCCGCCTTGAGCGCTTCGTACATCATCCCGCGCCCCTCGAAGCGATGATCGAGGCTGTAGCCGAGATAACAAGCCTGAAAAGGGCCGCGCACGAAGTTCGTAAAATTGCAGACGCCCAGGACGGGCCCAGCCTCGGCATCACGCTCGAATAAGACGAGCCGCAACGCTTCGTCCTGCGTGAACTGCGCGCGCCCCTGTGCGAGGCGATCGCGCCAGTAGCTTTCCGTGTAATACCCTGCGGGCACAGGCGGCGACCAGCGTGCCAGGTGCTCTCGGTTCTCTTCAAAGAAGGCGAGCATGCGCGGCGCTGCCTCTTCCGAAGGGATGGTGAGAAGCAGGCGCTCGGTTTCGATGTGTGGGAATGCGCGTTGTTCTTTCATCATTTTCGACGGCGATGCGAAGGGATAGAAAAAGTGCGACGCTGGCTTCAAGAACCTGACGCTCCGGCCTCCTGTTTGGTTTGGCTGGCGTTGCGCTCAACTTGCTGCGCGGGCGGGTGGCGGCGATAGCGATGCGTGACGGGTCGGCGGCGACCGATGCCGATGGCGTTGCGCGAGATGATGAGTGTCGGCGGCAATTGCCTGCGCTTGAATTCATTGGCGGGCGATTCCACGCGGTTCAGCAGATCATAAACCATCGAGGGGTCGTGACCGGCGCTGATGATCTCTTCGGGCGTCGCCTTCTGCTCGAAGTAAAGTTGAAGAATCGGGTCGATCAAATCGTAGGGCGGTAGCGACTGATCGTCGAATTGTCCGGGCGCAAGCTCTGCCGACGGGCGCTTCTCGATGATCGCGCGCGGGATGATCTCCGACTCGCGGTTGAAGTGTTGGGCCAACGCGTAAACCTCTGTCTTGAGCAGGTCGCCGAGCACGGCCAGGCCGCCGTTCGTATCTCCATAGAGCGTGCAGTAGCCCAGCGCCAACTCCGACTTGTTGCCGGTCGAGAGCAGCAGCCGCCCCTCCTTGTTAGAGATCGTCATCAGGATATTGCCGCGCAGGCGCGATTGCAGATTCTCCGCCGCGAGCGATTCGCCGCCGCGCGTCGGCTGGCTCAAGTCAAGCTCCGCCGTCAGAGCCTCGAACGCCCGCGTGATCGGATGCTCTATCGTCTTCATGCCCAGACGCCGCCCCAGCTCGACGGAATCATCCACGCTGCCGCGCGAAGAGAAGGGCGAGGGCATCATCACGGAGAGCACGTTATCCGAGCCGAGCGCCTCGCAGGCGAGCGCCGCGACCACAGCCGAATCAATCCCGCCAGAGAGGCCCAGCAGCGCCGTCGTAAAACGATTCTTGCGCGCATAGTCGTGTATCCCAAGCACGAGCGCGCGATGCACCGTCTCAATATCGTTGCCCGGCAGGCAGCGATCATCGGCCACGCCGCAATCCAGATCGACCGTGCCGAAGAACTCCTCAAAGGGCGGGGCCTGCATGATGATCTCGCCGCGACAGTCTGCGACGATCGACGCGCCGTCGAAGATAATACCGTCGTTTGCGCCCACCAGATTGACGAAGACGATGGGGAGCCCGGCGGCCTTGGCCCTGTGCGAGACCATCGAGCAGCGTTGGCCCATCTTGCCCTTGTTGAAAGGCGAGGCGTTGATCGAGACAAGTACGCTCGCGCCCAGCTCGATCAGATCGTCCGCAGGGTCGTGCGGGTAGAGACGCTCTTTCCAGTAGGTCTTGTCATTCCAGAGGTCTTCGCAGACGGCGACCCCGAGGCTCGCTTCACCGATACGGAAAAGATGGCGCTCGCGCGAGGGCTCGAAGTACCTCGGGTCATCGAACACGTCGTATTCGGGGAGGAGTGTTTTGTCGGCGTAGCCCAGCAGCTTACCGTTACGAATCACCGCCGCCGAGTTATAGAGCTTGCGCCCGGCTGGCTGCTCGGTGGGGCGGATAGTGCCGATGACGGCTGTTAACCCTTCGGTTGCCGCGATGATCTTATCGAGCGGCTCAAGCGAGGTGCGCACGACATCGCGGTCAAGGAACCAGTCGAAGGACATGTAGCCCTGAATCGCTACTTCGGGCAACACGACCAGATCGGAAGCGTCACGCTTCGCCTGCTCGATGGCGCGCAGGATGCTCGCCGTGTTACCAGCATAATCTCCGTTCGTCGTATTGATCTGCCCGATGGTGACTCGCATCTCTTTTCGACCCCTGATGAAAGATGGATGTAAAGCTTCGGCCCAGTTCCTATTGTCCTACTCAACGAGCCGCACGTCCAGACCATAAATCTTCGCGTGCTGCGAAAGCGGCCCGCTCTTCAAAGATAGACGCGCCGCCGCGCGCGCTCTCTCTGTGTATGGGCCCACCGCTCAAGCCGTGCCGCCTCGCGTCGAGTCCTTATTTCTTCGCGCGCCCATGACCGCCGCCGCCCGGCGTCTCAATCCGCACACGGTCTCCGGCCTCAAGCTGCCAGCTACCCTTTGAAGTGATGCGTCGCGCCCGCCCGTCTCTGAGGATTGAATCTCGTCCGGTCATTCCATCGCCGCCGCCCTCAAGCCCGTAGGGCGCGAGCCGTCTTCGGTCGGCGAGCAGCGACATACGCGCGCGGGCTAAGGTCTCTATCTCGCGCACGACGCCATCGCCGCCGCGCGTCTTGCCACGTCCGCCCGAACCTTTGCGAATACGATAGACGCGCACGCGCAAGGGGTACGCGTACTCAAGCGCCTCTGCGGGCGTGTTGAGGCTGTTCGTCATGTGCGTGTGGACGGCGCTCATCCCGTCGCTCGTGGGACGCGCGCCCATACCGCCCGCGACCGTCTCGTAGTAAGCGAACTCAAGCCCCGTGCGCGGGTCAAGCCCGCCGATGGTAAGGTTGTTCATCGTGCCCTGGCTCGCCGCCGGAATCCTGCGGGGGAGCGCCTGGGCCAACGCGCGAAAGAGCGTGTCAACGATGCGCTGAGAAGTCTCGACATTGCCGCCCGCGACCGGCGACGGATGCTCTGCATTGACGATCGTGCCGCGCGGCGCGTTGACAGTGATGGGCTCCATCAGCCCGGCGCTCGCAGGTATGTCTGCTCCGACAAGGCAGCGGAAGACGTATGAGACGGCGGAGACGGTGATCGCTTCGACGGCGTTGATCGCGCCGGAGACCTGCGGCGCGCTGCCCTCGAAATCAACTCGTGCCCGCTCTCCCTCGATCGTCACGCGCGCGCGGATTGTGACTTCCCGTTCATTCGTCCCATCATCATCGAGCGCGTCTGTCGCCTCGTAAGTGCCGTCTGGAATCTCTCTGATCGCGCGGCGCATCATGCGCGCGGAATAATCTATCAGGTGCGAGGCATAGAGCAGCGCGTCCACTTCGCCGCGCCGCCTGACGATCTCTATGAGACGTGCCGCGCCCGTCTTCAGCGAGCCGATCTGCGCCTCGAAGTCAGCGCGACGCTCCGTCGTCCCGCGCACGTTCGCCAGCAGCAATCTCATCATCTCTTCATCGGCCTCGCCGCCCCGCACAATCCTCACAGGCGGAATCCGCAACCCCTCGCCATACACATCCGTCGCCACGCCCATAGAGCCCGGCGTCCCCCCGCCGATGTCCGCGTGGTGCGCGCGATTGGCAACGTAGAAGAGGGGACGGGGGACGGGGGACAGGGGACGGGGAAAAACCGAAAGCCGCTTATCCATTCTTCCCCGGCCCCCTTCTTCAAACACTCCGGCGACGAGCGTTACGTCGGGCAGGTGCGTGCCGCCCGCGAAGGGGTCGTTGAGGGCGACGACATCGCCGGGAGCAACGTCTATGCGACTGAGCGCGGCGGCGACGGCCATCGGCATCGAGCCCAGGTGTACGGGCATGTGATCGCCCTGCGCGATGACGCGTGCCTCGCGGTCGAAGACGGCGCAGGAGTAATCGCGCCGCTCCTTGATGTTCGGAGAAAAGGCCGTGCGACGAAGCGCAATCCCCATCTCTTCCGCGACGGAGGTATAGAGCGCGCGGTAAATCTCCAGCGTCGTCGGGTCAAAGCTCGCGGCGACGTTTCTCTTTTTCGTCCTCTTCATGGCTCGATGATTAAGTTACCGTGCTCGTCTATGGCGGCGCGCGCACCCTTTGGCACGAGCGTCGTCGCTGAATATTCCGCCACGATGCAGGGCGAGCGCAGCCGCACGCCTCGCGGCAACTCTTCGCGCGTGTAAAAGCCCGTGCGCGCCGCGCCGTCCGCGAAATAAGCCGTCACATACGCCTGCGGTGAAGCGTAAACAAGAGCGCGTGCCTGTTGCCCGGCTTTCGGCGTCTTCAATTTCGAGACCGCGCCGGTAGAGCGCAGCCGGGCGCTCACCACCTCGACGATGTTTGATTCCTGCGCGTAACCGTAACGCGCACTGTGCGCGCGATGAAAGGCCGCATTGATGTCCATATCTTTCGTCCACTTGATCTCAAGCTCGAAGGATTGGCCCAAGTATCTAACGGCAAGTCGTCTCTCATGTCGCTGGCGCGCCCGGCTGAAACCTTCGCGGCTGAGCGCACGCTGCGCCTCTCGCTCCATCTCTCTGAATGCGCGCTCAAGCACGCGCGCGTTGTCGCCGGTCGCCGTGAGCATGACCGTGCGACTCCAATCTTTCACCACGTCGGAAGAGAGAGCGCCGAGCGCGGAGAGAGCGCCCGCCGAAGGCGGCGCGATGATGCGAGGGATACGCAGAGCGCGCGCCAGGTCAACCGCGTGCAGAGCGCCAGCGCCGCCGAACGGAATCAACGCGAACTCGCGCGGGTCGAAACCCCGCTCGACCGAGATGACGCGCAGCGCTCGTTCCATCCCCGTATTGACGACGCTCAAGACGCCCTGCGCCGCTTCCCTGACAGAGACTTTGCGACGGGCCGCCGCGCTCATCTCCTGGGCCAACCCTGCGAGCGCATCGTGGGCCCGCTGTTCATCAAGCGCGAACTCTCCGCCGAGAAGGCCACGACCTCCGAAGTGCCGTAAGACGACGTGCGCGTCCGTCACCGTCGGCTTTGTGCCGCGACCGTAACAGGCCGGGCCCGGATTGGCTCCCGCCGATTCCGGCCCGACGCGCAGCGAGCCGCCTTCGTCAACTCTCGCAATGGAGCCGCCGCCCGCGCCGACCGTTTGTATGTCCATCATCTGCACGGCGACGGGCAGGCCCGCCACCACCGCCTCGCTCGTCATACGCATCCCGTCGCGGTCGCACAGGGCTACGTCCGTGGACGTGCCGCCCATGTCGAAGGTGATGAAATTTTCTATGCCCGCCGCGCGTGCGACATTGAGCGCGCCGACCACGCCGCCCGCCGGGCCCGAAAGAATCGTCCGCACAGGTTCCGCCGCCGCCACCCCTGCCGAGATGCTCCCGCCCGAAGACTGCATCACGCGCAGGGCGGGCGCTTGCCGCTTCAAGCGATTCAAATACGCGCCCATCAACGGTTGCAGGTAAGCGTTGATCGTGACCGTAGAGGTACGTTCGTACTCCCTGTACTCTGGAAGGATGAGGTGAGAGACGGAGAGCGGCAGGCCGAAAGGTTTGAGCGCTTCATGAATGCGCCGCTCGTGTTCTGGATAAACGAAGGAGAAGAGCAGGCAGACGGCGACCGATTCGACACGCGCGCGCTTTAACTTCTTGACGAGCGCCGCGAGTTCCTTCTCGCTCAACGCTTCGAGCACTTCGCCAGTGGCCGCGACGCGCTCACTCACGCCGAAGCGTAAGGCATCAGGGACGAGTGGCGACGGGCGCACGCCGTCCAGATCATAGAGCGCCGGGCGCGCCTGGCGACCGATGGCGAGCACGTCCTCGAAGCCGCGCGTCGTGACGAGAGCCGTCCGGGCCCCGCGTCGCTCAAGGAGCGCGTTTGTGCCCACGGTTGTCCCGTGCACGACCTCTATCGCACGCAGCGGCGCTTTCGTCTCAAGCGCGATGCGTTTGAGACCTTCGATGATCGCCAGCGACGGGTCTTGCGGTGTCGAAGCGACCTTGAAGAGACGCGGGACGCCCTCGGTCTCAAACACGAAATCCGTAAACGTCCCGCCCGTGTCCACGCCGACGCGCACCCGTCGCCCAACTCTTTTATGAGCCCGCATAACCCCAGAGTTTGGTCAACCCGTCCATCTCTCCGTTGAATTGGTCTCGATCACAATTGCCGACGCCCGTGACCGAGTGCGGCTCCGGGCCCACTTCGCCGTCCGTGTATTGCCACATCGTCCACTCCGACCAGTTAGCGGGGACGTGCGGCGTGGGCCCATACTCGGAGAGCCAGAACCAGCAATTGGCGAGCGTCGGATTCTGGTTATGCCCGAGTAGCTGCTCGATGTAGGAGCCGGAATAAAAGCCCGGCCAGCGCCCCGTCACCGCCTGTACGTGGGAGACGAACGCCTCGGCTCCCGCGAGCGTCATGCTGCCGCCCTGCGTGTTCTGCTCAAAGTCGAGCACCAGTAAATCATTCGGGCCGGGATTGACGACCGAGAGGAAATGTTCGGCCTGCGCGACACCATCGTCGGAGGTTCCGAAATGATAAGCCCCCCACCAGAGACCGGCGGCGAGCGCCGCGCTGCGATGCATCGTGTACTTAGGGTCGATATAGCTCAGACCTTCCGTCGCCTTGTGTATGACGCCCACTATGCCATCACCCTTGACGGCGTTGAAGTCCGTGACATTGTTAAAGTGAGACAGGTCTATGACGGCATTCAATGCCATGTTGCATCCTCCAAGCTGAGTTTTGATTTAAGGCTTTCACGCGAGGCAGACAGAAGATTATCACCTGTCGCCCTTGAACGCCTACGAGAAAGATAAGGCTAAAGATCACCAGCGCTCTCACATCAGAACGGGCGAGGACGCTTGATAATGATTTCTCCGAATCGAGAAGCTTGATAAGATGGGCCGACCAAGGGGGACGAAAGAGCAGATATAAAGCGCCTTCATTAAGTCGTACCCCTGAAGCCCTGTCGCCGCAGTCGTCCTGCTTACGTGCTGAAAGGAGCCTCGATGTTGAAGCCGAACGGCCTACGCCTTCAAGCCGCCGATAGTAAATCCAAGAGCCTTCGCCTGACAAAGAGAGGCCGAAGCGAATGCGCCGCCCGCGCTCTTTGCTTCGTGCTCCTGCTCTACTCGTGCGCCTTCGCGCAAACGGAGGTCAAACTCTCGCCCGAAGTCAGGGAGTTCGTCACGGTCGAGTCTGAGACGATTGCGCTCACACACGCGCGGCTGATTGATGGGACGGGCGCAGCCGCTCAACCCGATCAGACGATCATCATCTCTCGCGGGATGATTCAGTCCGTTGGCCCAACGGCGAGCCAGAGCGTCCCCGCCGGAGCGAAGGTCATAGACCTCAGCGGCAAGAGCGTCCTTCCCGGTCTGGTCATGATGCACGAGCACATGTTTTACCCGACGGGCAGGCTCGCGCTCTTTAACGAGATGGGATGGAGCTTTCCGCGTCTGTACCTGGCGTGCGGCGTCACCTCTCTACGCACGGCGGGCAGCGTGGAGCCTTACACCGACCTCAATCTGAAGAAGCTGATCGACGGCGGCAGGATACCGGGGCCGAAGATGCACGTTTCGGGGCCGTACCTGGACGGCGCGGGCAGCTTCGCCACGCAGTTTCACGTCCTCACGGGCCCGGAGGACGCGCGCCGTATGGTCGAGCAGTGGGCCCAGGAGGGCGCGACCTCCTTCAAGGCTTACATGTACATCACACGAGCGGAGCTTTCAGCCGCCATCTCCGCAGCACACGAACGCAAGCTCAAGGTCACGGGCCATCTCTGCGCCGTCGGTTTCAGCGAGGCAGCCGCGCTCGGCATAGACAATCTTGAGCACGGCATTGTCGTGGACACGGAGTTCCTGCCCGGAAAGAAGCCGGATGTCTGCCCGGCGCAGGCGGACACGGTCGCCAACCTGACGCGACTCGCGCTCGATAGTGGGCCCGTGCAGCGTATGATACGCGAGTTGGTGGCGCGCAAAGTCGCCATCACGTCAACGCTTCCCGTCTTTGAAGCGTTCGTGCCGGGCCGCCCTCCGCTGCAACAGAGAGTGCTTAATGCGATGACGACGGACGCGCGCGCGCAGTATCTACTGGCGCGGGCCGCGAGCAGTGATAGAAAAGATTCGCCTTGGCCCGTGGCCTTCATGAAAGAGATGCAATTCGAGCTGGCTTTCGCTCGGGCCGGAGGCATGCTCATGGCCGGGACAGACCCGACGGGCAACGGCGGCGTCCTCGCGGGCTTCGGCAGCCAGCGCGAAGTCATCCTGCTCGTCGAAGCAGGCTTCACACCGCTGGAGGCGATTCGCATCGCGACCATTAACGGCGCTGAATATCTCGGCGAGAGTGATCGCATCGGGCGGATAGCCCCTGGCCGTCAGGCCGATCTCTTCGTCACCTCCGGCGACCCTTCGACCAACATCAACGACATAGAGCGCGTCGAGCTGGTCTTCAAGGACGGCATCGGTTATGACTCCGCCAAGCTCATCGAATCCGTGCGCGGCTCGGTCGGTTGGCGCTGAGAACAAGCTTATGACTTTCAATCAAACGCCGCCGGTGCTCGGCAACCAGTACGAAGATGATCGCGTCCTGCGCTCGTACTTGGCGCGCGTGCTGTCGTTGGAAATCCAAGGCGAGATAAAGCCCTCGCTCTTTGAGATGGGACGCCTGGCCGGTGATGATCTTTACCGCATGCAGCTTGCCGATAGACTGAACGAGCCCGTGCTGACGCAGTGGGACGCGTGGGGCAATCGCGTCGACAGGATCGAGTTGACGCCACTGTGGCGCGTGGCCGAACGGCTCGCCGCTGAGCAAGGCGTCGTCGCCACGGCATACGAGCGCAGGCATGGCCCCTTCTCAAGAGTGCATCAATGCGCGCTCGCCTATCTTTTCACTCCGTCAACGGACATCTATAGCTGTCCTTTAGCGATGACGGACGGAGCGGCGCGCACGCTCCTTAGCTCAGGCAATCAGGCGCTCATAGAACGCGCCGTGCCGCATCTGCTGTCGCGCGACCCGGAAACATTCTGGACGAGTGGCCAGTGGATGACGGAATCCACGGGCGGCTCGGACGTGGGCCAATCGGAGACAGTGGCCCGCACGGACGCGTCCGGTGTCTGGCGTCTTTACGGGCGGAAGTGGTTCACGTCCGCCACTACTTCGCAGGTAGCGCTCGCGCTGGCGCGCCCCGAAGGCAATGGGCCCGGCGGGCAGGGACTCGCGCTCTTCTACATCGAGACGAGAGATGAGAGCGGTCGCCTGCGCGGTATTGAGATCAATCGTCTGAAGGATAAGCTCGGCACGCGCAAGGTTCCGACCGCCGAGCTGACGCTGAACGGCACACCCGCGAGCCTCGTCAAAGGGAGCACGGACGGCGTGCGCAACATCGCGCCGATGCTCAACATCACGCGCCTCTGGAACGGGATCAGCGCGGTCTCTCTGATGCGGCGCGGCCTTGCGCTCGCGCTCGATTACGCATCGCGGCGCACGGCCTTCGGCTCAAAGCTCTCCGCCAAGCCTCTTCACATGGACACGCTGAAAAATTCGGAGGCCGAATTCGAGGCCGCTTTTCAACTCGCCTTCTACGTCGCGGAGTTGACCGGACGGCACGAAACGGGCGAGACGGGTGACGAAGAGAATATGTTGCTGCGGCTGCTGACGCCTGTGATGAAGCTCCTGACCGGGAAACAGGCCGTCGCGGTTGCGAGCGAAGTTTTGGAAAGCTTTGGCGGCGCAGGCTACGTCGAGGATACAGGATTGCCCGTGCTGCTGCGCGACGCGCAGGTCTTGCCTATCTGGGAGGGAACGACCAACGTGCTCTCGCTCGATGTCTTGCGCGCGCTGGGCCCACAGCGCCAGGCGTTTCAAATACTGAAGGCCGAGGTCAGCCGTTGCCTTGAATCAATCAATGACGACAGGCTCACGTTGGCCGCCCGCGTCGCCACCCGCGCCATCGATCACGCCGCAGCATGGCTCGACGCTGCCGCAAGAGCAGGGCAAGAGATGATGGAGATCGGCGCGCGTCGCTTTGCACTGACCCTGGGCCGTGCGATGGAACTGGCACTGCTCGTCAAACACGCTCAATGGTCGCTCGATCGAGAAGGAGATGAGCGCGCCCTGTCATCTGCCCAACGCTTCGCCCGCGCCGGAGTTGATCTGATACAAGAGCAAGGATGAAGGATGAAGGATGAAGGATGAAATAAAAGCATTCAAGAACGAAAAGCATTCTTTTCATCCTTCATCCTTCATCCTTCATCCTTTAATCACCCACAGGCTCGTGTTCGGGATCGAGCGCGGCGAGTTCGGATATGACGAGACGCTCGCAAGCTTCCGGGCTGCAAGAGTCCTCGGTCGGTTGACCTTGCGCGTCGTCCTGCTTTCTGCGCGGCAGCCAGAATGAGACCATCAGCGCCAGCGCCGCCAGCGCCGTTCCTACCCAGAAGACATTATGAATCGCCGAGGCGAGCGAATCCTGTAACGCCAACAGCACATCGGCAGGCAGTGCGGCGCGCGCCGCCGGTTCGATCAACGCGCTCGGATTAGCCGCCAGCGCTCTTGCACTCTCGGGCGTCAACGCTCCCCCGCCCCTCGCAGCAATCTCATTCAAATGCGTCGCGAGCCCAGCCGACAGCACAGCGCCCATCACGGCCACGCCGACCGCGCCGCCGATCGAGCGCGCGAACTGGTTGAGCGAAGTTGCGATGCCAAGCTGCGTGCGCGGCACTGACTGTTGCACGGCGATGAGCAAGGTGAGCATCGTCAGCCCCAGCCCCGCGCCGATCATGATCAGGTCTAGATAGAGCCACACGCGCGGCGTCCCGCGCCCGTACATCGAAAGCAGCGCGAACCCCATGGTCAGGATAACGAATCCGGCGATGCTCGTCGGGCGATACCCGACCCGCAGCAGCAATCGCCCGCCGACAATCGAAAGACTCACCCAGCTCAGCATCAGCGGCATCAAAAAAGAGCCCGCCTCGGTGGCCGTCGCGCCGAGTGCTCCCTGCGCGAAGAGCGGCACGAACGTGATCGCGCCGAACATGGAGACGCCCGCCAGAAAACCCGCGCCGACCGACACGGCGACGACGCGATTGCGGAAAAGCTTGAACGGAACCATGGGGTCTTGCGCGCGCTGCTCTATCCACACGAAGAGCGCGAAGAGCACACAGGCTCCACCCAATAGCCCAAGGTTGCGCGGCGCAACGAGCTCGCCCGCGCTTGCTCCGCCTTCGACCAGCGCGAGCATCAGGAGAGCGATCGCCGCCATCAGCGTCGCCGCCCCGGCGTAATCAATTGCCGGGCGCTCGTGTCGCTTCGGCTCCTTCAGGGCGAGCCCGATGATCAGCGCCGCCGCCAGCCCGAAAGGCACGTTGATATAAAAGACCCAACGCCATGACAACTGATCCGTGATAATCCCGCCGACGAATGGGCCCACCACACTCGCCAATCCCCACACGCCGCTAAAGAGCGCCTGCATCCTCGCCCTCTCCTCCACCGTGTAGATGTCGCCGATAATCGTCAGACCGAGCGGGATGAGCGCGCCCGCTCCCAATCCCTGCAAGGCGCGGAAGACGATCAACTGCGTCATCGAAGTTGACATGCCGGAGAGGACGGAGCCGACGAGAAAGACGGCTATGCCGAGTTGATAAAAGAGGCGGCGGCCGTAGAGGTCTGAGAGCTTGCCCCAGACGGGCACGGTCACGGTTGACGTGATGAGATAGGCCGAGAAGACCCAACTGTAATGGCTGAGCCCGCCGAGCGAAGCGATGACGGTCGGCATGGCCGTGCTCACCACCGTCGCCTCAAGCGCGGCCAGGAACATTCCCGTCATCACGCCCCCCGTCACGGCCCAGCGCCTCTTTGAAGAAAGCGAGAGCGGCGGCTGTAAATAATCCCTCGAAGCTTTTTCCAAGTCTTCCCTCTCCCCTGATTCGATGAAACGAGTTTTGACTTAAAGGATAAAGCACCCGCGACTATTAGTCATCCCGGCCCGCTTTAAATCAAACAACACAGGGCGACCAATCCGGTCGCCCTGTGTCGTCTTCATTGAATTGATGCCCCCGCAGGGATTTGAACCCCGAACCAACAGATTATGCTTACCAGCTACGGCTTTCGCCGCCCTTGATTCTAAGACGTATCAATGTTTGTGGTCTGGACTTTCTCTTCGCTTTACGCGTCTGCCGTCAAGTCTCTACACCTTTCTCGCTCACGCGAGACTTGGCTCGGGATTACCATATCGCTTTCGCGACCCAGGCTTCCCCGAATTTGACAGATTCTACAAGCGTACCTGAAAACGAATTTTTCGCTCTTCGTCATGTGATACACTTGCAACCCACTTGATAAACTCTTATGGAAAAGGCGTGCATTATTTAGAACGGCTTGGCTAATAACAAGCATCAGAACCACGTCTCTCCTTAACAACAACGCGACAGCTTCTCTACTGTCACGCGGAAATTCATAATCCTGATTTTTCCACTTAGAGTTTTCAAAGAACGAGTCTGCTGCTCTAACCATTGAGCTACAGGGGCATGCTTTGCAGGTTTAGATAATTTACCTTGTCGCCTGTGCTTTGACAACTACGCCTTCCAGACCGGCACGCCGCGCGCGTCCCGTCAGGTGTCGCGCCAATCCTTTCGATCGAGCCCGTAGACCAGAACGTTTATCCCCATAATCTCGGCCTCTCCCTCGTGGCGCTCGCCGAGGCGTTCGGCGACGCGAATCGAGGGGCGATTCTCCGGGTGTATGAGACTGATGACGTGCTCCCGGCCCAACTCCGTGAAGCCATAGCGGAGCGCGCGCCGCGCGCCTTCCGTCGCATAACCCTTTCCCCAGGACTCGCGCCTCAGAGTCCAGCCGATCTCGAATCCGGGCCACCCGGCAGGATTCAGAAAACCGAGCCGCCCGAGCAGCTCGCCCGTGGCTTTCTCCTCGACGGCCCAATGACCGTAGCCGAGCAGCTGCCAGTGGCCCACCAGAAAGGCCAGATGCCGCCACGCTTCCGCGCGCGTCAGAACCTTGCCTCCCAGATAACGCATCACGTCCTCGTCGGCGCAGATTCGGGCATACGCCTCGAAGTCATCCTCGCGGAACATGCGTAAGGTGAGTCGCTCCGTCTCCAATGTCACCATAATCTCCCTCACTGTGCTGAGTATTGACCGATGCGCTCAGAGTTCGTTCTGCTGCGCGCGATAAGTTGAACGATGCCGTTCGTGGCGTCGAGCCGAACACGGTCTCCGTCCTGCAAAAGCTTTGTCGCGTCCTTGAGATTAGCCAGGGCGGGCAGACCGTATTCGCGCGCGACCGTCGAAGCATGCGAGAGCGTGCCGCCGACCTCGACGATGATGCCGGAGGCGAGTGTGAAGAGCGGCGTCCATGAGGGGTCTGTTGCGGGCGCGACGAGAATCGCGCCGCGCTTCATGCGCGCGAACTCCGACGCGTCGCGCATCACCAGCACTTCACCTTCGACACAGCCCGCGCTGACGCAGAGGCCGTGCAGCTCATCGATAGCCTCGCGCGACACGGCGTCAGCGCTCGCGCGCCGCCGCAGTATCGAAGCCAGCTCCGACTCGCGCATCAGGAGCGGCATTTCCAAGTGTCGCCATACCTCTAAATCCGCCTTGCGCGCGGCGACGATCGAGCGAAACTGCGCGGCCTTTGTCATATCCGTCAGGCCCTCCGCAATCTCTTCGCGCAGGAGGAAGAAATAGTCGTCGCGCTCATCGATGAGGCCGCGATTGACGAACCGCTCGGCCATCACAAGCAGCCACTCTCTGATCGCGGAGGCCGGGCGCATCATCTCCGAACGAACAAGCTCGCGCCAGACGTACATCTGCTTGACCCTCTTGAGCAGCCATCTGACGCGCGGGCGCAGGTGCAGGCGTTGCCAGCCGCTCAGCTTCGCCTCGAACTCCTGCCAGGCTTCTCCAGCCTCGCGTTCCTGCCGCGCGATGATCGCTTCGGGCGTCTGCGTCTCGGGCGCTTGCACATGCGCGCTGACGGCGAACAGCAGCGGCGTCGGGTCTTCGCTGTAACGCGGCAGCGCCCAATCCGATTCATAGTTGCCGCGATGACCATACTTGCTCAAAAACAACTCGAACTCGTCTAGAAACTTTGTGTCGCGCAAAGCTTCGCGAAAGCCTCGGAAGCTCTCCGTGTGCTGGCGAAAATAGTCTCGCGCACGCTCTTCGCGCCGCGCGCGGTTCGCCATTCCCAGAAGGTCTAGGCCCTGCTGTGAGCTGACGGATTTCTCGCCCGTAGCGAGGTACGTGTGCAGCAATCGCTCGCACGGAAACCCTAACTGCTTGCAGATGTTCTGCAACTGCGTTTCGTAGATCACGACCCCGGCCAGCACGAAGATTGGGCCGAGTCGATCGGCGGCCGTGTCATTCCAGGTTCGTAGATACGCGGCGATCTCCTGATCGGACATCGCGTGCGGGTCGTGCGCGCCGATGTGAGCCATGTCTTCTTTCACTTCTGAGAGCGCACGCGCGACGAGACGGCCCGCGTGAAGCTGCATCCGGCCCAGACGCAGCATGTCCGGCAGCACGCGTAAGGTATCGCGCAGCGGCGGGCGCACTGCCACTTCGTCTTCGGGCGCGATCTGCCCTTCGTGGCCCATCGCGCGCATAACAGATGCCGGAGCGCTGCCCGTCATGCGGCAGACGTGGCGAAACTGCGTGAGATTGAAATAGGGTCGCCCGTAGAAGGCACGCATCATGGGCCCAAGCTCCGCTTCGGGCGCGGCCAGCTTGCCGTAGTACGCGCGCATCCCGCGATTGAGTATGTCGCACAGGGCGAAGAGCACCTGCGGCGAGGGCATGTCCGGCAGCACTTCGCGCGCATTGGCCCGCGTCCATTCGATGTCCTGAAACGCGTGCGCAGAGGCTTGCGGCGCGGCAGTCACTGGACGCGACTGGACTATCCAGAACTGTGCGCCGTCCTGACACCACTCGACATCCTGCGGCGCGCCGTAGTACTGCTCTATGCGTGCGAGCAGCGCGGACAACTCCCTCAACTGCTCTTCGCCCAAAGAGGCCGAGGCCCTTTCGTCTTCCCCTGTTTCAACCAGGCTGGAGACGCCCTCTTCCGAGACGACGCGGTAAAGCTTGCCGCCGATGTGCGATGACAGCAATGCGCCGTCGCGTTTGCGCAGGCGAAACTCATCCGGCTCGACGTGGCCGCCGACTAAGGCTTCGCCGAGCCCGAAGGTCGCGCTGATGACCAACTCGTCGGCTGCGCCCGTCACGGGGTTGATCGTGAACGCCACGCCGGAGACCTTGGGCCGAATCATCGCCTGCACGAGAACGCCCGTCTGCATATCGTCTGTGGACAAGCCCTGCGTGCGACGATAAGCGAGCGCCTGCGCCGACGTGACAGACGCACGGCACGCGCGTATCGCATCGAGCAGGCCCGCGCGCGTGACATTCAGCTTCGTCTCGTGAATACCCGCGAAGGAGTGGCCCGCGCTGTCCTCGTCCGTTGCGGAGGAGCGCACAGCGAACTGCGTCACATGGGCCCATCGCCCGAGCGCGTCTTCAATCTCATCGACTAAACGCGCGTCGTCCGGCGCACCGGCGAGCAGGACAAAACCATCCGGCACGGGAAAGCCCGCCTGCTTCAGCCGCGCGCAGTTGTACGCTTTGCCGCCCACGAGCGGCGCATCGGCAGCAGTGATCTCATCGAGCGTCTTAATGAATCTCATGCGAGCGATGCTTCCGGGTGAAGGCCGCTAAAGATGAAATGTCAGCCTTCAAGGGATGTCGGAGCAGCATTCCTTTCATCAAGCGTCGAGCAATTCGTTGATGCGTGCCAGGTGATGATCGTCGTGCTCTGCTATGAAGAAGGCCAGGTCGAGCACGCGCATCGTCGTCTTGAGGCGCTGATGGATGGCGGAGCGTTTGATGAACTCTTCGTCGAAGCTTTCCAGACGCCGCACGAACGCGGCCCGCTCGGCGCGAAACTCACGAAGAATGTCGGCGATGCGTTGAGCGTTGTGGTTGGCCTCGTAGGTCTTTCGATTCCGAAGGTCAGCCGGGCGTAGACTGTCTCGCCCCGCCTCATAATCATCCAGGCGTCCGAGATCGAGTGGGCCCAAATCCAGCAGATGACCGGCATGCTCCTGCACAGACCACCTGTCGCCGTCGCGGCGCGTCAGCACCTCCACAGGCAGAGACCCGATGCGGTCTTCCAGCCGCGCCGGAGTACCACGCACACGCTCAACCACGTTCGGGTACATCCACAGCGGAAGATCAAAAGAGAATTCACGCTCGAACCACGCGATAGTCCGTATCATCTCATGCGCTCCTGAAGGAAAGAAAGGATGAAGGCGGAAGGATGAAGGATGAAGTAAAAGCTTTCAAGAACGAAAAGCATTCTTTTCATCCTTCATCCTTCATCCTTCATCCTTGCTCTTCACCGCTTCCAGATAGAGCATCGGGACGGTCATGCATAGCTCGCCGTTGAGGCTCGCCGCTTCATTGAGTTTGCGTTCGATGCTCTCGAAGACTCGCCGTTCGTCGTCCGCATCGACGACGCTTCTCCACCCGTCGAGAAAACCTATCCGTGTCAGAGAGTGATTCAACAGGGCAGTACCGTCCAGAAATCTTAGCCGGAAGCTGTCTTCGATTACCTTGCGGAGAGTCCAGCCCGCCTGGCGTAGCAGCGCGCAAAGCGACTCTCTGTTTCCGCGATGGGCCTCCTGAGCGCGCAGCCTCTCAAGGTATTCGGGCCTCTCCGTCTCTCTCAGCGTTTCCCTAAAGAGCTCGTAGAACTCGCGGTAGTGGCCTTCAACATTGGTCGTCAGCACGATTCTCGCATCATCTTTGGCGACGCGAAAACATTCTGAGAGGACGGCCGCCGGACGCGACCAGTTGTTGAGGCCGAGGTTGGAGACGATGAGCTCAAACGTGTCATTGGCGAATGGTTGTTGAGCGCCGTCGGCCTCGACAAGGTTCACGTTGGGCAGCTCGTAAATTCTCAGCTTGTGTTGCGCTCGCTTGACGGCTTCTCGCCAGATGTCCAGTCCCGTGAGCTGGCAAGAGGGGCCGAAAACATGCGCCAGCTCGAATAGAGGAAATCCGTTCGCGCAGCCAACGTCAAGGATTTTAATAGCGCGGCGCAGCTCTATGTGATGGAAAAGCAGTTGGCCGAACTTTGATGACCAGAACGATAACTCGTCTATGACGGAGGCCAGATTCGGATCACTAAAATCGTTTCTGTATTTCAGATAATCAGTCACGGTCTGTGGCTTGTAAGAGTCTCAGCACGGCCTAAAATCAGTACGGAATCGTACAGACATTTGCATGTGTTGCGCCTACAATCAGCGCATAATTTCCTAGTGGCGGAAAACTCACTGTTAGCCAGCGAGACGGGCTCAACGTCTTGATCATGAATAGGTCAAGTATCTCTCGCGAGGACGTTCACATCCACCCCCTCAGATGTGTCGTATCTATTTCCCCCGAACGTGGCGTTGGCGCGCCTGACGCGTGTTAACGAAGAAGAGCGTGTAATAATTTATATAAAACGCGACTCGCTAGCCACTAAACAGTAACATAATTGTTCGATGCTAACAGCCTGCGCCTGAACAGTGAGCGCGCGGTCAAAAGCTTCATACGGATGTCGCTGCCGCGCGCTTCTTCGTGAGAGGCGGATGTAAAGATCAAGGCGGGAAATGATAGTCGATATTTTCAGACAGAGGCAAAACATGAGAAACACCAGGGAAGAATCGCACAACTATTTCGCAGACGGAGGTGGGCCCAGCACGGAGTCCGCCGATCTGATTTGTCTTTCACATTTGCGTTGGGATTTCGTCTACCAGAGACCGCAGCATCTATTGAGCCGCTTCGCGCATGAGCGGAGAGTCTTCTTCGTCGAAGAGCCGATCTTCGGCGATGGGCCCATGCATCTGGACGTGACGGAGCGCGACTCGGGCGTGCGCGTCGTCGTTCCGCATCTGCCGAAAGAGTTGGCGGGCACGGAAGCTTTGGACACCGTGCTCCGGGGCATGATCGATCGCCTGTTCGCCGAACACAGGATAGACGCGCACCTGCTCTGGTACTACACGCCGATGGCTTGTTCATGGACGCGCCATTTGAAACCCCTGGCCGTCATTTACGATTGCATGGACGAGTTGTCCGCCTTCAAGGGAGCCTCGCCCATACTGAAAGAGCGCGAGGCCGAGTTGTTCGAGAGAGCCGATCTGGTTTTCACCGGCGGTCAAAGTCTTTATGAAGCCAAGCGCGATCAGCACCACTCCGTCTACGCCTTCCCGTCAAGCATTGACGCGCAGCATTTCGCGCAGGCGCGAAGCATCAAGACTGACCCGGCCGATCAGGCCGACATTCCGCACCCGCGCATGGGATTCTTCGGCGTCATAGACGAGCGGATGGACATAGAGTTGCTCGACCGTGTGGCCGCAGCGCGACCCGACTGGCAATTGGTCATCATCGGCCCGGTGGTGAAGATAGATGAGGCGTCGCTGCCGCGCCGCGCGAACATTCATTACCTCGGTGGCAAATCCTACGCGGAGTTACCGGCATATCTTTCGGGTTGGGACGTGGCGCTGCTGCCCTTTGCGCGCAACGAATCCACGCGCTTCATCAGCCCGACGAAGACCCCCGAATACCTGGCCGCCGGTTGTCCGGTCGTCTCCACTTCGATTCGCGACGTAGTGCGTCCCTACGGCCAGAATGGTCTGGTTCACATAGCTGATACGCCCGATGAATTTGTCGCGGCCATCGAAGCGGCGATGACGGGCGATCACGCCGCGCGTTTGCGCGAGGTCGATGCTTTTCTTTCGCAGACCTCATGGGATCGCACCTGGAAGCGCATGACGGAACTGATCGAGGATGTGGTCAGTGTCCGGCGCGTCAACACAGGAGGAGGACAGCGCGCGCAGCAGCCAGCCGTCATCAAGCCGACGACGGCGCGCGCCGCTACGGCCTCAAGCGTTTCAAGCTTTGTGACCGGCGACTGACTGTGCCGCGAGCTAGCACTATTACGTACGAAGAACAAACGGGGAGAGAAAAAGAGATGTTTGATTATTTAATCGTCGGAGCCGGTTTTGCGGGGAGTGTGTTGGCCGAGCGTTTGGCCAACGGTGCGAACAAGAAGGTTCTGATCTGTGACAAGCGCCCTCATATCGGTGGCAATGCTTACGACCACTATAACGATGACGGCATCCTCGTACACAAGTATGGGCCGCACATCTTTCATACCAACTCGCGCGAAGTTTTCGAGTACCTCACACGCTTTACGGAGTGGCGCTCTTACCAGCATCGCGTGCTGGCCCACGTGGACGGGCAGCTCGTCCCCATACCGATCAATCTCGATACCATCAATAAGCTGTACGGGCTGAATCTCACTTCCTTTCAGGTCGAGGAGTTTTTCAAGAGCGTCGCCGAGCCCGTCGATAGAATACGCACATCCGAAGATGTCGTGGTCAGCAAAGTGGGCCGCGAGCTTTACGAGAAATTCTTTCGCAACTACACGCGCAAGCAATGGGGGCTCGACCCTTCGGAGCTGGACGCGAGCGTGACTTCACGCGTGCCGACTCGTACGAACCGCGACGACCGCTACTTTACGGACAGCTATCAGGCGATGCCCAAGCATGGCTATACGCGCATGTTCGAGCGCATGCTCGATCATCCCAACATCAAGATCATGCTCAATACGGATTACCGCGAGATCGAAGCCGAGATTCCCTATCGCGAGATGATCTACACGGGCCCCGTCGACAGCTACTTCGATTATCGCTACGGGAAACTCCAGTATCGCTCGCTCGAATTCAAGCACGAGACGCACGACAAAGAGGTCTTTCAACCCGCGCCCGTCGTCAATTATCCGAACGAGCAACCGTACACGCGCATTACGGAGTTCAAATACCTGACGGGCCAGGAGCACACGAAGACGAGCATCGTTTACGAGTTTCCGCAATCGGAGGGCGACCCTTATTATCCCGTGCCACGGAAAGAGAACGCGGAAGTTTACGCGAAGTACAAGGCGCTTGCGGATGCGACGCCGGGCGTGCATTTCGTCGGGCGGCTGGCGACCTACAAGTATTACAACATGGATCAGATCGTCGCGCAGGCGCTGACGCTCTATTCCAAGATCAGCAGCAGCAAGCGACTGGTTGCCGTAGCCGGCGCAGGCGGCAATGGTCACAGGATGGAAAGCTCAAATCAAGTCCTGCAAGAAGTTGCCTTAACGACTCGCTAAGGCTGCCAAACGTAGGAGGGTATCTATGCCGGGAGAGTCGAGCCTCACCAATCCCCTGGAGTTGTGGGCCGGCGTCGAATGTACGGTCAATCGTGTGAACGACCTGTACTACGACCAGTTGGAACGAAGCGGCCACGCCGCACGCTCAAGCGACCTGGAGCTTTTCGCAGGGCTCGGTGTGCGCGCACTACGCTATCCGGTGTTGTGGGAGCGGACTGCGCCGGACGGAATAGAGCGTGCGGATTGGTCTTGGGCCCAAGAGCGGCTGACGCGACTGCGCGAGCTGCGCGTGCGGCCCATCGTCGGCCTCGTCCATCATGGCAGCGGCCCGCGCTCGACCAGTCTCGTAGACTGCGCGTTCCCGTGGAAGCTCGCTCAATTTGCACGCGCCGTCGCGGAGCGTTTCCCCTGGGTTGACGCTTACACGCCGGTCAACGAGCCGCTGACGACGGCGCGCTTCAGCGGCCTATACGGCCACTGGTATCCGCACGGGCGAGATGACCTGACGTTCGCCCGCGCGTTGCTTACGCAGTGTCGCGCCATCGTCCTTGCGATGCGCGCCATACGCGAGATCAACCCCTCGGCCAGGCTCATTCAAACCGAAGACCTCGGCAAGACCTTCAGCACACGAACACTCGACTATCAGGCGGCTTTTGAAAACGAGCGGCGCTGGCTCAGCTACGATCTATTGACGGGCCGCGTCGGGCGCGAGCATCCGATGCGCGACTACCTTCAATGGGTCGGCGTCGATCAATCCGAGCTTGAATGGTTTACTGATAACCCTTGCCCGCCGGACATCATCGGTATCAATCATTACCTGACCAGCGAGCGCTTTCTTGACGAGCGCAAGGCGCGTTACCCCGCCTGCACGCATGGCGGGAACGGTCGCCACACTTACGCCGATGTCGAAGCCGTGCGCGTCAGGGCCGAAGGCATGTCCGGCCCAAAAGCTTTGATCGAAGAAGCATGGGAGCGTTACGAGTTGCCGCTGGCCGTGACGGAGGCGCATTTGGGCTGCACGCGAGAAGAGCAACTGCGCTGGCTCAAGGAGGTCTGGGACGCTGCCCTCGCCGCCAGGAGAGGCGGGGCGGACGTGCGCGCGGTGACGGCGTGGTCTCTGCTCGGCGCGTATGATTGGAACTCTCTGCTGACGCAAGCCCGTGGACACTACGAGCCCGGAGTGTTTGATATGCGCAGCCCCGGCCCGCGCCCGACGGCGCTGGCGCATATGCTGCGCGACCTGTCTGCGGGGCGCGAGCCGGATCATCCTGTGCTGGACGCGCCCGGTTGGTGGCGCAGGCTCGACAGGCTGCATTATCCGCCTGTGGGCCTAACGCCGCGCACGGCCCGGAGAGCGCAAACAGCGAAGAGAGCCGGAGTAAACATGCGACGCGGAGCGACGCGCCCGCTTTTGATTACGGGAGCGACGGGGACGCTCGGGCGCAGCTTCGCGCGACTCTGCGAGAAGCGCGGGCTGTCCTACAATCTGCTCACGCGACGCGAGTTGGACATCGCCGACGCTGTCTCCGTCGAGCGCGCGGTCGGCGAGTATGAGCCGTGGGCGATTATCAATGCGGCGGGCTACGTCCGAGTGGACGAAGCGGAGAGCGAGCCCGCGTTGTGCCGTCGTGAAAACACTGACGGCCCGGCTATCCTGGCCGCCGCCTGTGCCGCGCATGGCGTCTCGCTGCTCTCTTATTCCTCAGACCTCGTCTTTGACGGAACCAAGCCGGGCCCATACGTGGAAGCTGACTTGCCCGCTCCGCTCAATGTTTACGGGCAGAGTAAAGCAGAGGCGGAAGCCCGCGTGCTCGAAGCGCACCCATCGGCCCTGGTCATACGCACGAGCGCATTCTTCAGCCCCTGGGACGAATATAACTTTGTGACCGCCGCGCTGCGCGCGCTTTCAGCCGGGCACGCTTTCACGGCCGCATCGGATGCGACCGTCTCGCCCACCTACGTCTCAGACCTCGTTCAAGCGAGCCTAGACCTGCTGATTGACGGCGAGCGAGGGATATGGCATCTGGCTAATGACGGCGCTGTCACGTGGGCCCAGTTGGCGCAATCGGTCGCAGACCTCGCAGGTCTGGACGCCTCTCTGGTGGATGCACGACCGGCGCGCTCGCTCGGGCTCGTCGCGCCTCGCCCGGCTTACTCCGTTCTGACGAGCGAGCGCGGGCGGCTTCTCCCCTCCCTTGAAGATGCACTCTCGCGTTATGTCAAAGAATGCGAGACGCGATTCGCGCAGCCCGACTACGAGGGAGAGTGCCAGCAAGCCCGTCAATAAAAGCAAGCAAACCATTCGCCCGCGACGAAGCATCCATATATGCCCGGCATGAGAGAGAGTGTGTCATGCCGGACATAATCATTGAGCGCGGTTCCCGGCGTGATACAAGTAATAGATACATCTATACAATCGCGTCCATATTTTGTATAAGTCTTTATGAGATCAGCAGTGAGCCTGAGACGCGGTAGCCCCGATTCATCCTTAATGGAACATTCCCAGCTTAGCCTTCCGCGCCCCGAATACCCGAGGCCGCAATTCGTCCGCTCCGAGTGGTTGAGTCTCAACGGCGAATGGGAGTTCGCCTATGACGACGAAAACAATGGGCGCGAGGCCGGGTGGCAATACGGCCTCGCGCTGGAAAAGCGTATTCTTGTTCCCTTCCCGTATCAGAGCCAGCTTTCAGGCATCAACGATAAAGAGGTTCACGAGGTCGTCTGGTATGCGCGCAGCTTTGAAGTGCCAGCGGAGTGGCGGCGCGGACAGGACTTGCTGCTGCACTTCGGCGCGGTCGATTATCGTTCGACCGTGTGGGTCAACGGACAGGAGGTCGGGCACAACCAGGGCGGGCACGTTCCCTTTGAGTTCGACATCGCACCTTACTTGACACAGGGAACGAACCGGCTCGTGGTGCGCGTCGAAGACCGCCAGAACCCGCGCCAGCCTCGCGGCAAGCAATCCACCACGGGGCTTCCACACGACATTGATTACTACTGCACGACCGGCATCTGGCAGACCGTCTGGCTGGAGCCAGTCCCGACCGTACGCATCGGGGAACTCGTCATCAATCCTTCCGTCAGCCACAGCGCGATAGAGCTTACGGTTTACCTGCACGCGCCCTCGGCATCGTGGCGAATCGAGGCCGAAGCCTTTGACGGCGACGTGTTGGTCGCACACGTCACGGAAAAGATTTCGACCGCGACGGGCTGGCTGCGCTTAAACATTCACGACGCGAAGCTCTGGTCGCCCGCCGCTCCGCATCTCTATGACCTGCGCGTGCGTCTCTTCGAGGGCGATCAACTGCTCGATGAGGTTCGCTCTTATGCGGGCATACGAGAGGTGGAGCTGCGCGACGGGCGTATCGTGCTCAACGGCCGACCGACTTACCTGGCGATGGTCTTGGATCAGGGCTACTGGCCCGAGAGTTATCTGGCTGCGCCCTCGGACGCGGCCCTGCGCGCGGACGTGGAGTGGGTCAAGCGCATGGGATTTAACGGCGTGCGCAAGCACCAGAAGATAGAAGACCCGCGCTGGCTCTACTGGTGCGATCGTTTGGGCCTGCTCGTCTGGGAAGAGATGCCTAATGCGCGCGAGTGGTCGTCGCAGGCCGAAGAGCGATTGGCGGCGGAATGGAAGGTCGCCATCCGGCGCGACTACAATCATCCGTGCATCATCTGCTGGGTTCCGGTCAACGAAAGCATGGGCTTTCCGGGGCTGCGCAGGAGCCATCCGGGCCAGTATGCTTTCATCGAGCGGATGGTCGCCATGACGCGGCAGATTGACCCGCGACGGCCCGTCATCGATAACGACGGCTGGGAGCACACGGACATCACGGACATCTGCGCCATACACGACTACACGCCGACGGCTGAGCGCCTGCGCGAGCGTTACCAGGAAGCGAGCCACGGCGGAGAGCTTCCGCGCCACGTCTGGATCGGTAATAAGCCGCTCTTCGTCCTGGGCTCGCGCTATCGCGGCCAGCCCATCATGCTCACGGAGGTCGGCGGCTTCCTGCTCATCCCGCCCGGCATCCCGCCCGAAAAGCGCGACCTGCTCTACAGGTTCTACGGCTCCTTCCGCACGCCGGAAGAGTTGCTGGCGAAGTATCGTGACCTGATGGAAGGCATCAGCAGCCTGCGCTTCGTCGCCGGGTTCTGCTACACGCAGTTGACCGACATCGAGCAGGAGATCAACGGCCTGCTCACCTATGATCGCCAGCCCAAAGTCGTCCCCGAAGAGATAGCCAGGATTCACCGCGAGCTGTTTGATCTTAACCTCTGAGCCCGCGTCGGCCGTCGAGTCGGTCGGCCTCCCGTTGACTGACAAAACGTCAGTCTGACTGACAAAATTTCAGCCATATTGACCTGATCGGCTTTAACGCCGCAGGGGCCGGGCTGTCCCGTTTCATTCCCTTCTCAGTCTTAATCCGATTACTTCTACCACTTAAAAAATCGCGCCGGGCTTTCGCTCATTCCGGCACGCGGCTTGTCTTGCGAATGTGGCAGCCGGGTCTCTCTGTGCCCGCGACAGGCCCGCCTGAGATAGTAAATGCTATCCCCGCCCGCCCCTCGATCTCACTCTTCATCGCAGCAGCGATGTCCCAACGACCTGTAGGGTAAACGAAAACCCTCTTCACAAAAGCTACGCTAAGGAGAATCAAGAAAGACATGCTCAACTCAATCAAACGCGCCGCACAGGTAGTCTCGATGGCTGTCCTGCTAACGATGGTCGCAGCGGTCGCTCAAGCGCAGATCAATACCAGCGGCACTGTCACCATGAGCGGCACGGTATCTAAATTCGTCGAGCTCAACTCGGGCGGCTCCGTTACGCTGACGGGCAACTCGGGCGGCGGCGTGACCACAGACGGCACGGTCGATAACGCGCTCGCCGTCGTGCTCAATCTGGGCGAACTTGGCCCAACCAACACCGGCAGCTTCGTCAAGGCTTCCGTCCCCCTGAAGCTCAGAAGCAATACCAACTATGTCCTGTCGATGAGCGCAACGGTTTCGAGCTCGGGCTCGACGACCAACAAGATCACGGCGGCTGACATAGGTTTCGGCATCGGCTCCTTCACGCGCTCGTCCGCCGTCGGCGTTCACACGACCGGCGTCGACACGGACAACACGTCCGGCGACCCGACCAACGTTGCCAACGGTGCGGTCAACGCCACCACCGGCAGGTTCGAGTTCGTCACGGCGCGCTCCAATCTGGGTGCTTTTTCTTCCTCGACCACGGTCTTGAGCGGCCCGCGTATTCTGAATGCCGTCCCGCGAGCCAACGCTAACGGGCTGGTGGTTCCGGCGGTCTTCGCCGTCAAGCCGCAGTTCTTCGAGGATGGCTCGACGACGGCCACCGCGACTTTCACCATCGCTGCTCCCTAGTGGACTCAAGCCTGAAGGGTTAGAAATTCTCTCCCCCTTTTGAGTTGAGCAGAAGGTCATGCGTCGTCGCTTTCATGTCGGGAGCGACGGCGCTTGATCATATAGATGCCCGGCAGCGGGACTGGCGTTCGGCCAGGACAAGCTCATGAAGCGACGCAGCCTAACAATCATCATCTTCTCCTGTCTGCTCATGCTGTGCGCGAGCGTGAGGACGCGCGCGCAGCAGTTTGATATTGGGAGCGGCGGGCTGCCCACGATCACGGGCGCGAGCGGCGGCTCCGTCTCCGGCACTTCCGATACGACGCAAGACCTCGTCGTCACAGTCAACTTCGGCGAAGTCTCGCCGATCAACTCGAACAATCTGGTCAAGGTCGTCGTGCCCATCGCCATCCGCAGCACCGTGCCATACAAGGTGGCCGTCACGGTCGCGGGAGCATTCAACGCCAACGCACAGGCCGTGCAGGGCTCGGACATAGGCTTCGGCGTGCGCAACTTGCGCCAGATGGGAAACAAGGCGCAGGACTGCACGGCTCCGCACCTCTTCAGCTCGCCCTTCGGCAACGACCCCTCGACAACTGTGACGCTCGACGCAAACGGGCGGGCAGCATACACGTCATCCTTACAGAACATCAGCGGCTCAACCACTATCCTGACGGGGCCGCGATTGACGAAGGTTTCCATCACCAAACATGAGGCCGACAACGGCTACATCTTCGATGCCATTTTTACCATCAAGCCACAGTATTACGTTTCCGGCACGTTCAGCGCCACGATTACCTTCAGCATCTCATCCGGGCCCAACGTCAGTTGTAACTAATTTTATGACCATGACGACCATCAAAAAGATTTCCACGCTGCTCATGCCGCTCTTCTGCCTGATCCTGCTCATCCTGCTCGTCGCCTCTTTGACGGCGCTGACGGAAGCGCAGGAGCTCAAGGCGCACACTGCTGCGGAGGCGTCCTCGTCCAGAGGCGACGGCATCGCGCTCGCCCCGGCCCGCTTCGAGCTTGAGATGCAGCCCGGCTCCGAGACGACCGTCGTCGTCAACCTTGACTATCACACGGCGAAGGAGGGCGCGCAGCCCTCGCGCATCGTCGCGAGCCTCAACGATTGGAATCTGGATCGCGGCGGCGAGCTACAATTCTACAAGGCCGGGACGCAGGAAAGATCAGCCGCCCCCTGGATTATCTATAGCCCTTCGGAAGTCACCGTGCAGCCGGGCCAGACGCATTCCATACGCGTCACCATCTCCGTGCCGAAGGATGCCGCGCCGGGCGATCACCTGGCGGCGCTCGTCGTGGAACAGCGTCCAGACACGATCAAGTTCAACCGCAGCGCCCGGCAGATGCTCGTGCGCTTTCGCATGGCCTCGATGTTCTACATCACTGTTCCGCAGACGGTCAGGCGCGGCACGCTCGAAAATCTACAGGCGACGGCGAGTCCACAGGGAATCACCATCACCCCGACGCTCAAGAACGAAGGCAATAGCGCGATTCGCCCGCTCTCGTCGGTTCAGATCACGGACTCGCATGGCCGTCCGGTGGTGGAAATGTCTGAAGGCGAATCGCTGCCCGTCCTCGGCGGCGCACTGCTGAGCAAAGCGATGCTCATAGACAAGACGCTTCCGCCCGGCACATATACCGTCAAATACAGGGTCGATTTTCAGGGAAACGGAAAGACGACCGAAGGCGTCACCGACCTCGTAATCAAAGAGGGCGTCATGCGCGAGCCCATCGCAGCAAGCCCCTCGCCGGGACGCAATCCCAACTAAGCCCTCATGGATTCCGAGCCCCTGAAAGGGGGCGACGGATTGTAGCCCCGAAGCCCCTGAAAGGGGCGCGCAGAGTGTAGCCCGAAGCCCCTGAAAGGGGCGACAGAGCGCAGCCCATGACGTGAGTCATGGGAACAAGTCAAGCAGAGATGAGCAAGCCCCGGAGGGGCGAAAGAAACTCAACTCGCATTTCTTTCGCCCCTCCGGGGCTTTTGTCTTTCTACTAAACAGTTCACCCAGGGCTGACGCCCTGGGCTACATTCTGCGCGCCCCTTTCAGGGGCTTAACTGCGTTTGGCTATGCATTCCCACGGATTGCGCCGTTGGGCTACATTCTGCGCGCCCCTTCCAGGGGCTTCGGCTTACTTTCTAATTGGCGGCTGCTGGGAAGCGTTTGATCTCGGCGGGGATGGCTGTGACGGGGAAGTGGATGTCGCCGGTTTCGCTTCCGGCGAGAACTTTGATGGTGAGCGAGCCCGTCGCCGATCTGGTATTTTCCGGCAGAGTCTTTTCGTCAATCAGGACGACGTGCTCGCCGGGCGGAAGGTCACCGATGGTGAAGACGCCGTTCTCGTCCGTCAGCGTATCGCGGCTGCTTCCGAGGACGACGCGTATGCCCGGCAGCGGTTGCTCGTTCTCATCGATGCGTCCATTGCCGTCCGTGTCGAACCAGACGACGCCGCTCAGGCGGCCCGTGCGGACTAATCTGAAGTCAACTATCGAATCGCGGCCCGGAAGCAATGTGACGGTCTGTTGCTGCCCGTCGAGCAGTGTCAGGTCGGCGCGCACCGAGAGCAAGTCCAGGTAGACGATGTGGTCTCCCGTATGCACGCCGTCGATGCGGAAGAGCCCGTTCTCGTCCGTCGTGATGTAGCGATTCCCGTCCACGCGTACCTGCACGTTGGCCTGTGGCCGGTCAAAGCCGGGGTCATACCGGCCGTTGAGGTTCGCATCCTGATAGACCCTGCCATAGAAGGCTCCGAAGTTATTCAGCTCCGCCGTCGAAGCAGAGCGCGCGGCCTCTGCCCGTCGCCCGCCGCGAAAGAGCGGCCCGCGCAGGCTGACCAGAAGCTGCGGCCCCTGCTGGCTATGCAGGTAAGCGAATTGCAGCGTGTTCTGGCGGGGCAGGTTGATAGAGCCCGAGAGTCTCTGAATCGTCTGGAGCGAAGAGGTGTCGCTGCGCAGGTAGCCCACCCCGGCACTGAAGTTGACCTTCTTGTTGAGAAGAGACGGCGTTTGCCAGTCCAGTGTGCCGCCGCGCGAGCCGCGACTTCCGAATGACTGGCTCGCCTGAAGCGTGCTCGATTCGCCCAGGCGAAGACTGGCGCTCACCTGCGCGTTGACGAAGGCTGGCCCGAGCGTCTTGCTTCGCGTCGCGTTGACGAACAGACGCCAGCGCGAGAAATCCCTGCTCGCGCTCAGGAGCGTGAAGGCCCCGCTTCCGCCCTGCGACATACTGCTCTGCGTGTGCGAGAAGAAGATCGAGGGCAAACCCGGCCTGGGCATGACGCTGACGGTCGCGGCGATGAAGCGGTCTCTTTGTCCGGGCGCGTCCGGGCGCGTCGATGAGCTGGCGTAAAGCGTAGTCGTCAGCCAGTCCCTGGCCCGCCACGTCAGGCCGCCCGCGATCGTGTTCGTCGGTGTATATGAACCCGATTGCAGCCCTTGAAAATTCGGGCTGGTGTGCGCGTAGCGCCCCTGCACGGTCAGGTTGTCCGTGACGTTGAACGAGCCCGAGAGGTCTGCTGCCAGGCCCGTGCCGCCCTTCCTTGTCGTTCCCTGTTCCGTCCGGCTAAAACTGCCGACGCCGACATCTCCCTGAATCCAACTGCGCCGCGATGAATAGCGTACGCTCCCCGTGAGCAGCTCGCCGCTACGGCCTGGGCCGCTGAAATACAGCCCGCCGGTGGAGAACAAGAGCTGGCGGGGGTTGTGCGGGTCGCGCGATGTGGGCCCAAAAGTGACATAAGCGCCGCCGACGTTGGTGTCATAGCCGAAGCGGCCCGTCGCGCGAATGTTCGGTTGTAATTGCTGCTGCGCGAGGTTAGGGTCTGTGTAAACGGGCTGCGACTCGTATGCGCCGGAGATGGAGCGCCCGCCGAATGCCTTGACGGTCATGCCCGCGACTGGAATCTCTGCGGAGACGCCGCGCACGGCTGCCGACATGAATAGTAGGTCTGTGCCTGTGCTGAAGTCGCCGCCCGTGAACTTTTGCCCGCCCGCACGCTCGTATGTGAACGTCCCGTTGTGCAGCGGGCCAAAGCCTCTGCCCTGGCTCGTGCCCGAATTGGTGATGAGGCTGAATCGCCCGTCGCCTATGCGGCCCGTCGCGCGCAAGCTGAGGTTATGATTATAAGCGGACGGGTACATGTTGAAGTTGTAATCGTACTCCGCTTCGTAAAGCTCGAAAGTGGAGTGGCCCGCCCCGGCCCTGACCGTCTCGGCGTGTCCGGGCCCGCGCGTGATACTAATGGCACGCGTCCCCTCGTCCAGACGTATCGAGACATCCAGCAGCGCAGAGATAATCTCTACCGGCAGCATCAACTCTTCAGGGTTCGGCGTGAAGATAATGTCGGCGGTATTCGAGACGCCGAGGATCACGGAGCCGTTTTCGCGCACCTGATTAAGCTCGGCGTAGAAATCCGCGCTGATGCCCGTGCGTCTGAGCACTTCGACGATGCGCGCGCCCGCGTTGACCTTGATCGAATCTCCGAGCGCCCGCGCGATACCGACGACGGGCAGGAAGGTGCGCCCGCCTCGCTGCTGCGGAAAGCTGAAGGGGCCCGTGAGCGTTCGTCCATCGACGATGATGGTCGCGCCCTGCGGTGGCTCTGCGCTTGCGCCGCCCGTCACTGTCTCTTTAGTCTCCGCCGCGAGCTTTGCGGCCTCAACGGCAAGGCTCGCTTTCGTCCTCTGAGCATGAGCCCTGTAAGCCGTGGAGTCGTCGACACCTGCTCGGGTCGCTGTCTTGAGCGGCCCGGAGAACGCGCCCGTGCTCGTGGCGATAAGCGTCGTCAGGGCGCTCGCGTACATACTCCCGTCCGGCGAGACGAGCAGCGCGCAAACCACAGCGAGACAAATGACGGCTCTTAACAATTTCATAGGGGCTTTCGGAGAGATCGTCCTGAGACTGGAATCTTCCGCGACGAGTGGCACGATCGGGCGAGAGGCTAACGGGTGGGTGCTCCCACGCTCTCCAGAATAGAGAGTTCCACCGCTTGTCGATAAACAAGACGCGTGCCGCCGACCGCGCTCATCGGAGGCGGGAATAAATGGCGCAAACAGGCGCTTTGCGGGCCCCTGCCTGTGGGCCTTGACCGCAACCGCGCGCGCCGGTAGGCAACAGGCTGACAACCCGCCCGACGTTTTGTCAGCCCCCTGACGTTTTGTCAGCTTCGGTGTAACTTTAAGGTAGTGCCGCCAAAGGTCTCGGGCGGGAATTGGCGATGCTAAGAGCAACTCTCAAAAGTATGCCGAAACCCCTGAAAGGGGTGCGCAGAGTGTAAGCCCAGGGCGTCAGCACTGGGTGAACGTTTAATAGAAAGACAAAAGCCCCGGAGGGGCGTAAGATTCTCAACTCGCATTTCTTACGCCCCTCCGGGGCTTGCTCATCTCTGCTTGACTTGTTCCCATGACTCACGTCATGGGCTACACTCTGTCGCCCCTTTCAGGGGCTTTCTGAGGCATCATGCTTTGGCGGTTGTGGTCGTGCCGCTCAGCATATCGTCAATCGGGGTGTATTCGAGTCCCTGCGCCGTGGCGACGGCCTCGTAGGTGAGTCGTCCGGCGTATGTGTTGACGCCCTCCTTGAGACCGGGGTCGCTCGTCACGGCTCCGATCAGTCCCTTGTTGGCGAGCTTCAACGCATAGGGCAGCGTGGCATTGGTCAGAGCAAAGGTCGAGGTGCGCGGCACAGCGCCCGGCATGTTGGCGACGCAGTAATGAAGCACGCCCTCAACGTAATAGGTCGGGTCGGAATGGGTCGTCGGATGCGTCGTCTCAATGCAGCCACCCTGATCCACCGCGACATCGACGATCACCGCCCCGTCGGGCACGTCCTTGAGCATCCCTCTTGTGACCAGCTTCGGTGCGGCTGCTCCCGGAACGAGCACCGCGCCGACGATCAGGTCTGCCTGCGAGATGGCGTCGTGAATCATGTAGGCAGAGGAAGCGAGCGTGGAAATCTTCGAGAGGAAGATGTCGTCAAGCTCGCGCAGTCGGCCCAGGTTGTTATCGATGATAGTGACGTGCGCGCCCATGCCGACGGCGATCTTCGCGGCGTTGGTTCCCACCACACCGCCGCCGATGATCACGACATGCGCCGCAGGCACACCGGGCACGCCGCCGAGCAGGACGCCGCGCCCGCCGCTCATCTTTTCCAGATAGTGCGAGCCGACCTGAATCGCCATCCGGCCCGCGACCTCCGACATCGGCGTCAGCAGCGGCAGCGTGCCCGCCCTGTCCGTGATCGTCTCGTAGGCGACGCCGGTCACTTTGCGTTCCAGCAGTTCCTTAGTCAACTCCCTATCCGGCGCAAGGTGCAGATAGGTGAAGAGCAGTTGGCCCTCGCGCATGCGCGGGTATTCGGGCCGGATAGGCTCCTTAACCTTGACGATCATCTCGCCCTGCTGCCAGACCTCGTCGGCGGATTCGAGAATCGTCGCGCCCGCGCGCTTGTACAGATCATCTCCGAAGCCGGAGCCATCGCCCGCGCTGCGCTCGACCACAACCCTGTGACCGGCATCCGTCAAGGCGCGCACACCCGCAGGTGTGAGCCCGACTCTATACTCGTTGTCCTTAATCTCTTTCGGTAGCCCAACAATCACTTTGTTCGTCTCCAATCTCGTCGGGGCGTTAAGAGCTAAATCGTCTTACGGATTCGTACCGTTGAAAACACTACTGCGGCTCGACCTGATCTATCTGCGCGCGTTGCAGCTTGCCGCTGTAGTCAACGTAGATGGATTTCCATTCGGTGAAGATGTCCAGGACTTGCGTGCCCGCTTCGCGATGGCCGTTGCCGGTGGCCTTCGTGCCGCCGAAGGGGAGGTGTACTTCCGCGCCGATGGTTGACGAGTTGACGTAGAAGATGCCCGTGTACATCTCGTTCATCGCGTTGAAGGCGCGATTGACATCCTGCGTATAGATGGCGGCGGACAGTCCGTAGCGGACACCGTTGGCAATCTCAACCGCTTCCTCTAATGAGTTGGTCGGAATGACGGCCGTCACCGGCCCGAAAATCTCTTCCTGTGCGATACGCATTTGGGGCGCGACATCCGTGAAGACGGTCGGCTCGATGAAGTAGCCGTGCTCGTGCGCGCCCTTGGTCAAACGATGCCCGCCGGAAGCTAAACGCGCTCCGTCCTCGCGCTCGCCGATCTCGATATATCCCATGATCTTGTGCACGGCGTCGGCATTGATTACTGGGCCCATGTCCGTCTTAGGGTCTGCGCCGTTGCCCACTCTCAGGGCTTCGGCGCGCTCGACGAGCTTTTGGGTGAACTGCTTATAGACCTTCTTGTGAACGACCAGACGGGACGAGGCCGTGCAGCGTTGGCCCGATGTGCCGAATGCGCCCCAGACAGCGCCCTCGACGGCGAGGTCTATGTCGGCGTCGTCCATGACGATGATGACGTTCTTGCCGCCCATCTCAAGCGAGCAGATGGCGTTGCGCTCGGCGCAGGCGGAGGCGACGATGCGGCCCGTCTCGGTTGAGCCCGTGAAGGAGATCAAACGCAGGGCCGGGTGATCTGTAATCGCCGCGCCTGCGGTCTCGCCGTAGCCGGTCACGAGATTGACCACGCCCGGAGGGACGCCCGCTTCCTCGCATGCCTCGACGAGATTGTAAGTTGAGAGCGGAGTATCTTCGGCGGGCTTGATGACAACGGTGTTGCCGCAGACCAGTGCCGGGATGAGCTTCCATGAAGGAATCGCCATCGGGAAATTCCAGGGCGTGATCAAGCCGCAGAGGCCGACGGGCTGGCGCACGCACATCGCAAACTTGTTGGGCATCTCGGCGGGCGTGGTGAAGCCGTGAAGGCGTCGGCCTTCGCCTGCGGTGTAGTAGGTGCAATCGATGGCTTCCTGTACGTCGCCGCCCGTCTCCTTCAAGACCTTGCCCATCTCGCGCGTCATATCCCCGGCGTAACGCTCTTTGCGCTTGATGAGGATTTCGCCGAGGCGGAAAAGAATCTCCGCGCGGCGCGGCGCGGGCGTGCGACGCCAGAGGTCATAGGCGCTCTTCGCGGCATCAACCGCGCGCCCGACATCCTCTCTCGTCGAGACGGGAAAGCGGCCCACGCAATCGCGCGTGTCCGCCGGATTGATGTTCTCAAACGTCTCGCCGCTGACGCTCGGCGTCCACTCTCCTCCGATATAGTTGTAGTACGTTTTGATCGTCGTCCGCGACGAAGCGCTGCTACTACTACTACTGCGCCCGCCGTTCTTCCTGCCGCTTTTGCTGAGAGCTTTTTTTGCCTGGGCCATATGAAACCAGTGACGAGTGACGAGTGATAAGCGACGGACAAGCTCTTAGCTCATGGCTCGTCACTTGTCACTCGTCGCTGCTTTATTGATACGTGAACTGGACTATGCGCTGCACGATACGCTCCTGCTGGCTGTCGTAGCGTGCGACGTTAAGGACGATGGCATCACCGGCCTTGAGACCGCTGACGACGCGTTGGAAGTCCGCGAGCGTCGAGACCGGAATACGATTGATGCGCGTGATGACTTCGCCTTCGCGCACGGGCTGCGGACGGGCATCGGCGGCGATTCCGTTCGGGTCAACATCCTTGATGAGCAGCCCGCGTACGCCCGAGAGATGTCGTTCGTTGACGATCTGCGGCGTGATCTCTGCGAGCGTCAACCCCAGGCGAAGAGTATTGCCGCCGCCGCTACTGCTCCCCGGCGCGTCGTCCTTCTTCGGCAGGGGCGGGTCGTCCAGGTCGCGCGGCGCAAGCGAGCTCGGACGCTCGCCGATCGTTACCTGCACGGTGCGGCGCTCCATCTTGCCGCCGACATCACGAAGGAAAGCGACCGGAACGGTCTGGCCGACGGGCGTGGCCGCGACCTTGTTGATCAGGTCTTGGGCATTGCCTACAGGCTGGCCGTTGAACTCGACGATGATGTCGTTGGTCAGGATACCGGCTTTGCCCGCCGGGCCCTGCGGCTCGCGTACGTCGGTGACGATCACGCCCTTGGCTTCCGGCAGATTATAGACGCGCGCAAACTCCGGCTTCACGGAGTCGAGAATAATGCCCAGATAACCGCGCCTGACCTTGCCCTGCGAGACGATCTGCTGGTAAACGAACGAAGCTTCGTTCGAGGGCAGCGCGAAGCCTATGCCGTTGTAATCTCCGGTCGAGGTCGCGATCTGCGAGTTGATGCCGATCACTTCGCCGCGCATGTTGACGAGCGGGCCGCCCGAATTGCCGCGATTGATCGCGGCGTCTGTCTGAAGGAACTGCTGAAAGTTTGTGAAGTAGGGCGTCTGTCGCTGCAAGGTCGAGATGATACCGGCTGTCACCGTCTGGTCGAGCCCGAAGGGCGAGCCGATGGCGAGCACCCAGTCGCCAACCTGCACGTTCGTCGAATCGCCCAGCTTGACCGTCGGCAAATCGCGCGGCGTGTCAACCTTGACGACCGCCACGTCCGTCTCTTCGTCAACGCCGACGACGCGCCCGCGCAACTCTTCGCCGGACTGGAGCCCGACCGTAATACGCGTCGCGCCCTGCACGACATGCTGATTGGTCAGAATGTAGCCCTTCGGATCGACGATGAAACCGCTCCCCACCCCGTAGGACGGACGGCGCGACTGGCGACGAAACATATCGAGCAGGGGATTGGATGCCGACTCGTCTTTTTCGTCGTCCTCGCTACTGCCGCCGCGCTCGGCCACCTCCGGCGCTGCCGTCTTGGTATCAATCTTAACGACCGCAGGCTCGACGCGCTTCGCTATCTCGGCGAAGGAGGCGGAGAGCGCTTCGGGCGTGCGCGCGACCTCCGTTCCGGTCTGCGCGACGGTCGGACGGCCCGTCAGGAGAGCGCCGATGCCTATGCCCGCCACGATGCACATGACGGCCAGCGCCACGATCCAGACTCGCAGCCGACGCAGGATAGTAATCTCGGTATTAGTCAGTTGATCTTTAGGAAGGTCGTACATACATCACCACTTTCGGAATAACCTCTTGGAAGGCAACTCTCTCTCAAAAGATTGCCGACGCGCCCCTGTACCAGAGTATTAACATGAGCCCCGGAGAGAAGGCATCAAGTATAACGAAAAGGCGAGGAAAAGGAAAAAGGGAAATGTAAAACTTACTATTTTGGATTCGAGATTTCAGATTTTGGATTCCCGCTTCGGCAATCTTGAATTTTGGATGAGAGCTTTCAAGCCCGGCAGGCGCGTCAATCCAAAATTTCAAATCTCAAACCCACAATCTCAAATGAAATTGTTAATTGCTTTCCGCAAGGCTGATGTCTCCGTCTTCGTCCAGCGCCTCGGCTCCTTGTCCGGCGCTCTTTCGCCTCTGGCCCAAGGTCAGTTCCGAGATGATGATTCCGAGGAAGATCAGGGCCGCGCCCAGCGCGCCGCGCCCGCCCATCCAATCCTCGCCGCCACGCACGGCGACGGCGAACACGGTCGCAAAGACGGGCTCAAGGCTAAAGATGATCGCGGCATGCGTCGCAGACATGCGCGACTGTCCCCAAGTCCACAGCAGGAAGGTTGCGACCGTAGCGACGAGCGCAAGGTAAACGATCTGCCACAGAACGCGCAGGCTCAGGACGAGCGGGACGGATTCCTGCGCGACGACTTCCGGCAACGGATGGCCCACCAGCAACAGCGCGCACGCTTTGAACGCGAGCCAGACGAAGACGAAGACGCTGGCCGCCGTCGTGATCTGCAAGACGGTCAACTGTCGTATGTCGAAGCGGCGCGCATAGCTGCTCAGGAAAGTAATGTGTGCGGCGAACAGGATTGTGCAAACGAGCGTCAGCACGTCGCCGCGATTGACGCTCGCATCGTGCGGAACGAGGATCAGCATGCCGCCGATGGAAGCGAGCGTGACTCCGATCAGGTTCTCGATAGTGGGCCGCACGCGCAGGATGACGAGCGCGACGAAGGGCACGAGCGGCGTCGTCAGTCCCGTGATGAAGGCCGATTTCGACGGAGTGGTATAAACCTGTCCGATCGCCTGGCCCGCGAACGCCAGACTCATCAGCAGGCCCAGGGTCGCGCCAGCCCTCCACTCTTCCCTGCGCGCGCGGATGAAGAGACGCGGAAACAACGCGACGAGCACGACCGCCGCCAACGCAAAGCGAATCGTAATGTAAGCGAGCGGCGGCCAGTAGCCGAGCACGTCCTTCGCCATCACGAAGGTCGAGCCCCAGATCAGCGTCACCAACACCAGCGCGCCATCCGCCGCCAGATTACTTTTTATGCGCATAGAAAAAGACAGTGACGAGTGACAAGCTATTAAAGCAGTGACGAGAAGTGAGTGTCGAGTTAAAGACAAGTGCTTGCTTCTTACTCATCACTCGTCACCAACTCGTCACTTGTCACTGTCTTAGAAGCACTTTGATGATGCCGGGCGCGGTGGCGCGCTCGATGGCGCGGACGCCGTCTGAGAGTGCGAACTCTTCGCTGATCAGGCTTTCGACATCGACCGCACCCTGCCGCAGTAGATCGAGAGCCGGTGCGAAGCGCCCGCAGCGCGAGCCGACGACCGTGATCTCGTCAACGACGATGCGGGACGCGTTGATGGCCGTCGCGCCGTGAAAGGTTGATTTCAGCACGAGCGTTCCGCGCGGGCGCAGTAGGTCTAGCGCCAGCTCAAAGCCGCTCTCAGAGCCGGAAGCCTCGACCACCGTATCAAAGGCGCGCTCGCGGCCACGTAGTTCGTTCAGCATCACCGTTTCGACGCCGCGCCTACCCGCGATGCGCAGCTTGTTGGGATGCTTGCCGACGAGGGTGACGGGCGCGCCGGTCAAAGAGAGCGCCTGCGCGCAGAGCAGCCCGAGCTTCCCGTCGCCGATGACGGCCACGCGCTGTTCCTTCGTCACCTGTGCCCGCTCCGTGATGCCCCAGGCGGCGGCGAGCGGTTCGGCAAACACTGCGCGCTCATCCGCGATCTCGTCGGGCACAGGCAGCAGATTAACCACGGGCAGCCGCAGAAACTCGGCGTGCGCTCCGTCGCGGCCCACTATGCCCAGCACCGTCCGGCGTGCGCAGTGGCGCGCATCGCCCGCAGCGCACAACTCGCAATCGCCGCACCCGGCATTGATCTCGCCGACCACACGCCTGCCCACCAACGCCTCACGGCCCGGCGCACTCTCCACCACCCCGACGAACTCGTGCCCGATCGTTCCCTGAAAACCCGCGTAGCCCCGCACGATCTCGACATCAGTATTACAAATCCCCGAGAGCGTGACGCGCACCACGGCCTCTCCCGCACCCAGAGGCTTCGGAACATCCCTCACGGCCAGCAGATTCTCTTCGTATCGCAGCGACAACATAAAATCAATGACGAGTGACAAGCGATAAGTGATGAGCGACAAGTTAGCGACGAGCGACGAGTTGATGATGAGTGATGAGTGAGTGATGAGAGAAAAGCAAGCGCTTGTCTTTTACTCGTCACTCATCACTCAATTACTTTTTCTTTTGCTCGTCACTCGTCGCTGCTCTTAAAATGTTTTCATGCGCGCGTAGGCGTTTTCGGGGGTCAGCTCGACGGTTTGGCGGCGTCCGGCGACTTCGATGGGAAGTCGCCATTCGACGTTCTGCTCGCCGGAGAGCAGGGCGTGTATCCACCATTTACCGGGAGCTATGTAGACGACCGTTTGCCCGCTGCGGTCTAGTCTGGACGTGACGGGCGGGTGGCTTTTCATGCGACGCGCCAGAAAATCGTCGAAGCGCATGCCGGGTCGCGGCTCGGAGCGATACTCGCGCCTGACCGCTTCCACGTCGATCGAGTAAAGCTCGATCGGAATATCAACGGGCGAGCCCGCATCATCCGTCGATTGACGCAGCACGATCTGTAAAGCCGTCTCGCTCTGCCCGCCCGCTCCCCCGTTTAACGGCTCGCCGCCCGGTAGGCGCCTGTAAATATTCCAGCCCGCACCCAAGAGCGCGGCCAGAAGCGCGACGCGCAGTATTGCTGCGAAGATGTTATAGCCCCGCGTGTTCATTAAATGAATACGACTCGCTAGCCTTATCTCCTGAATCCAACACTGGCCCGAAGAGCAAGGCTCAGCCCGCCCACAGACGGGCTCACCCGCCCAGCCTTATCCTTTGAGCATGCCCTGTTCTCGGAGCGCGCTCTCAAGCTCCTGCGCGCTCGGTGTCGATAACACCTGCGAGCCCACTTTGATGGTCGGCTTGCGCTCTTTCCCGTCGTTCTGCTCTTTGACCCATGAGGACGCCTCCGCGTCCTGTTCCACATCGACGTAATCGTAAGCGACGCCGAGCCCGTCCAGTTGCCTGAGCGCGCGCTGCGTATCTCCGCACCAGTCCGCCCCGTAAACCCTCACCTTGTCCATTTCGATTTTCTCCCATTGCCGGATTTTGCTTTGCATGATAATGGAGTGGAGCGCATTTGTGTAATGCAGCGGCGCGCTTCGGGTGCGCGGATGAGCGGTCTCTATTGTAATATAAGCGGGAGAGGCGACAATCTTGAATCACGACGGGGCGGACAAATTTCGCGACGAGTGCGGTGTGTTCGGAATCTACGGGCACGCGGAGGCGGCGCGCCTGACCTACCTGGGGCTCTACGCCTTGCAGCATCGCGGGCAGGAATCCTGCGGCATAGTTTCGAGCGACGGCGCGGAGCTACGCTCGGAGCGCGCGATGGGTCTAGTCTCGGATGTCTTCGACGAGACGCGCCTCGACCGCCTGCCGGGCGCGCTCGCCATCGGTCACGTGCGCTACTCGACGGCGGGCGAAGTCTCTATTCGAGAGGCGCAGCCCTTCCTCGTCGCCTGCCAGCACGGCCAGGTCGCCATCTGTCATAACGGCAATCTTCCCTTCGCCACCGAAGAGCGAAAGAGGCTGGAGCGCGTCGGGGCCATCTTCTCTTCGACTTCGGATACGGAGGTCGTGCTGCACGGCATAGCGCGTTCACAGGCCGGTTCAATCCGTGATGCTATCCCGGAAGTCCTGCGCGAAACCGAAGGCGCTTTCTCCATGCTCTTCCTGACGCCCGATTCGCTGATCGCGATTCGTGACCCGCGCGGCTTTCGCCCGCTCGCCTTGGGCCGCCTGGGCCAGGCATGGGTCGTCGCCTCCGAGACGTGCGCCTTCGACCTGATCGAGGCGCGCTACGTGCGCGATGTCGAGCCGGGCGAGATGATCGTCATCAACAATAAGGGCTTGCATTCATCTTTCCCGCTGCCCGAGCGCCCGCATTCGATGTGCATCTTCGAGCACGTCTATTTCGCGCGCCCGGACTCCCTGATCTACGGTCACTCCGTCAACGAGTCGCGTCATAAGATGGGCAAGCGCCTCGCGCTTGAGCATCCGGCGGAAGCGGACATCGTTGTGCCCGTGCCCGATTCCGGCACGGCAGCATCGATCGGCTACGCGGCGCAAAGCGGCATCAATTTTCGCCAGGGCCTGGTGCGCAACCACTACATACATCGCACCTTCATCGAGCCCAAGCAATCCATACGCTCCTTCGGCGTGCGCATCAAGCTCAATCCCGTGCGCGACCTGATCGCAGGCCGCCGCGTCGTCCTCATCGACGATTCGATCGTGCGCGGGACGACTTCCAAGAAGATCGTGCGGATGGTCAGAGAGGCGGGCGCGCGCGAAGTGCATATGCGCATCAGTTGCCCGCCGACGGTGAGTCCCTGTTATTACGGCGTGGATACGCCGAACAAGTCCGACCTTATCGCGGCGCAGATGTCCGTGGAAGAGATCAGACGCTTTATCGAAGCCGACTCGCTCGGCTATCTCTCGCTCGCAGGCATGCTCGAAGCGACCGGCATCAGTCCGCACTCGGCCTGCGTCGCCTGCTGGAACGGCCAGTACCCGACGCAGATTACGCGCGAGGCCGAAACGCAATGGGCCCGCGAGCGCGAGCCCGTCCCGACGGGAGACGCTTGATTCGATTTCGGATTAGAGATTTCAGATTGTGGATTAGAGATTTTGGATTCCCGCTTCGGCAATCTTGAATTTTGGATGAGAGCTTTCAAGCCTGGCAACCCGCCAATCCAAAATCTAAAATGGCATCGGAGGTAGTTCCAGGTGGCCCAATTCAATAAAGGGTGTGGGTGCGCGCTCGCGGCGCTGGTGGTCTTCATTTTGATCGTCGCGGTGGCCGGGTATTTCTTCATCTGGCCCTGGTATAAGAGCCGCTTAGTGCCGACGCCCTCGGGCGGAGAGCTTGAAGTGCATGTTCTGGATGTCGGCCAGGGCGATGCGATTCTGATCATCGCGCCGGAAGATAAAGAGACTAAGAAACGCTCGGTCGTGCTCGTGGATGCGGGCGATACAGGGCGCGGCAAGATCGTGCTCGATGCGATGAAGCGTTACAACCTGAGCCAGATCGATCTCTTCATCGCCACGCACGCGCACGCAGACCACATCGGCGGCGCGGACGAAGTCATCAATGCGACCTCCATCAAGAGCGTGCTCGATAGCAGCGTGCCGCCCCCGGGCCGTCCGTCTGATGAAGCGGCGACGAATGAGAACGGCAAAGGCAGTGCCAGACGAGCGCGCGCGAGCGGCAGCAGCGCCAATGCGCCGGAGCTTCCGACGACGAAGGCTTACAGAGACCTGCTCGATGCCGTTAATAAATCGGGCGCGCAATATATCAAGGCCGAGCCGGGCCAGAGATATGAGTTGAGCGGCAACGCCGTGATTACCGTGCTCGCGCCCATACAGCCTTTCTTCACCAAGGATCAACTCCGCTCAGGCGGCAACGAGCCGAACGCCAATTCGGTCGTCGTGCGCCTAGACTACGGCAAGTTCTCGATGGTCTTGACGGGCGATGCCGAGGCGCAGACGGAAGAGCGCATGATTACCAAGGACACGAACCTGCAAGCGCGGATTCTCAAGGTGGGGCATCACGGCTCGAAGTATGCGACTTCGGAAAACTTCCTGAAGGCGGTCAAGCCGGAGGTCGCCGTCATCTCCGACGGCGCGGCCAATCGCTACGGGCATCCTTCGCCGGAAGCCCTCGCGCGCTTGAAGGCGGCGGGCGTCAAAGTCTATCGCACGGACTTGCAGGGCGAGATCACGATCATCTCTAAAGGCGAAGGCTACGAGATCAAGACCGCCAAGGAGACCAAGGATGCAGACCTCTGGGCCGGGCGCGAAGCGCAGAAGGACGATTCCACGCGCACAGGCTTTGTCTCCTACGGCGACTTTGGCCCACCGCCGCGCCCGCCGAAAGAGAAACCGGCCAAGAAGTAGTAGTAGTAGATGATGGATTAAGAGGTAAGAGCAATGACGAATGATCGGAAGAAAGAGTCTGCCGCTATACACGCCGTCATCGATCGCATAGAGGACAACGACCGGGCCGTCATCCTCATCGGCGATGACGAGCAGGAGCGGATTGATCTCCCCACGGCCTTTCTACCGCCGGGCGCAAGCGACGGCGATCACCTGCGAATCAGTATCACTCTTGACGAAGAGTCGCGCGCCGCCGCTGAAGATGAGATACGCAAGCTGCAAGACGAGCTTGCGAATCGCAGCGGCACGAAGGGGCAGAAGAATTTCAAACTTTAAGGAGCCGCGCCGTACGTGCGCTCGTTGATTACTTAAAAGATGGGCCAACCAATCTCATACAGTGACGCCGGCGTCTCGATTGACGCTGCGAACGCCGCGACCGAGCGCATCAAGCAGCTTGCCCGCCGCACCTTCAACGAACGAACGCTCTCCGAGATCGGAAGCTTCGGCGGGATGTTCGACGGCTCGTTCCCAGCCCTGAGCCAGCCCGTGCTGGTCGCATCGGCTGACGGCGTGGGCACGAAGCTCAAGATCGCCTTCATGACCGGCACGCACAATACGATCGGGCGCGATCTTGTCAATCACTGCGTCAACGACATTCTGGTGCAGGGCGCGCGCCCGCTCTTCTTCCTGGACTACATCGCGACGGGGCGGCTTGAGGGACAGACGGTCGCAGAGATTGTTGAGGGCGTGGCCGACGGATGCCGCGCTAACCGTTGCGTGCTGCTGGGCGGCGAGACGGCCGAGATGCCCGGCTTTTATCCCGACGGCGAATACGATGTCGCGGGCTTCATCGTCGGCGTCGTGGATAAAGAGAAGGTCATCGACGGCAAGCGCATCAAGGCAGGCGATGCGGTGCTCGCGCTTGCTTCCGCCGGGCTTCACACCAACGGTTACTCGCTCGCCCGCAAACTCTTTTTCGAGGTCGCGGGCTACGATGCCTCGACGCATCTTCCGGCGCTCGGCTCAAGCGTGGGCGAGGCGCTTCTTCAACCGCACCTCAGTTACCTTGACGCGCTCGAAGGCTTGTTGAACGAGGGCCGCATCAAGGGGCTCGCGCACATCACCGGCGGCGGGCTCACCGATAACATCCCGCGCATCCTGCCGGAAGGAACGGCGGTCGTCATCGCGCGCGACACCTGGCCCGTGCTCCCCATCTTCAAGCTCATGCAGGAACTCGGCAGCGTCTCCGATCAGGAGATGTACCGCACCTTCAATATGGGCGTCGGGATGGTCATCATCTGTGAAGCGCAGAATGCGGAAACGATCAAGACTCACCTACAGCGCGAACGCGACTGCTCATGCTACGAGATCGGACGCGTCGTCGAAGGCAACCGGGAAGTCAGCATAACTTAGGATTCAGATTTCGACAGAGACTCCAGACCCGGACGGCGAAATTCTCAATTCAACACATGATGAAAATTGGCATCCTTATCTCAGGGCGCGGCTCGAACATGCTGGCGCTCGCCGATGCCGTCGATGAGGGACGAGTTCCTGAAGCCGAGATCGCCGTTGTGATCAGCGATCAAAGGGACGCGGCGGGACTGCGACGCGCGGCCGAGCGGGGAATCGAGACTCTGGTCATCGAGCGACGCGGGCGCAAGCGCGAAGAGCATGACGGCGAGATCGTCGCGGCGCTGCGCGCATACGGCGTCGAGCTGGTCTGCCTGGCCGGTTACATGCGCCTGCTCTCCGCGTCTTTCATAGAGGCGTTTCGCGGGCGCACGCTCAACATTCATCCTTCCCTGCTACCGGCCTTTCCCGGTCTGGACGCGCACCGGCAGGCAATTGATCACGGCGTCAAGTGGACGGGCTGCACAGTCCACTTTGTTGACGAGACGCTCGACGGTGGGCCCATCATCGCCCAACAGGCCGTGCCCGTCCGCGACGATGACACAGTAGAGACTCTATCGCAGCGCATCCTCGTCGAAGAGCATCGCCTTTACGTGGAAGCCCTCGCGCTCGTCGTACGCGGTAACTACGAGATCACCGGGCGGAGAGTTAAGAGTCGCTAATAAACTCAGGTCAGTACCGCCTGCTTAAGCCGGGCGGGTCTCAAGTTGCAGCATCACCCGCCCGAGACCTTTCGTCTTACTGACCTGTATCCTGACAATCTCTGTTCTACTTTCTGCTCTCTGTTTTCCCAAGTGTGACGGCGCGTTGATAGGCGGAGTAGACGGCCTTTGAGAGGACTGTGCGGAGGCCGCCTTTTTCCATCTGGTAGATGGCTTCGGCGGAAGTGCCGCCCGGCGATGTGACCATGTTGCGAAGCTCGGCCGGATGCTTGTGCGACTCGCGCGCGAAGAGCACGCTGCCGAGCATCGTTTGCAGCACAAGCTCCTGCGCGACGTGGCGGGAAAAACCCATGTGCACGCCTGCGTCCACGAGCGCCTCCATGACGAGGAAGATGTAGGTCGGCCCGGTCGCCGAAAGCGCCGTCGCCATGTCGATCATCCTCTCCTTTTCGACACGCATCTCCCGGCCGAGCGCGCCCAGGAGCGCGCGAACCTGTCGCTGCTGCTGCTCGTCAACTTCATCTGTCGCCACCCAGGCAGTCATTCCCTGGCCGATCTGCGCGGGCGTGTTCGGCATCGCGCGCACGACCGCGCCGTGCAGAAGCTCGCCGGAAATCGTCTCGATGGTTGCGCCCGCGACGACTGAGATGACGAGGCTGTCGGGCCCGACCGCGCCCTTCAATTCCTGAAGCACTCCGCCCAGGCGTTGCGGCTTGACGGCGAGGATAACGATTTTGCCGGACAGCGCCGCAGATGTGCTTGAGCCGGGCGCATCCTCTTCGCTGGCTGAGGCCGCAGCGCGATTGCTTTCCAGCATCCGAACGCCGTATTTCGATTCAAGCTCGTCGCGGCGCGCGGCGCGCGGGTGGCTGCCCGTGATCTGCGCGGCGTTGACAAGCTGTTGGCGAAGCAGCCCGGCGATGATGGCTTCGGCCATCACTCCGCAGCCGATGAAGGAGAGCTGCACAGTGTCAAGCGAGTTCTCGTCGCCCGAAGAGACGAGCGCGTCCGTATGTGCGTCAGTCATTCCGGTAAGCTAACAACGCCGCGAGCGAAAAGCAAGATCGGTCTTCGGCGAACAAGCTCGCTCTCTATCCTTCTACGCCGAAGATAAGCTACTCTATCGGCCTGTTAAATCTTATAATCGCGTGCGGATAAGACCCGGGCTATTTCTTCATCCTGCGCGAGACGCGGACGAGGCTATTCTGAACAATGACGATTGACGAACAAGTCGCATATCTTCGCAAAGGCGCGGTCGATGTGATTCGTGAAGATGAGCTGCGCGCCAAGCTTGAGCGAAGCGCGCACACAGGCGTTCCGCTGCGCATCAAGCTCGGCGCAGACCCGACCGCGCCGGACATTCATCTCGGCCACACGGTCGTCATCCGAAAGCTGCGCGCGTTTCAGGAGTTGGGCCACACCGTCATCTTTCTCATCGGAGATTTCACGGGTCTGATCGGAGACCCTTCGGGAAAGAGCGCGACGCGCCCGCAACTCACGCGCGAAGAGGTCAACGCCAACGCGGAGACTTACAAGAAGCAGATTTTCAAGCTCCTCGATCCCGAACACACAGAGATACGTTTCAACTCCGAGTGGATGGACGCGCTCGGCTCCGACGGCTTCATACGGCTCGCCTCGCACGTCACCGTCAGGCAGATTCTGGAGCGCGACGACTTCGCCCGGCGCATCAGTGAAGAACGCCCCATCGCCCTGCACGAACTGCTCTATCCACTGACGCAGGCTTACGATTCGGTCGCGCTTCAGACGGACGTGGAGATCGGCGGCACGGATCAAAAGTTCAATCTGCTGCTGGGGAGAAATCTGCAACGCGAGTACGCGCAAGCGGCGCAGATCGCCATCACCATGCCGCTCTTGGAGGGCACGGACGGCGTACAGAAGATGTCCAAATCTCTCGGCAACTACATCGGCATCAACGAAGCGCCGCAGGAGATGTTCGGCAAAGTGATGTCCATCTCGGACGAGTTGATGTGGCGCTACTACGAGCTTCTGACAGACCTGCCCATGAATGAGATAGAACAGATGCGCGGGCGTGCCAGGGATGGCGAAGTCAACCCGCGCGACCTGAAAGTCGAGCTGGCGAAACGCATTATCGCCGACTTTCATTCGGCGGCTGCGGCGAACGATGCTGAGGATGAGTTCAATCGCATCTTTAAGCGTAAAGAGATGCCGGATGAGATTGAAGAGCGTAGCGTCGCGTTCGGCGATTGGGATTTGAAACAGTTGTTAGTGGAGATAGGGCTCGCTTCATCCAAAGCAGAGGCCCGCCGGTTGATCGAACAGGGCGGCGTCTACGTCGATGGCGAGCGTTGCGACCCTAAAGCTAACGAGGCGCTCCCACTCAATCCCGACAGACCCGCATTCGACATTAGAGTCGGCAAGCGACGCTTTCTTCGCGTGCGTGGAAAATGAACTCGCGGTTAAGCGACGAGTGATAAGCTGAAATCTCATTCCTGCTCGTCACTCGTCACTGTCTTAAAGATGTCCGCCGAAACTGCCATTGCGACCGAAGAGATTCTGGTGATCGAGACGCCGGAGCGCGTGCCCTTGCATTTCGCTCTCGCCTCGATCGGCAATCGCTTTCTGGCCTGCGCCATCGATCACGCGTTGCAGATTGCGGTCATCATCCTGATTATTCTGGCCTTCTCTATTCTCTCGGACTATACGAGCGTCGTCACTGCGTTCAAGGAAGCGCCGAAGTGGGTCGAGGCTTTGCTCATCATCCTCGTGTTCCTGATCTTCTCAAGCTACTTCGTCTTTTTCGAGTGGCTCTGGAACGGCCAGACGCCGGGCAAGCGCTGGCTCAAGCTGCGCGTCATACGCGAAGACGGTCGGCCCATCACTTTCTGGGAAGCGGCGGTGCGCAATATCATGCGCATCTTCGACATGCAGCTGATGATGCCGGTTCCCATCGTCGGCTTCTATTCCATCGGCCTCATCGCCGTCTTTATCAGCTCGAAGGATCAGCGCCTGGGCGACATGCTGGCCGGAAGCGTCGTGGTGCGCGAGCGCGAGGCCGAAGCCCCGCGCTTCGATCATGTCTTCGCCTCGCCCGTGAGCGATGCGGCGCTGCGCCGTTCCTTTAAGCCCGTCAACTTCACAGCCGACCTCTCCGCTCTCACGGCCAAAGAGATCGAGGTGGTCGAGACGTACCTGCGCCGCCGCTGGGATTTGCCGGACGCGCCGCGACAGTGGATGGCATGGCGCGTCGCGCTGCCGATCATGTACAAGCTGCGCCCCGCCTATGATCAGGAAGCCTTCACCTACGAAGGCTTCCTCGAAGAACTGCTCCATCGCTATCTGGCGCAACACAGGTTCACGGACTGAAATAAACAAGACGGGGCCGCGAAGGCTTTACAAAAAAGTCAGCACGAACGTTGCGTCGCATGAGCCGGGCACGGGGTTAATTGACGCTTGCCGCGCGGGTTTGTTAAGCTCATCTGTTTCGGTTGGTGGCAGGATTTTCACTATAGAAAGGTTTAGCAAAGAATGTCTCGTGATGTGTTTATTCTCGGCGGGAAGCGCACGCCGATGGGCGAGTATGTCGGCGCTTTGAAGGATATTTCGGCGATTGATCTCGGTGCGATTGCCGCGCGCGGCGCTCTTGAGGCGACGGGCGTGCTGCCCGAAGAGATCGATCACACGATCATCGGTAATGCTCTGCAAACTTCCGGCGACGCCATCTACGGCGCGCGCCACGTCGCACTCAAAGCGGGCGTGCCGTTTGATCGCCCGGCGCTCACCGTCAATCGCCTCTGCGGCAGCGGTATCCAATCGATCATCTCCGGCGCGCACATGATTCAACTGGGCGAAGCGCAGACGGTGCTCGTCGGCGGGATGGAATCGATGTCGCAAGCGCCGCACGTGATTCGCGGTGCGCGCGCCGGATTCGCGCTCGGCCAGGGACAACTCGAAGACAGCCTGATGGTCGCCCTGCTGGATACTTACTGCAACACGCCGATGGCGGGCACGGCTGAAAATCTGGCTCGCCGCCATGAAATCTCGCGCGAAGAGCAGGACAAGTACGCGCTCAGGTCGCAGCAGGAAGCCAAGCGCGCGCAGGAGGCTGGCATCTTCGCCGAAGAGATAGTCCCCGTCGAAGTCAAATCGCGCAAGGGCACGACCCTCTTTGACAGGGACGATCACATGCGCCCGGAGACGACGCTCGAAGGCCTGGCGAAGCTGCGGCCCGCTTTCAGTAAAGACGGCTTCGTCACGGCGGGCAATGCTTCCGGGATAGTTGACGGCGCGGCGGCTCTCATCATCGCGGGCGAGGATTACGTCAAGGCCAAGGACGCGAAGCCTTTGGGCCGCATCGTCAGTTGGGCTTACGCCGGGGTCGAGCCGGAGTTGATGGGCATCGGCCCCGTCCCCGCCACGCGAAAGGCGCTGGAGCGCGCCGGGCTCAAGCTCGAAGACATAGACCTCGTAGAAGTCAACGAGGCTTTCGCCGCTCAGTACCTGTCTGTGGAAAAAGAGCTGGGGCTCGATCGCTCGCGCACGAACGTCAACGGCGGCGCGATCGCGCTCGGACATCCTTTGGCGGCTTCTGGAACGCGACTGGTGCTGACCGTGCTGGGCGAGCTCGGGCGACGAGGCGGACGCTACGGTCTGGCGACGGCCTGCATCGGAGGCGGGCAGGGCATAGCCATTATCTGCGAGCGACTCTGACAAGACCGATGACGAGCGACAAGCTATCAGGACGGCAAAAACGTCTTGGGCTTGTCGCTCGTCGCTCGTTGGCGCCGTGGCCGGATTCAACGCCTTATCCTAAATTTCATATCAAATCCAAAAAATTGGTAGCCGCAGGAGCTGCGGATTGAGCGGCATTGGGAGCTAAGGGCTGCTAAATCATATCCTTAGATAACGGGCGGAAAGCGTGCCGGACACGGCACGATTGTTGCGAAGAGTAATAGGCTTTTTAGCGGCTTCGATTGGCCTCGACAGATACTCAATGGCACTCTCCCTTAACATTGATTTGCGAGCTTTGTAAAGCTTGCGTAAATCACATCCGTCATGATAGAAGTTTACTTCTGCACACGGCGCCAAAGGGTTCGGCCCGATTCCTCTTGTATGACGCAGTAATAGATGTTCTTGCAACTCAGACTTTAATGTCCGTGCCTATTCGGCCTCGCGGATTAAGCCTGCAACTTCAACCGGACTATCCAGAAGGAGTTCCCCTGATATGTCGAAACTTGTCCGACTTTCTTTTGCAACTTTTATGATTCTCGCGCTCTGCGCGATTGGATTTGCACAATCAACAGTCACGGGCGGTATCGGTGGCAAGATCACCGACCCGCAGGGAGCGAGCGTGCCGAACGCCACTGTGACGGCGATCAATACTGGTACAAATCAGGAAGCGACCGTGACGGCTGAGGGCGACGGTGGTTTCCGCATCGCCAATCTTCAACCGGGAACTTACAGCGTCAAGGTTTCGGCTTCGGGCTTCGCTGATTTTACGCAGGAACTGGTGGTCGAGGTCGGACGAGTGACGACGCTGAATGTCCCCCTGGGTATTGCCGGAGCGACGGCGACGGTCGAAGTCTCCGCAGACGCCCCCGTCATCAATACCACTGCCCCGGACGTATCAACCAATATCAATCAAACGTCGATCAACGAATTGCCGATCAACGGACGCCGTGCTTCAGACTTCGTGCTGTTGACGCCCGCCTCCGTTCCCGACGGCCCCTTCGGTCTGATCAGCTTTCGCGGTATCTCCGGCCTGCTTAACAACAGCACGGTGGACGGCGGCGATAATAACCAGTCATTCCACTCCGAAGAGCGTGGACGTACACGCATCGGGTATGTCGTCAGCGCGTCGGCGATTCGCGAATTTCAGGTCAACACCTCGAACTACTCGGCGGAGTATGGCCGCTCGGCGGGTGCTGTCGTCAACTCTGTGACCAAGAGCGGAACCAACGAGTTCCACGGTGATCTTTTTGAGTATTACCGCAACAACAAGTTCGGTGCGCGCAATCCGCGTGCGACCCGCAACGTCCTGATCAATGGCATCTCGACTCCTGTCGGAATCAAGCCGACGGACATTCGCCACCAGTTCGGCGGCACGATCGGCGGCCCGATCGTCAAAGATCACCTCTTCTTCTTCTTCAGCTACGATCAGCAGAAGCGCAACTTCCCCGGTCTGGCGGTCTTCTTCGTGCCCAGCTACCTGAACACGGTGGCGACGGGAACGACGGCGCGCAACGCCCTGCTGGCCAAGGGGCTGACCAACACTCAGATCAACAACGCTGTCAGTTTTCTGGATTCACTGACCGGCGAGACTCCGCGTCGCGGCGACCAGACGATCATCTTCCCGAAGATCGACTGGCAGATCAACAGCAATCACCTGCTGACCGGCTCTTATAACCGCTTGCGCTGGGAATCGCCCTCCGGTTTGCAAACACAGGCCACCAACACCAACGCGCGTCATAGCTTCGGCGACGACTTCGTCAACGTCGACACGACGAACATACGCCTCCAGTCAACATTCTCCCCCACGCTGCTGAACGAAGCGCGTTTTCAGTATTCGCAGGATCACGAGTTCGCCTTGAGCCAGGAACCGCTGCCGGGCGAGCCGCAGACCGCCACCACCTCGCAGGGCATCCGTTCGCCGCAGGTGTTTTTGACAAACGGCTTGACCTTCGGCACGACCACCAACTTTGAGCGTCTCAGGTATCCCTTCGAGGATCGCACCCAATTCGCGGACACGATGACCTGGAGCATCGGACGCCACACGATCAAGTTCGGCGGCGACTTCAATCACGTGATCGACGACATTCAGAACCGAGGCTCCGAGGCCGGTTCTTATTCCTACAACAACATCAGCGATTTCATCATCGACTACGTTAATTTCGTGACGCCGCTGCCCGCGACGACGACCTGCTCTTCCAGCACTGCGCGCCTGGTTGGCCGCTGCTACACGAGCAACTTCGTGCAGGGTATAGGTCTGCCGGGCATCAAGTTCAGCGAGAACGAGTACAGCTTCTTCTTGCAGGATGATTTCCGCGTCACACCGCGTTTGACCGTCAATCTGGGCTTGCGTTACGAGTATCAGCAACTCCCCAGCGCGGTACTGCCCAACGCCAGCACGGCGCTGATCCCGAACGTCGGGCGCACTCTTAACGAGGCGACCTCGACGCTGCCGAGCGACAAGAACAACTTCGGCCCGCGTTTCGGTTTTGCTTACGACATCTTTGGCGACGGCAAAACCTCAATTCGCGGCGGCGCTGGTATCTATTACGGGCGCATCCTCGGCGGCCATATCTGGAACAACCTGCTCAAGACGGGTAACCCGGCGGGACAGGGAACCATCAGCGTCGCGAATAACGTCACGACAAACTGTTTCCCGGCGGTTGCCACGGCCACACAGCCTTGCTCTCCTGTCTTCCCGAATGTTCTGCCCAGCACTGTGACAACCTTCGGGGCCGCGACGGTCTTTTACTTCCAGAGGAATTTCCAGACGCCCCAGATTGCTCAGTATGACCTGGTTCTGGAGCGGCAGATTGCGAAGAACACCGTCGCCTCGATCTCCTATGTCGGAGCCAGAGGCAGTCATCTTCCGACCTTCGTCGATCAGAACCTGACCCCCACGGGAGGCTTCAAAACCTTTACGATCTATGGCGGAGACGCCAACGGGCAGACGTTCACCCTGCCGCTCTATACTCGTGGCAATACGGCCCTTCCTTTTTCCATCCTGGAAGAACAGAGCTCAGTCAAGTCCGAGTATAACGCGATGATTCTGCAAGCGAATCGTCGCTTCACCAATGGCCTGCAATTCCAGGCGAGCTATACCCTGGCGAAATCCACCGATACCGGACAGAATTCGCTGATCACCACCAGCATCTTCAATCAGCCGGTGGACATCTTCGATCGCAGCTACGATAAAGGGCCCAGCACCTTTGACGTAAGACATAAATTGGTGGTGAGTGCGGTCTATGCGCCGACCTTCTACAAAGGAAGCGACAATTCATTCTACGGCTACCTCTTGAATGGTTGGTCGATCGCACCGATCTACGTCTACTACAGCGGCGCACCCTTCAGCGCAGTCGTCTCCGGTTCAGCGCTGAACGGGTCGAACGGTGACAATCGTTTCACCCAGCTTCCGCGTAATTCCTTCCGCCTGCCGAGCATCAAGAATATGGACTTGAGAATCTCGAAGCGCTTCAAGTTCACGGAAAGATATAGCCTCGAAGCACTGGCGGAAGCCTTCAACCTGTTCAACCGCACGCAGGTGTTCGGTGAGAGCACGACGCTGTACACTCCCGCCACCAACTGCGCCAACACTAACGGAATCGTGACCAACAATCCCAACGGCTTGTGTTTCACTCCGGCCTTCGGCAGCGTCACGACGACGGACAGCAATAAATACCGCGAGCGCCAGATTCAGTTCGCGGTGCGTTTCCAGTTCTAACGGAAGCGAAGAACCATTAACAAAGAGAGAGGGGCGCAAACTCGTCGAGTTTGCGCCCCTCTCTCTTTCATCTCCCGGTGTGGCCTTCCGCAAGGCGCGCACCTGTCGCTTTCCTAAACTTGCAACCCCCTTTCGGTTGTCCGAAGACCAAGCACAGCCGCGAGATGGAATGTACGGAAACGCGCACCCGCCGCGTTGCGGCAACATCGCTACGGGTTAAGGCCGATCAACTCCGTATCATCATCGCAATAAAACGGTTGGCGGCCAGCGCAAAAGGTTTTCTTGCGGCGTTGGCCCATCTGGCACATCGCTTGCCGAGCAAGTCTGCGGCGACAAAATGTTTAGCCGCTAGCGACACGGTTGCGGATACGCTTCGCTTCGCAGTCAAATACAAGAATCCGCGCGAAGGAGGATTTCAGATCATGGGCTTACCAAATAAGGATGAGGTTGAGGGGAAATTCGATCAGGCCAAGGGCGCTGTCAAAGAGAATGTCGGTCGGGCGATAGACGACGAAAAGATGGAGAGCGAGGGAGCGGCAGATCGAGCCGGTGGTAATATTCAGGAAGGCTATGGAACCGCCAAACGCAAAGTCGGCGAGACGATTGAAGACATAGGCAAAGCCATAGGCAAGTAAACCCACAAACCGCGATCACGCGAAAGACCGTGCTTGGGATGTGTAATCTCAAGCACGGTCTTTATCTTTCGACGCTATGTTCCAGTCACACAAGCCGGGTCGCACTTCCTACCTGCGCCAGCGACTGCTCGGAGCATCATCCCCATCCAGAAGTTTATCGACGCCGCGACTGAAAGCCTTTCGAGAGTATTCGTAATCCGTCCTCGGGCGCACTCTCGCACGCTCTCTTTCGCGCGGCGTCAACGCGTGACGTGGAGGCGTTGATGGCGGCGGAGGCGGTGGTGCTGGACGACGATCAACATCTTCTTCGGGGCCGCGCCGCATTGGGCGCTGGCGCATGCGTCTCTCATAAAGTCGGCGCTCGTCGGCGGGGCCGCGCTCCGCTCGCGCGCGGGCATCTCGTTCGGCCTCTTCTCGGATGCGCCTTTGCTCGTCGCTTCGGCGCTCTTCCCTGTAGCGGCGCATGCTTTCCCGCTGGCTGCTGAGCGCATCTCGCAACTCCCGATCGAAGCTGGCCCGGCGCTCGCGCTCGGGCCGCATCATCCTGCGCGAGTCCGGCTGTTCTCTGGGCCCATAGCCCCTATCCTCCCAATCACGCTCGCCGCGCCCGACGCCCGCTGCCATTCTTCTGCTCCGCGCGCGCTCGTCATAATCCGGCTCGCGTCTTCCGGCGCGTGCGTGAAGCCTGCCTCTTCTGCGCGTTTCGACGACCTCTGCGAAGCGCTCAAGGTCTTCTTCCAACTGCTGCTCGGGGTTTGTCCCGAACAACCTGGCGACGAGCGCGCCGATGCGCCCGGCGGGCGGGTCGTAACCAAGCATCACTCGCAGCAGGGTTGTGCCGCGCGAGGTTTCCTGAAAGATCACCTCGCCTTCGGTCTCGACATCGCCGCGCACGCTGCGCCAGGCGATACGATGATCGGGCTCGAAACGGGTCGTTTCCGCCTCCCACTCCACACTTGTGCCGAGCGGCGCTTCAGCCGTCCAGCGCGTGTAGCGGCGGCCCGTATACCTGACCTCTTTGATATGACTCATCCATCTGGGGAAGCTCTCGAAATCGCTGAAGAGATCAAAGACGCGCTCGACCGGCGCATCTATCTCGATGACCTTTTCCGTTCGCTGCATAACGTCCCTCCCGGCGCGGCGCGCACCTTCGAGCCTGACCCGTTAGAGATCGACTACAGGCGCACACAATCGGAACAGCTCGCCCGGGCGAGTGGGCCCACACGCACACATCTCTGTCATCTCGATGTGGTTGGCCCAACCGACTGTGACGCCGCGCTCGTTCATCTCGACCCGCTGTTTCCCCTTGCTCTCAAGTCAGCTTCTCACTATTCGGAGCGGACGTGCTCGGCCCCTATATCTTCGAGCAGCTTTTCGAGCTTCTCCACGTCCTCGTCCGTCTTCGCTTCGACGCCGAGCAGTATGCCGCCGCCGCGCAGGCCCGCGTCATAAACTTTGGCGCGATGCTCAGGGATGCCCGCGCCGATCAGAGCGCCGATCAGGCCGCCGGTCGCGCCGCCCGCGCCTGCACCCGCGAGCGCCGCCGCGATGGGCCCGGCGATGACCAGTCCGAGTCCGGGCAAAGCGATGGTCGTACCGACGGCAGCGATGGCGGCCAGCGTCGCGCCGAGCGCACCGCCGAGCGCGCCGCCGATGCCAGCGCCGTCGGCCGCATGCGTTCCCGTCTGGAGGGCGAACTCCTTATTCTTCGTTGAGTCAGACATCAAGACGCTGATGTCGTCGCGCGTGTAGCCGCGCTTGATGATCGCGTCGACGGCGGCTTCCGCCGCGACACGCGTTTTAAAGAGACCTGTGACCAACTTAGGCTTAGCCATAATTATCCTGCTCCTTCGCGTTCTACGTTATCGATAAAGGCGAAACTCAAATCACTTCGCACACCTTCCACGTCGGCAATAATTGTGCCGACGAGTAGTTTCGCTGCCTGTTTCGAGGGGGACTTTTGAATATGTTGAGATAGTCAGGCGCGCTCTGTCAACCCTGGGCCGAAAAGCTACGGGCTGTCCGCCTCTCGTGCGCGTATCAAAGCGGAACAAGGCCGGGCGGTTTCAATTGACGCGCTCATCCGTATTCGAACACTCGCCTTGGGCCAGCAGCCCTTTGAGGATGCGCGCGAGACACGGGGCGTGTGCGTGGTGTAATCTCTCTTCCTGCTCAAAAACTGTTCGAGGGGGAGAAGCGGTAATGATCAAGGCTGTCATCTTTGATATTGACGGGACGCTGGTTGACTCCGTAGACCTGCACGCGCAGGCTTGGAAGGAGGCGTTCAAGCAGTACGGCAAAGATATTCCTTACCAGCAGGTGCGCCACCAGATAGGCAAGGGCGGCGATCAGCTCATGCCCGTCTTCTTCTCGCGCGAAGAGCTGGAAGAGTTCGGCGAGGAGATGGAAGAGTATCGCAGCAAGATTTTCAAGCGCGACTATCTGCCGAGAGTGCGCGCCTTTCCGATGGTGCGCGAGCTTTTCCTGAAGATCAGGGAGGACGGCAAGCGCGTTGTGCTCGCCTCTTCGGCCAAAGAAGAAGAGCTGGCCGCCTATAAAAAGATCGCGCACATCGAAGACCTCGTTGAAGGAGAGACCTCCGCCGATGACGCCGATAAATCCAAGCCGCACCCGGACATCTTCAAAGCCGCCCTTGACCAGTTGGACGATATATCCGCCGACGAAGCGGTCGTCATCGGCGACACGCCTTATGATGCCGAGGCCGCGCGCAAATTGCGTCTCAGAACCATCGGCGTGCGCTGCGGCGGATTCCCCGATCATGAACTACTCGCCGCCGGAGCGATAGCCATCTACGACGGCCCCGAAGACCTCCTCGCGCGCTACCATGAATCGATCATAGGAATGAAAAGCAAGGATGAAGGATGAAGGATGAAGTAAAAGCTTTCAAGTCACGGAAGTTCTTCTTTCATCCTTCATCCTTCATCCTTCATCCTTGCTCTTGGTTGTGAGAATTCTGCATGTCAGCTCGGCGCGTGCTCTGGGCGGCGGCGAAAGACATCTGGCCGACCTGGCCAATGCTCTGGCGACGCGCGGTCATGATGTGTATGCTGCGCTCGCGCCGCAATCGCCGCTGCGCGCAGAGCTTTCAAGGCTGCCCGCGCGAAACGTCCATACGCTGCCTCTGCGTAATGCGCTGGATGTGCCGAGCGCCAGGGAACTGGCGCGGCTGGTTCGCAGAAGTAAGATAGAGATCGTGCACGCGCACATGGCGCGCGACTATCCGCTCTGCTCCTACGCCGCGCGACGCAACGGCAGCGCGCGTCTCGTCATCACTCGCCACGTTCTTTTCCCGCTCAACAGGCTTCACGTCTTTACGCTTTCGGGAGTGGCGCGCGTCGTCGCCGTCTCGCAGGGAGTCGCGCGCGCGCTTCAGCAGCAGCGGCGTATCTTTCCAGAGGGTAAGATCATCATCATTCCGAACGGCATCGACACCGGGCGCTTCGATGCGCAGTCGCGCGCTCTTGACCGCGAAGAGCTTCGCCGCCGACTGCCGGGCTACGCGCCGGGGCGACTGCTCGTCGGCACGATCGGGGAGCTGAAAGAGTTAAAAGGGCATGAAGAATTCCTGCGTGCGGCTGCCCGAGTGGCGCAGCGTTTTCCCGCCGCCGATTTCCTGATCGCGGGCGAGGATTTCTCGCGCACGGGCGAAGAGCGCGCGCGCATCGAAAGATTGATTGCGGAGCTTGGCCTTCAGGCGCGCGTTCATCTAACGGGCTGGCTCGATGATGTTGCGCCGTTTCTCAGCGCGCTAGACCTGTTCGTCTCGGCCTCGCGCACGGAATCATTCGGGCTCGCGATTGTCGAAGCGATGGCAAGCGGCCTCGGCGTCGTCGCCACAGAGACCGAAGGAGCGCGCGAAACGGTCGAAGACGGCGTGACCGGACTGCTCGTCCCCATCGGCGACATAGAGGCGCTGGCCCACGCAATCGCGCGACTGTTGGAAGACCCGCCCGCCCGCGAGCGCATGGGCCAACGCGCACGGCAACTCGCGCGTGAACGCTTCAGCCTCGAACACATGGTCTCAGCAACAGAGCAAGTCTATCGAGAGGCGCTTGAGTCAATGCGAAGATAGGAGTTAACAGGGCTGGACAGGATAAAAGCAAAGCTTATAGAGCAGAGTTGAGATTTCAAATCTCAAATCTCAAATCTCAAATCTCAAATCCAAAATGTCTTTAATCTCAAATCCAAAATCTAAAATCCAAAGTCTCTTTATCCTGTCTATCCCTGTTGATTACTTTTTTTTCGTCTCTCACTATCCTTTTGGTCTCGGCATGTCTCTTTAACTAATAGAGGGCATGCGCTCGGGAGCGCGGCGCGGCGGGTTGGAGCGGGCATGGCGAAGGCGAGTGCAGTCGAAGTAGCGGAAGAGATACCGGACGAGATGCTTGTCGTCGCGGCCATCCTCGGCGAGCTGAACGCATTCGACGAGCTTGCTTTGCGTTATCGTGCGGCGGTGGTGCGCGTCGCGCAATCAATCGTCGGGCGCGAGGATGCGGAAGATGTCGCGCAGGACGCGTTGCTGCTCGCCTTCAAGGCATTGCCCTCGATTGAAAATCCGGGAAAATTCGCGGCGTGGCTGTCGGCGATAACGCGTCGCCGCGCGCTGCGCTGGAGCAGTCGCTCATCGCGGCAGCAAAGGGGCAGGGTGGAGTTTGACGAGCTGCTGCTCGAACAACTGGGCGCGCTCTCCCGTCCCTTGATCGATGAAACGGTCGGTGATGAGGAGATCGGCCTCGCGCTCGAAAATGTCCCGGCTGATTATGCGCTGGCGCTGCGCCTGCGTTTTATGGACGAGATGCCGCTCAAGAGGATCGCGGCGTTCACGGGCACATCGCTCGCAACCACAAAATGGCGCGTGCATCGCGGCAAGCAGTTGCTCCGCGAGCACGTCGAACTTTTAAGATCGAAAGGTGTGAAATGGAAAGAGAAAAAGAGCTAGTCAAACTGGTCAACGTGTTGCGCCAGACGGCGCGCACCGCCATGCATTCCGAATTGACCGACGATGATAAGGGGGCCGCTGCCTTCTGTGTGGAAAAATATAACCGCGTGCTCGCGAGGCTGAAGCAGATTGACGAGGGCGTCGGGACGGTCTTCGAGCCTCTTCCGGCGGATAGCTCGTTGACGGTGACGGCGATGGCGTGTCGTCAACTGACGGCTTATTACGAAGACGAGCTGGGCCCGTCGGCCAAGTTCCGCCGCGCCTACGGAGTGGCCTTCGACCCGCAGACGTTCAAGGATTTCTGGCACAAGTCCGGCCGCGAGATCGAAGACCTCGGCGAATTCATACGCGAAAGCATAGCGGAGTGGACGCGCCGTCATCATCATCACTCCGAGCACAAGCAGGGGCCGCACGAGGGCTCAAAGCTATAGCGCCGGGGAAGTCTAAGACAATAGCTCGGCGACAATGCGTTTGACGTGAATCCGGGTGGTGTCCAGAAACGGCATCCCCGGATTCGCGGCATCACGCAGAATCAGGGGCAGCTCCGTCCCGCCCAGGATGAGCCCTTCAATCCCCGCTCGCGTTTTCAATCCATCTGCTATCGCCAACAAGCGCTCGCGCGTCTCGGGCAGAAAACGGCCCTCCACCAATTCGCTCATGTACCTGTCATGAATATAGTCCTGCTCGTCCTCGTCCGGCAAAACGATCGTCATTCCTTCTCTGGAAAATAGTTCCGCGTAGAAGCCTCCCTGCATCGTGAAACGCGTGCCGAACAGGCCGAGTTTTTTCAACCCGAGGGCCTTCGCCTCCTCGCACGTCGCCTCGACGATGCTCAGGAGTGGAATGTTTGACCGGCGGCGAACTTCATCGAAAACTATGTGCGGCGTGTTGGAGGCCATCAGGCCGAAGTCGGCGCGGGCCCATTCCAGCTTTTGAATTTCTCCGGCCAGATAATCCGTCACTGCGGCTAATTCACCGGCCTCGATCAAGCGCCGCATCTTCGTCATGTTAATACTATTGATGATGATTGAAGGATAACTGCCGTCATTCCGCTGCTCGCGATATGACGCGATGATGAAGCGGTAATACTCGATGGTGGAGTCCGGCGCGATGCCGCCGATGATGCCTGCGGTCTTCATGACGTGCGCTCCCTTATTTCAAACCGTTCCTCAACTCGTCCGGCAGGTACGTCCGAAATATGTAGTCGGACTTTTGATTGGCGAGGTGGCATGCCTGGCAGTTTTGCAGTTGCCCGCGCCCCTCTATCTTTGTGCCCGCGCCGTCCAAGACCATGTATTCCCAATCTCCGCTCGCGCTGTTGAAATCCTTCTCCCGCTTTATCATGACCGTCAACAATTCCGGCGACGGGCCCTCTTTATCCGTCAGCTTTTCCTTGACGATGATCGAGCCCACGGGGAACTTCGGGTTCTTCTCATGGAGCATGGCCGCGCGCCCAACGTCGTTGACGTAGACGGTAAAAAACTTGTCGCGGTGCGGATTGCCGGGGCCGTCAATAACAGCGCCGCGCGGCGACACCACCATCGCGCAGGCAGCCGCCACGCGCTCCGGCATCAACTGCGGAACCGCGTTAACTTTCGTCCAGTTTTTATAACCCGCAATCTCTTTCACCTGAGCGGCGACGAAACTACTATTGCCCGCCCCGCGAGAAGTCGCGGCGCTCAGCATTAACTGGTTGAGCGAGAAAGCGAGCGCGCACAGAAGCCAGACGGTTACGACCGCCAGTTTACATCCACGATAGCTCATCATAATTTCCTCCCGCGACTAAAAAGTCTCCGGCATGAACGGCCCGGCCTCACTTCGTCAAGATCTTTTCATCGCCTGCTCTCACGGCGGCGGAATTCCTGACCATCAGATGCACAGGATAGCTGATTGCGATCATCAACACGGCATAAATACTGTTCGCCGTATCGCTCGCGACCGCGCCGACGAGGAAAACGAGCGATCCCGTCAAAACGATCAGGGTCGTCCAGGGGTAGCCCCATGCTCTGAAGGGGCGCGGCAACTCGGGCTCGCGCTTTCTAAGTGCGAACAGGGCCGCGAACCCAGTTGTGTAGATGGCGACGTACAGAAATGCCGTCATTCCGAGGAGGCGCTCGAATGTCCCCGTGACGACGAGCAGGACTGCTGCCAGCGTAGTGAGTGACAGGGCGACGACAGGCGTACCATTACGGCTGACCCATGCGCCTTTCGTTGAGAACATGGCGTCACGGCTCAAGCCGAATAGTATTCTGGGCCCACCCATCGTGACCGCGTTGATTAACCCCAACAGGGAAACGAGCGCCAAGGCAGTAATCAACCGTCCGCTGTATGCGCCGAAGATCGCCTGCGCGGCATCGGCCAGCGGTAAATCGGAAGCGGCCATCCGGTCGAGCGGCAGGCTATAGAGCAGCGCCAGGTTGACGAGGACGTAGATGAAGATGATCGTCAGCACGCTGCCGAACAACGAGCGCGGGATGTCGCGCGACGGGTTCGAGAATTCTTCTGCGAAATAGATCACGCCGTACCATCCGTCGTAAGTCGTGATGACGGCCTGTAGCGCGAACACCACGGCGATGAACATCGCCGCCATCGTCGATGGCAGCCTCAGGGTCGTCTGTGCCGAGACCGCTTCCGCATTCTTCCCGCCGTAAATAAAACAGGCGGCGACGAGCGCGATAAATGCCAGCGCCTTCACAAGGCTCAGGAGTTTCTGGCTATTGCCACCGACGCGCGCTCCCGCCAGGTGCAGCAAAGAGAAGAAGAGGATGACGCCGACGGCGATTGCCTTGACGCTGCCGGACAAACGTGGGGCGAGTAAGACCGAATACTCGCCGATCGTGATGGCGACCCACGCGAGCGACGCGCAATTTCCCAGCCAGTCCATCCAGCCGACCGTGAATCCGGCGTACTCGCCAAACGCACGCCGCGCGTAAACGTACCACCCGCCCGCTCGCGGCAAGCTCGCGCCCAACTCCGCCACCGAGATCGCGCCGAGCAGGGCATAGACGCCGCCCAGAATCCAAGCGCCGATGATCAGATTCGCGTCGCCAAGCTGCGCGGCCACTAAACCGGGCGTGCGCAGGATACCGGCCCCGATCGTGCCGCCGACTGCCCCGGCGATGCCGAAGCCGACGCCGAAAATGCGCAGCAGCCTGCCCTTGACCAGCGCCCGCGCCTCAACCCCATCTTTGATGGATTCCAAAGGCTAATCCTTCTGAAGTCTGTTGCTGCTACTGCATCGCGTCTATCTTGGCGGCGAGGATGAAGTCGCTTTCCGTCAGGCCGTCGATCTTGTGCGTATAGATCGTCACCTCCGCGTAGCCCCAGCCGAAGCGTATGTCTGGATGATGGCCCTGCTCTTCGGCCAGTTGGCCCACGCGGTTGACGAACTCAAGGGCTTCGCCGAAATCCGTAAAGCTGTAGCTCTTGAGCAGGTGATGTTCCTTCACGATCTCCCAGCCCTTGAGCTCCTTGATCAGCTTGCTTAGCCCTATGCCTTTGAGCGGAAGCACTCCGCCGCGACACGGTATGCATTGGCGACTCGCAAGGTTACTCATATACGTTTCTCCTTCAAGGCGGCTTGCCCCTTAATCGGCACAGCTGGCGTCGAAATTAGCAGAAGGCCGCGCCTGCAATCAAACCGCTCTAAGCACTTGGCAAATTACCCCGCGAGCGGATAGTCTTAACCGCAGCCATCAGCCATCAGTTATCAGTAGGAATAAAAAGCGGGCCCGTAGAGGCCGTGGCTTTCAACTGAACACTGAATGGCGACCACTTATTTGAAGGAGAAAAGAGCCTGTGGCTGTGATTCGTCCTTTCAGCGCGCTTCGTCCGCCCACTGTCAGGGCCGCCGAAGTCGCCAGCGTGCCTTATGATGTCGTCAATACGGAGGAGGCGCGCGCCGCAGCCTCCGGCAATCCTTTGAGCTTCCTTCACGTCTCGCGCCCTGAGATAGACATGCCCGACGGCACGGACATCTACAGCGACGAGGTTTACGCCAGGGCCGCAGAGAATTTCGAGCGCCTGATTAGAGAGTGCCCGCTCGAACGCGACGAGACGCCTAGCATCTATCTCTATCGCCTGATCATGGGCGAGCACGAACAGATCGGCATCGTCGCCTGCTGCTCCGTTGACGAGTACGACCAGGACATCATACGCAAGCACGAGCGCACGCGCCGCGATAAGGAAGACGACCGCACGCGCCACATCGTGACCCTGCGCGCGCAGACCGGCCCGGTCTTTCTAACGTATCGCCCGAGCCGCGACGTTGACGCGATGGTCATGGATACAACGATGTCTGATGCGATCTTCGACTTCAAGGCCGACGACGGCATAGAGCATACGATCTGGCGCGTGCCCGACGCGCTGCGCTTCACCTACGCACTGCGCGACGTGCCCTTCCTCTACATCGCCGACGGTCACCATCGCGCCGCCAGCGCCAGCCGCGCACGCGCCGCCCTGCGTGACCAGAACCCCGCGCATACGGGCGAAGAGGAATATAACTATTTCCTCGCCGTGCTCTTTCCTTCCGACCAGTTACAGATTCTTCCCTACAACCGCACCGTGCGCGACCTCAACAATCGCTCGCCGCAGGAGTTCATCGCGGAGGTCGGAGAGAGGTTTCACATCACGGAGGGTGGCGCGCCCGAGCCACAGGCGCGCAGGCAGTGGAGCGTGTACCTTGACGGGCGATGGTACGCTCTCACGCCCGGCGACAATATGCCGCAGACGAGCGACCCCGTTGCTTCCCTGGATGTCAGCCTGCTGCAAGATCACCTGCTCGACCCTGTGCTCGGCATCAAGGACGTGCGCACGGACAAGCGCATTGATTTCGTCGGCGGAGCGCGCGGCACGGCGGAGCTCGAACGGCTCGTTAATGAAGGAAAAGCTGCCGTCGCCTTTTCGCTCTACCCGACGACCGTCGAAGACCTCCTGAAGGTCTCGGACGCGGGCAGCATCATGCCGCCCAAGTCCACCTGGTTCGAGCCCAAGCTTAGAGACGGCCTCTTGATTCATACTATTTGAAAAAGGCTGTGAAGAGCGATGAGTGACAAGTGACGAGCTGAAAAAACGTTTTCCTGCTCGCCGCTCATCATTCATCACTCGTCACTGATTTGAAACTATGCATGTATTGATCGCCGATAAGTTTGAGCAGTCCGGGCGCGACGGTTTACAGGGTATCGGCTGCGAAGTCTCATACGAGCCGGATTTGAAGGACGAGGCGCTCGTGGAAGCGATTCGCGCGAAGGGGCCGGACGTGCTGGTCGTGCGCTCGACGAAGGTGAATGAGGCCGCGCTCGAAGCGGGCGCGCTCAAGCTGGTGGTGCGCGCCGGAGCGGGCTATAACACGATTGATGTCGCGGCTGCTTCGCGGCTCGGCATCTACGTCTCGAATTGTCCGGGTAAGAATTCCATCGCGGTCGCCGAGCTGGCCTTCGCGCTCATCCTAGCCTTGGATCGCCGCATCGCCGATAACGTCATCACCCTGCGCGAGGGGCGCTGGAATAAGAAAGAGTTCTCGAAGGCGCGTGGGCTTTACGGGCGCACGCTGGGCCTTGTCGGCGTCGGGCAGATCGGCCAGGAGATGATTCCGCGCGCACGCGCCTTCGGTATGCCCGTCGTCGCCTGGAGCCGCAGCCTGACCGAGGAGCGCGCCGAATCCTTAGGCATCGAGCGCAGGGAAAGCCCGCAGGAAGTCGCGCGCGCATCCGACATCGTGAGCGTGCACCTGGCCTTGAAACCAGAGACGCGCTCGCTCATCGGCGCGGACATCTTCAACTCTATGCGCGAGGGCGCTCTCTTCATCAACACCTCTCGCGGCGAAGTCGTCGATCAACAGGCGCTGCTGCACGCCATGCGCACGCGAGGGATACGCGCCGGTCTGGACGTTTACGCTGCGGAGCCTGCGGCGGCGGCGGGAGAGTTTACCGATGAGGAGATAGCGCGCGAGCCCAATCTCTACGGCACGCATCACATCGGCGCTTCGACAGATCAGGCGCAGGAAGCGATCGCCGCCGAGACAGTCCGCATCGTTCAGGCTTTCAAAGAGACGGGCAAAGTCCCCAACGTCGTCAATCTCGCGCGCCGCACACCGGCCACGCACGCCCTCGTCGTCCGCCACCGTGACCGGCCCGGCGTACTCGCGCAAGTGCTTGACGCCATTCGCCTCGCCAACATCAACGTGCAGGAGATGGAGAACATCATCTTTGAAGGCGGAGAGGCAGCCGTCGCGCGCATCAATCTTGAGAGCGAGCCGACGCTTGAAATGCTCGGACGCCTGCGCGCCGAAAACCCTGACATCCTTGAGCTTAATCTGCTGGAGATCAAAAGCTGACGACGCTTAGAAGGCTGCGATGAAGAAACATAAAAGCATCACACTCTCGCTCTTGGCCCTGTTGGGCCTCGCCTTGACGACTGCGAGCGGCAGCGCCGCGCAGCAGGAATCTCGACAAGCCCCGGCTAATCAGACGACCGGCGCGTCTGCAAACGCCGTATGCTACGCGCACGTTAAAGTGATCGGAGCGGTGCGCGCTCCCCTTCGTCTTGAGTTGCGGCGTCGAGTGCGTCTGCTCGAAGCGCTGGCCATCGTCGGTGGGCCCACGGAGCGGGCAGGGAAACTTGTTCAGATAACTCATGCCGCGCCCGGCAACTCGGACTGCGACCGTCTTGCACGCGGCGAGGTGGAAAAAAGTTTCGTGGGAGGCGTCGAGACTCTTCTGTTGGCGGGGGTCGCGGGCGGCGACGAAAGGGCCAATCCGTACTTGCGGCACGGCGATACGGTATCGGTCGCGGAAGTCGGCGTCGCTTACATCGTCGGCAGCGTGGTCAACCCGCAGCCGATTATTCTGAGGGAGCCCGTTACCGTCACACAGGCGATAGCGAAGGCCGGTGGCATTTCGCCGAGCGCGGAGGATGTCAAAGTCTACATCTACAGACATGGGCCCGTAGACGATGACCGCGCCGGTATTCGCGTTGACCTGAAAGCCATCAGGAAGGGACGCGCCGAAGACCCCTTGCTTCAACCTTACGACGTTGTGGAGGTCAGGGACAGGAGGGCCCACGGCAGGCCGATACGTTTTCCCGATACGCCGCCGCAGTCGGTCGCAGAGCTTCCACTGCGCGTCGTTTACTAAAATGCGGTCGGCCCCTTAATGACTGAGACCATGCAGACCACTCTCATCACAGGCGCATCGAGCGGCATCGGCGAGGTCTTCGCGCGCCGCCTCGCCGCGCGTGGAGAGAATGTCCTGCTGGTCGCGCGCTCCGCCGATCGTCTTGCGACCATTTGCAACGAACTCGGACGCGCCAGCAATATCAACGCGCAGTACGTCGCGATGGACTTGACGGAGCGGGATGCGCCCGCGCGTCTCTATGAAGAGACCGAGCGGCGCGCGCTCGTCGTCGAGACCTTGATTAACAACGCGGGCTTCGGTTCGATGGGCGACTTTATGGCGCAGGACATCGAGCGCGAGCTTAATATGATCGAGCTGAACATCCGCGCGCTGGTCGAATTGACCTACCGCTACCTGGGCCCTATGCGCGAGCGCAAGAGCGGAGCAGTCATCAACGTCGCTTCGACCGCAGCCTTTCAGCCCGTGCCGTTCATGGCTACCTATGCGGCGACCAAGGCTTTCGTGCTCTCATTCTCTGTCGCTCTGTGGGAAGAGAATCGCCCGTTCGGCATTAAGGTGATGGCGCTTTGTCCGGGTGTGACGGACACGAATTTCTTCGAGGCAGCGCAGATCGAGCGCCCGCCGATGCGTGTCGCGCAGACGCCCGAGCAGGTCGTCGATACGGCTCTCAGGAGTTTGGAGCGTGGGCGCAGCCACGTTGTCTCCGGCTGGGCCAACTTTTTCATGACCGAATCGGAACGACTCGTGCCGCGCTCGTTCATCGCGCGCCTGGTCGGCACAGTCTTGCGTCCCAGATACCAAAACAACAATGGTAAGTGACGAGTGACGAGCAAGAGAAAGCTTCTAACTCGTCACCCACCACTCGTCACTGCCTTTAGGAGAGAAGAAGATGACCGAAAGAATCTTTAACTTCAGCGCCGGGCCCGCCGTGTTGCCCGTCTCGGTGCTCGAAGAAGCGCAGCGTGAACTGGTGGCTCTGCCGGGCGTCGGCATGTCCATTATGGAGATCAGCCATCGCTCGAAGACCTTTGACGAGATCATCGCGCGCGCCGAGAGCGACCTGCGCGAGCTGCTGGGGCTGCCGGATAATTATCACGTCCTCTTCTTGCAGGGCGGCGCGAGCTTGCAGTTCTCCATGATCCCCATGAACCTCCTGCCCCCGGAAGCGAGCGCCGACTATATCCTGACGGGAAGCTGGGGCAAGAAGGCCGTCAAGGAGGCGAAGAAAACGGGCGGGGTCAATATCGCGGCGACGATGGCCGACGGGAATTTCACGCGCGTCCCCCATCAGGACGAGTTGAAGCTAGACCCGCACGCAGCTTACGTCCACTTCACCTCGAACGAGACGATCGAGGGCGTCGAGTGGAAACAGGAGCCGGAGGTGGGAGACGTGCCTCTCGTGTGCGATGCTTCGTCCGACATCCTTTCGCGGCCCGTCGCGGTCGAGAAGTACGGGCTCATCTATGCCGGGGCGCAGAAGAACATGGGCCCAAGCGGCGTCACGCTCGTCATCCTGCGCGACGACCTGCTCGCGCGCATCCCCGAAGGTCTTCACACGATGCTCGACTACCGCACGCACGTCGAGGCCAAGTCGCTCTACAACACGCCGAACACCTTCGGCATTTATATCATCATGCTCGTCTGCAAGTGGCTCAAGGAGAAGGGCGGTCTTTCAGCCATGCACCGTGAGAACGAGACGAAAGCGCAGCTACTCTATGACGCGATCGACGCCACCGCGTTCTATCGCGGCCACGCCGACCCGGACTCGCGCTCTCTGATGAACGTCACATTTCGTCTTCCATCGGAAGAGTTGGAAAAGCAGTTCGCCAAAGAAGCGACCGCCGCCGGGCTCGACGGTCTCAAGGGCCATCGCTCGGTCGGCGGCATACGCGCCTCTATCTACAACGCCTTCCCACGCGAAGGCGTCGAGGCGCTCGTCTCATTTATGAAAGAGTTTGAGAAAAAGAACGGATAGAAGCAAAGCGGAGGTCAGTAGAGCCTGTGGTCGCGGGCGGGTCTCAAGTCGCATCAAGACCCGCCCGGCTTAAGCAGGCGATACTGACCTGTTCATCAAAAGGTAAAAGCGAGGATGAAAAGCATGCTCTTCATCCTCGCTTTTGCCTTTTACCTTTTGCCCTTTTACTTTACCAGCGTGGCTCGCGGTCGTTGCGGCCGCCGCCGCCACCACCGCCGCCGCCATAGCCTCCACGGTCGCGTCCGCCGCCACC
>DATDFK010000045.1:0-64045 GCA_036522655.1 Pyrinomonadaceae bacterium | reverse complement strand
CGGCGGACGCGCCAGATTTTGGAGTCGAGGTAATAGTGTATGAAGGCGTAGCCCCAGAAGAATGAGGCCAGGAGTTGTGTGAGGAGCGAGGTGGGCCCATTCCTGTAGCCGACGTATTGTCGCGGGACTTGATACCAGATGCCGAAGAGAATGCCGAAGCCGATGTAGTAGATCAGGCGGCGGCTGATCAATTCCGCGCCGCCGTAACGCTCTCGACGGTCGTCGCCGGTAGTGTATTTCTTGTTATGAAACCAGATCAGGCGATGGTATTGAAGGTTGTGATAGATGGTTAAGATGGCGACGATGGCGATGGGCTTGTGCGGCATCGGTGTGAGCAGCACGACCCAGTGCATGGGGATGGCTGCGGCGAGCAGCAGGTATTTCGGGACGTTCAGGGGTTCGGCGCGAAGGGCGCGCTGCGCCTGTCTGCCTATCCATGCGAGGGCCAGTATGAGCGTCGCCGCGAGCAGCGCTCCGGCCAGAGTTCCGATGCCCGTGTGCAAGGGGGCGGGAACGCGCGCCATCGCTTCCGGGTCGCCTGCGACGAAGGCGACGAACGGGTAGGTGAAGGCCAGCAGGAGAAACACTCTATCGAGCGCGTTATCCAACGGCGCGAGGTCGTTGTTCTTCTTCTTGTAGAGCACCATGAAACCGTAGTGCTGCTTGACCAAGTGATAGTAGGCCCAGAGCGCGGCGAGAAAGAAGAAGACGAAGCCCGCCCCCATGAGCACCATCAAGGGGCCGATGATAAAGAAGAAGAGCGAGCCGATAAGCAGGCGCTTGCGTGCGCGGCGTTCCGTGCGGTCGAAGTAGGTGCGCGAGAATGTGCCGAAGACGTGCGGCGCGTCTATCAGTATGGCCCAGGCGGCGACCATCGGGACGAGCGGCACGAGCCCCGTCACGTAAAGGGCAAACAGCGCGTAGCTCGAAATGACGGAGCCGATGAACCAGATCATGTCGTCGCGTGCGCTGATAATCCAGCGCAGCGAGACGGCGCGGCTGCGTACGTCCTGAACTGTTTCGTGTGTCGTGGCGGACATCTAAGCTTCCGGTAAACCGGCGCTCGCGCCTGCGTCCCACAGAGATTGGACACGCACGCGCGGCGCGACTCATAATCTGGCAGCGAGGCTCCCGGATTTTAGCATCAATCGGAGCCGGTGCGGAAAGAGCGTCGAAAGGAGCGCGAAAGGAAGATCATTATGGCCGAAAACTATGCGGCGCTTGACGAGTTGTTCGCCGTCCTCTTTCAGGCTCACCCCTGGCACGGGGTCTCGCCGGGGCCGGATGCTCCCGGTAACGTCAACGCGTTTATCGAGATCGTGCCGACGGATGCCGTCAAGTATGAGCTGGACAAAGCGACGGGACACCTGCGCGTTGACCGCCCGCAAAGATTTTCGAGTCTGTGCCCGATGCCCTACGGCTTTATCCCGCAAACATATTGCGGCGAAGGCATCGGAGAGCTTTGCAGCGAGCGCGTGGGCCACGGCGGCATCAAGGGCGATGGCGACCCGATGGACATCTGCGTGCTGACGGAAAAGAGTTTTTCGCAGGGCAACTTCTTCGTCCGCGCCCGGCCCATCGGCGGCCTGCGCATGATCGACGGCATGGAGGCCGACGACAAGATCATCGCCGTGCTTGAATCCGACATCGCCTACGGCCACATAGAGAACATTAACGAATGCCCGCCCGGTCTGGTCGAACGACTCAAACACTATTTTCTAAGCTATAAGCAGTTGCCGAATGAAGCGCCGAGCCGCGTCGAGATAGCAGAGGTTTACGACCGCGCGGAAGCGAGCCTCGTGATCGCGCGCAGCCTCAAGGATTATCGCGCACGCTTCGGCAATCCCGAAGACCGCCTCGGACAACTGCGCAATCTATTAAAGCAGTAGTTTTAGATTTTGCTGACCGGCTCTTCGATGCTACAACGCGGGCAGATGAGGGTTTGCCGCGTCGCGTCCGTCCAGCGCGCCATGGCGGGTGTCGAGAGGTGCGCTTCTTTGGTTTCCGCCTCGCCTTCGTTGAAGAATCGCGCGCGGCTTGTCTCAGCGCTCGCTCGCTCTTCCTGCTCGGCGCTGCAACGCTTGCAAACCCAGCCGTAGCCGCTATTGATGAAGTGAGTCGTTTCGATCACAAAAAGATAGATGCCGGATGTTAGCTTAGCTGAAACTCTAACATCCGGCATCCGGCATCTGTTTTTTTTTAGCGGCGGATTCCGCGTCTCGCGTCGGGTGATTCGAGCAGGCGCACGGGCACTGTCACGCGCCCGTTGCCGCGCATGACCTCGACCCTGACCACGTCGCCGATCTGGTGCTTGTCGAGCACGCGGTAAAGATCATCCGTGTCGGCTATCTTCTCGCCGTCGATGGAGGTGATGATGTCGCCGAGGTCTATGCCGCCGTCGTCGTCCTGCGTCGTTCCGCGCAGGCCAGCCGCCGCCGCCGAGCCGCCCGGCGCAACCTGTATGATGAGCACGCCGTCGGAGGCGGGCATGCGAATCTGATTCTTGAGCGTTTCCACGTCGCGTGAGCCGATGCCGAGCTTCGGACGACGAACCGTGCCGTACTGTATAAGCTGGGGCACGACGCGCTTGGCGATGCTGACCGGGATGGCAAAGCCGACACCCACGCTGCCGCCTGCGGGCGAGAGGATTTGCGAGTTAATGCCGATCATGCGCCCGTGCGAATCGAGCAGCGGGCCGCCGGAATTGCCCGGGTTGATCGAAGCGTCCGTTTGCACAGCGCCCTCAATCGGGCGACCGTTGCGCGCCCTGATCGGGCGTTGGAGGCCGCTGATGACGCCCGTCGTGAGCGTCCTGTCCAGACCGAAGGGATTGCCGATAGCCAGCACTTTCTGTCCGACCACGAGCTTGTCGGAGTCGCCTATGGGCACGATCGTCAGTTGATCGCGCGGCGCTTCTATCTGGATGACGGCCAAATCCGTGTCGGGGTCGCCGCCAACCACGCGCGCCGTGTACTTCTTATCACCGCCGAGGCTGACCGTCAGGCGCTGAGCGCCTTCGATGACGTGATAGTTGGTCAGGATATGGCCCTGGTCGTCTATCACGGAGCCTGAGCCTGAGCCCTGGCCTTCTTCGACATCACCGAAAAAGCCCTGCTGGACTGTCGTCGAAGTGATGTAGGCGACGCCCGGCGAGATCGACCGGTAGACTTCGACGTTGTTCTGCTCGTCGGTCGCTAGGCTCGGGTCTGTGACTCCGGCGGGCTGGGCCTCTGTAAAAGCGGCGGTCTTGGGTTGAAAACGGCTGCTGAGACGATCAATACAGGCGACCGTGCCAGCGGCAAAGACGGCTGATAGCAACGCGATCAGCAAAATTTGGCGGGCAGAGAGTTTATACATAATCCTTCTTCTCGATCTTTTCAATTTACGAACGCTGTCGGCAGCATTCTTTAAGATGCGCGGGCTCGCGCTTACGTTTACGCGCCCTGTTCATTCTTACGATTGGCCGCCCGACTGGTTTCATTATCTTTCGCCAGGGATATTTATAATCCCGGACGCGCCACACAGACAAGAGCCGAAAAAGAGGACGGCAGCGCCGGGCAGACGTTGCCGAAGCCTTTATAAAACGGGCAGATGGACGGGAATTCCGGCGGGGAACGAAGTGAGGAGCAGACGCGTGTGCGCGCACTCTTTTTCCGGGGCGGACGGCGCTCGCCCTTTGCCGCTCAGGTGAGGAGCGTAAGGACGGCGTGCGGCAGGCTGTCCAGGTAGGCAAGCACTCTCTCCGGCGCGTGCCAGCCCAGGGCAGACATGCCCGTCGCCGCGTGGACAAACATCAGCGCGCAGTAGATGGCCAGCGCCAGTTTCATCCCGCGCTGCGCCAGCGGGCGGTTCGCGTAGCGGTAGAGCACGTAGGCGGCAAACCCGCCGATCGCCAGCTTGGCGCAGAGAAACTGGGCGTCGCCCATCTCCAGCAGCCGCGCCATCAGACCGTTGCCTTCGGTCGCCAGGTTCGCGCGCACCCAGATAATCGTCAACTGCGCGTCGAGCCAGTTCAGAGAGAATAGCAGCAAGCTTTTTGCGAGGGCGCTCATCGGAGCATCTCCTTTTGCCAACCTTGTTAAACCCGGCCCTTTAATAACTGAACCCCCACACGCCTGATAGGCCGGGGGGTTCCTGAATGTTTTCTCGGGGCGAGCCTTGTCGCTTCCTTTGTACTGTTTAGAAAATCCTAATAGGCGCTGGCTTCCCGTAAGTTTCGCAGATCAATTGCACAAGAGAACAAATCAAGGGCTTAAAGTAAGAGCACTAAGGGAAAAACCTTCACATCGGCGCTCTCTCCTATCTAGGAAGCTGCGGCCTGATCGGGGGTGATGATGCGCAGGTTGGGCGATTCCTGCACGACGCGCGTGCCCGGCGGAACGGAGTGTGTGAGCCAGACGTTACCGCCGATGACGCTGCCGCGCCCGATCACAGTATCGCCGCCGAGGATGGTTGCGCCCGCGTAGATGACCACGTCGTCCTCTATCGTCGGATGACGCTTGGTGTTGCGCACCAACTGCCCGGCAGCATCCTTGTCGAAAGAGAACGCGCCGAGCGTCACGCCCTGGTAGAGCTTGACGTTATTGCCTATGACGGCTGTGCCGCCGATGACGACGCCCGTGCCGTGATCTATGAAGAAGCTCGCGCCGATGCGCGTTCCCGGATGAATGTCTATGCCCGTGCGATGGTGCGCGTGCTCGGTCATGATGCGCGGAATGAGCGGGACGCGCATCTTGTAAAGCTCGTGCGCGAGGCGGTAGACCATCATGGCGTAGATGCTGGGGTAGCTGAAGATGATCTCGTCCTTGCAGGTCGCCGCCGGGTCGCCGTCATAGGCTGCCTGTACGTCCGAGGCCAGCACTTCGCGCAGGCGCGGAAGATGGGCCAGGAATTCTGCGGCGCAATCAGCCGCCTCCCTGCCCGTCGTGGAGCATCCGGCATCGAGGCTCCTGCCGTGGCAGATGGCGCGGCTGATCTGCTCCGTCAAAACTTCGTAGAGCCTTAACATACGCGACTCGACGTGCAGGTGCAGGCCCTCGCCCGTCAACCCCTGCGCCCCTATGTAGCCGGGAAAGAGCAGCTCGTGCATCGTGACGAGCACGCGTATGATCTCGACGTGCGACGGCAGCGGCTGGCGATCAAGATGATCGATCCGCGTCCCCTCCGCCGTATATGATTTAACGAGCGCACGGGTCGCTCGATCAAGCTTCTCGTTCATTTGTCAGTAAGAAGCGATCAGCAGCCAGTCGCCAGCAGAAGCACCCGCACGTTTTATGCTGACGACTGACTGCCGACAACTATCCGATCTCAAGATTACGCTCTTTGGCAATTCCGCGTGCTTTCATAATGACATCGTCATCGACGGGCTCAGACCCGTCGCTCGTCCATGCTGCGACCTCTTCGATGGGTCGCCCGAGGGCGATGGCCAGCTTCTCATCGCTTGAGTCGAAGCCCTGATCGCGCAGCCTCTTGAGAATAGCGCGTCCCTCGTCCTGGCCCGTGCCCCTGTCATCCACTGCCTGATCTGAATTGTTGTCCATTTGTCCCCCTTCGTTCATGCTCCGACCTCGCTTTGAGACTGTCCTGAAACGGTCGCCGTATATCCAAGGTCTTGAATCTTTTTGATAAGAGTGCTCTGCTGTACGGTCTGATCATCGAAATCGACGATCGCGGTCTTGCGCTTGAAGGTGACATCGGCCGCGCTTACTCCGGCTGTCCCTTCGAGCGTCTCTTTAATGGTGGCCGCACAGGAATCGCAGTGCATCCCCTCTATATGCAGTTCAGCTTTCACTTCGTCTTTGCCTCCTTGATTGATTCCGCGCCGTAAAAGAGTGGCGGCGCGCCCGGCGATGAGCGAGCGCCAGGGCTCCTTCGCGCGTAACTTCCAGTCCTCCTGTCCGGGCGAAACGTTTGCATCGTATTATAGAAGGCCGAGGGCCAAAGGAAAAAGGGCAGAACGCCCCTGCGGGGTAAATCTTTGACCTTTTACGTTGCTAATTTTTCATTAAGACGATGAATGATAAGGAGACTTTACCGCTCGCGTCGGCGACGCGCGAGGGCGCGCTGATCCTGCAACGCTCGGGCGTCGCGGAAGCGCGCCGCGAAGCCGTATCGCTTCTCGCACACGCTCTCAGGCGCGATCTGACCTTTCTGCTGACGCATCCCGAACACACGCTCACAAGCACGGACGCCAGCCGCTTTCGCGCGATGATCGAGAGGCGCGCCGCAGGGGAGCCGCTGCAATACATAACCGGGCGACAGGAATTCTACGGGCTCGAATTTGAAGTCACGCCGGACGTGCTCATCCCGCGCCCTGAGACGGAGCTATTGGTGGAGAAGGCGCTTGAGCTGCTGAAGGAATCTGACGAGCCGCCGCGCATCTGTGATGTCGGCACTGGTTCGGGCTGCATCGCCGTCACGCTGCTTCATGAGAGCAAGCATCCCGTTGCGCGCATGATGGGCCTTGACATCTCGCCTGCGGCGCTTGAGGTCGCGGCGCGTAACGCTGCGCGACACGATGTACGGGAGCGGCTCGATCTGGTGGCCTCCGATTGTTTTGCGGCGCTCGCGGGCGGGCGGGCGCGCTTTTCGATGATCGTCTCAAACCCGCCTTACATCGACGAGGACGCCATCGCAGACTTGCAGCGAGAGGTGCGCTTCTTTGAGCCGCGCGGGGCGCTGACGCCCGGCGCGGACGGGCTCAGCCTTATTCGCAGGCTGCTCACGGATGCGCCGTCGTTTCTTTTTCCGGGCGGTCATCTTCTGTTGGAGATAGGGTTTGATCAGCACAGCGCCGTGAGAGAGTTGATAGACGGGCGCGTCTGGCGGCTCCTGGATATATACGGGGATTTGCAGGGCATTCCGCGCATCGTCGCTTTGAGGAAAAATTAAGGCGCGGGGAGCCCTTGCAGCCTGGCCTTTTTACTTTTCGCTTTCTTTGGTAAAATCCGCAAGACTTTTCAGCCCCATAAACACGAATTCTTTCCTCGTTGCTTTCTTCTGCCGGTCGCTTTATCGCCGGTGAAGAACAGGGCACACTCTCTCTCAAGAGCCGGGGTGCTGCCATCTCAGATCAGAACTAGCGGATCACGATTGGAAGGGTGTGAAAGGAGTTCCTGACATGGATAAATTCCGTATCACGGGCGGACGCCCGTTGCGCGGGCGCGTCGGCATCAGCGGCGCGAAGAATTCCGCGCTGCCCTGTATGGCCGCCGCGCTGCTCACACCCGAAACCGTCATGCTGCACAACATCCCTTACGTGCGCGACATCATCACGCAGAGACGGCTGTTGGAAGACATAGGCGCGACGGTGCTCACGCCGGAGCTGCGCACGCATAAGATCACAGCCGCGCACGTAGAGCTTTTTGAAGCGCCTTATGAATTGGTCAAGACGATGCGCGCCAGTGTCCTCGCGCTGGGCCCACTGCTCGCGCGTTTCGGCAAAGCGCGCGTCTCTTTGCCGGGCGGCTGCGCGATCGGAACCAGGCCCATCGACCTGCATCTTGAAGGGTTCAAGCTGCTCGGCGCGGAGGTCGGGCTGGAATCGGGCGACGTGGTGGCGCGTGCCCCGAAGGGCGGGCGGCTTAAGGGCGGCGAAGTCCATTTCGACAAGGTCACGGTCACGGGCACGGAAAATATCATGATGGCCGCGACCCTCGCGCAGGGGCGCACGACGATTCATAACGCTGCGCGCGAGCCGGAAATCGCAGACCTCGCAGAGCTTTTGAATAGCATGGGCGCGCGTGTGCGCGGCGCGGGCACGCCCACGATTAAAATCGAAGGCGTCGAGGCGCTGGGCGGCGCGGAGCACACGATCATCCCCGACCGCATAGAGACGGGCACGTTCATCGTCGCCGCCGCCATCACACAGGGAGAGCTTGAGATCAAAGGCTGCGTGCCGGAACACTCGGCCATCCTGATCGCCAAGCTGCGCGAAGTCGGCGTCGAGATAGAGGAAGTCAATCAAAGCACGCTCCACGTTCGCTGCTGCTCCAAAGGATTGACGGCGCGCGATATTGTGACGGAGCCGCACCCGCGCTTTCCGACAGACATGCAGGCGCAGTACATGGCTCTGATGACGCAGTCCGTGGGGCGCTCCGTGATCTCGGAGACGATCTTCGAGAATCGCTTCATGCACGCTTCGGAGATGCAGCGTATGGGAGCGCGCATTCACATGGACGGGCGCACGGCGACCGTCGAAGGGCCGACGCCGCTGACGGGTGCGCGCGTGCAGGCTTCGGACTTGCGCGCCTCTGCCTCGCTCGTCCTGGCGGGACTCGCCGCGCAGGGCGAGACGATCATCGATCGCGTCTATCACATTGATCGCGGTTACGAAAAGATAGAATCGAAGCTACGCTCGCTGGGCGCGGACATCGAACGCCTGAGAGACTCCGTGACCGCGCCGCTGCCGGAGGCCCCGCAGCCGGACATGGCAGCCGGAGTGGCTTGAAAATAGTGATAAGTGACAAGTGACGAGAAAAGAGCTATTGTGTCTCTGTTCGTCGCCGATCACTGGTCACTCGTCGCCTATCACTGCTCTTATGGAACAAGATTGCCTTTTTTGTCGAATCATCGCGGGAGAGATTGCGTCCGATGTCACCTACAGGGACGAGCGCAGCATCGTCCTGCGTGACATCAATCCGCAAGCGCCCGTGCACTTGCTGGTCATTCCGCGCGAGCACCTTGATTCTCTGGACGATGCCTCGCAGAAAGATGAGGCCACGCTCGGGCATCTACTGCGCATCGCGGCCCGCGTCGCCAATGAACAGGGGCTCTCGGAAAGCGGCTATCGCACGGTTATCAACACGGGCGCGGGCGCGGGCCAATCCGTCTTTCACCTGCACGTACACGTCCTCGGCGGACGCTCTCTTCAATGGCCTCCGGGTTAAGCCGTCGCGGTCAATACACGGTTCCGTTCATCAGTGAAACTCTCTATGAGCTACGCGGAACGCACACATCGGACACTGCGCGTCCTTCTACTCATCTTCGCGCTCACTGCCGTCGTCTGGCCGGAAACTAAATACAGCACGCGTCTACAGCTTCGCGGCGAAGTCTCCGCCGCGACCGCCGACGCGAAGGCGACACCTTACCCGTCCGAGCTATTCCGGTCTCAAGCCGAGACCGATTCCGCCATGGCGGCGAGCCTCGAAGCCTCGCCTCTGACCATACGCTATCTAAAGCGTCAGACCTCCGTTTATGCCACGGTTCCGACTTACCCCGAGGCTCTCGGGCACGCTGCCGATCAAGCAGAGCGTGTCGATGCTCTATTTGAACCGTCCATCTATGCTTCGCCCGGCATCTCGCAGCCAGCGGGTCGCGGCCCGCCAGTCCTCGTTTAGCTTACTGCTCAAACTCTCTGCCACAGCATGCTCGCGGCCCCGTGTAAGACGCTTTCCCCGTCCGATTCATTCGTCTACTCTAAAGGCCCTTTGCGAGCAGTGTCTCTGGTCGATACCTCATTGATCGGGCCGGTGTTGAGGCGCTCGAAGCGCACGCTGCTGCCCGTCTTCACAAACAGGAGCGTAGAATGATGCAAAAGCTAAACAGTATGAATCGCGCGATGCTCTCGATCACGCTCGCCGTCATCAGCGTCGTGGTGGGCCCACTGATGAAGGGAGCACGGGGTGCGGCCCCTTTCAGAGCGGCTATACAACAGAGTAATGCTGCGAGCCGGACGAGTCTGGCGGGAAACTGGCTGGGCGTGCTGGATGTCGGCGCAGCAAAGTTGCGCCTCCTTCTGAAAATCAGTGTCAATGCGGACAACTCCCTGCGTGCTTCTCTGGACAGCATAGATCAGGGCGCGTCAGACCTGCGCGTTGACTCGATCGCGCAAACGGGCTCGTCAGTCCGCGCCGAGATGAAGGCGCTCGGGGCCGTCTTTGAAGGCAAGCTGAGCGCCGACGGGACGGAGCTTGCGGGCACATGGGCCCAGGGGCCGAGCGTCTTTCCGCTCACCTTCAAGCACGGCGCTGAAGTGTTTGCGCCGCGTCGCCCGCAGGAGCCGCAGAAGCCTTACCCTTACACGGAAGAAGAAGTCGTTTATGAAAACAGGCAGGACAAGGTGCGGCTCGCCGGGACGCTGACCATCCCGCGCGGGCAGGGGCCGCATCCGGCCCTGCTGCTCATCACAGGCTCGGGCGCGGAAGACCGCAACGAGACGGTCTTCGGTCATCGTCCATTCTTAGTGCTCGCCGATTACCTGACGCGGCGCGGCGTAGCCGTCCTGCGCGTTGATGATAGGGGCGTCGGCGGCTCGTCAAGTGGCGCGAGCGCTGCGGAGACGAGCGAGAATTATGTCGGCGATGTGATTGCGGGCGTCGAGTTTTTGAAGACACGGAAGGAGATCAACGCACGCCAGATCGGTCTGCTCGGTCATAGCGAGGGCGGGATGATCGCGCCGCTGGCCGCCATCCGCTCAAAGGATGTCGCCTTCATCATCCTGATAGCCGGGCCGGGCGTGCCCGGCGACCAGTTGCTTTTGATGCAGGCCGCTCTGATTTTAAAGTCCAACGGCGCGGACGATGAGTTGGTCGGTTATAACCGCCGCCTGCAACAGTTGATGATCAGAATCCAGAAAGAGGAAAAGAGCGACCGGGCGGCAGAGACAAGGCTGCGGACGGAAATCCCGAAGCTCATCGCCTCAATGCCGGAGGATAAGATGAAAGCGCTCGGCCTTACAGACGAAGCGATGGAAGGCCAGTTCAGGATGATGCTGACGCCGTGGTTTCGCTATCTCCTGTCGTACGACCCGCGCCCGATTCTTAAACAGGTGCGCTGCCCGGTACTGGCCCTGACGGGCGAGCGCGACTTGCAAGTGCCGCCCAGGCAGAACCTGCCAGCCATCGCCGAAGCGCTCAAGGCTGGCGGAAACCGCGACTTCACCACGATTGAGCTGCCCGAGCTCAATCATCTTCTACAGACAAGCCGGACGGGCTCGCCCAACGAGTACGCGCAGATCGAAGAAACGATCTCACCGAAAGCGCTTGAGATCATCGCCAACTGGATTATCAAACACACCACAGCATCAAAGAGCGCCCCCAGGTGAAAGAGCGCCGCCAGGTGAAAGAGCCCCGAAGGGGCGACAGAATGTAGCCCATAACGCAAGTCATGGGAACAGAACAGACCATAAAGAGAGAGCCCCAGAGGGGCGTAAGAAACTCAACTTGAATTTCTTACGCCCCTTCAGGGCTTCACTTCATCTGGTTACGAGTTACCCACGGCTGACGCCGTGGGCTACATTCTGTCGCCCCTCAAGGGGCTTGCGGGCTGATCAGGTGCTTGGCCTAGTCGCTCAATTGGCTGTGCTGATGGCGGGAGTGTCGTGGGTCTCTTCGACGGTCTTCTTTTCTTCGGCTTCGTTCTCGGACTTGAGCAGCGAGGTCTCGTAGCGCACATCGCCGACAAGGGTGTCGGCCACCGCTTTGACGAAGCCGAGGATGGCCGGGCCGAGCACGATGCCCGGTATGCCGAAGACATAAACGCCTGCCACCAACGCGAGCAACATCCAGTAGAAGCTGAAGCGTTGCGCGCTGGCGCTCGCCAGTCGCGGGCGCAAGAGCAGCGATGAGCCGAGCGTCATCATGATACCGATCGAGAGATAGATGGCCGCGCTCACGGGCTCGTTGAGAAAGACGAGCAGATAGATGCTGACGGGCACGTAGACGGCCCACTCGCCCAAGAGCGGAAAGAAGCCCAGCAGAAACGTGATGATGGCGAGCACGAGCGCGAGCGGAATGCCGAAGATAAAGTTGAGTATGAGGATCACGAACGCCTTGAGCGTCTGGTCGATGAAGACCGCGCGCAGAGCCCCGCGCAGAGCGCCGCCGACATTCTTGACCAGCTTTTCATAGAGCGGCAGGTAATCGCCCGGAACGCGCATCTTGAGATAAGCGCTGATGCGTATGCGCTGCGTGAGGACGTAAAAGAGAGTGAAGAAAAAGAGCGAGAGCGAGGCCAGAAGAAAGGCCGCGCGTTTGCGCAACTCCTCGGAGGCTTCGGCCGAGCGCGTCACGGCCTCGGCAAATGCGACCCGCAGCCCCGCGCGCGTCCCCTCACGCGTCACCGGCAGGTAGCGCCCGAGCGAAGTGCTGATCGAGTTGATAATCTCTTCGCGTTTTTCGTGAACGACGTTCGAGTAATCGGATAGCTCGTACCAGGCGTAGGAGGTGATGGCGACGAGCGGGACGACGATCAGGGCGATGGTGACCAGCGCGCTCCCGGCCCGCGCGCGCAGCCTCTTTTCCAGCCACTCCTGCACGGGCAGCAGGTAAACGCCTGCCACCACCCCCAGCAGAAGCGCCACCAAAACTTTGCCGACCAGCAGGGCCAGGAGCCCCACAGCCAGCACGACCACTATCGTGTAAACCAGTATGCGCTTGGCATCACCGACCGTTAGCTCGCTCAACCGCCTTGAATCACCGCTTGACATAATGCGGCTAATATAACAAAGCAAGGATGAAGGATGAAGGATGAAAGAAGAGCTTCCGTGACTTGAAAGCTTTTACTTCATCCTTCCGCCTTCCGCCTTCATCCTTGCTCTTCATCGTATGCGAACGGTGAAGGCGACGCTGCCGGTGTTGTTGGGGGGTGTTTGGCTCAGGTTTCCGTTGAAGCTCCAGAGGATGTGTGTGACTGTGCGGTCGTAGCCTGCGGGCGCGCCTCCCTGGCCGCTGACGGGCGCATAGAGCCACGTTGCTCCGCCGTCGTTCGAGTAGGAGACGGTCACGGTGAGACCCGTTGTGCCGACGTTGGTCGTAACAGTGCCGAGCTTGAAATCCGTGTTGGCCGGGATTTGATCTTTGATCGAAAGAGTCTTGGCGACTGACCCGCCGGAGTTGGTGAAGGCGATGTTGTAGGTCAGGTCGGTGCCCGGCCATTGATCCTGAGTCGTGCAGTTGGCGGGCACGGGGCAGGTTTTGACGAGCCCGACGCTAGGGGCCGGCGGCGCAACGACAGTCACCGTGGTCGGTTGAGTTCCGGTGGTCGCGGCATCACCGTCGCTGAAGGATTGAAAGGCATCGCCAAGCGTCGCCGCATTGTAGTTGTCCACGGCTTGATTTGAGATGACAGTGCCGTCGGTCGTCGCCGCGTTGATCTGTACCCTGAACTTAAAGGTTGTGCTCTCGCCGGGATTGATGGTTCCGCCGCTCGCGGAGGTCGCGCCGGTTCCGACGCGTATGACCACGCTCGTACCCGTGTACTCCGCCTGATCATCGCCCGCGCCGTCCGTTTTAACTCCCGTGTTGGCTCCCGAAGTGATCTGCAAGCTCCCGGCAATGTACGTGCTGTTGGCCGGAATGGGATCGGTCACGATGCTGCTGACGGCCCCGTCGTTTCCAGTGTTTGAGACGGCGATAGTGTATTCGAGCTGATCGCCGGGATTGACGCTGCCGCCGTTAAGGTCGCTGACGGTCTTGGTGATGTTTCCTTCAACCTGTGGGCGAAACACGTCGACGGCGAAGGCGAGCACGCCGGGGAAATATAAGTCCTGCGTCGAGTTGAAGGTGAGCCGCACGCTGGTCGCCGCGTTGCCGAGAACTGTATTCGCGTTGGCGATGCTGACGGTATCAACGTCGAAGCCTAGTTGGTTGACATAGTCCGGGTTCTTGGCCCAGACGCGTGCGCCGCCGCTGGTGATGCTGCTGTTGAAAAAGTTGTTGGGCGCGTTGAGGGCGTCGCTGATGGTGGTCGTGACGTTGGTCGCCGTATTCGTGACCTGAAAATTGTCGCCGCTGATGCCCTGATCGCCCTCGTATGTGACCATCCCGACGTAGGCATTAAAGGTTCCGGTGTTGGGCGTGAGCAAACCGCTGGCGGTCGTCGTCACGTTGTTGCCATTACTGACGGAGGCGAAGCCGTCGAAGACCGTCAGGTTGCGTAAGGGTAGACTGTTATTCTGGTAGACCACCACTAAAGACCAGCCTGCATAATAGCCCGTGGTGGTGTCCGCCCCGGTGTCGGCTGTGATGCTGGCCGCCCAGTATGTCCCGTTCCCGGCGGCCTGCACCTGCGTCGTCACTTCGACGAAGCCCTGGTAGGCGTTGGGCGTAGCCGCCGTGCTGTCCAGCTGAGTGGCGTTGAGCGTGGAATAGAAGCTGGAGTTGGCAGGCTTGAACTTGATCTGGCTGCGAGTATTAGTGGTCGAGCGCGCGCCCCAGTAGAGCCCGGCCCAGAGGACAGTCGAACCGGCAGGCAGCGAGAGCGTGGCGCTGCTTGAGTTGGCGGTCGAACCATCCGAATCGTTGTCAATAAATTCCGCCGTGAAGTCGGTGTTGTTTCCCGTCACGAGCCCGTTGCGCACGTCGGCGCAGTTATTGTTGTTCCTCGCGCGGCAGGTGATCAGCGCATTGCCCGCGAGAGCGATGTTGCCGCGCACGTTCGTCACGGGGTTGCGGCGCGTAAACGAGCGCAGCACCTGCGCTTCGGCTGGGAGCGAAGCGCAGACGACGAGCAGCGCGAGACCGAGCGTCATCAAAACGACGCGCCGGAATCCGCACATGCCACTTGTCGCCGCAGCCTGTTTCAATGTTTCTCTCCCTGACTTTGCGGCTCGGCGGCGGGCGTCGTCGTCGTCGCGCCTGTGGTCGTGCCCGTCGAGAGCCCTCTGGAGGAAGTGCCGAAGAGGTCGAAAAGGTTAGAGAGCTTGGAGGTGACGGTGAAGTAGAAGCCGCGACGGGCCGGAAGAAGACGAGAGCCTTCGGGCTCGCCCGCGAGCGTGAAATTGTAGCCGCCGCCCAGGCGCAGGTCGGGCAGCACCCAGAAGCCAAGCTCCGTGGCGTAGACCGAACGCATCGTGCGCGAAGAGGGCTGCATGAGGTAACGCGCTTCGATGGCCCAATCGAGACGGCGCATGAGCCTGTACTGGGCCCGCGCCTGCGTCAGGTACGTAAGCGTCGAGGCGTAGGGCAGGTCTGACTGGCCGTTGGCGTTGAGCCGCAAGGCGAAGCGCCCGTAAAGCTCAAGGGCGCGCGTCGCCTGAACGTAGCCGTCAGCGGCCAGGGTATCGCTGCGATCACGCGTGGGCCCAAGGCCGTCGAGGCTGTCTTGCAAGAGCGAGCGGTGTGTGTAGCTAAAGAGCAGCCCGACGCGGTCTGATTCGAGCGGGCGCAGCGCCAGCGCCGCCATGCCGTCGATCGAAGTGCTGTTGCGTCCGAGGAAGTCCGCCTTCATCCACTGAAGCCGCGCCATCGTCGTGATACCGTCACCGAGGCGACCCGCCGCGCCGACGTTGAAGAGTTGGCCCATGCCCTGACGGTTGCGAAACTCGTAGCGCGCGGACGCGCGGAAATCTTCCGTCGGAGCCCAGCCGAAACCGAGCGTCGCGGTGTTGAAGCTGTCGCCTTCGCCCGCGAGGTGAAAACCGCGCTCGAAGCCAAGCTCAAGGGAAAGCTCCGGCGTGATGGGCAGGCTGTTCTGCAAGCCTATGACGGCAAAACTGTCCGTGCCGTTGATGCCGTTCTCCAACTGGTAGCGACCGACGAGTGATGTGTACTTGCCGACCTTGGTTTCGACGCCGAAGGCCGTCTCGTGGCGCGCCTCGGTGAAGGCGAAGCCCGTCTGCGCGACATCGCCGATCGGGATAATCGGCGCTGACGCGAGACGCTGCGTGAAGAAGAGACGCGTCCACTGGCTGAGCTGGTAAGTGGCGGCGAGCGTCGTCTGGTTCGGAAAGGTCGGGTCGGCCTCGCCTATGTTCTGCTCGCGCTTGATCGAGACGTTGAGCTTATCGGTCAACTGCGCTTCGACGGCGGCGGTCAGCAGATCGGAGTCCGTCTGCTTATCCGTCAAATCGTCATCGAAGCTGCGATGATCGTAGCCGAGGTGAAAGCGCACGCGCTCGTTGATGACCTGATCCCACATCGCCGAGAGCGTGAGGCGAGAATTATCAACGTCCGTAGTGTGATTGCGCTCGCTCGCCAGACCGAAGCGGAGCGTGGATTTCGAGCGCGGCTTGAACTCGAAAGAAAGCTCGCCGCGCCGTGAGCCCGGCGTGACGGTTGCGCCGAACGGGTTGAAGAACCCTTCGGATGAATTCGTATAGCGGGCGCGCAAAGTCGCTTCGTAGAAGGAGAGCGGCTGCACAAGCTCTACGCGATAAGCATCGCCGTTGTGTTCGGTCGTCGCGGACTCGAAGATATTGCCGCCGCCCATGATCTCGCCCTGGCTGCGCGCATAAGCGAAACGCAGCTCGCCGTGATGCGGCAAAGACTTGACGCCTTCGAGCCCGCCGAGAATGAAGGAGCCGAGGCTCGATTGCTGGACGACTGCCGAGAGGCTCAGCTTGAGGCCCAGCCCCTCGAAATTCTTGTAGGCGCGGCCAGTGTACACCGCCGTCGAGAGATCATCGCTGCGATGCTCGTAGGTGACGACGACCTGCACGAGGTTGAGCGAGTAATCGAAGGTCGAGATGTAGCGCAGGAAGAAGACCTCGCCCGTCGAGGGGTTGAGGTTGTAATCGATCGAGCGGACGAGCTGCTCGCGCGAGAGAATGATCTCCGGGTTGCGACGGTCGCGCACTTCCAGCACCACAGTCTCGGAGCCGGGAAGTATCTCGGCATGAGAGAGGCGCAGGATGCCTAAGGCCCCGCCCGGAAACGCATCGCGCGCAAAGGACGTGTCGGGACGCGCGCCCGTCACCGTCACATAATCGCCGCGCGCATTCTCGACGTGCACCTTGACGCCCGTCAGCTTGCGCGAGTAGCCCGCGAGTGTGAGGTCGTCCATGTCGGTCGTAAAATCTCCGAACATGGCGTAGGAGCGATCACGATCGATGCGCGCGTAGAGCTTGGAGTTTGACTCGGACGCTTCGTAGCGCGTCGAGCTGTCGCCGAAGAGCGGGTAGACGCGGTCGAGCGGGTCTAGCTGGAAGAGACGGTCGCGCCCGGCCGTGCGATTGATCGGTCGCTGTGAATCGTAGGCGAGCGTGAGAATACTGCGGTTCCAGAGATTGCCGTGATAGAAGAAGCTAAGGCGACTGCGAACATTGCCTTCTTCGCCGCGCAGGCTCACTTCCGGGATGGCTTTGCCGACGGAGACTTCCGCGAGCCCGACGAGAATCGTGGGTCTGGATTCGGGCGTGATGCGAACCTCGCTCTGGACTTCGAGCCCGCCCATCAGCGCCGAGATGCGTGCCTGGCCCGGAGTGCCAGATGAGATTAAACGTATCGCGGCCTCGCCGCCTTCGAGCATGACCAGGAGTTCGCGCTGGCCTTGCGCGGCCTCTTCCGCAGACTTGACCGCACTCGCATCGCGCGCAGCATGCGCCTCGCCCGCTTTGTTAATCAGCACAAGGCGGCCAGCCGACACGGACAATGCGACCTGCCCGTCCAGAGAAGGGCTGCCCCACTGATCGAAGGCGCGGACGTGTAGAATACTTGAGTCGCGCCCGTCGGCTTGAATCTCCGTCTTCTCGGAGGAAACCTCAAGGCGTCGCGCGGGCCCGCGTCCCATCACCGTCAGCTCTTGCGTGGAGGCGGGCGCGCCCTCTGGGCTTACCGCCGTGACGCGCACGCGATTGGGCCCTGGCCGCAGGTTGATGCCGACGAAAGTGAAGGTCGCGACATTGTTCTTTTGATCGAGCCTGCTCTGGCCGATGTTCTTATCGGAGATACGCTCGCCGTTGACCTCCACCTGTATGCTCCAGTTGAGCATCACGCGCGCCTCGACCTGCATCGCCGGAGACATCAGGACGGCGTTCGACGTAGGGGACAGCACGCGCACTTCGCCCGCCGCCACGGGCTCAAGCGTTTCCGTCGAGCTGACTTCATAGGTTCCCGCCGTACGCTTCGCCTCACCCACGGGCTCGCTCTCCTTCGTCGTTGCGGGGAGAGCGTCCGTCGGTAGAGCAGACGTGGCTTCGGCGGTCGGAGCATGGCTCTGTGAGTTGTCGCTGACGAGCGCGAAGTTCTGGCGCAGGAGCGCGCCGCCGCCGACAGGCGTGCGAAGTAGTCTAGTCCAACTGCGGCCCGCCTCAGTCCCGCCGTCCAACAACATATAGCCGGCGGGAATGCTGACGGGGTCGAGCGCTATGACCTGTGGGCCATCGCCGAGCGAGGGGAAATTATAGAGCCCTGCGGAATCGGTCGTGACCGACTGGCCGTTCTGTAGGAAGAGCCGGACGCCCGAGAGCGCGCGATCACCGTCGTCGAAGAGGCCGTTTCCGTTCACGTCCTCGAAGACGCGCCCGAGGATGATCTGGCGTGTCGAGAAGACTCCGCTGCCGACCTGTACGGAGGCGCGTGCCTGGGCTGACTGTATGCGCTCGCCGTTTGTGAAAGCGCCCTGTGCGACGGCCAGATTATCCTGCGTGCCCTCGCGCGCGTTCGCGCCGACGCGAGCGCGATAGATGATTCGCGCCGTCGCGCCCGGGCCCACCTCTGGAAGATGAAAGACCAGCTCGTCGCCTTCCATTGTGGGCTCGATCGGTTGCGCCACGCGGGAAGAGTTGAGCATGAGTTGTCCCGTCCCGCTCGCGTAGTGAAAGGAATCGGGCAGGCGGTCGCGCACGGTCAGATCGCGCAGGGCCGTAGAGGTCGAGTTGTGCACCTCTACGCGGTAGGTGATGGCGTCGCCGATCTCTGCGCGCTGGCGGTCTGCCGATTTGGTGATTTCCAGACTGCGCCGCTCGAAGAGTGGAATGTTGAGCGCCACGGCCGCGAGGTCGTCGATACGTATATCGTCGTTGACAAGCTCGAAGCGTCCGGCGCGGGCCAATGGCTGATCGTCGAGCGCGTGCACGGTCAGGCCGAACAGACCCGCGCTCGCCGGTTGCGCGACCAGCTCAAGCATGCGCGTCACATAGCCTGCGGCCGTGACGCGCATGAAATAATGCCTGGGCGTGCCGTCCGTGCCGAGCTGCTGCGGCGTCAGAGCGAAACTGTAATGGCCCAGCCCGTCCGTCAGGTAGGGATTCTCATTACGCGTGTTGGGAAGAAAACCCTGTTCGAGCACGGTCGGGAGCGGCTGCTCGCCGTTCTGATCGAGCAGCAGTTCCACGCGCGCCCCGGCGATCACGGTCGCACCGTTGCTGCGCGCGGAAAAGACAGTGCCGAAGGGATCGATCAGCACGACGGCGGCAGAGCTTGTCACGGGCCGCAGGTTTTGTCCCGTGAAGACGGCGCGATTGACGAGCCCTACACCGGCGGTCGCGCCCGGCTTGATCGTCGCGCGGAAAGATATTTTGACGAGCTGGCCCGGATCAACCTCCGCGAGCGTGACCTGCACGCGCCCTTCCGTGAACTTCCCTTCGTCGGCATCGTCAGCATCCGTCAAAGCGCGCTCGTCTAAGCGCAGCGTGCCCGGCGCGTATTCGATTCCGGCGGGCAGCTCGTCCGAGACGATGACGGCGCGCGCGGCCACGTCGCCGTGATTGCGAAAAGCTATCGTGTAGGTGAAGGGATTGCCGGGCGTGACGATGGCCTGGCCCGCGCCGTTGACCGTCTTGGAGGGTGGAAGCTGTGGATTGTCTGGCGAAGAAAGCTGTGAGCCTTCGCCTATGACGTTGATGATCGTGCCGCTGTCTTCGCCCGTACCGTTGGCCGCCGAGACGACGTTCGAGCGGGCCGTTAAGTGAATCGTCAGGCGGCTCTGCGGCGCGGAGTCGTTGGTATCGACAACGGCCAGAACATTTGTGCACGTTCCCTGGCGCACGCGCGGGGACAGTGATTGGCCGACCTGTATGGCCGCGTCGGCATCGTTAAGCGTGCCGCTCGCGTCCGTGTCGAAGGAGAGCGAAACGAGAGTGGCGGGCGCGTTCACTTCGGCGCGCGTGATCGTGTAGAGGTCTGGCGTGTTGCCCGTGTTGCAGATACGGAAGAGGCGTGTGACGCGTTCGTGGGGGCTGAGTGCTGCGGATGATTCCGTCTCGTCCGGCGTGACGACCAGGTTGGAGATGGGAAGGACGGTGACGGTGATGGTCGGAGAGACAGTCCCATAGCTCGCTCCATTCTCGTCCTCGTAGGTGGCTTCGGCGCGATTGGTGATCGTCGTGCCTGCCTCCACGGGGTCGTCCGCCGCGCGTCCCAGGCTTCCCGCCATTGCTGCCGGGATGACCGCGATGAGCAGGGCGGCGATGATGTAACGTTTGAAGGGGGCTGTTAACATCTGCGACTCGGTGAGAGGCTGCTGTTAAATCCGATCGGTTAGAAGTCGGAAGCGGCGCGGCGAGCATTCCAGAGCGGAGCAATTACTCTTGGCATGCGCACCGCGCCGTTTCTTTTAACTATCCTCGTAGCCGAAGCGGCGGACTACTTGATAGTTACCCGGAATTTAAAGGTTCCCTGCGCGCCCGCCTGCAAGCCCGGCAGCGTGACCGCAACCGAGTCTACGGGCGAGCCCGAGATGGTGATGTTGCCGTAAGGCGACGTTGCGACAGGAGAGGTCAACTGGCTTGAAGCCGAACCCGGCACGTATGTCGCGTTGGCCGTCCAGTTGTTTGCACCCGTACCGAGGTCTGTAATCGTGACGCTCGTGGCGTGCAACAGACCGTTATTGCTGCCCTGGCTTGTCGAGACGTTCCTGTAGGTGATGGTGTACTCGATGATCGCGCCGGGGACGGGATCGTTGGGCCCACCCTTGGTCAGGTCGCTGTTGATGATCGCCGAGACGGCCTTGTCCAGTTGGACGAATCCGGTGTAGACGCGGTCGATCGTGTCGTTGTGGACGGTGACCGTGTTGGCCGAGGTCGCCCGTATAACCGTGTCGTAGCCACTCAGCACGGCCAGGCCGGAAGGCAGCGTGACCTCTACCTTGTAGTTGGCCGGGGTGTTATAGGGAACGGCGATGGTCGGGTTGGCCGCGCCTGTGGCCACACCGTTGTTGACGAGCACGACCCAGCTCGCGCCGGAGTTGGTGCTGATGCGGACGGTCGCACCGCCCCCGGAGCCGTTGGGCGGGAAGGAGAGAACGCTGAGCGTGTAGGTGTCGTCGGCATTACCGTTGTTGCGCACGGTATTGTCGAAGACGATCGCGTTACCGGCGAGATTGGTTGTCTGGCCGGGCGCGCGTCCCGCGATGCCCTGGTTGACGCTCATGTTGGTGTAGTCGTCGTTGTTGTTGTTGGGGCCGCTCGCGCCCGGTTGATTCAGCGGGCCGTTGAGCACGTCGCCGACCTGTTGAAGCGGCGTCTGGATGGGCGTACCGCTCGAAGCGTTGGGCTGAATGACGTTCGGGTTGAGCGAGTTGCCGTCGCCCTTGCCGGGAATCTGCGGGCCCGTCGATTGGCCGTCGGACTGGTCTGTGATCAGCGAGTTGATGCTGTTGTTGGCGAAGGCGTCAACCATCATCTTGATCGGGTTGGTCGCGTCGATGCCGTTCTTGACCGTCATGACGACGGGAATGGTCGCGCTGCAAGGGCTGGAGTTAGCCAGAAGCGGCGTCGCCACTTTGAGGGCGATGCGCGTCGTGGTCGCGGGCAGGGATGCCGGTGCGGGAAGCCAGGAGGCAGCCGTCGGCGCAACCGTCAGCGCATCGGTCGTATAGAGCGTGAGCAGGCTGCCGGTGAAAGGCTGGCTGGCCTTGATAACTGTGTTGGGGTTGACGGGGACGACGATGAAGACGCCGGAATTGCCCGAAAGCGTAATGGCCGCAGCGTCGCGCGCGCCCGTGTTGCAGACGCCGACGGAGTAGCTGATGTCGGAGCCGAGCGCGATGGGCCCAGCCGGGGCCGCGAGCGAGACCTGTAGCTGCGCATCGTTGGCGATGTCCGCGTGGCTATCGCCGCCCGCCTGCTTCGTGCCGTTGGCAGAGGCCGTCAGTGTGCGGACTTCGTTTCCGACTCCGCCGGTCGAAGCCAGGTTGTCGTAGGGCGAAGAGCCTGCGGGCTCGTTACCGAGCTGCACTCTGACGCTCTGGCCCGTACTCGCACCGGCATTGATGTTGACGAGGACGACGACGTTGAACTTGTCTCGATTGAGCGAGTCGCCGCTTTGCCTGATCGTCTGATCGACGATCGCGCCGTTGCCGAAGATACGCTGCTCACCGGCTTCCCAGACATTGTTGGCCGTGACGTTATCGATAAAGGCATCGGTGATCGTGCCGGGGCCGCTGATCGAGATGCTGCCGCCGTTTGAGAGAAAGCGCACCTGATCGTCGAAGTTACCGATGTTGGTCACGGTGAAGACGAAGGGCACGCTCGTTTGGCCCGCGACTACCGTCGAGTTGGCCTGACCGTCCGGCGTGATGTTCAAGCCGGAGACGTTGGCGACCGTGACGGTGACGGGCAGAGACTTGGTGTTGTAAGTGTTCGTGCCATCGGTATAGCTTGCCGTGGCTTCGTTGGAAATCACCGTGCCGCCGGTCGTCTGTTGTTGCGCCAGGGTCGGCGCGCAGAGGGCGCAGGCGAGGGCCAGAAGGGCGAGGATGCGCATGAGCGGCAAAGCGCCTGCCTGGATAGGGGAATGAGCACTGATCTTCATCTTTGTTCCTCTAAATGAAAGGGTAAGGGCACGGGTGATGACCCGAAGGCTTTGGGAAGCGAGCGAAGGTCGGGGGAAGATTCGCTGGCCGTGAGTTCGTCAAGGGCGCGGCCCAGGTTTATTTGACGCGCACTTTGTAAGAGGCGTTGAGCTTGGAGCCGCCCGCCAGGGCGTCTGTCCACTCGTAGCGCACCTGCGTATACATGGAGACGGGCGCGGGCACGAGCTTGACTGTGCCGTCCGCCTGCTTCTCTTCGATCATCGGGGTGGCGGAATAGGTCTTGCCGTTATCGATGCTGTAGACGACGTTGGCCGTCCCGTCGGCGGTCGTGCTGCCTGCGACGAGCGTCGTGCCGCGAGGAATCTGGCCCACGGCCTTGTACTCGCGCGCCGGAGCCTGTCCGTCGTTCTCCGAAGAGATAGTCCAATGGAGAATCTCGCCGGGGTTGACCGTCTGCGCTTTCTCGACGGGCACGATCTCGCCGCCGCGCTCGACCGAGCCCGAGAGCAGGACTTTGACTTCAGGGCGACCGCGTTCGGCCATGGCCATCTGTCTTTGCGCGAAGACCGCCGCTCCGCTCAGCACTACCAGGCAGAGACTCGCGAAAACGAGCGTGCGCATCTTTCTCTTTAACTTCAACATGAGTGGTCTCCTATTAATCTCCCTGACGAAGGGGGGAAGTGGGCCCGGAAAGGCTTCCGGGCTCACGCCTCATCAGAGGCTGTGAGCAGAGGTTGTGCCGCGCATCTCTCGCGCTTCGAGGGCGCGCTCGACGGCGTACATGAAGGTGGTGACGGAAACGGGGCGGGGAAGCACTGCGGCCAGACGCGCCTGCGCCGCCGTCCGCATCACTTCGGAAGGCCGACGATGAAAGCCTATCAGCGAGACGTACGGCTTGATCTCGTTAACCACTTCGATCGCACGCGCCCCGCCGAAGCCGGGCATGTCCAGACCGAACGCAATCAGGTCAAAGCTTCCTTTATCCACTTCGCGCAGAACGTCCATCGTGTGATGACACGTTGTCGCTTCGTGCTGGGCAGCGCGCAGCGCCGCGACAAGTTGATCGGCCATCACTCGGTCGTCATCGCAAATCATGACACGCGCCATCCGTTACCATCCTTTTTATCTTGCCGGGTTTCCGACCCGCGCCAAACACGCGGGCCTACGCTCAGGCTCTAAACAAGCCGCGTGCCGCCGCCCGCGCGCCATCATCTGTCAGAGGTTAAGTGTTGAGAGTACAGCGGGTTAGGTGGTGAGCCGTGAGCCGCCCGCATTCTCGCCGCGAGAGAGTTGATTGCCACTTCGCGCTGAAGTTTTGTCATGCGGGCATGACTTTTTGTCAGCGACCGGAGCGTGGGGTCATAGCCAAAAAATTTGCTAAGTCAAAGCATGCCGAAGCCCCTGAGAAAGGGCGCGGGGAATGTAGCCCATGACGCAAGTCATGGGTACAGAGCGGACAATAAAGAGAGAGCCCCGGAGGGGCGTAAGATTCTCAACTCGAATTTCTTACGCCCCTCCGGGGCTTGCTCATCTCTGCTTGACTTGTTCCCATGACTCACGTCATGGGCTACACTCTGTCGCCCCTTTCAGGGGCTTCGGGGCTACAATCCGTCGCCCCTTTCAGGGGCTTTCCGGGACACGCTCCCGAGGGCCGCCCGAGACCTCTGGCGGTACTGACCTGAGCTTGCCTGTCGTTTATGCCTTTGAGTTAGTTGATCTCTTCTTTGGCTCTGGCGAGTTGTTCAAGGCGCAGGAGTCTGCGCTCTTCCGCGATTTGCTGTTTCTCTCTCGCTCGTGCGGCTTCCAATCCGCCGCCGCGTATGAAGCCGACGATCTCCGCCAGCTCGTCGCGGTCGAACCATGTGCCGTGTCCCTTACAGCTATCGACCACGACGCCGGAGCAATGCGCGAAGTTGACGCGGTTCATCAACTGGCCGCAATCCGGGCAGGGAACGTATCTCACTCTGCTCGGCTCACTCTTGCCGCTTGCCCTTGAGGGAGCGGACGACGCTGAGCCCGTGAGCACTGCCGCCTGTTGCTCGCGGTCTGCGCAAATCTGCTCGAAGGTCTGAGCGTCTACCCACAGGCCGCCGCAACGCGCGCACTCGCGCATCCTCGTCGCGCCGACCGAGACCGGCGGCATCTCTACGCGACAACGCGGGCAGCGCAGCGATGGCTCGTCCTTTATCTCCGAGCGCGCAGCGCGCGCGCCGCAACGCGGGCAATGACGACTCTCCAAAAACATCATGCCGAAGCATGACGGGCAGGCTGCGGTCGCCAGCCGCGCATCGCAAAAGAGACAGCGCGCAGCATCGGTCGAGGCGGCAGCACCGCACATCGGACAATTGAGGGTTTCGGCTTGCATCAACTGAAAATCCTTTTCGGGCTTCAGAGAGGATTAATTGAACGGCTGGACTTTGCGGTCAGGGGGCGGCTCTGCTCTTGCGGCTCGGACGGGAAAGGTGCTTTTCCGTCCACCCATGCAGATTAGCATGAGAGAAGTCTTGATTGCCATCAAATTTCACGCGCCGCCCCGGACACGCAGGGCGAACGGACTGACGATGAACTGGACGAAGCCGCGCCGGATGTGCGATGCTGAGCGCTACCAAAGAGACATCAGGGAGGTGGTTTTCGTGCGCAGACTTTTCGTCATCGTATTAGCTTTGCTGTTCGTCGCGCCGCAACTGGGCCAGAACGTCGGCGCGAGTCCACTTGAACGCGCCGTGCGGGAGCAGGACAACCAGGGCCGCCGCGTGATGAGAGTGCCGGATAACGGGCGACGACGCCGCGTGCGCGGTGAATTTCGCCGCCGCAGAGGGCGCGGCATCAAGAGCGCGTTTGCGCGCGCAGGGCGTGGCGCGGGTCGCGGCGGCAAACGCTTCGGTCAGAACATGGCGCGAGGCCGCCCCGTGCGCGCCGGGAAAGAACTGGGCAAGGGCATGGGCACGTTTGGCAAACACACCGGCAAAGGCGTCGCCCGCTCCGTCAGGCGCGCCGTCACACCCTAGAACATTTTGGATGCTGGATTTTGGATTGGCGCGCGCGACAGAACTCGCATGCTCCAGTCCAAAATTCAAGACGGACGCAGTGTGAATCCAAAATCTAAAATGAGAGAGGTAATAAGAGACGCATGAGTGCGACACCACAGCAGGACAGCGGACGGGCGACGGAGCTTGACCAACTTTGCATCAACACGATTCGCGCGCTCTCGATTGACGCCGTGCAGAAGGCCGAGTCGGGTCATCCGGGTCTGCCGCTCGGCGCAGCGCCGATGGCGTATGTGTTATGGACGCGCTTTATGCGTCACAACCCTCGTCATCCGAAGTGGGCCAACCGCGACCGCTTTCTCCTGAGCGCCGGTCACGGCTCGATGCTGCTCTACTCGCTGCTCTACCTGACGGGCTACGACCTGCCGCTCGAAGAGCTGGAAAACTTTCGCCAGTGGGGCTCGAAGACGCCGGGCCATCCCGAGTACGGATTGACGCCCGGCGTCGAGATCACGACGGGCCCACTCGGTCAGGGCTTCGCCAACGGCGTCGGGATGGCGATGGGCGCGGCGCATCTCGCCGCGCGTTTCAACAAGCCGGATTTTCCCGTCATCAATCATCACGTTTACAGCATCGTCTCGGACGGCGATTTGATGGAAGGCGTGGCATCTGAGGCGGCATCGCTCGCGGGCCATTTGAAGCTCGGCAACCTGATCTATCTCTACGACGACAATCAAGTCACGATCGAAGGCTTCACCAATCTTGCCTTCTCGGAGAATGTGCCCAAGCGTTTTGAAGCCTACGGCTGGCACACTTCCACGGTCGAGGATGGAAACGACCTGGAGGCAATCGATCGCGCGATACGCGACGCGCAATCGGAAAGCAATCGACCGTCGCTCATCTCCGTCAAGACCACGATCGGTTACGGCATGCCGACGGCGGGCACGCGCAAGGCTCACTCGGACGCGCCCGGTGAAGAGGCCGTGCGCGAGACCAAGAGACACCTGGGCTGGCCCGAGGACAAGACCTTCTACGTTCCCGAAGAAGCGCTGGCCCACTTTCGCGAGAGCATAGAGCGCGGCGAGCAGGCTGAAAGAGAGTGGAATCAACTGGTCGAAAAGTATGAGCAGGCGGACAAGGAGTTGGGCCAACAGTGGCGCACGACGATGAGCGGCGAGCTGCCCGAAGGTTGGGAAGCTCACTTGCCCACGTTCGATCAGGCGAAGGCGATGGCGACGCGCGCCGCCAGCGGTGAAGTCATCAACGCGCTTGCGCCGCACATGCCGATGCTCATCGGCGGCTCGGCTGATCTGGGCCCATCGAACAACACGGACATCAAGGAAAGCGGCAGCTTTGAGGCGGGCACGTACGCTGGGCGCATACTGCACTTCGGCGTGCGCGAGCACGCGATGGGCGCGACCATGACCGGCATCTCGCTCAACGGAGGCTTGATTCCCTACGGCGGAACTTTTCTGACCTTCTCCGATTACATGAAACCGGCGATACGCCTCGCGGCCCTGTCGGAAGTCCAGGTCATCTACGTCTTCACGCACGATTCCATAGGGCTCGGCGAGGATGGGCCCACGCATCAACCGATAGAGCAACTGGCGGGCCTGCGCGCCATCCCGCATCTCTACGTCATACGCCCCGCCGACTCTCATGAAGTGCGCGAAGCCTGGCGCATCGCCATCCTTCGCCGCAAGCATCCGACGGCGCTCGCGCTCACACGCCAGAAAGTGCCGCTCATCGATCGCACGCTCTACGCATCAGCCGAAGGCGCACAACGCGGCGGCTATATCCTCGCCGAAGCCGAAGGCGCAAACAATGAGCAGGACGCGCCCCGCCTTATCCTGATCGCATCCGGCTCCGAAGTCTCGCTCGTGCTCGAAGCGCGTGCGGCCTTGCAGAAGGACGGCACGCCGACGCGTGTTGTCTCGATGCCCTGCATCGAGTTGTTTGAGGAGCAGCCGCAGGAGTATCGAGACGAAGTGCTGCCGCCTTCCTTCCGTGCGCGGCTTGCGGTCGAGGCCGGTGTGCGCCAGAGTTGGGACAGGTTCGTCGGGCTTGAGGGCGATTGCCTGTGCCTTGACCGCTTCGGCGGCTCAGCGCCCGGCGACGTGGCGATGCGCGAGCTCGGGTTCACAGTCGAGAACGTCGTCAACCGGGCGCGCGCGTTACTATAATGCTCTGGTCGGAGCTTTGACCTTTCCAAATGCGAATCGCAGTCGGCGCAGATCATGGAGGCTTCCCGCTCAACGAGCGCGTGATGGAAGAACTGCGCGCCGCCGGGCACGAGGTCGAGGACTTCGGCACGCACGACGGCTCGGTCGCAGACGATTACCCGGATTATGCCCTGTCGGTGGGCCAGGCCGTGCAGGGCGGGCGGGCTGATGTCGGTATCCTGATCTGCGGCAGCGGAGTGGGCGCGAGTGTGGCGGCCAACAAACTGCGCGGCATCCGCGCGGCCCTGTGCGGCGACACCTACTCGGCCCATCAATCGCGCGAACACGACGATTGCAACGTGCTCTGCCTGGGCGCACGCGTCGTCGGCGTCGAACTGGCCTCAGAGATCGTGCGCGCTTTCGTCAACGCGCGCTTCACAGGCGAAGAACGCCACCATCGCCGACTGGCGAAAATCACAAACATCGAAAAGCAAGGATGAAGGATGAAGGATGAAATAAATGCTTTTGGTTAATGCTTCCCTGTCTTGATAGCTTTTCCTTCATCCTTCCGCCTTCATCCTTCATCCTTTCTTAAGGAGGTTCCCCCTTGCGAGATTATTTTGTCATGAGGGCGTGCGCGCTCGTCTTGCTCTTCGGCTTGATGGGCCCGGTGATGATGATTGGTGCGCAGCAACCTACGGGGACGACCCAGCCGCAGCCCGGTGCGAAGCCCGGACAAACGCAGCCGCCGCAAGCCCCGCGCCCGCAGCAACAGCAGGACGCGACAACTCCAGGCTCTTCGACCGCGCAGAGGGAAGCGGGCGGGGCCGAGCGTGATGAAGACAGACCGTCGCCCTACTATTATTATCCGTTCGGCAGCCGCACGACCTCCAGGCGCATTTTGTCGCTTGAGGAAGCCGTCTCGCTGGCGCTCGCCAATGCTTCCGCCTTTCGCCAGTCGCAGTACGACGAGCGCATCGCCCGCGAAGATGTCAAACAGGCCCGCGCCGCTTTCTTTCCGCAACTGACGATGCCCCTCACTTACTTCGGCACGACGACCTCGCGCGTGCGAAACGAAGGCGACCCGCTCACCTTCAGCTACGTCTCTTCGAGCGCCATCAACGAGACCATCGCGCTCGTCAACGCCAGCGGTGAGCTTGACCTGTCTGGACGCCTGCGCGCTCAGCTTCGTCGCAGCCGTCATCTGCTCGCCGCAGCTTCCGCCGGGGCACAGGTCGCACGACGCGATCTGGTGCTCGCCACCGTCGATGCCTATTACGCGCTCGCGCTCGCGCGCCAGAAACGTCGCCTCGCAGACGAGACGCTGGCGCTCGCCGAAGGCTTCGTGAAGGTCACGGAAGGATTGAAGGCGCGCGGCGAGGGTGAGGAGGCTGATCTGTTCCGCGCCGTCTCGGCGGCGAGCACGCGGCGCGACGAGCTTGAACAGGCGCGTGCGTCCGAGGCGGCGGCGATGGATCTCCTGCGCTCTTTGACCGGCGTTGACTACAACATTTTCGTTGGCGTCAAGCGACTGACGGAGAGCGTCCCGACGGTCAGCGATTTTCTCGGCTATACGGAAGAGCTGATCAAGGCGCGGCCGGAGTTCGGCGTCCTCGAAGCGCAGAAGCGCGCCGCCATTCAGGAGGCAAGGCTGGCGCGCTCGGAACGTTTGCCGCAACTCTCTTACAACATCAACGGCGGCTTCGATGCCGGAGACTTTCGCCCGCTCGGAAGATACGCAGGGGGCTCTGCCATCGTCACCCTGACGATTCCCATCTTCAACTTCGGCGCGAGCAAGAGCCGCGAGACGCAGGCACGACTGCGCGCCGAACAGTTGGACGTGCAGCGCGAAAGCACCATGCGACAGCTACGCCAGGAGTTCTACACGACGCGCGCCGCCGCGCTCGCGGCCCTTGAGCGTATCCGGGAGGCGCGCAACGCATCGGAAGCGGCGCAGCAGAACATCACTCTCATCTTCACGCGCTATCGCCTGAAGCGCGCCGCGATTACCGAAGTGATAGACGCGCAGGCGGCCTCCGCCGAATCGCGCGCGGCTTACTATCAGGCCATCGCCGACTATCAAACGCAGCGCATACGCCTTGAGCCAGACCCGGAACAACTGCTGCAACCGCGCGCGTCCGGGCCTGAGGTTTTAAGTAGCGCGCGCCCGCGCGCCTGCACGCTCGATCTGGCCCAAGCGCCCGTCATCGGCGGCTTTCGATTGGGGATGACGCTGGACGAAGTACAGGCTCGCTTTCCCAGGAGCTCCATCCCAGCGCCCGACTCGCTAGGCGTCTCGACCCTGCACCTGCGAGGCATCCAAGCACCCCCGGGCTCAGCCCTTGAAGGCGCAAGCAATATCACCGTCGAGTTGCTCGATGGTCGCCTGGCGTATATCAGGGTCAGTTATCCGGCGACGAACAAGTGGCAGAGCAAGGACGAGTTTGTCGCTAACCTCGCCGAGCGCCTCAACATCGACGGCCCCTGGCGACCCTTCTATGATTGGGAGAATAAGACGATCAGGGATTCCGAAGACCTCAGAGACATGGCGCTCGAATGCAACGGTTTCCGTCTCAGCGCCGGAATCGGCATCGAAGGACTCACGAGCGGCGAACAGACCCCGCACCTTGAGCTTGAAGACATGGCCGCCGCACAAACCATCAAAGCACGCGAAGACGCCAAGGCCGAACGCGAAAAGTAAGGATGAAGGATGAAGGATGAAGGATGAAGTAAAAGCTTTCAAGACAGGGAAGCATTAACCAAAAGCATTCCTTTCATCCTTCATCCTTCATCCTTCATCCTTATACTATAACTCGTAGAGCGCCGGGCATGATGCGGAAGGTGGCGGGCGTGTGGCCGCGTACGTTGCCGTCGGCTTCGACGGGCAGATGATCTTCGGGCGTGACGATGCGTACGCTCCTGGCCTGTATGATGCGGACTAAGGGGTTGGCCAGATGCGCGCCCGTTCTGATGCGCGGCAGCTCGCGCAGGATAACGGCCCGTGTCAGGCCGCCCGCCGCCAGCACGACATCCATTTTCCCATCGTCCAGGCGCGCGCCGGGCGCGAACATCATGCCGCCGCCCGCGTATGTGCCGTTACTGATGGCGATCAGGTTCGAGGTGGATTCGATCACCGTGGGCCCATCGTCGTCTATCGAGACGGTGATCGGTCGCTCGCGCCAGCGCAGAAGCGCGCCGAGCGCCGCCTGTAGAAAACGCGCCTCGCCCGGCATGCGCCGCGCCAGTCCGGCATGATTAGCCACACGCGATGCCACCTCCGCGCCGATCCCTATCGTCGCAGCGTTGAGGCAGATGAACTCGCGCGCTTCCTCTCCCGTGTGCCCGCAGATGACATCGACCGAGCGCGGTGGGCTCGCGCCGTCACCGCGACAATGCTCGATGAGTCGCAGGGCCCAGCTTTCGGCCATCTCGCGCCTGCCGATAAGTCCGCGCGCGAAGTCATCGCCCGTTCCCGCAGGGAGAAGCGCCAGCCTTGCATCCCTGTTGACCGGCGACGGAAGTGCGCTCTTGTCTTCTCTTTCTTCAAGATCATCAAAAAACCCTGCTGCCGTTTCGCTCAAGGTTCCGTCGCCGCCGACGACGCCGATCGTAGTGTATCCACTACGGAGCGCGGCGCGCGTACGCGTAGTCGCGTCGCCCGCATGCGTCGTCTCGTGCGCGTCGAAGCGTATACCGCTTCCCGCGAGCAGTGCTTGAACCGTAGGCCACGCGCGGCGAGCACGCGCGGCGGCGTGGTTGATGATAATCAGAGTTCGCGTCTGGCCTCTCATGCGCGCATTGGTGTTGAAGAGAGACTGTGGGAGAGCTCGGCCTATGGCCTTTCGGAATCATGTTCAAGACCGCGCCACTCTATCATATTTCGCCCGGGCTTCGGACGATGCCGCCCTTTGATGATAAGCTGGTGGCGAATCAGCGTCCGGTGAATGGGAGAAGAGTATGCGAGAAGCAATGATGCGCGCCGTCAAGATCGTGTCGCACGGCGGGGTTGAAGCTCTGGAGGTGCGCGAGGTCGAGCGACCGGCGGAAGCCCGTGCAGACCGTGTGCGAGTGCGCGTCCGCGCCGCAGGACTCAATCGCGCGGACGTGCTGCAACGCATGGGTCTTTACCCGGCTCCGCCCGGAGCGGTGCAGGACATCCCCGGCCTTGAGTTCGCCGGAGAGGTCGAGCAGACGGGCAGCGAAGTGACGGCCTGGCGCGTGGGCCAACGCGTCTTCGGCATTACTGCCGGAGGCGCGCAGGCCGAATATATTGTCGTCCCGCAAAGCTCGCTCGCGGAGATTCCCTCGAACCTCGGCTGGGCGGAGGCGGCGGCCGTGCCAGAGGTTTTCATCACGGCGCATGACGCGCTGTTCACGCAAGCCGGGTTGGAGATGGGCGAGCGCGTGCTCATTCATGCCGCAGGCTCCGGCGTCGGCACTGCCGCCATACAGCTTGTGCGCGCCGCCGGGGCCAACGCCTACGGCACTTCGCGCACGCCCGAAAAACTTGAAAGAGCGCGCGAGTACGGCTTGGAAGCAGGCGTCGCCGTCGGCGATAATCCGGCGCTCTTTAGTGATGCTGTGCGCGAGTGGACGAAAGGAGCGGGCGTCAACGTCATACTGGATTTGGTCGGCGGCGCGTACCTTGCGGCCAACATCGAGGCGCTCGCGCAGAAGGGACGCTTGATGCTCGTCGGCACGACGGCGGGCGCGACCGCGCAACTCAATTTCGGAGCGGTGATGCACAAGCGCCTGCGTATCACGGGCACAGTCCTGCGCGCTCGCTCTGTGGAAGAGAAGGCTGACGCTGTCCGCCGCTTCGCCGCGCACGTCGTCCCGATGCTTGAGCGCGGGAGCCTGCGCCCGGTGGTCGAGAAAATTTATAGCATCGACGAGGTGCGGGCGGCGCACGAGCACATGGAATCCAATAGCAGTTTCGGCAAGATCGTTTTGACGATGTGAGGGGCGGTCAAAGACCGGCTGGCCACGCGTAGATCATGGGAGAGGAATTGATGACCTTGCGTATAATCTTCGCCATTATGCTGGGCGTGTTGATGAGCGGCGTGCTGGAGGGCGCGCAAAGGGGCGTCAGGCCGGAGCTTGAGCCGGGCGTCGGGCGCGAGCTGGCACGCTGGCGCGCCAAACACTATAGCAATGTGCGTTATGCGCTGCGGGTCGCGGTCTTTCCCGGCGACACGCTCTTGAAGGGTGCAGAGGAGATTCGCCTCACGCTCGACGATGCGTCTGCCGATGTGGTGCTCGACTGGCGAGTCGCGGCGGCCAAAGAGGGCCAGCCGCAATCCCGCGTGTGGGACATCAAGGCCAACGGGCGCGCCGTCACCTATGCGCAACAGGTTAAAGATCATCTCGTTATTCCCAGCACCTACCTCGTCAAAGGCGAAAACGTCCTGAGCCTCGGTTTCGAGTCGCCGATCGCCACCTCCGGCAGCGCCGTCACGCGTTATCTCGATCGTGAAGACAATTCCGAATACATCTACACGCTCTTCGTGCCCTCGGACGCGAGCACCGCGTTCCCTTGTTTCGATCAGCCGGATTTGAAGGCGCGCTTTCAATTAAGCATCTCTACGCTGACCGCCTGGACTGTGATCTCGAATACGGAGGCGGAGACGGTCACGCGCAGCGGAACGAACAGCATCCGGCATTTCCGCGAGACGGAGCCCGTCAGCACATACCTCTTTGCCTTCGCCGCCGGGCCCTTCAAGGAATTTGATGAAGCGTCGTTTACACCGCCCGTTAAGCAGACGGCGTATCCGCCTGTGAAATCGGCTGACGAACTCATGCGGCTGGTACAGAGCGCGAGGCAGAACTTTGATCCTCCGATGCGCGTCTTTGTGCGTAAATCGAAAGCCGAGCGCGCCGAGCGAGAGTTGCCCGAAGTCTTTCGTCTCAATCGTGAAGGGTTGCGGTTCCTGTCCAAATACTTCGACTACAAATTCCCTTTTCCCAAGTACGACTTGGTTATCCTTCCAGAGTTCGCTTATCGCGGCATGGAGCACGCGGGCGCGACCTTCCTCCGCGAAGAAAGCATTCTCTTCCCTTCAGACCCGACGGCGAGCGACTACCTGGCGCGCGCCGACGTGATGTTTCACGAGGCCGCTCACCAGTGGTTCGGCGATCTGGTCACGATGCGCTGGTTCGATGACCTGTGGCTCAAGGAGGGCTTCGCGGAGTTCATGGCCCACAAGGCGATCGAAGCGGTCATGCCGCAGTATGATGCGTGGAAATTCTTTTACCAGCGCACGAAGCCGCTCGCCTATTTGACGGACGCGACCAAGGGAACGACCCCCATCTTTCAGGAAATCCCGAATCTCTCGGCGGCGAAATCCGCCTACGGCAATATCGTCTATCGCAAAGCGCCTTCGATGCTCCGGCAGGCGGAGTTCTTCCTCGGCCCCGAAAAATTCCGCGCCGCTATCGGGATGTTTCTCAAAGAGCACGCCTACAGCAATGCCGAGTGGGCCGATCTGGTCAGAGACTTCGAGCGGACTTCCGGTATGAAGCTCGACGCGTGGGCCCAGGCGTGGGTCACGCGGCGCGGCATGCCTGTCGTGCGCGTGCGCCTCAACGAAGATCAGGCCGGGCGCGTCAGTAGTCTCACGCTCGTACAGAAGGACGTGTTAGACGAAGGCGGCTCGTGGCCCATGCGCGTCCGAGTGTTGCTCGCATACACTGATGGCCCACCCAAAATCTTGACGGTGATGATGAAGGGCGCTGGCGAAACTGAGGTCGCGGAAGCCTCTGGCGCACGCAAACCCGATTACGTCTTCGCCAATTACGAGGACTACGGCTACGGGCTATTCCTGCTCGATGCGAAAAGCACGGCGACTGTTCTCAACAATCTCGGAACGGTGCGTGATGATTTTCTGCGCGCGCTGCTCTGGGGCTCGCTCTGGGACAGTGTGCGCGAAGCGGAGCTTGCGCCGTCCGCTTACATCGACCTTGCCGTCAAGCGCGTCGCCGAAGAGCGCGACGAAGTGACAGTCCAGAGCATCCTGGGTCGCGTGCGCATCGCCTTCAACTATTATCTGTCGGACGCACAGCGCCGCGAGCTGGCAGCCTCGCTTGAGCAGGAATTGATGGATCGCATGATGAACGCCGAGACGGCGGGGCTTCGCATCACGTACTTTCGCGCCTTCCAATCAATCGCCATGACGGAAGGCGCACGCTCGCGTCTCAAAAAAATCCTGAGCGGCGAAGCCAGGATTCCCGGCATGACGCTGCGCTCGCGTGACCGCTTCGATATTGTCACGGCGCTGATGGCGCGCGGAGACGAAGAGGCGGCGGCGCTCCTGGAAAAGCTGAGCCGTGAAGATCAAACCGACGACGCACGGCGCTATGCTTACGCGGCGGGCGCGGCGCGCGCTGACGAGGCGACGAAGAAGAAATATTTCGACGCCTACCTGACGGATGCGAAGCTGGCCGAAAGCTGGATTGAAGCGAGCATCCCCGCCTTCAATACGATACACCAATCGGAATTGACGCTTCCCTTTCTCGAACCGGCGCTCAAAGAGCTGCCGAAATTAAAACGCACGCGCAAGATATTCTTCGTCAACGGCTGGCTCTCGGCCTTCGTCGGCGGGCAGTGCAGCGAAGGCTCGCTCTCCACCGTGCGAAGTTTTCTCGCAACCGAAAAGTCCCTCGATCGAGACCTGCGACTCAAAGTCCTCGAAGTGCTTGACGATCTCGAACGCTGCGTAAGCATCAGGGCCAAATACACGCGCCCGGATGAAAGAAAGAATTGATGAATTCGACAGCCTTTCTCGTCATCGCCATCATCGCCATCGTGGTGCAGAGCTTCATGCTGTTCATCGCTCTGTTCGAGCCGGGGCTTGATTACAAAATCTCCACGCCGCCTTCCGAGCCCATAGAGTCCGACGAGTTTTTGTGCATCCTCGAAGCGATCACGGACGCAAAGGTCAATCACGGCAATCGCATCGAAGTCCTGACGAACGGCGAGGTCTACTACGAGGCCGAGTTGGAAGCGATTCGCGCGGCGCGCTCAAGCGTTAATCTTGAGGCGTACATTTTTCAGAAAGGCGAAGTCACGCGCAGATTCATCGAGGCCCTGACGGAGAGGGCGCGCGCGGGCGTTGAAGTCCGCCTCACGCTCGACGCGATAGGCTCTTTCGCTTCGTGGGACAGCTACTTCAAGGAGTTGCGCGCGGCGGGCGGGCGCATCGGCTGGTATCACGGTTTCAGGTGGAGCACACTGGCCCGCATCAACAATCGCACGCACCGCGAGATCATCGTCGTTGACGGTCAGGTGGGTTTCCTGGGCGGCGCGGGCTTCGCCGATCACTGGCTCAAAGGGGACGAGAAGAACCCGCGCTGGCGCGATACGATGTTTCGCCTCGAAGGCCCTGCGGTCACGAGCCTTCAGGCCGCGTTCGTCGAGAACTGGCTCGAATCCTCCGGCGAGATTCTCACCGACATCAAGTTTTTCCCCGCGCAGGAAGAAGGAAAGGGCGAGACCCCGGCCCTCATCATCGACAGCTCGCCCACGACCGGCATGTCCACGAGGGCGCGTATCCTTTATCAAACGCTGCTCGCCTCGGCGCGTAAGAGCATCCTTATCACGACGCCCTACTTTTTGCCCGACCGCAGCGCGCGTCATGAGCTGGTTCGCGCCATACGCGAGCGCGGTGTCGAGGTTAAGATCATCGTGCCCGGCGCTCACAGCGATCATCTGCTGACGAGACGTTCGAGCCGTCGTCTATTCGGAGACCTGCTCAAAGCCGGGGCGCACATCTACGAGTATGAGGCGGCGATGATTCACGCCAAGACGATGATCATCGACGGGTTGTGGTGCGTGGTCGGCTCGACCAATTTCGACAATCGCTCGTTCGGCCTCAACGACGAAGTCAACTTGGCCGCCGAAGACACTGCGTTGGCTGCGCGTCTCGCGGAAGACTTCGCCCGCGACTTGCAGGAGAGCCGCGCCGTTTCATACGAAGAATGGCGTCGGCGCTCGATCTTCGAGCGCGTGCACGAGTGGTTCGGCTGGCTGCTCGAAAGACAACAATGAATGAGCAGGTCAGTACCGCCTGCGGTAGCGGGCGGGTCTGCTGCGTGGAGTACCCGCCCGCTACCGCAGGCGGTACTGACCTGCTTTTATTCTGACAATCGCTGTTAATTTTGCTTTGATGGAAGCTCGTTCGTTTCGCGTCGTCACGTATAACGTCCACAAGTGTCGTGGGCTTGACCGTCGTGTGCGACCGGCGCGCATCGCGGCGGTGCTCAGGGAAACGGAAGCGGACTTGATCGCGCTTCAGGAGGTTTTGAGCATCGAAGACTCGCAGGCGGAGCGAGATCAGGCGCGCTTCATCGCCGAAGAGCTGGGGTTCTCGTACCGCATCGGCGAGAATCGTCGCCTGGACGGCGGAGCTTACGGGAACGTGATTCTCAGTCGCCTGCCTCTCAAGCGTGTCGAGAACTATGACATCTCATGGCGCGGGCGAGAGCCGCGCGGCTGCCTGCGCGCCGACGCAACCTTGGGCCCATCCGGCATCGTTCACATCTTCAACGTTCACCTCGGCACGGCCTTTTTCGAGCGCCGTCATCAAGCGCGCGAGCTTGTCGGTGAGCGCATCATCGGCAACCCTTCGCTTGAGGGCGCGCGCATCGTGCTCGGAGACTTTAACGAGTGGACGCACGGCCTCGCCTCGCAGCTTCTCGGCACGCACATGGAGAGCGCGGACATACGCCATCACCTGCGCCGCGCCAGAACTTATCCCGGAATACTTCCCTTCCTGCATCTGGATCACATCTATTACGACCCGACGCTTGAGCTTGAACGCCTCACGCTTCACAGGAGCCGCACGGCGCTGATGGCTTCCGACCATCTTCCGCTGGTGGCAGACTTTCGCCTGCGCTCTACTTCTGAGAGCGTCTGAGTGCTCGCGGGCCCAACGGTTCGATTTATGCTTCGGTGTGTGTCTTGGCCGGGCTGGATGTTGCCGGCTCTGCGTTGGTGACGGGCGGGAGATGCCGGGCCGATTCGTTAGTGACGACGCAGGTTCCGTAAACTTTCCGGCTGACGAGACGGTGCATCAACTCGACGGCCTCTTCGTGCCTGAGACCTGACGCTTCGCAGCCGCGCTCGCTGATCACGGCCCATCGTGGCTCGCCGAGTTCGCCCATCAGCCCTCGTTTCCCGTAGTCAATCTGAACCCTTGGGAAAAAAGTGTAACGGATAGCCCTCTCGAAAGCCAAACCATAGAGGGGAACGCGCCCCGCGCGCTCTCTTCAAGCATCCTGCGCGCAGCGAATCCCGGCGAAGGCTATGCGAAAGTGGCGGCGAAAGAAGTTGCGGAATGAGGTGCGCAGCACTGAGGGGCGTGTGGCCCATGAGCCGCCTTTGAGGACGCGATGATCTCCGTCAAACCAGACTTCGGAATATTCCGGGTAAGGAAACGGCTTGAAGCCCGGATAACCCTCGAAAGGGGAGGCCGTCCATTCCCAGACGTTGCCCGTCATGTCCAGACATCCGCAGGGACTTGCGCCCGCCGGGAAACTTCCGACGGGGGTTGTGCCCCAGTAGTGATTGTCGAAGTTGCAGAGCGCGGGCGAAGGCTTGCTCTCTCCCCAGCTAAAGCGACGTTTGGGTGAGGGCGCGCCTGCGTCCCAGGATGCGGCCTTCTCCCATTCGGCCTCCGTCGGCAGTCGCTTTCCGATGAAACGCGCGTAGGCTTCCGCCTCGTGCCAGCTAACGCCCGTGACCGGATGCGTGGGCCCAAGCAGCCCTTCATCGAACATTGTTCGCGCGTTGAAGCCCTCGCCGTTCTTTGACCAGTAGAGCGGCATGGCCCAATTCTCTCGCTCGCGCCACTGCCAGCCCTCATCGCTCCACCATTCGCGCCTGCTGTAGCCGCCCTCGTCTACGAAGCGAGCATATTCCGCGTTGGTCGTCAGCAAGCGGTCGAGCCTGAATGCCGGAACTTCTATGCGATGGGATGGAAGCTCGTTGTCGTAAGCGAAAGAGTTCCAGACCGAGCCCATCTCGAAAGCGCCTTCGGGAACCAGCACCATCGCGGGCTCGATCGCCGTCGCCCGTGCACTGGCTTCCGCGCGGCCCACGGCCTCGGGCGCGTCGGGGCGTCGCTTCTTCGTGGGCGCGAGCATGTGCAGCAGGTAGGCGAGCGTTTCCTGATGCTGGTATTCATGCTCAAGGACTAGCTCGAAGACGTAGGCGTCGCGCCGGAGCGGGTCTGCTTCGTCAAAGGTGGTGCGGTCGAGAAGACGAAAGACCTCTTCGCGAACGCGCGTCAGGTAGGATTGCATCTCGCTGCGCGAGGGTAGATTCTTCGATTCCTCGCGCGGCGTCTTGATCGGATCGAAGATGCTCTCGTAACGCTCGTCGGGCGCGCTTTGACCCCAGAGCTTTTGTAGCAGCCAATAGGCTTCAAAGACGCCTATGTGGGCCAGATGCCAGATGACGGGCCGAAACCCGAAGCCTGGGCTTTCGCGCAAATCCTCTTCGCGCGCCAGCTCGAAAAGCTGGACGGTGCGCGCGCGCGCCTCCGTCATCAACTCCCTGAGCTCTTCCGCTCGCCGCTCGGTCAATTCGCAGCCTCCTTAAACTTGAAGCGCGCCCGTCGCCATTTTTACCGGACAGGCCCACGCGCCGCGTATTGATTATCACGGCGATAAGTTATCATAGCAAATGCAGGTAACAAGCAGGGGCTTTGCAAAATACGCTTGCCGCCGCAGAAGGCAAGGAGAGAAGAATGTCCGAGCGGGCTCCTGATCAAAGCACGAACGATCGTTTGATCATACACAATCTGGTTCGCGCCCAAGACCTCTGGGCGACCTTCGCCGCAGATGTCCGCGACGGCCTCAGCACACGGCCCCGCCGTCTCTTTCCCAAATATTTTTACGATGAGTTGGGCTCGCAGCTTTTTGATGCCATCTGCCTGTTACCGGAGTATTACCTGACGCGGGCGGAGAATGAAATCTTCGCGCGCTATGCCGACGAGATTGTCTCTGCCATTGACGGGCAGAAGCTCTCGCTTTTAGAGATGGGCAGCGGCAGCGCCTCCAAGACCCGGCGCATCATCGAGGCTCTCTTAAAGCGCCAGCGCGAGCTGGTCTTCATCCCCGTCGACATCTCTCCCGTGGCGCTTGAGAACAGCTCGCGCGTCCTCTTGCAGTCCTATCCAGAGCTACGCATAGAGGCTTACGCCAGCGATTATTACGACGGGCTCGCGGCGCTGGGCCGTGTCAAGCGAGAGGGTCACACGCTGGCGCTCTTCCTCGGCTCGAACATCGGCAACTTCGACATGGAGGACGCGCGCCGCTTCCTGCGTGCGCTGCGCAGCGTGCTCTTCACTGGTGACGCGCTCCTGCTCGGCGCGGACTTGCGCAAAGACGCGGCAGTTCTGGAGGCGGCCTACGATGATTCTCTGGGCGTCACCGCTGCCTTTAATCTCAACCTGCTGGCGCGCATCAATCGCGAGCTGGCGGCTGATTTCAGCTTGCGCGACTTCAAACACCGCGCCGTCTACAACGAAGAGATCGGTCGCATCGAAGTTTATCTGGAGAGCACGCGCGCGCAGACCGTCTCGATACGCAAGCTTGAGATGGACGTGGCCTTTGAAGAGGGCGAGCGTATCCATACGGAAAACTCTTACAAGTACGACCTCGAAGGGCTCTCACGGCTCGCCGCCGAAACAGGCTTCGAGCGCACACGTACTTGGCTCGACGCGCAGGAGCGCTTCAGCAGCAATCTCTTCATGGTCGTTTAGACTGAAAAGGGTAGAAAAGATTCCATTTTGGATTTTAGATTTTGGATTCGTGAGCCTGCGGAACTTGGTAGCTCCATTCCAAGATTCAAGACGGACGAATCGTTAATCCAAAATCTAAAATCCAAAATCCAAAATTGATTTATGGACGGCGACCAACTTATTGGACATCCTGATACCATTGAGCAGCAGGCGGGGCGGCCGGTCTTTCCGCTGCTGACCGATGCGGTCTCGAAATCTGCGGCGGCGCTGTTTGAAGAGAATCTGCGGCGCGGCGCGAAGCCCGCTTCGGAATGGATGTGCGGCGTCGAGTTCGAGCTGTTCGGCTATGACACGCGGCGCGATTTCAAACGCCTCGGCCCCACACAGGTGCAGAGAGTGCTGGCGGGCTTCGCTCCCTCATCGAACGATCTTGTCTACGAGGGACGCACGCTCATCGAGGTCAACGCGGGACAGATGAATCGCCTGACGGTCGAGCCGGGCGGGCAGGTCGAGTTCTCCGGCGCGCCGCGTCGCGGCCTCTCGGACGTAGAGCGCGATCTTGTGCGTTACCTTGCGCGGCTGCACGAGATAGCCGAAGGCGACAGCCTGGCCTTTCTCGCCGTCGGCTTCGACCCGCTGCGCACGATCGACGAGCAGCAATGGTTTCCCAAGCTGCGCTACGATGTGATGCGCCCTTACCTGGCCGGGCGTGGCGGACGCGGCTGGGACATGATGACGCGCACGTGCGCCGTGCAGACCAATCTGGACTACGGCGCGGATGCTGACCTCGCCAAAAAATTCCTACTCGGCAATCGTCTCGCTCCCGTTGTCACGGCCATCTTCGCCAACTCGCCCTTTGAGAACGGCGCGCCTTCCGGCTACAAATCGACGCGCGCCGCCGCCTGGCTCTCCACCGATGATGACCGGACGGGCATCTCTCCGCCCGCGCTCGCGGAAGAGTTCTCGCCCGCCGCGTTCGTCGCTTATGCGCTGGAAGTTCCGATGATCTTCGCGCAGCGCGATGGCCGCTATCTGGATGGGCCCACCGGGATGAAGTTCGGAGACTTTCTCGAACACGGCTGCGATGGGATTGGGCCTCTCTTCGGCGACTGGGCCGATCACCTAACGACTCTCTTTACGGACGCGCGCCTCAAGCAGCACATAGAGTTGCGCGGCGCGGACTGCGGCAGCCTCTCTTACACGCTCGCGCTGCAAGCCTTCTGGAAGGGACTGATGTATGACGCGGAGGCTTTGGACGAAGCGTTGAAGCTCGCGCCGAGGCTCGATCTTGCCGGGGCGATCGGGCTGCGCGACGCCGTTGCGCGCGACGGACTTCAAGCCCGTCACGCGGGCGTCAACGTGCTCGCGCTCGCGCGGGAAGCCACGCGGCTGGCCCTCAGTGGGCTCAGTCGCATCGCACCCGACGAGGTTCGCTACCTGGACGTGCTGCGCGAGCAAGTTATTGAAGACGAGGTTTGCCCGGCGGATATTCTGCTGCGCAACTGGCACGGCTCGTGGCACGGCTCCATCAGTCGCGTCATCGAATACCTGCGCATCGCCTGAAACGTCAAAGCCACCGGAAAGAAGCGCCCGTCGTATTTGGCCCATATGGTTGAAGATATTCCCGATCAAGATTCTGCTCGCGCGCTCGTGGAGTTTCGCGATGTCAGCTACAGCGTGCCGGGCGTTTCCGCGCCGATCATCGCGCGGCTTAACCTGACGGTAGAGCGCGGCGAGACTCTTGTGTTGCTGGGCGAGTCCGGGTGCGGCAAGACGACGACGCTCAAGCTCGTCAATCGGCTGCTGCTGCCGACCGAGGGCGCGGTTCTGGTCGAAGGGCGCGCGACCGTGGAGTGGGACGCGATCAGCCTGCGGCGGCGGACGGGCTACGTGATTCAGGAGGGAGGGCTCTTTCCGCATTTCACGGTCGAGCGTAACGTCGCGCTCGTGCCCAACCTGGAAAACTGGGAACAGGCGCGCGTCAGAGAGCGCGTGAGAGAACTGCTGGCGCTCGTCGGTCTTGAGCCCAAAGCTTTTGCTCATCGCTACCCGCGCGAGTTGTCCGGCGGGCAGAGACAGCGAGTCGGCGTTGCACGCGCTTTGGCCGCCGAGCCGCCGCTGCTGCTCCTGGACGAGCCCTTCGGCGCGCTCGACCCGCTGACGCGCGCATCGCTTCAGAGAGAGTTCGCGGATTTGAGCAAGCGGCTGGGCAAGACCGTCATCTTCGTCACGCACGATGTCAGGGAAGCGCTGCTCGTCGCCTCGCGCATAGGTCTCATGCACGCCGGTCGTATGGTTCTGCTGGAAACGCCCGAAAAGTTTCTCGCCTCCGAAGAGGAACACGCGCGCGCCTACTTGGAAACGCTGCGCATAGACGAGGGCCCGTTGAGCGATGTAGCGCGGCGGAGGCAGCAATGAGCGCCTGGGATTTCTTTCGCGGCAACTGGGCCGACATCCTCTCGCACATCGAGCAGCACTTGTGGCTCGTGCTCATCTCGACTTCGATCGCCGTCGCCATCGGTGTGCCGACGGGCATTCTCCTCACACGTTACAGGAGACTGCGCGGGCCCGTGCTCGGGCTCGCCAATATCATGCAGACCGTTCCAAGCCTGGCGCTCTTCGGTCTACTGATTCCGATTCCCTTCATCGGCGGCATAGGACGCAGCACGGCCATCATCGCGCTCGTGCTCTACGCGCTCTTACCCGTTATTCGCAACACCGTGACGGGAATCTTAGGCGTTGACCCGAACGTGCGCGAGGCGGCTGTCGCGATGGGCATGACTGACCGGCAGGTATTGTGGCAGGTCGAATTGCCGCTCGCGATGGGCGTCATCCTGACGGGCATACGTGTGGCCGTAGTCATTACCATCGGTGTGGCCGTCATCGCGGCGGCGGTCGGGGCGGGCGGTCTCGGCGAATACATTTTCAGGGGGTTGCGGCAGTTCGATAATAGATTGCTGCTGGCGGGCGCGCTGCCTTCGGCCCTGATGGCGCTCATCGCAGACTTTGCGCTCGGCACTCTGGAAAAGCGTTTTGACGTGAGCGCGCGTCGCTCAAGCGAAAGCCATTCTGTTGTCCGTCGCGTCGTGTGGGCGACGCTCGCGCTCGTCCTGGCCCTGGGTGTTTACGGCGCTTGGCGCAGCTCGCGTCGCACGGCCTCGGAGCCTTTGAATCAGGCGCGTGTGGTCGTCGGCTCGAAGGATTTTACGGAGTCCGTGCTGCTCGGCGAGATCGTCGCGCAGATGCTCGAAGCGCGCGGTGTTGCGGTCGAGCGTCGTTTTGAGCTTGGCGGAAATCTGGCGCACCAGGCGCTCGTCGCGGGCCAGATAGATTGCTACCCGGAATACACCGGCACATCGTACGTGGCAATACTGAAGCACGCGCCCGCCACAGACCCGCGCGCCGTTTACGAGGAAGTGAAGCGCGAGTATGCCGAAAAGTTCAAGGTCGAAGTGGGCCCGCCGCTCGGATACAGCAACGACTTCGCCATTCTGGTGCGCGGCGCGGACGCGCGGCGGCTGAATCTGAAAACCATCTCGGATGCTGTCGCTCACGCGCCGACATGGCGCGCGGGCTTCGGCCAGGACTTCATGTCACGCCCGGATGGCTACGCGGGTTTCGCGCGCGCCTATAATCTGAAATTCTCCGCACCGCCGCGCGAGATGGATTTGTCGCTCACTTATCGCGCGCTCGCTTCCAATCAGGTCGATCTCATCGCGGGAAATTCCACCGACGGCCTCATCAGCGCGCTCGATCTGGTGCAGCTTGAGGACGACCGCCGCTACTTCCCGCCCTACGAAGCCGTCATTCTCGCGCGACAGGACTCGCTCGCGCACTTGCCCGCCCTCGCAGAAGTCCTGAAGCAACTGAGCGGGGCCATCTCCACCGAAGAGATGCGCCGCCTCAATTACGAAGTGGACGGAAAGAGACGCGACCGCCAGACGGTCGCCCGCGAGTGGATCAACAAAGCAGTGATGAATGACAATAAAGCAGGGACGAGTGACAAGTGACAGATGACAAGCTAAAATCGGATTCTTAACTTGTCACTCGTCACTGTTTTTACTATGTCGTCGTCCTCGAATCATGAGGTGAAGATCAGGACTGGCCGCCGCACGGGCGACGGGCGATTGCGCATCTCCGTTTTCGCAGATCATTTATTGGCCCTCGGCATCGAGGGACAGGGCGAGCGCACCCCAACTCTTTTGTTGACCTTGGAGCAGGCGAAGAAGCTGCGCGACGCGCTGGGGCAACTGATACCGCTGGCGGAGATGGCCGAGCCGGAAGAGAAAGCGGCGACGGTCGAAGCGTGGCAGGGCGCGGAGCGAAGAACGGCCGGTCAGTAAAGCGAAAGGGAGCTTGACCCGAATTCGGGTCAAGCTCCCTTTGTCATCTTTCTCGGTCGAGAGAGACGATCGCTACTTCTTTGACGTGAGGGTGATACGTATGGGCTCGCTCAGCGAGCTCAGCTCGACCTCCTGCACAGACTTTTTGTATCCCTTGGCGGTGGTGTTCATCTTCAACTCGCCCATGTGAAGCGGCGGAAGCACGACCACGCCCTTCTCGTTTGTCCAGGCCCACGATTCGCACAGGTTGCCGTCTCCCCACATCGAGACGATCTTGACGTAGGCTCCTTTGACGGGATTGCCATCGGCATCCGTGACGACGACGACCGCCCGGCCAATGCCGCCGGGAGCACTGGGCGCATGGCCCATCTTGAGCATCTGTTCCGTGTCCGTTGGCGGCTGGGGCTCGCTCGTTTCCTGGGCCAGACCCAGGCTGAAGGTGGCACCGATGATGAGGGCGGCGATCAAAAGTTTGCGCATCTCGTTTTAAACTCCTTGCAGGAAAATATTTTCGGGAAGTTGGAAAGTTCAGGTGAGACGGATTGTCCGAGACCCTGTGTTGATAAGCCCGGCACGCCGTAGAAGGCTTCGGCGGCGTGCCACCAAAATGATTATACTGACTTCACAGAAGATTTTGAAGAACTATATTTCCGACTCCTCTCGTGCCCTCTGTAACTCCGAGCCCCGTGTGTTAAATTTGACTGAAACCGGCACGGATGGATTGATCGTAAAGGTAAGAAGTTTGAGGGAGAAGCTGTGAGCACGAAAGAGTTTTATGCGGAGGCTACGGGCATCGAGCGCAAAGGGCGTTGGCGCAGCACGGCGCGCCTGGCGCTCCTGTTGCTCGTCGCCTGCGCGCTCGGCGGAGCCGTCTTCGCCGCGTTTCACCTGACGCTTCGGCGTCCGGGCACGGACGAGCGCGCCGCTGCTGCTGCTACTACTACTGCGCCCATCGAAGCGGCCGGTAATGCTCCCGGCTCATGGGCCATTCGCGGCGCGCTGACGGAAACCTGCACCTGCTCCGTGCCCTGTACTTGTAATTTTGGCGAGCAGCCTTCGCCTCATTCTTATTGCTACCCCTTCTATGCCTACCACATTCAGAAGGGCAATTACGGCGATGTCACGCTCGACGGTCTTCATTTCGGCTCAGCCGATTTGAAGAACGGGCGCACGATGTTCATCGACGAGCGCGCCGACGAGCGACAACGCGAAGCCCTGCGATTGATACTGGCCCGCACTATCGAACGCGTCTCTGCCGACGAAGCCGAAGCGAAGGCCAAGGAGATTGCCCCGCGTATTCTCTATGCCGCCGTCAAGCAGGAATACGGCGAGACGAGCAATCACCTTGAGGTCGCGGGCCTGGGCCAATTCTCCGCCAACTACGTTATGGGCCTGGACAAAACACAGCCGGTCGTCGTGCGCAACAATACGACCTGGCGCATACGCGACGCCATTAAGGCCAAGACGACCGTTTATCGCATCAAGGCCGGAAAAGATGTCATCGACCTGAAGGACACGAACAGCAATCAGGGAGAGTTCGAGTATACGGATAAGACTGATTTCGGCGCACCTGCGCGCTGGAATTGCGGCACGCCCGGCGCAGGCGATAAGAGCGCAGGCGGGCAAGATCAACCAATGTGCGGCCACTGACGGAAAGGATTACGGGGATGACGCTCATAGACGTGCTCATATTATTACTCGTCGCGGGGCTCTGCGGATCGCTCGGCCAGGCCATCAGCGGCTATACGCGCGGCGGCTGCCTGGTCTCCATCGCGCTCGGTTTCATCGGCGCGCTGATCGGCATGTGGCTCGCGCGTAACCTCGGCCTGCCGGAGTTGTTCGTGCTCCCCGTCGGCGGCACACGCTTTCCGATCATCTGGTCAATCATCGGCTCCGCGCTCTTCGTCGCCATCATCAGCTTCATCGCGCGCAGCCGAGCGTGAAAAGCAAGGATGAAGGCGGAAGGATGAAGGATGAAGTAAAAGCTTTCAAGACACGGAAGCATTCAAGAATCAAAAGCATTTCTTTCATCCTTCATCCTTCATCCTTCATCCTTGCTCATGGTCATCGCTTCGGTTACACTCGAATCAAAGCTCATTAGATTTATGTTTGAATCCTAAAGCGTGCGCCCGTTCGGTCTTCCGGCCACTCGCGTACATGCCCGAATCGTCTTTTGTGTTATGACTGCCGCAGGGAAAACTTCCAGAGCCTTCAACGCGCCTGACCTGAGTGAATTTCGTAAACGTTACCCGTTGACGGTGGCCAATTTCGGCGCGCTCGCCAATCGCGAGGCGTGGCTCTATCGCATCTGGGAGAGAGACACCGCCTGGCAGGAGGCGATGGAGAAAGATAACGGCGCGCAGGAAGTGATCGTGCGCGGGGCCCCGCCTGCGCGCCTCCCGGTGGAAGGCGAGTTCGAGGTCATCTACGCGGGCGGCAGCGTCGGGCTGCTGCACGCGGCTGTCATGGCGAGCCGTTTCAATCGCCGCGTGATGGTGTTCGATCGTGCGACGGTCGGCCGAACTGACCGCGACTGGAACATCTCGGACGAAGAGCTGCGAGAGTTCGAGGCCGCCGGGCTCTTCACGAAAGATGAGATCGAAGCGGCGGTCATCAATCGTTATCGCTCGGGCTTCGTCAAGTTTCATGACGCCGCGTCGCGCTTAAAGACTCCGCCCCTGTGGATGAACGGCGTGCTCGATGTCGCGCTCGACGCGGACAAGCTGCTTGAGCTGGCGCGGGTGAAACTACAGTCGGCCCCCGCGCAGTCCGCTCTGATCGAAGGCCACCGCTTCATACGCTGCTACGTTCAGGCAGACCGCGTCTCGGTGGAAGTGGAAGACCTGCGCACGGGCAGGCATAGCCTTTTCAATGCCCGACTCTTTATCGATTCGACGGGCACGAATTCCCCCGTCGCCCGCCAGCTTCAGGGCGGGCGCGCGATCACGCACGTCTGCCCGACGGTGGGAACAGTGGCGCGCGGTTTTGTGCGCGGCGCGGAGCCCGATCAGGTGGATTTCGGCGTCGGTGAAATACTGGTGAGCAATGAGGACGCCAGCGATCATCGACAGTTGATCTGGGAAGGTTTCGCCGGAAGCCTCAAGCGCGACGAATACGCGACCTATCTCTTCTTTTACGACGCCGTCAATTCGCCCGCCGATAAGTCTCTGTTCGCGCTCTTCGAGAGATACTTTGAGTCCCTGCCGCGCTACAAACGCACCGGCGCGCAGTGGAGAGTCGCAAAGCCCGTCTTCGGCTACAGCCCCGGAGCGCAGCACCTTGGATGGAGCACGCGCAAGCGCACGGCGGATGATCGAGTGATGCTGGTCGGCGAGACAGCGGGGCTTTCAAGCCCGCTCACCTTCTGCGGTTTCGGCGCGCACGTGCGACACCTGCGTCGCCTCACGCACCTGACGGACTTGGCCCTCTCGGCTGACCTGCTCGACGCCGCTTCGCTCTCCGAGATCAATTCTTCGGAGCCGCGTGTGGCGCAGATGGCTTCGCTGGCAGAGTTCATGCGCCCGACTTCCAAGAGCGCGCCCGCAGCCGTCAACGAGACACTGAACGCAGTGATGGCCGCGCTGCATGATCTGGACGAGCGCGTGCGGCGCGAGCTTTTTCAGGATCGCATGACTTTTACGGCCTTCAAGAATCTGCTGAGCCGCACGGCCAAGCTCTACCCGCGTATCTTTCAGAGAGTGCGCGAACACCTCGGCGCGCGCGGCACGTTCTGGTGGTTAGCCAATGTGGTAGAAGTGATCGTCAGCGAAAGGCGCGCATCCTCGCGTGAGGATGCCGTTGACGGCGGGCACGCGGAGGATGCCGCGCAAAGGTTCGCCCGCCACGTGCGTATCTACAAGACTCGCCCGGATGAGTAAGGGCGAGGCCGGACGTTGACGTTCGGCGCGTATCGAACGCGTCGCAGAGCGGGGCGTGCTGTCTGCTAAAGCTCCTGCGCGTTGAGCGACAAAGCGATCGGCTTCCGGCGTCGCGCGACGAACGAGATGATCTCCACACGATCAGAGTTCGACCGGATGCTGACGCGCCTGCGTGTCTCTCCCGCGTGGTCGCGGCTGTAGTCCCTGATGTAGTCCTTCATCCTGAACTCCATCCAGCTCATGCCGTAATGCTTTGCCTCGCGCAGCGCGTCGTCGCTCGACCAGCCGTCGTGCATGATGCGATAGATGGCTATGAGCGTGCCCGTGCGATCAGCGCCGCGCTTGCAGTGAACGAAGACGGGCTGGTTGGCGGCGTCCTCCATGATGGCCAGGGCGCGCTCGACCTGCTCGTCCTTCGGACGGCTCAAGCCCTCCATCGGGATGTTGAAATAGCGCAGGCCCGCCGCACGCGCTTCGCTTTCTTCGACGCGAGAGCGTTCGTCCGCCGCGCGCAGGCTGATGATCGTCCTGATGCCGAGCGCGACGAGTTTTCGCATGCCGTCCGCCTTCGGCTGAGCGCCTCTGTAGAGTCCCGCGTTGACCTGATGAAAGTTCGGCAATTCACTATAGCGCGCATCATCTTGCGCGAGCGCCGAAGATGCGAAGAGCGCGAGCGAAAACAACATGACGAGCGTACGTGCGATGCGATCTCTCATTTTCCCTGCTTCCATGATAAGTGCCCGCTCCGGCCCTTTGGCCCGCATGGCTGACAATCCTTGAATAACGATGGGGGGGGAAGTATTACGATCGCGTTCAAACTCCGGGCTGAGGATGACCCGTTTGAAATCGTATCGTCAGAGCGCCGTCTGAGTGCGGGGAGGCGCTCTGACGATAACTTTTTGTGAGGATTAATTGTTCTGGCCGGTTGCGGTCTACTCGTACGGGACGAGGAGAGCGCGAAAATCTTTTCCGGGCAGGCGCGCCGACGATCTTTCTGAACATCCTCATGGCAAGAAAAATCGCGAGAAGTGCGACGCTATCCGGCGAACTGCGCGGCAGTTCTTTTAGGGCACATTGTAGTGGATGACGATGACGCTCGTCTGAGACGCGGGATACGTCTGGCCGTCGATCTCCACACTCGTAATCGTGCCGCTGTCCGGGTGATCGTAATTATATTTCCCACCCGAACCATTGTTCTCTTTCAGCCTTTTGGAACTCTCTATCTTGAGAGAGCCGCCTTTGATGGTAAGAGGATCATCAGGCATCTTCTATTCTCCTTTTGAGGTTAAGGGTTTAACTTCATTTGCCTTCAACGAATCTCGCTGAGACGTTTCCGCGCGTATTGTATATCCGGTCGCCCAAGATAGCTATTGAAAGCCGTGCTTCCCCACTTCTGCTCAAGCTGGGAAAGCACGTCCGAGGCATGTGAGGCGTATTCGCGGGCCTGCGCCTGATCACCCTTGAGCTTGACGGCGAGCGCCGCGATCAGCCACGCTCGCCATTCGCCTTCCTGATCTTCTATGCGCGCGACGATTTCCCGCGCGCGCAGCGCATGAGTCAATGCGCTCGCGGCATCGCCGCTCTCAAGCGAGGCACTGGCGAGCGCCAGCGCAGACCTGGAGACGAGCCAGGGATCACCCGTCTCTTGCGCCATCCTATCTGCTTCCTCGCAGCTCTTACGCCCTTCGCGCGCTGCGCCGGAGAGAACCTGCGTGAGGCCCAGCACCACCCTCGACAGAATAGCCGTATCAGGATATTCAGTACCGGCCAGATCGAGCGCTTCCTGACTCCTGGCTCTGGCAGTGGGAAGGTCGCGCTGGCTCAAAGCCATCTCGGCCCTGCACTGCATGAGACCGGCCAGCAGCGCCTTGTTCGGCTCCTTGCCCTCGTTGTTCGCAATCTTTGAGGATTCCTCAAGCAGAAGGCGCGCTTTATCATAGTCTCCCAATTGCCAGAGCAGGCTGCCGCGATCGAGCAGGTTATAGCCGAGCTTCAATCGCTCGCCCATAATAGCCTTGAGCGTCTCATAGCTCAGGGTGAAATGGTCGAGCGCTTCCGAATATGCCGACTGCCGGACGAGCACGCGGCCTATCTCGCTGTGCGAGGAGGCGACCTGTAGCGGGTCTCCCAGCGCTTCGGCGACTTTCAACTGTTCCTCGAAAGCTATGAGCGCATCCTTATACTCACCCTTGAGACGGTTGGCGCGGCCCAGCAACAGCATCGAAATGGAGACTTCCTGGCGATAGTCTCCCTCCTTATAAAACTCCAGCGCGGGTTTGATATAACGTATCCCTTCGTCGGCGTTGCCCTGCTGGATGCGCAGGCTGGCGAGCGCAAACAGCGCGCGCGCTTCATTACGACGCCCTTTGAAACGCTGCGCGAAGTCGAGCGCCTGTTTGAAGTAGGCGTCGGCCTCGCGGTAATTTCCTTTGGTCAGGTACGTATTGCCGAGATCGACGAGGCCGCGCGCGATGAGATTCTCCATCCCCTTCGATTGGGCCAACTCCACTGCCTCGCGCGCGTACCGCTCCGCCTGGGCCGTATCGCCCATCGTGTAAGAGACGCTGCTCAACTGCAACATGGCCCTGATCTGCTGGTGCTCGTTTTTCGAGACCCTGGCTGTTTCGAGCGCCTGCTGCAACTGCTCCTGTGCTTCGGCGGCTTTACCCGTCTTATCGTATAAGAGCCCGCGCTGGTAGAAGACCTCCGTTCGTCCCTCTATGTTGGAGTCGGCCTGGTAGAGCGTCTCTGCCTTACTGAAAGAGGTGAACGCGCTCTCGTTATCCTGTTTCTGGCCGTAGAGAATGCCGACGCGCAGGAAAGCCGTCGCATACTGCGGGTCGCGGTTGGTCGCCTCGACATAATTCTCTATGGCCTTTTCGCGCTGGTTGTTCTTTTCAAAGGCGCGCCCCAGATCGACGTAGACCTGCGGCTGGCTCGGCATCAGTTGAGCGATCTCGCTATAGAGCTCGACCGAATGCGGTATTTCGTTCTGCGTGATGGACGCGCCGATCGCATCAAGGTAGAGATGGTCGGTGCGTGGGAGCCTTGAGCGATCAGGCACGAGCGTGGACACGCGCAGCAGTTCGTCCTTGGCCCTGTCCACATAATCCAGCTCCATCCAGGCTTCGGCGAGACGCGCATGGGCCAGGGGGAAATTATTATCCTCGGCGATGGCGTTCTCCAGTGCTTTGCTCGCCTGATAGTAAGCCCCGTCGCGCAAAGCGTTCGTGCCCGCCTCATACCAGCGCTGCGCTTCGGCTGACGGGCGATGCTGCCTCGGGCGAACGAACTCCACGATGCCCCAGATGATGAGGGAGGCGGCGATGACACCGATCAGCACCGTGAAGATAGAGATGCGCGGCGCTCTGAGCGTTTCCGACAGCGCCACCAGTGCGCTCGGCGATGACTTCATCGAGCGCACCCCTGTGAGCCGCTTCGTGGGCTGCGTGTCGGCGCTGAGCGAGAGGCGTACGCGCCGCAAATCTTCCAGCATCTCGTCCGCCGATTGATAACGCTCCGCTGGCTTCTTCGCCAGCGCCTTCATAGTGATCTTGTCCAGCTCCTTCGACACTCGCCCGTTGATGGTCGAAGGCAGCGGAGGCGTGACGTGTATGACCTGCGCCGCGATCTCAAGCACGCTCGCGCCCGCAAAGGCCGGGCGGCCCGTGATGCATTCGTAGAGCAGAGCGCCGAGCGCGAAGAGGTCTGAGCGCGCGTCGACGGGAGCCGAGGTGGCCTGCTCGGGCGAGAGATAAAGCGGTGTGCCGACGACCACGTCGCTATGCGTGCGCGTTGCGATGATGGTATTGGCGTCCGGGTCTGGCTCCGTTTGATCTTCGTTGATCTGCTTGGCCAGGCCGAAGTCGAGCACCTTGGCCTGCCCGCGCGTGTTGATCAGGACATTCGAGGGCTTCACGTCGCGGTGGACTATCCCGTGACGGTGCGCTTCCGAGAGAGCCTCTGCCACCTGTTCGATAATCTCAAGCGAGCGCACGAGCGTCAGCCCGCTCTCATACAGCAAGTCGCTGAGCGTCTGCCCCGCGACCAGCTCCATCACGATGAAGGGATGCCCGTCCTCGGTCTCCCCGTAATCGTAGACGGCTGCGATGTGCGGGTGAGAGAGCGACGAGATGGCACGCGCCTCTCTGAGAAATCGTGCGCGGAAGTGATGGCTGTTAGAGGTTTCGGAGAGGAACTTGACGGCGACGCGGCGGCCCAGGTGCAGGTCTTCGGCGAGGTAAACGACACCCATCCCGCCCTCGCCGAGCGTATCCAGAATGCGATAATGAGAGATGGTCTGCCCGATCATCTTGATGAAATCATCCGGCTCATGAGCCATGGAAGAGGCGAGGGGAAACGCCCTCGCTTCACCCGTTGCGTCCAGGTAGGCCGTAGTGCAATGCAGCTACGCCCGATATTCTGCTCTAATTCCGAAGGTTTTCCAAGCTCAGAAAGCAGAGCCCGCGCCGGTTTTCGCACACGTAATCGAAGGAATCGGGCGGGAAAGGGACGTAAGCTCGCGTGCTGCTGCCGTTGTCTTTCATGATTCAGGCCGAGTCATTCATGCTTCGGTGAGAGAGCGCCGTGCCGCACGCACGATGTCCAATGCTTCAATGGTCTGAGCGGCGCGCGCCGTGAGGTGGCCCATCTTGCGCCCCGGTCGCGGCTCGTGTTTGCCGTAGAGATGCAGCTTGACGGCAGGAAACGCGCAGGCGGAGGCCCAGCGCGGCTCGCCACTAAGCCAGAGGTCGCCGAGCAGATTCGACATCGCGGCTGCGCCGCAGAACATCTCCGTCCCGCCGAGCGGCAGGCCGCAGACGGCCCGCAGTTGTTGCTCGAACTGGCTCGTCACGCAGGCGTCAATCGTGTAGTGGCCGGAGTTGTGCGGGCGCGGCGCAATCTCGTTGACGTAGAGCCGCCCGTCGCGGCCCAGAAAGAATTCGACGCAGAGCACGCCGACCAAGTCCAGTTGTTCAAGCAGGCTCTCGGCAATCTCCTGGCCAAGACGTGCGATGCCGGGCTCGACCGTGGCAGGAGCGACCGAGCAGTCAAGTATGTGGCGATGATGAATGTTATGTATCATGCCATAACTCTTGACCTCGCCGTCCGTGCCCCGAGCCGCGACGACCGAGACTTCGCGCTCGAAATCGACGAAGGCTTCGAGGATGGCTTCCTGTCCGCCGATCGCTGCGAAGGCCCTCTCGGCCTCGTCCGCCGAAGTGATCTTGCTCTGCCCCTTGCCGTCGTAGCCGAACCCTGCGGTCTTAAGCACGGCGGGCGTGCCCAGCTCGCTCAGACTCGATTGCAAGTCTGCGAGCGAGCGCACATGACGAAACGGCGTGACGGGAAACCCTGCTTTGACGAGAAAAGTTTTCTCGCGCAAGCGATGCTGCGCCGTGTGAAGCACAGTGCCGCTCGGCCTGACCGGCGCATACTCGGCGACGGCATCGACGGTGGTCGCGGGGATATTCTCAAACTCGAAGGTGACAACATCTACGTTGCGCGCAAACTCGCGCACGGCGTCTAGATCATCGTAGGCGGCGGGAATTTCGACATCGGAAATCTGGCCGGTCGGCGTGTCCGTCTCGGGCGAGAAGGTGTGAACCAGATAACCCATGCGGCGCGCGGCCATCGCAAACATGCGGCCCAACTGGCCGCTGCCAAGCACGCCGATGGTAGCGCCTGGAAGAATCGCACGGTTCACTTGAGCATCGCCTCGCGTACTTGTTGTTCCTGATCTAGACGGAACTGCCTGAGCTTCTCTCGCAGTGGGGGACGAGTATTGGCCAGTATGGCGACGGCCAGCAGCGCCGCATTCGTCGCTCCGGCTTCGCCTATGGCGAGCGTGCCCACGGGAACTCCCGCAGGCATCTGCACGATGGAGAGCAGCGAATCCATACCCCGCAAAGCTTTGCTCCTGATCGGCACGCCGAGCACAGGCAGAAGCGTCTGCGCGGCGACCATCCCAGGCAGGTGTGCCGCTCCGCCCGCGCCCGCAATGACCACTTCTACACCGCGCGCTTCCGCGCCCGCCGCAAACTCCGCCATCCACAGCGGCGTGCGATGCGCCGACACGACCAGGCATTCATGCGGCACGTCGAATCTCTCAAGCACCTCGTCCGCGCGCTGCATCGTCTCCCAATCGGACTTGCTGCCCATGATAACGGAGACTAAAGGCAAGGATGAAGGCGGAAGGATGAAGGATGAAGTATCATTCTCATCAGTCTCTTTCGCCTTCGGCTCAGGCTTGTCATCTTTCAGCGACTTTTCATCCTTCATCCTTCATCCTTCCGCCTTCCGCCTTACTCCTGAGCGTGTGAATAGCCGGGCTTGCCGTTGAAGTTGTAGAGGTTCTCGGTTTTGATGAAGTCGAATCCGGCTTCGGCGGCGCGCGCCATGAGCGAGGCGAGCTGCGCGTGAGTGGGCCCACTGCCCTCCGTCTCCGAGATGAAGCGGCAGCGCCAGTGGTCTGAGCAGAAGGTCTCGGACGCGCCGCCCGGCCAGACCTTGACGCCGCGATTGCTGATGGCCTTGATACGCAGGCCGTCGCCGTCGAGCTTTTTCATCGCCGCGCCCAACTCGTCCGCCGACCCTTCGGGCCAGTCCAGATAGAGATCAACCCCGACCAACTCCTTCGGCGCTCGCTCGCGCCCCGAGTTGAAAGCCGCTTCGGAAGCATCCTCTTCGGCATCCCTCTTATAGGCGACGGCCTTGAGCATCTCCGGCTTCTGGCCCAGGCGGGCGACGACCGCTTCGGCGAACTCGCGCGTCCCGACCTTCTGTTTGCTCACGCCCTCGTCGTAGATGTCATAGGTGTGCACGCCGTCTTCGATAGTGCGCAGCCATGCGTTATGAACGGCTTCGGCCACGTCCACCTGCCGGATGTGCACGAGCATCATCACCGCGCCGAGGAGCAGGCCCGAAGGATTCGCCAGATTCTGCCCGGCGCGGCGCGGAGCCGACCCGTGAATGGCTTCAAACATGGCGATTGAGGAGCCTATGTTGGCGGAGCCCGCGAGACCGACCGAGCCCGCGATCTGCGCGGCGACATCCGAGAGCACGTCGCCGTAGAGGTTCGGCAGCACGACCACGTCGAAGGCTTCGGGCGTGTCTGCGAGCTTGGCCGCGCCGATGTCCACGATCCAGTGCTCGTTCTCTATATCCTTGTAATCGGCGGCGATCTCTTCAAAAATCTTGTGAAAGAGGCCGTCCGTGATCTTCATAATATTGTCTTTGGTAAAGCACGTGACCTTGCGACGGTTGTTGCGGCGCGCATACTCGAAGGCGTAGCGCACGATCTTTTCCGTGCCCGGTCTTGAGATCAGTTTCAGGCATTGCGTGACCTGATCTGTCTGGCGATACTCGATACCGCCGTACACGTCTTCCTCATTCTCGCGGACGATGACGACATCCATCACCGGATGCTTGGTCTCGACGAACGGATGATACGAGACGCACGGGCGCACGTTGGCGTAGAGGCCGAAGGTCTTCCGCACCGTCACGTTGAGGCTCTTGAACCCGCCGCCCTGCGGCGTCGTAATCGGCGCTTTGAGAAAGACGCGCGTGTGCCTGAGCGAGTCCCATGCGCTCTGCGCGATACCAGCCTCGTTTCCCGCCAGATAAACCTTCTCGCCGATCTCTATGGTCTCGATCTCAAGGCGCGCGCCCGCCTCTTTCAGGATATGCAGAGTCGCGGCCATGATCTCCGGCCCGATACCGTCTCCGTGTGCGACTGTGATAGGAACACTATTTGGCATGATAGGAAAAAGCGCCTTTCCGTCGGTTTTCGATTTCTGAGCTTGAGAAGGCAGCAATATATGCTAAAAGCGAGGCTCAGGCAACGACTCGGAGAAAGAAGGAATTAACAGCGATGGACAGGAAAGCAAGGATGAAGGCGGAAGGCGGAAGGATGAAGTAAAAGCATTCAAGTCATTGAAGCATTCCTTTCATCCTTCATCGTTGCCGCCTTCATCCTTGCTTTCCTGTCCATCCCTGCCGTTAATTTGTTTTAGAGAGAAGCGGCTTGACCTTCCTGGCGAACTGGAAAAGGAAGCGGTCGCGGCGAAGAATCTCTATGCGATTGAGGGCGAAGACATCGGGGCGCTCATAGGGGCCGTAGACGGTCGAGAAGGCGGCGATGTGTCCGGCTTCTTCGATCACGCGGCGCGCGGTGTCGGAAAAGAAACCCGCCGGGTAGGCGAAGACTTTGCAGGGCTTCTGCACGAGCCCCTCTATCTCTCGTTTCGCTTCTTCGACCTCGAACTTGACTTCGGGCGGCGTCAGTTGATGGAGCAGGCGATGGTTCATCGAATGCGAGCCGAACTCTATGCCGTGCGCGGACATCTCAAGAATCTCTTCGCGCGAGAGATGCGCGCGACCGCTTTCGCCTTCGGCCTGCGCCTTGTCGGAGACCGAGCCGATGCAGGTCGAGACGAGAAAGATGGTGGCCTTAATTCCCAGACGGCGCAGCACCGGAAAGGCGTTGGTGTAGTTGTCCTTCCAGCCGTCGTCGAAGGTGAGCGCGATGCCGTTCGTGGGGAAATGGCCGTTGGCGCGGTAATGCTCGATCAACTCCGACGCCGTGTAGAAGACAAACCCCTGCTTCAAGAGATAAGCCATCTGCTTCTCGAATCTCTTGAGCGGCGTGTAGCCTCCGCGCACGCGCGCATCGGGCGCGGGCTTGTCTATCTTGTGATATAGGAGAACGGGAACAAGCATGACTGAAACGATCTAAACTTTTCGCACTTTACAGATTGGGTTGCTCGAAGATGCTAACGTCGGAGTCAGCGCGTGTCAAAAACCAGTGGCTCATGTCGTACATCAAATCGCCACGGTCTGGAGAGTAGGTCATAAACTGCGGCGAGTTCTTGATCTGCCAGAATCCCATGCGCCTGAGTCTCGCTTCGACGCGCGGGTCTAAGACATCGATGACGAGGCTTCCGGCTCGTCTCTCAAGCGCAAGCCTCAGCGCGCCCTGCAAAAGCTCTTCGATGACATCGAGGTGTGCGTCCTGCCTGTAGAAGAGATCGGAGATGGCAGCCTTCGGCGGAGAGCCGCCCGCGCTCTCCGGCTTGCGAAAGAAGAGCACGACGTAGCCCAGCAGCTCATCACGCTCATACAGGCCGAGCACGTCGAAACGCTTTCCCGGCTGTCGCATGAATTGCCATTCGAGAAACTTCGCACGTCGCACCACGGCACAGGGCCACTGGCGCGAGGCTTCCTCCCAGAGCGCGTCGAAAGAGTCGTCGAAACTTGTCACTTCGCGCAGCTTGACGCGCCCGGTTGAAGCTTTGGCGCGCGGGCGAAAGGGAGCATAGCCCAGATTCAAAGCGCCTCTGACAGGGCCGAACGTCGAAAGCTCACCGAGGGCTTCGCCCGGAAACAGGAGGCGATGATAGCGGCTGATGCGGCCCATCATGACCCATTTGAGACTGCGCAGCACGCGCTCCGACTGTTCGTTGAAGCCGAGCGCGAACATCGTCGGGCAGGCATCACGCGCCGCCGCCACGAGCCGCTTGCCCAAGCCCTTGCCGCGATACTCCGCGTTGACGATGAAATCCAGAATCCAGATCGCGCGCGTCGTCGCCTCGCCCAGCTTCAATTCGACGGGCAACGTCGCCGTCTGACCGACAATTTTTTCACCATCCTTCACAATCCAGAGCGGGACATCTTCGGGGCTCGTGTGCGGATTCTCCAGGTAGTGCCATTGCCAGTAATCCGGGTCGCTCTTGCGCGGGTCTTCCGCGTAGGCTTCGCGTAGGAAAGAGAGCAGCGCTTCACGCTCTTGTAACTCGAATTGTTTGATCTGAATGTCGCCTGCCATGCCTTTGGGACGCTTCTCGGATCGACTTGTGGCCGATGGCTGTCGCTCACGGTCGCGCAGTTTCGCCATCGCCGTTGCTCTTCGTCGGCAGACGCGTCAGTTAATTCGGCCCGCCGCGCCTCGGGTCTCCGGGCTGTCGCGGAGGTTCCGGGTGCGGGTCGACGCGCGGGCCTCCGATGATGAGCCCCTTTGTTTCCTTAACCTTCGTGCGTTCCGCCTCTCGACGATTATCGACCGTCTTACGCGCCGCCACATCGGACACGATGATGTTCGGTGAAACGCCGAACGAATAGGCCAGCACGGCTGTAAACCCCAAGCACTTGACGGAGTATTTCTCGTTTCCGCCGGAACCCTGAAGCGCGTCCGGGCCGTCGGGCTTCGGCAGGCTGAGCCGTTGGGCTTCGCGCGCGAAAAAGTCCTGCACGCCGTCCCACTGCGACGCGCTGTTATAAGTGACTTTGATTTGAGAGAGCCGGTTATCAAGAAAGGTCAGATTAACGCTCTCGATGGCGTCTCCCGCTTCGGGTTTCAGATCGGCGGCGGGAATATTGACGGCGCGCGACCCGACTTCACTGCCCTCAGACATACGGGAATCGAACATGCTCGAATCGGCAAGGCTCGCTTTCACTTCGAGCATAGACATGCCGAGGCGGAATCCAACCAGTTCCGGCGCTTGCTTCTGCGCGCACGCGGACGGCTGCTGAGCAGAGGCCAAAGCAGCACACATCAGTATGATCGCAGCCATCATCGAAAAGCGTATGGACGACATCACTTCTTCCTTTCATCAAATGAAGCATTCAACCCCACCGGCTCGGGCAAGCATCCTGAGAGCCACGCTGACCGGAAGGCGATCGTCTTCAAACAAACTATCAATCTACTCTCAATCGAAGCTCTACTGTTGGCTCGCAGCCTCTTTGACACGACTCGTGAGCCCGGAGAGGTATCTGCTGCGATACCCGTCGATCAGATTCTGCACGTTACTATCCAGCTCGCTTTCCGATACGCCCGTCGCAAACAGCGCCGACTTCTGAAGATCAATCAGCGCCATCAGCATCGCCTTGATCTCTATCAACTCCGTTCCGATAATCGTAAACGCTTCGGAAGTGGACTGGCTGCTGTCCAAAAGCGAATGCATCTCATGCGACATCCCCGGCTCACCATCTTGATCGGACATCTCTTTCCCCCTTATTTGATCCGTAGAATTCACCCTGACCGAGCCTCTACAACTTAACAGAGAGAGACGGCATTGTGTAGCTTGTGTCGCGGGATTGCGCAAGACAAATCAGCGACCGAGCGGCGAGCGCGCTTACGGTCTCGTCCGCTTTCAGGCGGCGCGCCCTTGGCCCACGTTCACGCGACGAGGGCTTATTCATGAATGAGGAACGAAAGTTTTCGCTTTTGCGCGTTTCTCGATGACGGTGGCAATATCCGTCCAGACCTGGTCGCGCTCGCCGCGCTCTTTCGAGAATGTAATTACGGCTTTGCCGTCCTTCGGCAAGGCTTGAAGGTCTTTCAGTACGGGCTCGCTTTGCCACGGGCAAGGACGCACGATGATCGGAATCACGCGCAGTTGCATTTCCCTGTGACGTTGCAACAGCTTGGGCTGTTCCTCCCCCTGTATGAAATGGGACGCGATGTAATCGGGGCTGACCAGCAACAAGGCAAGGTCACAATCGTTCATCGCATCCTGGATGGACTTGTTCCATTCATCGCCCGCTTCAATCTGTCTGTCTTGCCAGGCGTCAACAATCCCGCGACGTTGCAGCCCGGCCAGCATCGTGACCAGTTCATCTTTGAATATTTCGTCCTTGTGCGAGTAGCTGATGAATATCTTAAGCGATGCGGCCACGTCATCGCCTCTCTTTCGCGCCAGCGTTTGCTCCCACTGCTCGTGCAATGCTTGCCGCAGCGGCGCGAAGCCTGCATGCGTGAGCGGGATGGCGTACAGGTTCAGCACCAGATCGAAGAGGCACACCGGATAGTGCGTCTCGTCGCAGAAACTGCCGAGCTTACAATCCTTAAAATCATGTGCCCCGGCCCGACCTGTCAATGCGAGCGAAATCAATTGGCGCTTGCCCCAGCGCGCGTTTATGAGTGGGATGTCGGCGGCGAGGTCGGAGGCTCCCGGCTTGAACGCTTTCTGATAAGCGGGCGTATCCAGCACGACGACGAAATCATCAGGCTGAACCTGCGCGGCTTGCTCGACGACATACACGCCTGCGTCGCGTAAATCTTTGGTGAGTTCTTTTGCCCACTCGGATTGTTCGTCCACGCAACTGACGTAACAGCGCGGCACGGCCCAGTTGCGCCGGTAGCCTTTGACCTTCGTCAACTGCACCTCATACGCGCTGCGCAAGCGTGCCGATGCTTCTTCGCGTTGCAGCCACAGGGATGCGCCGATGCCGATGGTTTGCGGTTGGTCAAAGTTGGGCAGGTCGGTTTTCTCGCCACACTCTTCGCAGTGCACAAATCGCTTGCCTTCACGCACGCGCTTGATAACGGTGGCGCGCTCCTGCCGATGACCTTGAGGGCAGACGACGGGCGGGAAGCGCGTCACCTCCACGTCGCGCTGGTAGAGGAATTGCTCGAACAATTCCTGAAACTTGATACGCCCGTGCGGGGGCAGCCGGTCACCGTAATACAGCACCACCTCTATCTCGCCCTCGCGGTCTTCAATCAGGCGGAAGCCGCAGATTTCATCTTCGCCCATTTCGTACTGCGCCTGATTCTGCCACTGGTTGATGCGCGTGAACGAGGGCGTGTAGCCGAGCAAGACCACCAGCGAGGCGTACAGGTTTTCCACGCGCCCGCGCACCACGTAGGAGATGTCGTCGGTTGAGGGCAGATCGTCCTGCAAGGGGCGCTTTTGCTTGATGAGGCCGGGGAAGATGAGCAAGGTCTCTTCGTTCAGAGTCTCGCGGAAGCAGATGTTGTGCTGAAGGAAGCGCAGGATAGCGGCGTCGAGCAAAACCTGGCTTTCGGCTGGCGACAGGCCCGCCAGTTCGTCGAACGGGTATGTGCCCTGCAAGAGTTCCGTCTCGCTCACCGCGCCCAGCTCGCGCGGGTGTTTGTCGGCCAGCAACACAATGGACGAGGCCAGCGTCACGAGCAATTCGGGAGTGAGTAGGATGTGTTGCTCGCCCGCCGAACTGCGCAGCACAGCGACGTAACCGTGCGTCTCCAGATGCCCCACCGCCGTCATCATCTCGGCATCGCTGAAACTCCAATCCTCGTCGGTCGCCTGCAATTGTTCGCGCAAGGCGAGCGGGCCGACCAGCACGCCTTCGCGGTCTGGCTTTTCTTTGAGCGCCAGCACATAGTCTTTAATGCGCTTGAAGGTGACGGTCGTCACCGTCGCCGTCATCTCCTCCCAAGGAATCTGCGCCTTGAGCCTTTCCAGCAGAGCATCCAGCCCTTCGCCCTCCAGGGCGCTGGTGCTGATGTAACCGCCGCGAATACCGTAGCGCTGGCAGAACTGATCGAGTTCCTGTTGCGAGAGCGCGGGCGCGCCGCGATCCACTCGCGCGCCCACCAGCACGGCTGGCGGCATTTGTCCATTACCCTTGAGTTGCTCCAGCCAGAACTGCACGCCCTTGAGCGGCTCCTGCCGGTTGCTCGGGTCGAACAACACCAGCGCAGCGGCGACGTTTTCCAGAAAGATAGAATGGATTTGCCTATAGACGTGCTGCCCCGCCAAATCCCACAGCACCGCCTCGCACTCAGTCCCGTCTTTGCGCTTGAGGCCGAGTTGTTTGATAGGCCAGAACTGCTGCCCGTGCGTTGAAGCATGCTCCTTGAACTCGCCATGCGCCAGCCGCCAGCCCAGCCCCGTTTTGCCCACGCCCGAATCGCCGACCAAGACGAGTTTAGCAGTGGTGTAGTTGACGCTCTCTTGCGCCTGACCAAGCAGCAGCGCTTCGTCCAACTCCCAGATGCGAATGATAGTATCTTTTTCTCCCAGCGTCGCCAGCACAGACAGACGTGGGTGAAAGGCGAGGCTGGCGGCCCAAGCGAATCTCTCAACGGCTTCCTCCAACACTCCAACATACGCTCCAGTGTCGTAACGCCACAGACGGACGTTATTGTCCCTGGCTTTTGAAGCTAGCCAACGGCCATTAGCGGAAATTACAGCGCAGCTCACAAAACCAGAATGTCCCTCAAACACTTCTATGGTTTTATGGCCAACGGCATTCCATAGACGAATGGTTTTATCATCGGAAGCCGACACGAGGCGCTGACCATCTGGCGACCACGCCACGCTGTTAACGGAACCAGTGTGCCCTTCCAAAGTGAGCAACAGACATCCGTTGGTGGCATCCCATAGACGAATGGTTTTATCATACGAAGCCGACACGAGACGCTGACCATCCGGCGACCACGCCACGCTGTAAACCCAATTAGTATGCCCATTCAAGGTATATAAAGGCTTACCATTGGTAGTTTCCCACAGTCGTATGGTGGAATCACCCGCAGTCGAGGCTAAACTCTTACCATCGGACGACCACGCTACGCTCATAACAGCCTCGGTATGTGCATGCAATGTGTGCACACACGCCCCGCTGCGCGCGTCCCATATCCGAATGGTTTTATCATCGGAAGGCGAGGCAAGGTATGAGCCATCCGGCGACCACGCGATGCGAGTTATATATCCTGTATGCCCGCGCAAGACGTGGCGCAGGGTGAGGCCGGGGATGGGAGAGCCACCTATCTCGGTGTAGTCCGTAGCTTGCGGTTCTTCCTGCTCAGGCAACGCCAGAGGAGGCGAAGACCCCGGTTTGGGAGCTTGTTTTGGTGGTTTACGTTTTCGTTTGCTCATAGACGTTGATCTGCAAAGTACGAGAGACTCTGGAAGCCGCGAAATTGCTCGGGTCTGGAGTGACTAACACCTAAGGGTGCAGGGGACGCGTTAAAGTTAGACCCTGAGCGTTGTAAATCCCGCACCGGAATCAAACGGATGAGGGGTCGAGCCCATCTTCATATAGCCGCCCAGCTAAAACATTATACAGCTAAAAGAGGGCCGGGGGGTGCGTGAAAGAGATGCTGGGGGGAGGGTGATGGTGGGCGCGCGGGGTCTTTAAAATTGGCTGGGGGAATTTCATGATAGGGCTTGCGCTCGGCTGGAAATGTAGGGCATACTTGCGGTGTTTTGGGTTCCTGCTCTCGCGCGTCAACGGTGATTGCGCCTGTCCGTGACCGTACTGCGACGACGTTCGGCTGAGGAGAGAGTGAGGCTTGTTTGTTAACCTGTTTGAAGCCGCTCTCGTGATTACTTGAGCAGACGGGCGCGTCGCGTTTCGCCAGAGAGGGATCAGGTGCTCCCCACCTTCATTTCTGCGATTCAACTTCAGCCCGCGCTTCCTTTGACCTTAAAGGACTAAGAGACAGATGGCTACGAAACTTTATGTCGGTAATCTCTCGTTCCGTACCTCGGGCGACGAGCTGCGTGAGATGTTCTCGCAAGCGGGTACGGTGGAATCAGCATCAGTGATCGAAGATCGCGAGACGGGTCGCTCGCGCGGCTTCGGCTTCGTCGAAATGGCGACCGCCGAAGAGGCTGCGAAGGCCATCGAGATGTTCAACGGTAAAGACCTCGGCGGGCGTAATCTGACCGTCAACGAGGCCAAGCCGAAGACTGATCGCGGCGGTGGCGGCGGCGGTCGTGGCGGCGGCGGCGGTGGCTATCGCGGCGGCGG
>DATDFK010000044.1:0-128048 GCA_036522655.1 Pyrinomonadaceae bacterium | reverse complement strand
TTCAGCCAGCCGAAGAGGCCGTGGACGACTGTTTCGCGGTTCTCTTCGTAGATGGCTTTCGTTAATGGGATGGACATGGGGCAGACCTTGACGCAGTTCTGGGAGTTGCCGCAGTTGGTGATGCCGTCTTCCTGCATGATGCCTTCCAGTCTCTCGTCGCGCGTCATCTTCCCCGAAGGGTGCATGTTCATGAGTCGCACCTGCGCGATGGCTTGCGGGCCGATGTACTGGTCGCCGTCGTATTGCGGGCAGGCTTCGAGGCAGCAGCCGCAGGTCATGCAGCGCGAGTAGGCGTAGCGCTCGGCGACCTCATCCTGATCCATGCGCGGGCCTGGCCCAAGGTCGTGCGTGCCGTCTATCTCAATCCAGGCGTGAACCTGCTTGAGGTGCTCGAACATACGCTGGCGATCGACAACGAGGTCGCGCACGTTCGGGAATTTGGACATCGGCTCAAGCGTGATCGGCAGGTCTAGCTGGTCGATGAGCGCGGAGCAGGATTGACGCACGCGACCGTTGATGATCATCGTGCAGATGCCGCAGACCTGTTCCAGACAGTTCATGCTCCAGACGGGAGGCGTCGTGCGCTTGCCCTCTTTGGTGACGGGATTCTTTTGAATCTCCATCAGGCAGGAGATGATGTTGAGGTTCGGGCGATAGGGAATCTCAAAGGTCTCCCAGTATTGCGGGGCGTCCGGCTTTTCGCGGCGGCGGATGCGTATCTCGACAGACTTCGGCGGGTTGCGCCGCGCCCCGTCCGTCCTGGTTGCTGCGTGTTGTGCGCTCATAGCTTGTCGGATTTCCCCCCTGCGTCCTCAATTGATTTGTCCTGCTCGCGACGCGTCTCGGCCTCGCCGTGATTGACATCGCGTACTTCCTCTTTGTTCTGGCTCCACACGGCCGGGCCCGTCAGGTCTCTGGGCTTCTGCTCCCATCCTTCGGCGGGAACCTGCGGCGCGCCGTCTTTGGCGGGCAGGCTCCCGGCTGTCGATGCTGCCGCCGCCGCCGTCTGCTTCTCCTGTTTACCCTTACTGTAATCTCGCTCGCGCGGCGCGATGAGAGAGATGTCCACCGGCTCGTAAGAGATGACGGGGCCTTCGCCCGAATACTCGGCGATGGTCGTCTTTAAGAAATTCTCGTCGTCGCGGTTCGGGAAGTCCGGCTTGTAGTGAGCGCCGCGCGACTCGTTGCGATTAAGAGCGCCGAGGGTGATGACGCGCGCCAGCTCTAACATGTTCTTGAGATGACGCGCGTGCGGCAGCGCCATCGTCGCCCACAGGTTAGAGTCGTTGATCGAGATGTGCTGGTAACGATCGAGCAGTTCGAGCAGGTGATTGTCGGTCGCCTGCAACTTGTCGTTATAGCGCACGACCGTCACATTGTCCGTCATCCACTTGCCCATCTCTTCGTGCAGCTTGTACTGATTCTCCGTGCCCGATTGTTTGATGAGGCGGTCGTTGATCTCCTGCTGCCGCTTCAACTCCTGCTCATAAAGCAGTGAGCTATCCGCGCCGTTGCGCTCGACGTTTTTGGCGAACTCGATGGCGGCGGGCGCGGCGATGAAACCACCGTAGACGCAACTTACCAGAGAGTTAGCGCCGAGACGATTCGCGCCGTGAATCGAATAATCGCACTCTCCGGCGGCGAGCAGTCCCGGAATGTTTGTCCGCTGGTCGAAGTCAACCCACAGCCCGCCCATCGAATAATGGACGCCGGGAAAGATACGCATGGGCACATGGCGCGGGTCGTCGCCGACGAACATCTCGTAGATTTCGAGGATTGCGCCGAGCTTGCGGTCTAAGGTTTCCGCCGGGATGTGCGAGAGGTCTAGATAGACCTGATTGCCGCCGCCGACGCCTTTTCCTTCAAGACAGACTTGAAAGATTTCGCGCGTCGCGATGTCGCGCGGAACCAGATTGCCGTAAGCCGGATACTTCTCTTCGAGGAAATACCAGCGCTCGCTCTCAGGGATGGAAGACGAAGAGCGCGTATCGTCCGGCGAGCGCGGAACCCAGACGCGCCCGCCCTCGCCGCGCGCAGACTCACTCATTAAGCGCAGCTTGTCTTCGCCCGGAATCGAGGTCGGGTGAACCTGTATGAACTCTCCGTTAGCATACTTTGCGCCCTGCTGGTAGCAGGCCGAGACGGCTGAGCCCGTGCAGACCATAGAGTTCGTCGACTTGCCGAAGATGAGACCGGGCCCACCCGTCGCCATGATCACGGCGTCGGCCTTGAAGGCTTTCAGCTCCAGCGTCTGCAAGTTCATCGCGACCAAGCCCCGACAGACCCCGTGGTCGTCCATGACGAGCGACATCATCTCCCAGCCTTCGTACTTCTGAACACGATCATCGACCTCGTAGCGCCTGACCTGCTCGTCCAGGGCGTAGAGAAGCTGCTGGCCCGTGCTCGCACCGGCAAAAGCCGTGCGGTGATGCTTCGTGCCGCCGAAGCGGCGAAAGTCCAGCAAGCCTTCCTTGGTGCGCGAGAAGGGAACGCCCATGCGGTCGAAGAGATAGATGATGGCCGGGGCCATCTCGCACATGGCCTTGGCTGGCGGCTGGTTGGCCAGAAAGTCTCCGCCGTAGACCGTGTCGTCGAAATGCTCCCAGGTCGAATCGCCCTCGCCTTTAGTATTGACCGCGCCGTTGATGCCGCCCTGCGCGCAGACAGAGTGCGAGCGCTTGACCGGCACGACGGAGAAGAGGTCAACAGAGTGGCCCGCTTCGGCGATCTTCATGGCCGCCGCTAAGCCTGCAAGCCCGCCGCCGACGATGGCTATCTTGATACCGTTCGTTCCCGTTGTAGCCATTAATAAAGTATCCCTCCTAACAAGCCTCCGTGGCGTATGAACGCGGCGGCGGCGTTGATGCCGACCGCGAGCAGCAACGCGCCGAACGCGATGCAGGCGTAGCCCGTCAAACGTTGCGCGCGCGCGCCGATGGTGATGCCCCAGTCAACCAGAAAGAGCCAGATGCCGTTCGCCAGATGCCAGACGGTTGACGTGATGCCGACGACGTAGATGGCGAATATCCAGGTGTTGAGAAACTCGCTGCGGACGATGTCGAAAGCCTGCTCGGGATGGTGCGCGACCGAGATGCTGTTGAGATTGGGAATCAGCCCGAAGCGAAAGTTGAGGACATGAAACGTGATGAAGAAGAAGAGAATCATGCCCGTGATGCGCTGAATCGTGTAGAACCAGTTGCGCGGGTACGGGTACGAGAGATTGTTCGGGCGCATCTCCCAGGTGATGACCAGCCCGTAGACGGCGTGATAGATGAGCGGGATAAAGATGCCGCCGATCTCCACGAACAGGATATACGGGATGGATTGCAGGTCTGAGACAGCCTTGTTGAAATCCTGCGCGCCCGTCAACGCCTTCGAGTTGGTGTAGAAATGCTCCAACACAAAGAGAGTGAGCGGGACGATGCCCGACAACTGGTGAAGCTTGCGTAAGATGAACGTCCTGCTGATGCGAATAGCCATACCTTTGGAAAACACTCCTTCGCCCGAAGGCTGTCAAGAGCAAATCTGACGGTCTTCAAAAATTCGGGTGAGCAAGATTTCTGATCGAACGCCTGGAATTATAACGGTCAGCGCCCGAAAAGCAACCTTGACGACCCGTCGAAGCTGCAATGCCCCACCCCTTTTTCAATAGCCCCACAACCGTAAAAGTCCGACTTTGCCACAAAATTTTACCAGCTAATAATATGCCTGCGAGCTTATAAGGTAAAATGAAAAATGTTGCGTACCCAATTCAGCTAAACTTATAATTTGAGAAATCAGAATTCGGGACTCGGAATGAAAGGGCTTAGCTTTTATTCTGTGTTCTGTGTCCTGACTCCTGAATTCTGCTTTATGCAAATCGAGACGCTGAAAATCTTTTGTGATCTGGTGGAGACGCGTAGTTTTTCGCAGGCGGCGGAGCGTAATTTCGTCACGCAGTCGGCGGTCAGCCAGCAGGTGCGCGGCCTCGAAGAGAAGTTCAAGCGGCGTCTGCTTGAGCGGGTGCGTGGGCGGCGCGAGGTTCGCTTGACGGATACGGGCGAAGCCTTCTACGAGGAGAGCCGCAATGTGCTCTCCGCTTACGCGCAGTTGCAGGAGAGGCTTCGCGCTCTTGACGGCACGGTCAGCGGAAAGGTGCGCGTGGCGACCGTCTATAGCATCGGCCTGCACGAGTTGCCGCATGCCGTGCGCCGCTTCATGGCGCTCTACCCGTCGGCCAAAATCGATCTCGAATACAGCCGCACGACGCGTATCGTGCGCGATGTGCTCGGCGGCGCGGTCGAGCTGGGCGTCGTCGCCTACCCGGAAAAGCGTCGAGGGCTTACCATCGTGCCCTTGCCGGGCGACCGTTTGGTACTCATCTGCCCGCCTTCGCACCCTTTCGCACAGCGACGCAAGATCAGGGCGGCGGAGCTACAGGGCCAGGACTTCGTGCTCTTCGAGCGCGACATCCCGACACGGCGCGCCACAGACCGCATACTGAAATCGCACGGCGTAACGGTTCGCCGCGTCGCCGAGTTTGATAATATCGAGACGATCAAGCGCGCCGTCGAAGTCGGCTTCGGCCTCGGCCTCGTGCCCCGCGCGAGTGTCGTTGACGAACAGCGCAGCGGCCAGCTCGCCGTCGTCGCCCTCGCCGGGCCCGAATGGACGCGAACCGTCGGCGTCATCCACCGCAGCAATCGCACGCTCGGCACTGCCGCCCGTAAATTCATCGAGCTGCTTAAAAACAGTGACAAGGGACAAGTGACGAGTGACGAGCGATGAAGTGACAAGCAGTTCGGCGACGAGGCTCGCGCGCATGATTCGCGCGCGCGTCGTCTCGCCGGTCGAGGTGGTAGAGGGCTACCTGCGACGGATTGATGAGCTGAATCCGCGCTTGAATGCTATCGTGGCGGTCGCCCCTGACGTGTTGGAGCGTGCGCGCGAGGCCGAAGAGCAGGTCATGCGCGGCGAGGCGACGGGCTTGCTGCATGGTGTGCCCCTGACGATCAAGGATACGATTGAGACCGAGGGGTTATGCACGACGAGCGGTTCAAGGGTGCGCGCTTCGTATGTGGCTGCCGAAGATGCTCCGGCGGTGGCGCGGCTCAGGGCGGCGGGCGCGATCCTGCTCGGCAAGACGAACGTGTCGGAGATGGCTCTGACTTACGAATCGGATAATCCGGTTTTCGGTCGCACGAACAATCCGCACGACTTGCGCCTGACGGCGGGCGGGTCGAGCGGCGGTGAAGCGGCGGCGATCAGCAGTTGCCTCTCTGCGGCGGGGCTCGGCAGCGACCTCTCGGGCTCGATTCGTATCCCGGCGCACTTCTGCGGCATCAGCGGATTGAGACCGACGACGGGGCGCGTGCCGTGCGCGGGCCACTTTCCGCCCTCAACCGGGCCTTACTCGCTCGGCGCGACCATTGGCCCAATGGCGCGTTCCATCGAAGACCTCTCGCTGATCCTGAGTGTGATCGCAGGCTACAACGCGCCGGAGTTTGTCTCCGCGCCTTTGGAGAGCAACGCGAGCCTGACGGGTCGTTTGAGTCTTAAGGGCTGGCGCGTCGCCTGGTACACGGACGATCGTGTGTCGCCCGTGACGGAAGAGACGCGGCGGGCTGTGCGCGCAGCCGTCGGCGCTCTTGAAGAGGCCGGTCTGGTGGCGAACGAAAGCTTACCGCCGGGCATCAGTCGTGGGCCCGCGCTCTGGCTGGCGCTCTTTTCGCGCGCCATCCTGGGCCACCTCTCTGAGATGTACGGCGGGCGCGAAGAGGACGCGGGCGCGTTCGCGCGCTTCCTGCTGAGTTCATTGACCGCCGGGCCGCCGCCTGCGATGGACGAGTTCGTGAAAGCCTGGGCGGAGCGTGACCGCCTGCGCGCAGAGCTTGTCGAGTGGATGAAGGAGACGCCACTCGTCGTCGCGCCCGTCGGCGCGAGCCACGCCTTTGAGCACGGCGCGCGTCAGCTCTCGGTCGATGGTCAATCGGTCAGCGTCTTTCGCGCTTTCGGCTACGCGCAGACTTTCAACGTCTACGGTCTGCCCGCCGTCTGTGTCCCGGCGGGGCGCACGCCTGAAGGCTTGCCCGTCGGCGTGCAGATCATCGGGCGTCCGTTTCAGGAAGAGGCTGTGCTGGCGGCGGCTCTCATCGTCGAAGAAGCGCTCGGCGGCTGGCGGATGCCGCCGAGAGCCCTTTCGCCTGTGGGCCACAATCCGTTATAGTTCCGGCGACATAAGGTTTTGATCAAAGATGCGCGCCGCCAAAAGCGCCTTTCATCCCCTTGATTTCGGAGGTTCAAAGTGATGCCCGCACCCCTGTCGTTTCTCTTCCTTCAGGTCGAAGTCGGAGCCGCGTTTGTGTTCTTCTTCTTCGTCTTCATAGCCATTTCAATGTTGGTCGTCGCCGTCAAGACGATCAAGATCGTGCCGCAGTCGTCCGTGATGCTGATCGAGCGCCTGGGCCGCTTCAGCCGCGTGGCAAGCGGCGGCCTCAATATCATCTGGCCCTTTTTCGATAAGCCGCGCGGCGTCTACTGGACGAACACGCGCCCCGGCCTCTCGACGATAGACCTGCGCGAGTTGTTCATAGACCTTCCGCCGCAGCCCGTCATCACGCGCGATAACGTGACGATTCACGTTGACTCGGTTGTCTACTGGCAGATCACAGACCCGATCAAGGCCGTCTACGAAGTGGCAGACCTGGTGGGCGGCATAGTGCAGTTGACGATCACGGGCATGCGCGCCGTGATGGGCGATATGGATTTGGATCACACGCTCTCTTCGCGCGATCAGATCAACGCCAAGCTGCGCCTGATTCTGGACGAGGCGACGGACAAGTGGGGCGTGAAGGTGACGCGCGTCGATGTCAAGAACATCAACCCGCCGGAAGACGTGCGTTTGACGATGGAGAAGCAGATGACCGCAGAGCGCAACCGCCGCGCACTGGTTCTTCAGGCAGAGGGCGAGAAGCAGGCCGCCATCACACGCGCGGAAGGCGAGAAGCAGGCCGCCGTGACGCGCTCAGAGGGCGAGAAGGAATCGGCCATCCTACAGGCGGACGGCGCGGCACAGGCACGCCTGCGAGCGGCAGCCGCCGAATCCGAAGCCATCGCGCGCATCGCCCAGGCCATGCAAGGCCACGGCAATCCGGCGCAATACCTGATCACTTCGCGCTACATAGAATCGCTGCGCGACATGACGCGGGGCAACAATTCCAAGGTGATCTTTATGCCGGTCGAGACTTCCGGCATGCTGTCCAGCATCGGCGCGGTCAAGGAGATGTTTGCCGAAACCGGCGAGAAACGTTCGGAGAGGGACGACACGCCGCCGCCACCTCCGCGCCCGCGTCAACTGCCTACCTAGAGCGCGCGCCGTAGATTCACGGCTGAGAACAAAAGCGCGAGAGCGGCGAGAGAGACACATTCGGTCTCTCTCGCCGCTCTCTTTTTTGCAAACGTCGCGTGACTGTGAAAAGCGGTCGCGCCGTTCTTATTCCACGTCGGCCCAGGCTTTGCCGTTTTTGTAGTGGAGCGTGAGCTTGGAGATTTCCAGCAGGTTGAGATTCTCCCACTCGATGCTGTTGCCTTCCTTGTCCACGACCTTCAAGTCCCACTTGGCCGCTCTCTCTGTGCGGCTGAAGGTGATGTCGACGCTGTCGCCGTTGGCGAGCGTGTCCTGTCCGAGAATATCTTCTTCCCAATCATTGGTCGTATGCGGGGAGACATACAACTCGTTAATGGAGACGCCCGTCTGGTTGACCAGCGTAAAGTCCTGCTTGCCCTGCGCTCGGCCTGCGGGCATGAGCATCATCGAAAGCGCGCAGACGGCGACGAGCGCGGCCATGCGGCGAAGGGTGATAAGGGAAACGTATTTCATTCTGGCAGTGAATCCTTTCAGGTTGATTGGTTGATGGCGGTGCAAGCGCCGTTAAATGCAGTTCTGGAGGAGTGCTACAACTGCGTGGATAAGCTCATCGATGCCGCGATGTGCGTACGCGTGAATCAAGTGCATACGTGATCTCGTTACGGTGCTTCGCAACTGATCGAAGGGATGCGGCCCTTCATGCGGCCAAGGGTTGCGGGTCGGCCCACAACTCTTTCACGGCGACGTTCGGGCTTGCTCGCTGCCAATCGCCGTCGCGGATTCTAACATCGTTTGAGGCCCGAGCCAAAAGATTTTGTTCGGGCCTCAAACGGGCTGGTTGGTTGCCGGTCGTCGCCGCGCGTTTATGAGAGACGCTATTCGGTTACCGCCGTCGCCTTGCCGTTCTCGTAGTGCAGCGTGACTTTGGAGATTTCCAGCAGGTTGAGCTTCTCCCACTCAATGCTGTTGCCCTGCTTGTCTTCGACTCTCAAATCCCACATCGCCGCTTTTTCGTTGCGGTGGAATTTGATGTCAACGCTCTGGCCGCTGGGCAGCGTGTCGCGTCCGAGGATGTCTTCCTCCCAGTCGTCCGACTCATGCGGGGAGATAAAGACCTTGTCGATCTCTACGCCCGTCGCGTTGACCAGCGTAAAGTCCTGCGCGCCCTCTGTGGCGGCGGCGGTGCTGTTGCTCGTCGAGTTGGAGTTGGAAGCCGGAGAGTTGCTCGTGTTAGAAGCCGGAGGCGGCGCTGTATTTCTGTTGGCCGTGTTGCTGGTGGTCGTGGTGGTTGTCGTCGTCGTGTTGGCGTTGCCGGGAGCGGTCGAAGAGCAAGCTGCCGTGGCCAGTAGGGCGGCTGTCAAACCGCATAGTAATGCTTTGTTCTTCATCTTTCGTTCTCACTTTCCATCGGATGGACTGTCGTTGTTCGTAGAACTTGTTAGGATAGGTATTTCAATGTCTTCCCGGGTCGGATCATAACCCGCAGGCTATCAATGAACACACCTCATGCGAGGAGAGGAATTGATAGACGCTTTGGAGTCGGGGATACTCACAGTTGCGGCGGTATGATTTTTCATTGAAACGACATTAAACCCGCCCCGACTCTATGTTAAGAGTGCTCGCCAAGTCAAGCTGATCTTCAAAGCTTAGGCATTGGAAAAGCCCCTCCGAAGAGCGCCTAAAGGGTGACGGGAAAGCTCTGTATAGCGCGAGCCGCCCGGCCCCAGCTCACTCCTGATCAGGACTAGATCGACGATGGACATTTCAGCGGGCGCGAAACCCTTCTCTTGATGAAGCGAGGCCAGCCGACGCGCGCCCTCCGGCCGTCGCAGCCGCGCGATGGTGATATGCGGGTGAAAAGGACGCGCCTCACGCTGGAAGCCCTCTGCCTCGCATTCTTCTTCCAGACGATGCTGAAGACGGGCGAGCGCGCCGGAATCATCCACAACGCCGAGCCAGAGTATGCGCGGCAGCCCGCGCGGCGGGAACGCACCGGCCCCTTCGATACGCAGGCTGAAGTTTGAAGCGCTTTGCGCCGCCCTCTCAGCCGCGCTCTTTAGCTCGGCGATGCGTGGCTCTTCTACCTCGCCGAGAAATTTCAAGGTGAGGTGGAGTTTTTCGGCGCGCTCCCAACCGGCGCGCACGTCCGGCACGCGGCCACGCAAGTCTGCGATATGTTCCCCGGCCCTTGCACGTATCTCCGCCGGTAGCTCGATGGCGAAGAAGACGCGAAGTGAGGACGCAGAGCGGACGGACGAGGGATGAAGTGAAGGCGATGCGCTTTCCTTGTCTCTTTTCCTATTCATCCCTTCTTCATCCCTTATTTTGTGAGGACGAGTGTTTCCCTGGTCGCGCTCGTAACGGCGGGCTGGGTGAAGGGGAATACGCGCGGGGTGACTGCGCGCCAGTCCGTTAACTGGTCTTTCCAGTGCGGGCTCGACGGGTTGCCGGACTGGCCGAGCGTGATGCTTTGCTGTGTTTTGTCCCAGTCGCCTGGGTCTGCTATGAGCCGCATGGAAACGTAATTGCCGACGTTGACGGAGGGGTACTCGCCCGAGCCGTTCTGGGGAAAGGGCGTAACGGTGAACTGCAACCCGATGAGCGGAGCGCGGGCGAGCGGGTGGGGAAAATTAACCTGCTTGAAGCGTCCCCATGTCCACTGCGATTCGTCCGGGCCCAAGCGCTTGGCGATCACCTCTCGCGCTTCCGCGTAGCAGGCATAGAGCAACTCCGCGTAGCTGTTGAATTCCTTCGGCAGCCAGGAGCGCGGGCGCTCCTTGAGCAGGCGATCGATCAGGGTATCGCTGTTGTCCCATTCGTATGTTTTGGCAAGCTCAGCGCCGAGGGCCGCATTGAAGATATAACGACGAAAGGCCGTGCGAATCCTCAACGCGTAGAGCGCCGCGCGCGAATCGGCGTCCATGCGCCCGTCCCAGCCCTCCAACAGTTTGACGGTCGCAAGCCACTGCGCGTCCGTCTCCTTCGACACAAGCTCGCCTTTGGCCCTGACGACTTCGCGCGCCATGGTCGCGGCGGCGGCGGAGTAAGTGTCGCTCTGGATGGCTCGAAAGTCTTCGGCGGTCAGCTTGGTTTTGGCTTGCAGCAACTCGTATATGCGGCGGGCGCGGTAGGGCGCGGCCCAATTATGCGTGAGGAAGTAAGGATAGTCGCGCCCGACGATCCGCTGGTTCGCCGTCACGATCATGCCCGAAGGCGGGTCGAACAGGTGCGGAAGCTCGTCGAAGGGAATGTAGCCGAGCCATTCGCCCGCATCCGTCGCGCCGTCGTAAGGCGTGCTCCCGTCGCCTGTCTTTCTGATCGGCACACGCCCGGCTGCGTAGTAGCCTATGTGCCCATCAACATCGGCATAGACCATGTTCTGCATCGGGCCCGGATAGCTTGAGAGCGATTCGCGGAACTCTTTCCAGTTGCGCGCACGGTTCAGGGCTTGAAAGCTCCCGATGCTCTGAAGCTTCGGGTCGAGCGCCGTCCAGCGCAGGGCATAGCGCGCCGCATCCTTCTCGAAGACGATGGGCCCATGCCGCGTCAACGTCACATCAAGCGGCACTGCTTCGGTCTCCGACCCGGTAAAGCTCTTGCGTACCCTTATCTCTTCATGGCGCACGTCGGCCTCGCGCCAGCCCCCCGGCGTCATGTAGCGTCGCGGATTTTCCTTATCGAATTTCTCCAGATAGAGATCGGAGACATCCGGGCCGACGTTGGTAAAGCCCCAGGCGATCGACTGGTTGTGACCGATGACGATGCCCGGAAGGCCCGGTGCGGCCACGCCCGCGACCCGTATGCCGGGCGCGCTCAAATGCATCATGTACCAGATCGAAGGCGCTGAGGGCGGGAGGTGCGGGTCGTTCGCCAGCAGCGGCTTGCCCGAAGCCGTGCGTTTGCCGCTCACCACCCAGTTGTTGCTCGCCAGCCGGTTCAGGTCTGAGAGGCCCGTCAGTTCCAGAGCGCGCCTTCGCATCTCTCTCTTTGACGCGAGATCGTGCATGAGGGAGATGCTGCGAACAGCATCTCCCTCATGCTGAAGGCGAGCCGCCGATGTTTTTCTCCCGGCGTTGTCCGTGCCGACAACCGGAACGTCCAGCGGGGAGGTTTCAATCAACAGTCCGTCTCGTTTCTCTGCGGGCAGCGAGGCGAAGCGTGCGCGCATGAGGTCTGTTTCCCAGGGGTCTGTCAGGACTTCAAAAAAGAGCTTCGCTATGAGGAGCGAATCGACGGGCGTCCAGGGGCGCGGCTTGTATTGCAGGATAAGAAACTCCGGCGGCAAAGACGCTGCGTCGAGCGAATCGATCAAGGCGTTGACGCCGCGCGCGTAAGCTTCCAGGACGGCGCGATCAGTTGCCGGGAGGGCTGCGGCCTCCGCCTCCGCGATTCCGGTAAAGCCGTAGGTGCGATGCGTCCTGTCCAGCTCAAGCGCGTCGCGCCCGAATATCTCCGCCAACTCGCCGCGCGCCGTGCGCCGCCCCAAGTCCATCTGCCACAGACGGTCGCTCGCCGCCAGGTACCCTTGCGCGAAATAGAGAGCGGCGTCCGTGTTCGCTTCGATATAAGGGATGCCGCGCTCGTCGCGCCTGACGAGCACGCGGTCGCCCAAGAGACCCGGCAGGCGGACGGTCGCCTGTTTCGTTTCCGCCGTCGCGGTCTGCTGCGCCGAGAGCGATGTCGCGGGCAGCCAGGGTTGCAGCGACGAAAGCAGTAGGGCCAGGCAAAGGGCGGTGGAAAGTTTTTTCACCTTGGAAAGTTTTTTCATGGATGGAGGCTCCCGGTATCTTCATGCTGAGGCGTAGCCTAACACAGCTACGCACGCTCCGCGCCCTCGAAACTTTAGCTTCCGCGTTGACGCTCAGCCATATGAGCCGCTACAATCCGCGCGACGTTTAAGGAATGGCCCGGGGCTCTCGCTATGAGCCCGAGCGCGCCCTCCTTCAACTCGCTTTGGGATATTCACTTCGGGAAGCGGTCATCACATTTCATGTTGCGTTCCGTTTTATCGCGCGTTCTCTGCCTGTTGCTGCTGTCCGTCGTCTCGGCCATGACGGCGAGCGCGCAGCAGCGCCCTTTGCTGACCGAAGACGTGGACATCATTCCGCCCGGCTCTCTTCGCATCGAGGCGGGCATTGATTTCATGCAGAACGCCAAGTTCCCGCTCTCCGGCCTGACGGGCGATCTGACGCGCGTCGGCGTCGTCGGCATCAACGTCGGATTGTCGCCCAATGTCGAATTTCAGATCGACGGAGTCGTGCAGAACTTCGTCTCCATCAACTCGATGAGCGTGCCTTCGCCCATCCCTCTGAGCTTTGGGCCGGGCACGAATTCGACGAACGACACGGGCGATTTCATGCTCTCGACCAAGATCAAGCTGCGCAACGAGACGAAGAACGGCCCGTCGCTCGGCTTTCGCTTCGGAGTCCAACTGCCGAACTCGAACCAGGCGCGCGGCATCGGCGTCAATCAGACCAACGCCTATGGCGTGATCCTCATCGGTAAGAAATTCGGGCACAACGCGCGCGCCAACTTCTTCGGCAATCTCGGGCTGGGGATTCTGACCGCGCCGGTGAATCCCTTTACGCAGAACGACGTGCTGCTCTACGGCGTCGCGGGCGTCATCCGTCTCAATCGCCAGCTCAACTTCGTCGGCGAGGTCAATGGCCGCGCCAACACGCGCCCCGGCAACGCTCCGCTCGGCACGGAATCGCAATCGGAAGCGCGCCTCGGCTTGCAGATCAAGGCGTCCGGCCTGCGCTTCGATTTCGCTGGCATCGCCGGGCTCACAGATTTCAGCCCCCGCTCGGGCGTCACCTTCGGCGTAACCTACGACACCCCCACCGTCTTTGCACCGATCAAATGAAGGCAGTGACAAGTGACGAGCAAGTGACGAGCTGAGAACTTGAAACTTGTCCGCAGCTTGTCACTCGTCACTGTTCTCTTATGCTTGAGTGGCTGCGCGCTAACTATCACTGGCTTCAACAGTCGTTCGCTCATCTGGTCGAGTGGCTCGAACGCTTCATCATCGGCGTGCCGATGTACGTCGCCGCGCCTTCGATGCTGCTGATCGGCGCGCTCGATTCTTCGTTGCTGTCGCTGCCGGAGATCAACGATTACCTGGTCGTCATGCGATGCGCGAAAGACCCGATGGCGGTCTTTTATTTCCCGCTGTTTGCGGCTGCCGGCTCCGTCATCGGATGCCTGCTGCTCTACACCATCTTAAGGCGCGGCGGTCAGGCGGTCTTGCGTCGTCGCTTTCGCTCCGATCACATCGAGCGCGTCGAGCGTGCCTACGCGCGTTTCGGTTTTCTGGCGCTCGCCGTGCCCGCGCTCTTGCCGCCGCCCGTTCCCTTTAAGATTTTCGTGGCCACCGCCGGAGCGCTCGAATACCCGCGCTGGCGCTTCATGCTCACGGTCATGATCGCGCGTTCGCTGCGTTACTACATAGAGGGCACGCTGGCGGTCTTTTACGGCGAGCGCGTCCTGCAATTTATCAAGGAGAACGGACTGACCATCCTCGGCATCGTCGCCGCCGTCAGCCTCGTCGGCCTAATCATCTATTTCATCACACACCGCAACCCGCCTCCACTGCCCGTGCCTGAGAGCGCCGCGATCGAGACGGACACCAAGAGCGGAGATTAAAGAGAGAGGAACAGAGGGAAGTTTTGAAGTGGCTCATACGTAAAATTACAAACGGGCTCGGGCATGTTTCGCAGTACCTCCTGGCGTATGGCCCGTTCGGGCTGTTCGCCATCGCGTTGCTGGATTCGGCGTTGATTCCGATGGCGGGCGGCCCCGACGCCGTGATGATACTGCTCTCGACGGCGAGGCCCGCTTGGTGGCCCATCTACGCGGCGGCGGCAACGCTCGGCTCCGTCATCGGCTGCGTCATACTCTATTACATCTCAAAGCGTGCGGGCCGCCGCGCTCTCGCTCGCTTCTCCGAGCAGAAGCAAAAGCGCGTCAAAGAGTTGATCGATCGCTACGACGTGCTGTCGGTGCTGGTCGCATCGCTGTTGCCGCCGCCGTTTCCCTTCAAGCTCTTCGTCATCACTGCGGGCGTCTTTCGTCTGGACGTGTGGCGTTTCGCGCTCGCCATCGCCGCCGGGCGCGCGTTTCGTTACCTGCTCGAAGGCTACCTCGCGGCACGCTACGGCGAGCATGCGAAGGAGTTGCTCACGCGCTACTACCCGGCTGTCGGCCTCGGCTTAGCCGCGCTCATCATCCTTTTCTTTCTCGTGCGAAACCGGCGGCGACGCAAAGCCAAACCCGCGCATGAAGTAGGCGAAGAGCAGGTCTCCGAGTTGAACTGAGGGTCTTGGATGATAAGAGGCTGACGCGAACGATGGCGGCGTCGTTCGTGGCCCTCTAGCAGATGACCTTCGGGGCTTCAGCCGAGTTGAAATGAAAGAGACGGGCGGAGGCAAGGTCGCGCACGCCGTACTCTTCAAGGCGCGTCAGCATGCGTATGAAAATCTCCGCCGTGGCGAGGGCGTCGTCAGCCGCACGATGACGATTGATGATCGGAATCGTAAAATGCGCCGCGACCGTGTGGAGGCGATAATTCAGGAGGCCGGGAAAGATGCGGCGCGAAAGTTTGACCGTGCAGAGGTGTGAATTGATCATGCGACGACCGGGAAAGACGCGCGTGATCTCGTGATTGAGGAAACGGACATCGAACTGTGCGTTGTGCGCGACGAGCACGGACTCGCCGACGAAATCCAGCCAGTCATGAGCGATGTCTGCGAAGACCGGAGCAGACTTGACCATCGCGTCGGAGATTCCCGTCAGGCGCGCGATGAAGGGCGGGATCGGTATCTGCGGGTTGACCAGCGAATTGAACTCGGCGACGATGCGGCCACGGCTGACGCGATAAGCGCCGACCTCCATCACGCGCGAGGGCGGCGTCTTGGCCCCGGTCGTCTCCACATCGACGACGACGAAATCCGTCTCGTGTAATGCGCGTGCCTCGACATCTTCATAAACCAGCTCGACGATCATATCATCGCGCAGCGAGAGGCGATGATCGTCCCTGACCAGATCGGCGACGACGAGCGTCGCCAGCTCGGGCTCGATGTCCGAGAGCTTGAGGACGATGTCGGCGACATCCGTTGCGGGCGCGCAGCCGCCGCACACGCGCAGCATATCAACAGTCTCCTGTACGAGCGCGGAGTCGGAAACGAGATTGCGGCGCACCTGCATGCCGGGCATTGTAACATTTGCGTTGCCGCTACAGAAAACGAGGTGAAAATTTTGCGAGCCGAAGAAGTGATAGAGAGGTTCAGGCGGACGGGCGCGCTGCTCGAAGGACATTTCATCTTATCGAGCGGCCTGCATAGCCCTAACTACTTGCAATGCGCGCTCGTGCTGCAACATCCGTCGGAGGCCGAAGCCTTCGGGAGCGCGTTGGCCCAAAAATTCGAGGGACAAAACATACAGGCCGTAGCCTCTCCGGCGATCGGCGGCCTCATCATCGGCTACGAGGTCGCGCGCCGGTTGGGCGTTCGCTTTATCTGGACGGAGCGCGACGCGCAGGGCAGCATGACACTCAGGCGCGGCTTCAGCGTTCATCCGGGCGAAGCGTTTCTGGTCGTCGAGGATGTGATTACGACGGGCGGCTCGACGCGCGAGACGATCGCGGCGCTGCAAGCGGCGGGCGCGCGCGTGGTCGGCGCGGCCTCGATCATTGACCGCTCAGGAGGGAGCACGGACACGGGCGTCCCGCGCGTCGCGCTCGCCACTTTGAACGTGCCCGCAGTCGCGCCCGCCGCCTGCGAAGCCTGCGCTCGCGGCGAAGAGGCCATCAAGCCCGGAAGCAGAAAATAGTAAAAAGGCAAAGGGCGAAGGGCAAAAGTGAGGCGGAAACCAAATTTTAATAACAATGCTTTTGTCCGCACTTTTGCCTTTCGCCTGTTGCCTTTTGCCTTATGAATTACAAGTTGACGCTACAGTATGACGGGACGGATTTTCACGGCTGGCAGATGCAGGGCGCGGAGCGGACTGTGCAGGGCGAGCTGGCGCGTGTGCTCTCGCTGATTGACGGGCGGGCGGTGTCGGTGCACGGGTCTGGGCGCACGGATGCCGGAGTGCATGCTGAGGGTCAGGTGGCGAGCGTGCATCTGGAGCGTGAGATCAGCCCGGAGAAACTGCGCGGGGCGATCAACGGAAATCTGGCGCGCGACGTGCGCGTGATGGAAGCCTGCGCGGTCGCAGACGATTTTCATGCGCGTTATTCGGCTCGCGGTAAGACATACCTTTATCGCATCTTCAATGCGCGGGTCGTCTCGCCCTTCTGGTACAGGTACGCGCTGCATGAAGCGCGCCCGCTCGATGTTGAGCGCATGCGCGCCTGTGCGCGGCTGTTCCTGGGCCAACACGACTGGACGGCCTTTGCGTCCGCGCAAGTTGAGGCGCAGACACGCGTGCGCGACATTACACGGCTGGATGTGTCGGAGCGTTGGGACGAGCGCGGGCGCGCTCGGCTGATCGAGATAGAGACGAGCGCCGACGGATTCCTGCGCTACATGGTTCGCTCCATCGCGGGCACGCTCCTGGCGTTGGGCCGTGGCGAGATGGATGAAGAGAGGGTTGAGCGCGCGATTGCGGGCGGCGCGCGCGAGCTTGCGGGCGCGACCGCTCCGCCACACGGGTTGACGCTCATGCGCGTCCAATATGATTGACATCGCCCGCCGTAGAAGTAAGAATGAGCGGCGTCAAGTGTTTGAGGTATAGAGTCTCCAGCAGCAGTGCTCCCGGTGAGACCGGGCATCTGCGTTTTTAGTCCCACCCCTGCTTGAGGAAAGAATCGAATGCTCGCGGATTTCTCCGAAGTCGTAGAGCGTGGAACGCGCGACGAAATGTTGCTGGCGGCGCTCGATTGGGAACGCCTGCCGCGACACGTCGCCATCATCATGGACGGCAACGGTCGCTGGGCGGCCCAGCGCGGGCAGCATCGTATCGCGGGCCATCGCGCAGGTGTTGAAGCCGTGCGCGCCGCCGTCGATACGGGCGCGCGTCTCGGCCTGACGGCGCTGACGCTCTACGCTTTCTCGACGGAGAACTGGAAGCGCCCGCGTCTCGAAGTCGATGCGTTGATGCGCATGCTGAGGCGCTACCTGCGGCTTGAGCTGGACGAGATCGACAGGCAAAACATACGCTTTCAGGCCATCGGTCGCATCAGCGCGCTCGCGGAAAACGTGCGGCGCGAGATCAGTCGCGCTACCGAGAGGACGGCGGCCAACACCGGGATGGTCTTGAACGTCGCGCTCAATTACGGAGGGCGCGCGGAGATCGTCGACGCCTGCCGCGCCGCGATGTCGCGCCTGCTCGCAGAAGGCCGTGGGCCCGAAGAGTTGACGGAAGAGAGCATCTCGCGCGAGCTTTACACGCGCGGCCTGCCGGAGCTAGACCTGCTGGTGCGCACGAGCGGCGAGCTGCGCATCTCGAATTTCCTCCTGTGGCAGACGGCCTATAGCGAGATTTACGTGACCGAAACGCTCTGGCCGGACTTTCGCCGTCAACATCTGCTCGAAGCGATCGTGGATTTTCAAAGACGCGACCGCCGCTTCGGCGGGCTGAAATTAGTAGCCAGCGCAAAGTAAGAGTAAGTGTTATGATGAAGCGCCGACCTTTGATTGACCTCGCGGCATCTCGGCACGCCTGATCTTTAACCGGCGGAAAGTGATCCCGAAAGCAGTGAAACGTCCAGCAACTTTTATAATTGCGGCTCTCTGGTTGCTCTTGCCGCTGTGCGCTGCCGCCCGGGACGGAGCGGTTGAGCAGTGGATTAGTGTGCGCTCGCAAAATTTTCTTCTCATCGGCAACGCGAGCGGCAAAGAGATAGGGCGTGTCGCCACACACCTCGAACAGTTCCGCGAGGTCTTCTCACAACTGCTGCCCGAAGGCCGCCTCGGCTCGTCCGTCCCGCTCGTCATCATCGTCTTCAGGAACGACCAATCCTACGGGCCATTCAAGCCGCTCTCGCAGGAGCCGACGACGGACGTGGCGGGCTATTTTCAATCCGGGCAGGATGTGGACTACATCACGCTCTCTGCGGACGAGCAGCACGAGCGGGGCACGCACGCGCTGGCCTTTCATGAATACGTACACCTGCTCGTCAGAAACAACTTTCGCCGCGCGCCTCTCTGGTTCAACGAGGGGCTGGCCGAGTATTACGGTACATTCAGAATCTCGAACAACGGCAAGACGGTGACAGTCGGCGAGCCCGTCCAACAGCATCTACGCACATTGTCCGAGCAGGCGCTGCTGCCGCTCGAAACGCTCTTCGCCGTCGATAGCGAGTCTCCGCACTATAAAAAGCCGGAGAAGCGCGGTCTCTATTACGCGCAGTCCTGGGCGTTCGTGCATTACTTATTGAACGGCAGAGGTATGGAGCGCCGCCCGCAGGTCTCGCGCTACCTTGAGCTATTGCGCAACGGCGCGCCGTTGGAAGACGCTTTCCGGCAGGCTTTTCAAACCGACACCGGAACGATCGAAAGAGAGTTTCAGCAATATGTCCGCTTCGGCCTCTACCTGCCGCACTCGACGACGCTGGCCCAACCGCTGCGCTTCGAGACGAAGGTTGAGAACGCGCCGCTGACGTTGGCCCAGACGCAGTTCTATCTCGGCGACCTGCTCCTGCACATCAACCAGCCCGAAGCGGCAGCACAGTATCTTCAACAGGCGATCACGCTCGACCCACTTCTCGCTGGCCCAGGTCTCTCTTTAGGCATCCTGCGCATGCGACAGAATCGTCTGGCAGAGGCCCGACAGCACTTCGAGCGCGCGGCCTCCGCCGCCGACGCCGGAAACTTTCTGGCGCACTACTATTACGCCTACGTCGTCAGCCGCGAGACGCCCGACAATCTCATAGAAGCTTACGCTCCGTTGGCGGTCGCCATCATGCGCACCGAGTTGAGAAAGGCCATCGAGCTTGAGCCGCGCTACCCGGATTCGTATTCGCTGCTTGCGACCGTCAATCTGGCGATGAACGAGAATCTGGACGAGACGCTCGCGCTCCTCAACCGGGCGCGCCAGTTCTGGCCCGATCAGCAGCGGTTTACGCTCCAGCTCGCGGAGGTCTATCTGCGCAGGGAAGAGTTCAGCACCGCGCGAGGAATGCTGGAGACGATATTGCGCGGCGGGAATAATGGCGGTGCAGTCGACGGGCGTTTGCAGGCGCAGGCGCAATCACTGCTGAGCAGCGTGGCTTTCGGAGAAGCGACCGCTCGCCTCAAGGCTAGAGATGAGGCCGAAGAGGCGTTGGGCGCTGCGTCTCGTCAACCCTGCGACGCTCCGCAGCCAGGCCCGCAGCTTAAGAAGCTGCGCTTTGAAGGCGAACAGGCTTGCGGGCGGCTCGTCCGCGTCGAATGCCTCGAAGGCAAGGTCATGCTCTTCGTCGAAGTGGGCGACCGTACGCTCAAGCTCGGCAGCGATGCGCTCAATCACATCAGGTTCGTCACCTACACTACCGAAGCCAAAGGACGAATGGAGTGCGGTCAGCGCGAGCCTGCGAATCCGGTGCTCGTCACCTATCGCGCGCCGAAGAACACGGCCTTCAACATTGACGGAGAAGTCATCGCCGTGGAATTTGTCCCGGCAGATTGGACGCGCTAGAGCGGGAATTAACAGGGATGCACAGGATAGAGAAGAGCATTTGGAGATTTGAGATTGCTAATTTGAGATTGCAGCCCGTGTGCCCTCTTACTGTTTTTATATGCTGACCATCGCTGTCTATCCCTGTTAATTCCTATCACTGTAAATTAGCTTAATGTCTCGCATCATCACCGCTCTGATTGTTCTTCCCATCCTGATCGCATCGATCCTGATTGATTGGCTGGCGCTGTTGTTCGTCGTACTGGCGCTGGCGGCGATGGTGCTGGGGCTTTATGAGTTCTGGCTGCTGGCCGGAAAGCGCGCTCTGAAACCCAACGCCGGGGTGGGCTTTCTCGGGGCGGCGGCGCTCTTCGCGCTCTTTTATCTGGACGCGCCCGCGACCGCACCCGACCTGCTGGTCTTAACGCTGGTCGCGTTGACGATCGTCGTGCTCGTGCTGGAGATGCTGCGGGGCGAGCCCTTCGATAAGATGATGGCGGCGGCTGGCACGACCATCCTCGGCGTGCTCTACGTCGTCTTGCTCGGGGGCCATCTGGTCGCCGTCCGGGTCGGGTTTCCGCAAAGCCTGTCGGCGCACTTGCTCTCGTTCTTCTTTCTCATCATCATGGGTTCGGACACGGGGGCTTATTACACGGGGCGCGCGCTCGGGCGTCATAAGCTTGCGCCCAAGGTCAGTCCGGGCAAGACCTGGGAGGGCGCTGTCGGCGGCATGGCGGCGAGCCTGCTGGCGGCTCTGCTGGCCCATTACTGGTTCTTCCGCGAGTTGCCTTTGAAGTGGGCGCTGCCGCTCGCGGCTTTGATGAACGTGCTCGGCGTGCTCGGAGATTTGACGGAAAGCGCATTGAAACGTGGTGCGGGCGCGAAGGATGCGGCGCAGATTCTTCCGGGCCACGGCGGCTTGCTTGATCGTCTCGATAGCTTGCTCTTCAACGCGCCCGTCATCTACTATTTCGGTCACTTCTACTTTCGCTGAGCATCTATCTTGAGGTCGGTGAGAGACAGCGCGAGCGCTTGAAAGCGAGTATTGCTTGCCATGACGAAGAAGACTCTGGCCATCATCCTGGGAGTTGTCGGCGGGCTCTTGCTGCTCGTCCTGCTGTTCGTCGGCGCAATCGTCGGCGGCGTCTTCTACATCATCTCGCACAGCGAGGCGGCGGCGACGGCCAGGAGTTTTTTGCAGAGCAACGCGAAGCTGAAAGAGGACATCGGCGAGGTCAAAGAGTTCGGCTCGATCATTACAGGTAGCATCAAAAACAATGACGCGCAGCTTAATATCAAAGTGATCGGCGAGCGACGGACGGTGAACGCGACCGTTGTTCTGATGTACAGGCATAGCTGGCGCGTCACGGGTGCGACATACAGAAACGAGCAGGGGCAGACCGTAGAGCTGTTGGACAAGTACGGCCCGGCCCCGCCGGAGCAGTAAGGGAGACAATGAAGCCCAAAGGCATCGCCATTCTAGGCTCGACAGGCTCGATCGGGTGCAACACGCTGCGCGTCGTTGACTCCGTTGATGAAGGACTTTTCCGTGTCGTCGCGCTCGGGGCCGGAACGAACATGCGTCGACTCGCGGAGCAGTCCGCGCGCTACATGCCGGAGCTTGTCTCCGTCGAGACGGAAGAATGCGCCGCGACCCTGCGCGAGTTGCTGCGCGCACTCGGCGCGTCGGAGCCGCGCGTAGTTGTGGGCGAGCCGGGTCTCGTCGAAGTCGCCACCCACGCGGAAGCCTCCTGCATCGTATCGGCGACGGTCGGCGCGGTCGGGTTCGTGCCGACCCTGCGTGCGCTCGAAGCGGGCAAGCGCGTCGCCCTTGCCAACAAAGAGACGCTGGTGATGGCGGGCGAGTTGATGACGCGAGCCGCCAACGCGTCGGGCGCTGAGATTCTGCCCGTTGACTCCGAGCATAACGCGCTGCACCAGTGTTTGCGCGCAGCCCAACGCGCGGAGGTGCGCCGCCTTGTGCTGACGGCATCGGGCGGCCCCTTTCGCACGAAGTCAAAGGAAGAGATGGCGCGGGCTTCCGTCAGCGATGCCATGCGCCACCCGACCTGGAACATGGGCGCGAAGATCACGATCGACTCGGCGACGCTGATGAACAAAGGCCTGGAAGTGATCGAAGCGCGCTGGCTCTTCGGCTTCGGGGCCGACGAGATAGGCATTCTCGTTCACCCGGAATCGGTCGTCCATTCGATGATCGAGCTGGTTGACGGCTCCGTCATCGCTCAGATGGGCGTGACCGATATGCGCCATGCGATTCAATATGCGCTGACCTACCCGGAGCGTTATCCCTGCGACCTGCCGCCGCTTGATTTGGCGCGGCTCTCCGCTCTTCATTTTGAAGCGCCGGACGTGGAACGTTTCCCCTGCATCGCGCTCGCCTATCGCGCTTTGCGCGCGGGCGGCACGCTCCCCGCCGCGTTGAACGCCGCCAACGAGGAGGCCGTCACGGCCTTTCTGGATGAGCGCATACGCCTGACAGACATCCCGCGCGTCATCGAAACCGTCATGGACGAGCACCGCACGCAAACGATCGACAATCTGGAAGATGTGCTCGCGGCAGACCGCCACGCGCGTCTCTCGGCCACAGCCGCCATCGCCTCGCTCGCGCAAGACTCCGATGTCGAAGTCGTGAGAAATTAGCAGGGATAGACAGCGATGGTCAGCATATAAAAACAGTAAGAGGGCACGCGCGCTTCAATCTCAAATTAGCAATCTCAAATCTCCAAATGCTCTTCTTTATCCTGTGCATCCCGTCCATCCCTGTTAATTCCTGCTTTACGCTTAAGAAGCTTCCACCTTTGCCTTTACGGCCCGTGCCGCGTAAACTTACATGCAACCCGGTTGAATATTGCTGGCTCTAAATCAGAGTGTGATGAGGCTTTGACCGAGAGTTTAGAGAAGAAACGAGAATCTTGTTGCGATGAATCCTGTAATCAGCACTTTAATCAGCATCCTGGCCTTTATTTTTATCCTCGGCGGCGCTGTCGTCCTGCATGAATTCGGACACTTTATCGTCGCCAAACTCCTGAAGATTCGCGTCGAGACCTTCTCTGTCGGCTTCGGCCCGCGCCTGTGGGGGCGCAAAGTTGGGACGACCGATTATCGTCTCTCGCTCGTTCCGCTCGGCGGCTACGTCAAGCTCGGCGGCGACGAGTCGAACGCGCCCATAGAGGGCGCAGGCGCATCGGATATTCCGCCCGGCGAACAGTTCAACCTGCGACCGCGCTGGCAGAAAATCGCCGTCTCCATCGCGGGCCCGGTGATGAACATCCTGACGGCGCTCACCATCCCCTTCATCGGCGCTCTGCTTTTCGGCGTTCCCATCACGCCCGCCCCCGTCGTCAGCCAGATCAAGCCGGACGGCGCGGCCGCCATCGCCGGTCTGCAACGCGGTGATCGCATCGTCTCCTTCAACGGCGTAGAGAATCCATCCTGGCAACGTATTCGCGGCGATGCTCTGCTCTCGCCGGGGCAGCCGCTCCCGGTCGTCGTCGAGCGTAACGGGCAGCGCGCACAGTTGACGCTCACGCCGACGCGCCTGACGGAGAGCGGCGAGACCGTCGGCATGCTCGATTTCATCCCCGATTATGGCAGCCTGCCCGTCATCGTTCGACAGGTTGACGCTGGCTCGCCCGCAGAGGAAGCCGGGCTCAAGGCGGGCGATCGCATCATCGCCATCGGCGGCGAAAATGTGACGAGCGCCGAACAGGTCTCGCAGTACATCAAGGATCACAAGGCCGAGCCGATACGCCTGACGGTCGAGAGAGACGGCGCGCGCCAGGATATTTCGGCCAAGGTGCGGCTCCTGTCGGATGGCAAGGAGCGTTTGGGATTCCTGCCCGAAGAGGATATGCCGCTTCAGCGCGTCGGGCCGGTTGCTGCTGTTTCCTATGCCGTCAGGAATAACATAGAAATCCTGCGGCTGACGGGCAAGGCGCTCGGGCAGTTCTTCACGGGCCAACGCTCCGCGAAGGATACCGTCTCCGGGCCGATCGGCATCGCACGCGCCTCGTCGCAGGCCGTGACCATCGGCGGCTGGGGCGGATTCTTCACCATGCTCGCGTTTCTTTCCCTGAGCTTAGGCGTCTTTAACCTGTTGCCCATCCCTGTGCTGGACGGCGGCGCGATCTTCCTGCTGCTTTTGGAAGCGGTGCTCGGGTGGATTGGTCTGAAACTCTCCATGACCGTGCGCGAGCGCATTCAGCAGGTCGGCTTCGTCCTCTTGCTGCTTCTGATGGGCTTGGTTATCTTCAACGATCTCAATAAAGAGGTCTCGCTGCACTGGGGCACGCAGGAGCAGCAGCAGCAACAGCCTGCGGCCCCCGCACCGCAAAAATAGCTGTGTGATTAGCTCTTTATTGTAAGAGGAGAAGTTTCCCGGAGTTCAGGTCAGAAGATACATATGCGAAAGTCTAAAGCGGTAAAAGTTAAGGACGTGACGATCGGCGGCGGCGCTCCCGTGGCCGTGCAATCGATGACGAAGACCGACACGGCGGATGTCGCGGGCACGGTCGCGCAGATCGAAGAGATGGTGCGAGCGGGCTGCGAGATCGTGCGCCTCGCCGTGCCGGATAAGGATGCCGCCCACGCCCTCAAAGAGATCAGGAAGCGCGTGCCCGATGTGCCGCTCGTCGCCGACATACACTTTCATTACAAGCTGGCGCTGATTGCCCTTGAGGCAGGCATTGATAAGCTCAGATTGAATCCGGGCAACATCGGCGCACACGAGCGCGTGCGCGAAGTCGTGCGCGCAGCGCAGGCCCAAAAAGTTCCGATACGCATCGGCGTCAACGGCGGCTCGCTCGAAAAAGACCTGCTGGCAAAGTACGGCACGGCGACGCCCGAAGCGATGGTCGAATCGGCGCAGCGACACATACGCATCCTCGAAGACCTGGGCTTTACGGACACGATCATCTCTCTTAAAGCCTCAGACGTTCATCGCACCGTGGCCGCTTACAGGCTCCTGGCCGAGCAGGTCGATTACCCGCTTCACCTCGGCGTCACGGAAGCGGGCACGGCCTTCGCCGGAACCATCAAGTCCGCCATCGGCTTAGGCATACTGCTGCACGAAGGCATCGGCGACACGATACGCGTCTCTTTGGCCGCCGAGCCGCAGGAGGAAGTCAGGGTGGCGTGGGAGATTCTCAAATCGCTGGAGCTGCGCAAGCGCGGTGTGACGGTCGTCGCGTGCCCGACCTGCGGGCGGCTGGACGTGGACAACTTCGTCGGGATTGTGACGGAGATCGAGCGACGATTGGCCCACATACAGGAACCGCTGCATCTTTCGATCATGGGCTGCGCCGTCAACGGGCCGGGCGAGGCGCACGACTCCGACCTCGGCGTCACCTTCGGGCGCAACGTCGGGATGATCTTCAAAAACGGCGTCCCGATGCGTAAGGTCGCGGGCACGGACATCGTCGAAGCCTTCGTCCGCGAAACCGAAAAGCTGCTCGAAGAAGGGAACTATAAAGATAAGCTTGAGGAGCCGGAGCTGGTCACGATCAAATAGCTGCTAACTCAGGTTAACCGGGGAGCAAGAGGCCGTCTTCACTCATGGAGACGGCCTCTTTGATTGCAAAGGCAGTACCGCGCGGACTTCTTTTATGCGCTCTTCTGATCTTTCGTTTCCTCACTGCCGTTCAGGTACTTGATCAAGACCACTTCGTTATGGCGCTCGTTATAGATCATCTCGTCCACCAGTTCGCGTGCGATGAGGATACCGAAGCCGCCGGGGCGTATGCCTTCGTCTTCGCGCACCTGTTCGTGCTGGGTCGGGTCGCCTGACGGGTTGAGGAAAGCTGCGATGGGCCCTTCGGGACGGTAGAGCGATTTGATGGTGAAGCCCTCGCCCGGGTCTTTGATGCGATAGAGGATGATGCGCGGGGTTCGCAGGTAGCCGACCTCCACGTACTGGCTCGGGTCATTCTTGCCGCCATGCTCTATGGCGTTGCGCAACATCTCGCGAAAGGCATAGGTCACGCTCTCGCGCGTGATGGTCGGAAGGTCGGTTTTCAACTGCGCCATCAAGCGCTCCAACGGGTCGATGGCCGCCATATCGCACGGCACGCGCAGCTCTATCCAGTCCGGCTGCGCCGAAAGGACTTCGATCGAAATGTCCTTCGGGGCCAGCTCGAAGGCGGTGCTGATGGCCGATAGCAACTGCCCGACATCGAAGGGCTTGGCGAGAAAGTCGCTTGCCTGATCGCTCAACGCGCTGATGGCCGCCCCCGGCGTACTGAGCGCCGTCATCACGATCACGCGCAGCTCCTTATCGCGCTCTCTGACCTGCGAGAGCATCGCCAGCCCGTCCATCTTCGGCATCATCACGTCAAGGAGCGCCAGATCGAAGTGCTCCTGGTCGAGCGCCTCCAAGCCCTCGTAAGCATCCGTGGCGCTCACCACCTCGTAGCCCTCGCGCTTAAGCGCAAAGCTCATCAGGTCTTGCAGCTCCGGGTCGTCATCCACTACCAGAATCTTTTTAGCCATCACTTCTCCCTCGGTCAACTAGAGTAGACAGCCGTAACTGTCATCTACGCTTCTGAAGCCATCCCCAGCAGCAGCGCATCGGTCGCCACCTTGCGATTGATATTAACGTCGAGGCCGCGCCTGTGCTCCTCAAGCTGCGCGAGCCAGCGGGCGGCGTGACTGCTCTTGAGCGCCGCGCCGATCTTCCGAATCCTTTCGATCAGATCGCTATTGACGATCTGACTTTCGGGTGCGCCCAGAGCCTGGGCCCATGAATCGTGAATCAGAGTCGCGAGCACGTCCAGTCGCGGCTCGTATTCGTCCTTGCGCTTGGCGTCGGTCAACTCTTCCGAGGCGCGCAGCAGGCGAACGCGGTCGGGATTCGTGACGAGCGCGTCCAGGATGTCCAGCATTGCCTCGCGCTGCTGTCGATAGCGCTCAAGATCGATGGAGAGGGCGCGGCCTATGCTGCCTTCGGCGGCGCGCGCGCGCAGGGCCGCGTCCTTCGGCGTGATTTTTTTGTCCGCCAACAGATGCGCCTTGATCTCGTCTGCCCCGAGCGGCGCGAAGCGCAGCGTTTGGCAACGCGAGCGAATCGTGGGCAGAAGCGCCGCCGGGCGCGAGGTGAGCAGGACGATGTGCGTCGTGGGCGGCGGCTCTTCCAGCGTCTTCAACAGCGCGTTGGATGACGCTTCGTTCAATTTGTCCGCATCCTCGATGATGAAGAGACGGGCCGCGCCCTCGAAGGGACGCGCATTCGCCTCACGCTCAAGCTCGCGCATCTGCGGCACGTTGATAAACCTGCCTGCGGGCCTCAGGAGCCCGACATCCGGGTGCTCGCTCCAGATCATCTTCTTGTTCGCTTCCGTATCATCCGAAGCGGGATAGAGAAGTCGCCCGGCGCGCACGCACGCGGGGCAGGAGTCGCAGGCTTCGTCTCCCACACGGGCGCGGCAGTTGAGCGCTTTCGCAAGCTCGATGGCGAACAGCTTTTTGCCGATACCGTCGGCCCCGGCGAAAAGGAGCGCGCCCGGCACGCGCCCCGAGGCCGTCATCCGTCGCAGGATTTCTTTGACGCGCTGGTTTCCGATGAGACGCTTAAACATTCAGTCAGGAGGCGGAAGACGTTGGAGGCTGAGGAACGGTCGGTGACGATCCCCGCGCTAACGCGTGACCCTTGAGCCCACGCTCTTCCAGAAACGGCATCACGATTTCTATGACCTTGGCGTGCGTCTCCTCAATGGAGCCGCTCGCGTCCAGCACGCGCACGCGTGCGGGCTCGGCCTTGGCGATCTCAAGATAAGCATCACGCACGCGCGAGTAAAACTCTACATCTTCGGCATCGAGCCGGTCTTTCCCCTGCTCGCTGTCCTCTCTCCGGCGTGTACGCATCAGGCACTCTGCGACCGAGACCTCGAAGATAATGGTCAGGTCTGGCTTGAGGCCCCCGGTCGCCATCTCGACAACGGATGCGATCAGCTCCGGCGTAAACCCGCGCCCCGCGCCCTGGTAAGCGACCGTCGCGTCCGCGTAGCGATCGGAGAGCACTATATGGCTGGTTGCAATGGCCGGGCGCAGCAGCGTACGGACGTGCTGGGCGCGGTCGGCGGCGTAAAGTAGAAGCTCTGCGAGCGGGTCAACCTCCGCCTGAGCGTCCAGCAGGGCCAGCCGCAGGCGTTTCCCCAAGGGGGTTCCGCCGGGCTCGCGCGTCGTCACGACCTCGAACCCGCTGAGGCGCAGGGTGCTCGCGAGCATGCGCAACTGCGTGGATTTCCCACTTCCGTCAATGCCTTCAAAGGTGATAAAAGCGCCAGCCACGTGTCCTCGGATGTGTCTTCGGGGTCGGAGAAATTCTCAGGAACCGGCGGAATCCGGCGGGTCAGCCGGAGAGGGCTCAACCGCCTGTGCGCTCTGTGGTTGTGAGCTTCGCAGATCGCCGCTCCCACGCCGCGCGTGAGTAATGGTGGAGATGGCATGCTTGAAGATCAACTGTTCCTGCGACCCGGATTCCAACAGCACTGAAAACTTGTCAAAGCTCTTGATTCGCCCAGATAGCTTCGCGCCGTGCAGCAGAAAGATCGTCACATTGCTGCGCTCACGACGCGCCGTATTTAAAAACGCATCCTGAATATTCTGCGGTGTCGGCTTTGAATCCACCATTGTCTCCGGTCGGGTATACAGCTTACAGAGTACGGTGATGCCAGATTACATAAAACAGTGACCAGTGACAAGTGACGAGTGACGAGCAGGAGGAAAACAGGGATCAGGGCGAAAGGATAAGGGATGAAGAAAGAGCATTTGTCTTTTCTTATTCATCCCTCATCCATCCGCCCTCATCCCTATCTCGTCACTAACTTTATGGCCCGTTGTTGGACGGCCGCGTCGTCGCCGAAGCCTTCGAGCCACTCGACACCGGGCTCGCGGCGAAACCAGGTGAGCTGGCGCTTGGCGTAGTGGCGCACGTCCAGCTTGGTCTGTTCGATGGCGCTCAAAAGGTCTCGCTCGCCCCGCAGGTACTCGACGACGCGGCGATAGCCGTGCGCGCCCAGGGCGTTTGATGCGGGCGAGAAGCCGCGCTCAAGCAGGTTGCGCACTTCCTCTACGAGCCCGGCGGCGAAGTGTGCCTCGGTGCGTTCATTGATACGTGCGTAAAGCTCTGCGCGCGGCGGAGAGAGCGCGAGCAGGCGAAGGCGCGTGGCGCTCTCGTGAGCTTCGGCGCGCTCTCCTAACTGCGTAGAGATAGGCTGTCCGGTCTGAAAGCGTACTTCGAGCGCGCGCTGTACGCGCGGCCAATCGAGCGCGTGAAGGCGCGCGGCTGTCTGCGGGTCAACTCTACACAGCAGCCGGTATAGATACTCGGGGCCGCGCCGCTCTCTCAGTTCCGTGAAGCGACGCCGCAAGCGTTCATCCGTGGGCGGGCTGGGAAAGAAGGGCCGGCGCAGCGCGCGCAGGTAAAAGCCCGTCCCGCCGACCAGCAGGGCTGTGCGCCCGCGCGCCTCTATCTCTTCGATCTGTTCTGCGGCGGCGCGGGCCCATTCGCCAGCCGTGTAGTTGATTTCCGGCGATACGAAATCGAGCAAGTGATGCGGCACGCCGCGCCGCTCTTCCAAAGGTATCTTGGCGGTCGCAATCTCTATCTCGCGATAGACCTGCACGGAATCGCAGTTGATTATCTCGCCATCCATGGCCAGCGCCAGCTCAATCCCGAGCGCGCTTTTGCCCGAAGCGGTCGGGCCGACGACCGCCAGCACGGGACGCTTTTGTTGCTCCGTTGGGGTCACGCTTGGAAGGAGGCGACGAGGCGAAGAATGGCGACGAGCCAGAGCAATAAAAGCAGCGCGAGCGCGCCCGTCAGTTGAGCAGGAGAAAAACGCATCATTCGTTTACGGCAGAAGCTCCGCCAGTTCCTCTTCGCTGGGGCGCACGAGCGCGCGCCCGTGCGCTTCAAAAACCGGCACGAGGCGCTGTCTGGTTAACCTGTGCATCGCTCGCAGCGCCCCGAAATCATTGGCCACGTCGCGCTCTCTGTAAGAGATGCCACGGCGCTCAAGCCAGGCCCGCGCACGCGCGCACAGCGGGCAACCCGGCACGACGTAGAGCGTGACCGCCGATTCGCTCGTGGCCTCAGCGCTGGTTTGCGATTGCGATGGCATAGCTCTCAATACAGGCGCGTGACTTCAATGCCGGTGTAATAAGTTTTCAGGATTTTGTCGAACGCCAGACCGGCGCGTGCGAGCCCGTAAGCTCCGACCTGGCACATCCCTACGCCGTGACCCCAGCCCCGCCCGTTGATGATAAAGCCAGTGATGCGCCCCGTCTCGTCGTAGCGTCGCTCGATGACGAAGAGTTGCTCGCGCAGGCCAAGCGCCGAGCGTATGCGTCCGCCGCGCACGTGACCCGTGCCGTTTGTCCCGACAAGCTCAAGGTCTGTCACGCGGCGCGACCATCCGCGCGCCGCGATGCGTAAGTCCACGAGCGAGCCGACGCCCCTGGCCCAACGCGCCAGACGCGAACCGGCCTCGGCGACCGAGAGCGTGACAGTCCAGTTGGCGAAGGGCGAAAAGCGATCAGCCGCCGCGCCGTTCGGGGCCGGTCGGACTTCCAGGTAATCCACCTGCCCTCTTCTGTCCAGGTGAAAAGTGACGGGCTCGCCGCCGACCACGGCCACCGAGCGCATCTGGTAAACACCCTCGCCCAGCGCGCGGAAGAGATAGGCATCCGGGCTGACGCTGACGGGCTGATCGCGCCCCTTCGTCGCGGAGCGAAGGATAAGAGCATCACTGACGGTCGGCTTGGCCGTCCCCTTTTGCAGTTGAAGCGTGCCGCGTGATTCGAGCAGGCGGGCGATGGTGTGCAGGGCGCGAGCGCGCGTCAGGGGCTCGCGCGCATGCAGGCTCGCATCAGGATAGAGCGAGAGATGTCCGTCGCGCAGCAGCAGCGCCACGTCCGCGCGATTGCGCGCAGGGATGTCGGACGCGTCGCGCGAGGCCAGCAGATACTCCACGTCTGCATCATCCAGCAAAGTGTCTGCGTAGCCCGGCCCATAGACGGCAGTTGCGAGCGCCGTGCTGAAGGCTGGCGGGCGCGTCGCATCTTCCGCCGAGACGGGCGCGCTCTGGCGCGAGAGACGCGCCGCCGTCATCACCCAGTTGCGAACTTCCGCAGGCGTCACGGCCCCGCCGAGCCATCCGTCCGTGAGGCGTGAAGAGAGCGCGAAATCGTTGACGGCCAGAATGGCCGCATCGCGTGCGAGAGCGGCGTTCTGTTCCTCGTGAATATCGGCCGGCTCGCGCGAGCTGCGAATGGTGAAGGGCGCGAAGTGCGCGCTGCCCTCGACGGCGCATTCGCGCCCGCGCAGGTACGGAGTCGCTTCGTTGAAAATGTTCTCGACGTGCTCCGTGCGCCCGCCGCACGTCGAAGTGTAGAGCGCGTTGATCGGCTCGCCGTTATAGGTGGCGATCATGCCGCGCGTCTCGTCAACGGCGCGCGTCGAGAGCGGGTGCTCGGTCGAGAGTCCGCCGTAGACCTGCGAGCGCGTCGTCGGCAGAAGGTCGAAGCCCTGCGAGGCGAACTGGTTTCGATTCTTGACGGCGTAGGTGCGAGCGGCGACCGCCTGTGCCTTGAGCGCCTCGATTGTCCCGTAGCTCGGCGACAATTCATTCGGGACGACGCCGCGCACATAGTCTTCGAGCCCGACGACGTTGACGACCGTCAGCCCGCCATTCGGATTAGCGAAAACTTCGAGGCGTCCGCGATAAGCCTTCTCGTTGAAACGCACAGGGGCATTGCTCTCATCCTCAGAACCGAAGACGATGGGAGCGCGCGACGTGAGCAGAAGGGCGCGGCCCGGCGCGGCATAGGCGACCACCTCGCGCGTCGGCGTGCTTATGCGCGTCACTGCCCGCACTGTCCCAGAACTTGAAGGGCCCGCTTGCGTAGACGAGGGAAGGGCAGTGCGAGCGGTCTGTGAAGAAGACGAAGCGGGAGCAGCGTTGCGCGCGTCAACGATCGAGGCGTTGCCGAAGCCCTCGTCCGCCAGTCGTGCGCGAAGCTCTTCCGCACGCTCGCGCGTTCCCGCCTGTCCGATGCGTATGCGCCAGGTGTTCGTCGGCGCGTCGAAAACGATCTCGGATGCCTCGCCCGTGCTGTTGCGTATCTCTGTTGCGGCGCGCTCGGCGTCAACGCGCGTCGCGGCTCCGGCGATCTCGACGCGAAAGCTTGTCGGGGTGTCGGCGGGCGCTTGCGGCGTCAGGGCGCGCGCCTCGACGCGCACGCGCGAAACCGAAAGAGGCGTCGGCGCGGCCCCTTCATCCGTCCAATTCACCAGCCGCCCATTCGTGGAGATATTGACGGAGCGAACGTCCGTCGATAGACCGATACGCATGACCGGCTCTGCACTGAGGCGCGTGGTCGAGGGTGCGGGCGCGCCCTGCGTCTCTCTCTGTGCGCGTCGCGGTCGCGTCTGCTCTGACGACGTTGGCCCATCCTGCGCCAAAGCGGACGCGGCAAGGAGCGCGCACGCGATCAGGTAGGCGATCAATTTAGAGCGATGGAAACGGCGCATCAGCTTCGGCCATTAAAATTCTACGTGTGATAACCAGAGGTCAGAACCGGACGCGCTTTATACTACTACAGCGAAAAGCAAGGATGAAGGCGGAAGGCGGAAGGATGAAAGAAGTGCTTCCGTGTCTTGAAAGCTTTTACTTCATCCTTCCGCCTTCATCCTTTCCTAGCTCGCGTAGCGCTCTTCGACGGTGGCGGCGAAGACGAACATGCCGATGATGCCGATGACGGCGGCGGTGATGAAGGGAACGGGAGGGGCGATCTTCCAGAGCAGGCCGCCGATGGCCGCCGCCGGGGTGATCGAAAGACTGCGCACGAGGTAATAGAGCCCGACGGTGCGCGCGCGCAGGTGTGGCGCGGCGAAATCCACGATCATAGCCTTGCGCGACGGCTCGCCTATCTCGCGCAAGCCCCCGATGATGAAGGCAGGGATGAGCGTCGTGAAGCCCTGGGCCCACACGACTGCCGCCGGGTAGAGAGCGAAGCACAGGAAGGTGGCGATGACGAAGGGCTTGCGTCCGATGCGGTCGGCGATCTTCGCCGCCGGAATGTAGACGAGAATCGCAACCGTCATCTGTATGGCAACCAGCACGCCGTACTGCGGAATACTGATGCCGATGATATTGGTCACGTAGATGATAATGAAAAGCTCCGCCATCGCTTCGCAGGTGCGAATGATAATATCGGAGATGAGCAGCCGCTTGAGCGCGCCGTGAAAAGAGTCCCACACGCCACTGATGCGCGCGGGCTCGCCCAGGATGATCGGAATGTTGATTGCCGAGAGGATGACGATGGTCACGCCCGCCAGCAGAAGCGTGATTCCGAGACCAGTACGCACGCCCGCCTGGATGCCGTAACGCGCGACCAGCGCGCCGCCGACGATCGGCGCAATCGTCATCGGCACGCGCTTTAAAATGGATTGAATGGTAAAGCCCATCGCGCGGCGCTCTTTGGGCAGCGCGTCGCCGATGACGGCGAAAATCGCCGGGCTCGCCATGCTCGCCCATGCCATCGAGAAGGCGAGCCCGATGAACATGAACGGCCACGAAGGGCTCAGCATGTAGATGATATAGCCGAGGAACGCGAGCGCGATGAAGGTGAGAAAAGCGCGGCGGCGTCCGAGGTGATCGGCAAGCCAGCCGCCCGGATATTGATAGATGGCGTCGAAAAAATCCCTGGTCGTTCCGAACAGCCCGATAATGCCAGCGCCCGCGCCGAGCGCTTCGAGATACTTTGGTAGAAATCTCTTCCACAACTCTTCGCCGAGCGCGAGAAGGAAGACCGCAGCCGAGACGGCAGCGACGTTGCGCTCCAATCCGAGATAGTACGCCGCGCGGCCTCGCCGCGTCTGCGCCCGCAAAGGAATTGTCTCCTGTTCGATCTCGCCCATCGTTCGCTTCTTTTCACCTTAGCCGAAAAAGAGGTTTCGCGCGAGCCCGACGAGACCACCGGCGATGACCACCCACAGCACATCCGTCTTGAAACGATAAAGCATGATGAAGGCCGCGACGCTCATCAGTGCGGCGAAGAGGTCTGCGCCGCCGGAGAGCCCGCGCGGCCAGATGACCGCCGCGCCGAACACGAGCGCGAGATTCAAGATCACGCCGACGACGGCAGCGGTCACGCCCGCGAGCGCGCCCGTCAGATTCTTATTCCCGCGCAGCACCTCTATGTAGGGCGCGCCGAGAAAGATGAAGATGAAGCACGGCAGAAAGGTCACGTAAGTCGTCAGCAGCGCGCCCGTCACGGCGCTCGTCGTTTGCGTGAGCCCTTGCGGGTTGTTCCAACCGGCCATGAAGCCTATGAACTGCAAGACCATGATGAGCGGGCCGGGCGTGGTTTCCGCGAGCGCGAGCCCGTCCACGGCCTGACCGCGCATGAGCCAGCCGTAGGAATTGGCGGCCTGCGTGACGTAGGCGAGCACGGCGTACGCGCCGCCGAAGGTGACGAGCGCGGCCTGCGTGAAGAAACGATACTCCTGCGCGTGAAGGCTGGCCCAGCCCCGCCAATAGATGAGCGCGACGAAGGGCAGCAGCCAGAGCACGAGACCGCACGCCAGAGTTTTCAGCGAGCGGCTGCGGCGTGGCAGCGTGTGCGCCGGAGGCGGCGCGTGATCGTCTATGACGAGCGGCAGAGCTTCCGAAGCATTCTCTTCATCTTTCGTCTCAGTCCCCGGCGCTTTAGGTCTCTGAGCAGATGCGCCGAAGACCTGCGGCCAGATTCTCACGCCCGCCAATCCCAGTAGAGCCGCCGCCAGCACGATCAGCGGGAAGGGGACGTGCAGGAAATAGATGGCGACGAAGGCAGAGGCGGCGAGGGCCAGATGCGCGCGACGCTTGATCGCGCGGCCACCGATCTTCAGCACGGCCTCGACGACGATGGCGACGATGACGGGCTTGAATCCTGAAAGCACGGCGGCAACAGCAGTGACCTCCCCGTAGGCCGCGTAGATGTAAGAGAGCGCGAGCAGGACGAAGATGGAAGGGATGACGAAGAACGCGCCGGCGACGATGCCGCCCCAAGTCTTATGCAGCAGCCAGCCGATATAGATGGCAAGCTGCGTCGCCTCCGGGCCGGGCAAGAGCATGCAGTAGTTGAGCGCGTGCAGGAAACGCTCTTCGCTGATCCAACGCCTGCGCTCGACGACTTCGCGGTGCATGATGGCGATCTGTCCCGCCGGGCCGCCGAAAGAGATAAAGCCCAGCTTGACCCAGAAGCGCAGCGCCTCCGTGAACGAGACGCGGCGACGTAGAAGATTCGGCGCGGCCTCGGCGCGTCCCGGCACACTGGAGCCATCATGCATCGCGGCCTTCTATCCCCGTTGGCTCTTCTCTTCTTCCAGCGCGGCGACGGCTAGTTGATGAAAAGCGCGGCGCACGCCGTTGATATTGACGAAGGGGCGCGAGCGGGCGTGCGTGCGGTTGGTGAGAAGGATAAATGTACGCTCATGAGCGGCGTCTATCCAGCAGCTTGTGCCCGTAAAGCCTGTGTGGCCGAAGCTATCGGGCGGGAGAGACGGCCCGGCGGTAGAGCCGTTGGTGGCGGCCAGTTCCCAGGCGACAGAACGCGCCTCTTCCATGCCTTCGGTCATGTTCGTGCGAAAGAGCGCACACGTTTCGGGCCGGAGCAGTCGAGTGCTGCCGGGAATAAACTGTTCGGCCAGCCGTGCGGTCTCCGGCGCGGTCGAAAAGAGCCCGGCGTGTCCCGCCGCACCACCCAGGAAATGCGCATTTCCATCATGCACCTCGCCCCAGATAAGCTGCTCGCGCCAGTGGGCCCAATCGCGCATCTTCAACTCGCGGCACATCTCCCGCTCGTAAGCGTTGCCCAGCTCGCACGCCGCGACCTCCGCCTGTAGGCCCACGTCAGGATTGAAGAACGTGCGCTTGAGCCCAAGCGGCTCGAAGATTTCGCGGCGCGCGATTTCGTAGAGCGGCGCGCCAGACAGTTTTTCAAGCAGCAGGCCCAGGGTGATGAAACCCAGATCGCTGTAACGAACGCGCGTGCCCGGCGCTGCCTCAAGGGGTTGTTCGGCGATCACGCGCAACACGTCCGTACGGTCTTCGGCTTCGATGTAGAATGGCCGCCATGCCGGAAGCCCGGAAGTATGCGTCAGCAGTTGGCCCAGCGTGATCGTGCATTTATCGAAGCGGTCAAACTCCGGCAGGTAAAAGCCGACCTCGCCGTCTAAAGAGAACTCGCCGCTCTCTATCCTTCGAGCGCAGAGCAGGCCCGTCACGAGCGGCTTCGTCAGCGACGCCAGATCGTAGATCGTGTCCAGAGTCGCGGCGTGCCGGTTCGGCGCGGGCTCGTTCACGGCCTGGCCCAGCGCGTCGGCAAAGCGGGCGCGCCCCCGCTCCGCGACCATGTAGACGGCGGAAGGGAAGTCGCCCGCCGCGATGCGCTCGGCGAGCATGGATGAGATCATTCTGGATTTTAGATTTCGGATTTTAGATTAACGCTTTCCGCCGCCCTTGAATTTTGGCCCGTAGCTTTCGAGAGGCGCAGGCGCACCAATCCAAAATCTAAAATCCAAAATCCAAAATGCTTGCTGTCCATCCCTGTCAAATTCCTTCCCCTGTCAGTGAGGGGATTGTCTGGACTCCCAGGTGCGCGGCGTGCTCGTGTATGCGTTCGAGGGCGCGCAGGGCGAGCGCCAGTGCGCGGCGTCCTTCGATGCCGGGGATGAGCGAGGGCCCGCCCGTTTGCGCCGCGTCGAGGAAGGCTTCGATCTCGGCGCGCAGCGGCTCGATGTCTTCTATCTCAAGATGGTGAACGTTAACGCCGGGATGTGTGCCACGTTGGCCCAGCGAGGCGAGGCTGCTGATCGAGGCGTGACGCGTCGTGTAGTCCACGGCGATGTAATCGTGCGGCTGAAAGAAACGCATTTTGCGAATCTTTTCCGTGCCGACGCGCGAGGCCGTGATGTTGGCGACCGCGCCGGAAGCGAATTCGAGCCGCGCGTTGGCCGCATCCACGCGATGCGTCAGGACAGGAATGCCGACGGCGCGCACGTCCGTCACTTCCACGTCGCTGCCGACGAGCCACTGCACTATGTCCAGATCGTGAATCATCAGGTCGAGCACGACATCTATGTCGAGCGAGCGCGCGGTGAATTCGCCGACGCGATGTATCTCGAAATAGAGCGGCCCGCGCACGTGCGGGCGCAAGGCCGTGAGCGCCGGGTTGAAGCGTTCCAGATGCCCGACTTGCAGTATCGCGCGTCCACGCTCGGCGGCGGCGATCATCCGGTCTGCTTCTTCAAGGGAACGCGATATGGGCTTTTCCACCAGCACGTGAATGCCCGCTTCGAGTAGCCCGCAGGCAATCTCGCAATGTGATTCGGTCGGGACGGCCAGACTGACGGCATCGCAGCGGCCGACGAGCGTGCGCCAGTCGGTCGTCCACTCAGTCTGTCGCTCAAGGGCGATTGTGCGCGCCGTCTCCTCCGCCAGATCGCAGACGCAGACGAAGGAGGCGCGTCCCTCGTTGGCGAGCGCGGCATGAATCCGCGCGTGCTGGCGGCCCAGGTGTCCGACGCCGACGACGGCTGTGCGTAGAGTCACGGTTTACAAGTTCCTGATTTTAAGTTAGTAGTCAGTTAAGAGCTTAAAGATTTTTTCGCTGAATACTGATTACTTTTCTTCGGGTGACTATACTTGCAACGTTCTGCGCTTGCCAAGCGTGTCTGGCTTCTGTTCTTTCTTGCCGCTTTCCTTCTTTACCTGTACGGGCTGGGTCGTCTTCCGCTGCTCGGCCCGGACGAGCCACGCTACGCGCAGATTGCGCGCGAAATGCTGGAGCGCGGCGACCCCATCACGCCGACGCTCGGCGGCCATCCCTGGTTTGAAAAGCCCGCGCTGCTCTACTGGATGATCATGGCTGCGTTCGGCGCGTTCGGCGTCTCGGAGTGGGCGGCGCGGCTGGGCCCGGCGCTGTGCGGTCTGCTCACGGGGCTCTTCGTCTATCTGGTCGGGCGGCGCGTCGAGCTGAAGAGCGATGACGAGGCCGGGTTGAGCGGACTCGGGCTGTGGAGCGCGGCGGCGCTACTGTCCAGCGCCGGGATGATCGTCTTTTCACGCGGGGCGAGCTTTGATGTCGTCGTGACGATGACGCTGACGGCGGCGCTCGCGTGCTTCTTCCTCGCGGAGGCGGCAACGGGCGAAAGAGAGAGGCGATGGTGGCTCGGAGGATTTTATGCGGCGATAGGAGCTTCGCTGCTCGCCAAAGGTTTGATCGGAATAGTCCTCCCGGGGGGCATCATCGTTGCCTATTTTCTGTTTCGACGCCAGTGGCCCGCGAAGGGCATCGCGTTGAGTGCGTTGTGGGGAGCGCCGCTCGCTTTGCTCGTCGCCGCCATCTGGTATGGGCCCGTCACGGCGCGGCACGGCTGGACGTTCATAGACCAGTTTATTATTCAGCATCACTTCGCGCGCTATCTCTCAAACAAATATCATCACCCGCAGCCCTTCTATTTTTACCTTCCGGTCGCCGCGCTCTTCGCTATGCCGTGGACTGCGTTTCTCGTCGCGGCGCTTTCGGGCGCGCGGCGCTGGAAGTGGCGCGCGCCTGATTCGGCGAGCAGGCTGCGTGTCTACGCCTTCGCATGGCTGATTGTGCCCGTCGCTTTCTTCTCGCTATCGGGCTCGAAGCTGCCAGGCTATATTCTGCCCGCGCTGCCGGGCGCGGCCTTACTCATCGGCGAGCGTTTGCGCTCCTACAGGCGCGACGCTGTGAGCGGCATCGGTGCGATGCGCGCGACGGGCATGGGGCTTTTGTTGTTGGCGGTCTCGATAGCGATTTACCTGTCGTACGTCGGCCACGTCGCAAGTCTGAGGGCGATCATGGTGGCGCTGCCGCTCTTTTTGGTGGGCCTCTTCGTGCTCGCGCGCGCAAGCCAACGCCGGTGGTGCGCGGCGCTGGTCATCGCGGCCACGTTTGCCGCGACGGTGCTGGCCGTGACACTGGTACTTGAACAAGGCGCGCGCGGCGAGTCCGTGCGTGATCTGATCGTGCGGGCATCTGAGCGCGGCTACGCGACAGCGCCGGTCTTAGAGCTTCATACGGTCGAGCGCACCTCGGAATTCTACGCGGCGGGTCGAGTGGTGCGCGGCTCGGACAATGACGTTGTAAAGTTTGAAGGAGTGCCGGAGATCGCGGAAGCGGTGCGACAGCGCGGCGGCACGGCGCTCGTCATAGTCCCTCTGGAGTTCGTCCGGTTATTGACGGGCTACGCGCCGTTTGAAACGGAAGTTATCGGCGATAACGGCGAGATCGCGCTCGTCGCCGTGCGCCTGCGCAAGTAAGATGCTTTGGGGTTAGCGGGTGGTGGCGCGTAGTGTCCTGTCAAAAAAATCTATCACGCGCCGGTCGTAAGTTTCGCTCTGCTCGCCGGTCGCGGCGCGCTGGTTGATGCCCGAGAGCGGGAGGTCTGTTTTGACCTCGACCTGTGCCTGTTTGGGAAAGCACTGCGCGAGGGCTGCGGTGGAGTCGTGAAGGGAGCCTGCGTCCGCGCCGGAGAGCAGAAGCACCTGACGGTCTGTGAGCGATGCCGCCTCGGCGCACGCCGCAGTGTTGTCGTAGCCGCCGATGAAGTAGGCGCGCATGCCTATGCGCGCGAGCATTCGCAGCAGAGAGTTTTCCAGCCCCAGATTCTCTTTCATCGCGACGGCGAGCAGCTCGTCGGGCGAGGCGGGAACGGAATCCAAGACGAGGGCGCGCACGTTTCGGTTGGGCCCGGCGGCACGAAGCGCCGCGTAAGCTCCCAACTCTACGCCGTGAATCCCCAGGGCATCTCCGACCTGCGCATTGCCCTGTGTGGTCTTGAGAGCGCGCAAAAATTCCAGTGCCGCCGTCGCGTCCTCGGCCTCGCGCACGCCCAGCGATGTCCACTGCACCGTAGGGTCTTCGCCGTGCCCGCGCATGTCCGGCAGGAGCACTGTGTAATTGGTCGTCTCGTTGAGCTTGACGGCGAGATTGAAGAGATGCGAGCGGTCTGAGCCGTAAGCGTGCAGGAGCAGTACGGCGGGCGCGCCTTCCGAGCCGCGCAGCAGCCAGCCGCGCGCCTCCGTCCCGTCCGCGTTGGCCCACGTCTCGTTGGTCGCCTTGAGCCCGCGCGCGCTCAACTGCGAAAACGTGTCCGGCGTGACAAGGTAAGCGGCCCTCGGCGGGCGCGTCACTCGATAGACAATCCAGCCCGCGACGAGCGCCATCGCCAGCAGGAGCACAAGCACGATGGGCAGGAATGCCTTAAAGAGTTTTTGACCGGGCCTTCGTCTGGGCGGCATCTGAAGAGCAAGGAGGAAGGGCGCAAGGATGAAGGATGAAGGAAAAGCTGATTGAGCCATAGGCCCAACGCGCCGTTCGCTCAAACCTTTTCATCCTTCATCCTTCATCCTTCATCCTTTCCTTCGCTTGTGCAAAATCTTCCGGGGTATTGACGTTGATAAAAAAGAGTTCCGAGTGCGGCAGGTCGGCCAGCTCTTCGGGCCTGACCCATCGCGTCTCTATTTCCCTGAGCAGACGGCGCGGACGTCGCTCGCCTGCGGCGATCAGCCGGGCGGCGCGCTCCGCGCATACGTCTCGTCTGTAAAGGGCGCAAAGGGGTTGGGGGCGTCCATCGGGTTGTACGGGTACGACCGCATCAAAGTTTTCACGTAGTGAGGAGAGTCGTAAGAAAAGCTCTCCGGTCACGAAAGGCAGATCACAGGCGACGACCGCCGCCCAGGGCGCGCGCGCGCTTGCCAGCGCCGCATGCAAACCGCCGAGCGCGCCCCATTCCCTGTACACATCCTCTACGAGAGGGAAATCTCCCCGCCACCTTTCGTCTCTTGCTCCCACCAGACGAACGGCGGCGGTCATTTGCGAGAGCGCCCCGGCGATTCTTTCAACAAAGGAGCGCCCGCCGAGCCTGAGTCCGGCTTTGTCCGCTCCCATCCTGCGCGAAGCGCCGCCAGCCAGGATGAAGCCTTCGATCTCAAGCATAGCCCGCCCGCTTCTGCGCTCTACTTCAGAATCCGAGGATGCGTCATAAAGACGCACGTTATCACGCGGGGCGACCGCCCTGCAAGATAAACGTTTTCCCCCGGACGCGCATCATAGTGGCGATCAAAGGACGGCTGGTCTTGAATTTAAGCTTGCCGGAGCGACCAGCCCCGCGCATACCGCCAGAGCGTCCCGGCAAAGGAAACTTGATAGAGCTTGACCCTGTTGAAAGCCAAAGCTATAGTCAGCAGTGGTGGCTTGAATCCTACAGTAACCCCCCCGCCGCCGACGCTTGAAGCCAGGCTTGGCGCTCACCGTTTGAGATGGCCCGCGAGTGCCTTCTCAGAAGAACCCCAGAGGTTATTTAATGACGAGAAATTTCGCAATCATGATCGCATTAGCTCTGGCGCTCGGCGCTCTCCCTGTGAGCGCCGCTGCACAGACTTCCCCGGCCAGTGCGAAGGGCGCGGATGCGCGGCTGTTTCCGCTTGAAGACGTGCGGCCCGGCATGAAGGCCGTCGGGTGGACTGTTTTTTCGGGGACTGAGCCGGAAGAGTTCGGCGTCGAAATCCTCGGCGTCTTGCCAGGGTTTCCGGGCCCGCGCCAGTCTGCCATCATCGGGCGGCTGACGGGCGAAAAGGCCACCAAGACGGGCGTGTTTGCCGGAATGTCCGGCTCGCCCGTCTATATCGACGGACGCCTCATCGGCGCTGTCGCCTTCAGCTTTCCTTTCTCGAAAGAGCCGATCGCGGGCATCACTCCCATCAAGCAGATGATAGACATTTTCGAGCGCGGGTCGGAAGCTCCCACGCGCGGCGTCAGGGAGCCACGCTCGGTGTCGTTCACGCAACTGGCCGCGACGGAATGGAAGCCGAGCCTTCCGAAACCGGCTGTCACGGGCGCGCCGCTCGTGGCGCAGGTCGCGTCCGGCTCTCCGCTCGTGCCCCTGATGGGCCAGCAGTTTCAACCCATCGCGACCCCGATCGTCTTCGGCGGCATTAGCCAGGAATCGCTCGCGCTCTTTACCCCGCAGCTTCTCTCAAGCGGACTCCTGCCGGTCTCAGGCGTCGGCGGCGCTGCCGCCATCACGCCGCTTGCGCCCGCCAACGATAAGACGCTCGCGCCCGGCACTTCGGTCAGCGTGCAGCTCGTGCGCGGCGACTATTCGATAGCCGCTTCCGGCACTGTCACCTTTCGCGACGGCCAGCGCATATACGCCTTCGGCCACCCGTTCCTGAGCCTCGGCGTCGCCGACATGCCGATGACGGAAAGCTCCGTCCTGACGGTCGTGCCCAACGCCAATAATTCATTCAAGCTCGCCGTGCCGAGCCGTATGGTCGGCTCCATCTCGCAGGACAGGTCTTCGGGCATCTACGGCCAGTTGGGCCAGGCGGCCAAAATGATTCCCGTCAAGATCAACCTGCACACGAGCCGCGACCGCACGGAAGTCTTCACCTACGAAGTGGCGAGCGATACATTCCTGACGCCGCTGCTTCTCAACCTGACCATCTTCAACACCATCACTTCGAGCGAGCGCGGGCTGGGCGATCAGACCTTGAGCGTGCGCGGCCAGATCAACGTCAAAGGACAGCCGACCATAGAGATTGACCGTCGCATCTCGGCTTCGGCCAATGCGCCGCTGCTGGCCGCCGGAGCGGTGGCCGTGCCCGTCAGCACGCTGATGACGAGCGGCTTTGAAGGCGTCGAGCTGGGCGGCGTGACGCTGGACATCTCTTCGACCGACGCGAAGTACGCCGCTTCCCTTGAGCGCATCGCGATTGACCGCACCGAGACGAGACGCGGCGATACGGTCGAGATTCAGGCTTATGTGAGGACGGATTCCGGCAAGCAGTTCGTCCAGCGCATCCCCGTACAGATACCGCTCGACGTGCCGCTCGGACAGCTACTGGTCTTTGTCGGCGACGGCGGCGTGCTGCAAGAGGGCTCGGCTGCCAAAGCCTTCGTCCCGCAAGACCTCGGCCAACTCGTCGACGCCATCAACAAGGCTAAGAAGAGCGACCGGCTTTACGTCAAGCTCTTCCGCATCACCTCCGGCGCAGTCATCGGCACGAGCGAGTTGCCGAACCTGCCGCCCTCCGTCATCGCCACGCTCAACAGCGACAGAACCTCCGGCGGCTACACGCCGACCGTTCTCTCGCCCATCTATGAAAAAGAGCTGCCCCCCGCAGACTTCGTTATCGCGGGCCAGCAACTGATCGGCATAGACGTAGTACGATAAAAAGCCTCCACCAAAGCCCCTGCAAGGGGCGACAGAATGTAGCCCACGGCGTCAGCCGTGGGTAACTAGTAGCCAAACATAGTTGAGCCCCGGAGGGGCGTAAGAATCTCAACTCCCATTTCTTACGCCCCTCCGGGGCTCTCGATTCTTTGGATGGCTGTATGCCCATGACTTGCGTCATGGGCTACATTCCGCTCGCCCCTTGCAGGGGCTTCTCTAAACGTCTTGTCTGACATCCTCAATTTCGTGCTGTTCCTTTGACGACGAAGAGGAATCTTTGTTCCGATTCGGGAATGCGGACGGTGGTATAGTTCAGGGAACGATGTTCAATCTCTTCTCGAAGCGAGGGGCCGCCGAAGAGCAAGAGCATGCTTGCGGGCGGCGACCACGCGAGCAGGCGCGGAAACATCTCTGTGAAGCGGTCTAGCGCGCGACAGGTGATGAAGCCCACCTCCATCATCTCCGTCGTCTCGAATCTTTGATTGAGCACTCTGGCCTGAGCGTGCTTGTCCAGAAGTCTTAGGGCTTCGCGCAGAAAGATCGCTTTTTTGGCCGAAGCTTCGATGAGCGTCGCGCCGATGTCGGGCCTCACGATGAGGCAGGGAATGATGGGAAGCCCAGCGCCGGAGCCCACATCGGCGACGCGCGCTTCCGGCGCGAGATGCGGCAGTGCGAGCAGGGATTCAAGCACGTGGCGCGTCGCAAACTCCACAGGCGAGCAGGGCGCAACCAGATGCAGCCGGGCGTTCCATGCGAGGACATGCTCGTAATAGAGGCGCAAACGCGCGATGACCTGCGTGCCCAACTCGACGCCGTAGCGCGGCCCTTGCGTCTCAAGCGCGTTCGTAAATTCTTCAGCATGTGAAAGCGTGGCGCTCATCCTCGCTCGATTAGTTCGGCACTAGCTTAACGAAACTTCCACGCACTGCACAGGGCCGAGAGACGTGCGGATGGAAGAACAGCTTTCCAACACAGCGTCGCCACGCGGATGATCTGGTAGAATTGTCGCAGCGCGAAGGCACGGAGCTTTTGGCATAAGGGAGGCAGCCATGACGGATGAAGAGATGCGGAAAACGATGGAATTCATTATCGAGCATCAGGCGCAGTTTGCCGCCAATATACAGAGTCACGAGGAGCGGCTCACGAGAATAGAAGAGAGCATGGTCAGGCATGATGAAAAGCTGGCGAAAATAGAAGACAACCTTGATCGCGTCACCGGCCTCGTAGGGGCTGTGGCCGTGGCCCAGGCCGAGACGGAAGTCAAACAGGCGCGCACCGAAGAGCGTTTGAACGCCTTTATCCTAAGCACCGAAGAGCGGCTGAACGCCTTCATCCTTACGGTCGAGCGCTTTATCAGCGAAAAGCGCGATGGTAAGAATGGAAATTGAAGAGAAAGGGCAGCGCGCCGGTTGATAAAGAGAATACCGGCGCATGATGCCGCGCAAGAGAGAAGTCGTATGATTGTGATCAAAGCAAGCAGGCTGGTCGCGTTAGGAATGGCTGTCCTGATCGCCGTGCTTTCCGGCGGCGAAGCGGCGAGAGGGCAATCGACGGGCCCGCGCTCTCTGCCCGCGCTCAGGTCTCGCGCCGAATTCGATTCAATCGCGCGCACGTATGATGCCGACACGCCGTATCCTTTGCCGCACGTCCTCTTCGTCATCGATCGCAAGGACGGAAACAAAATCTATTACGTCAACACGAAGCGCTACAGCTTTCATAAGGATTTCGTCAACGGCACGTATCTCTCGCTGGAGCGCGGGCGCGAGTTCTTCGAGAACAATTACCTGAAACCGAATCGCCGCTTCATCATGGGAACGCTCGCCTACCAGACGCCCGTCCGGCGCTGGACGTACGAGTTCTGGGAAGGCGACCTCATTCCGACCGAACAGATCAAGCTCACCTCCGACATCATCAACAAGAGTTTCTTCGAGCCGGTCGCTTACAAGCCGAACTCGCTCAGGCAGGAACAGGCTTCCGCCGAAATCGCGGGCTTGCCGCGAGTGCTTCAGAGCGAGATTACAAAGGAGCAGGAATACCAGGCTTTGAACGTCGCGCAGAGCGTCGGGCGCATTCACATCATCGAGAAGCTGGACGAGCACGTCGAGATAGGCTTCAACGAAATACTGGTGCTCAACGAAGTGCCCGTCACGCTGCCGCCCGTCGCCGGTATCATCGTGACGAAACCCTCCACGCCGCTCTCGCACATCAACCTGCTGGCGAAATCGTGGCGCGTGCCGAACGTCTATATCAAGAATGCGCAGGAGTTGCTCAAAGAGTACGACGGATGGTGGGTCTCTTTCGACGCGAAGCGTGATAATTACGCGATCAAGCGTGCCGATCAGGATCAGCTCAAGGAGTATCAACGGCGTCTGGCCGAGCGGCTCGACGTGATGAAGCCGCGTTTTGATCTCTCCGTCCGACGCATCGCCACTCTGCGTGAGCAAAGCGCACGCTCCGTCATCGCCTACGGAGCGAAGAGCGCCAACCTGGGCGAAGTGATGCGCGCGCGCTTGCCTGGCATCTTTGTGCCGGGCGGTTTCACGCTGCCCTTCTACTACTACGACCAGTTCATCAAAGAGAATAAACTGGAAGAGCCTATTTACGAGATGCTGAACGACCAGCGCTTCGTGCACGACCCGGCGTATCGCCGCGAGCGCCTGACGGAAATGCGCGAGCGCATCACGGCGGGCAAGATGAACGAGCGCCTGGAGGCGGAAGTCGCGCAACGCATACGCGCGGAGTACGCGGGCAAGGGAATGTTCGTCCGTAGCTCGACCAATAGCGAGGACTTGCCGAATTTTAACGGCGCTGGTCTTTATACGACGATGCCGAACGTCAAAGGCGAGCGCGAGATGGTCGAAGCGATCAAGGCTGTCTGGGCCTCCATCTGGAACTTTGAAGCCTACGAGGCGCGCGAGCGCGCTGGCATAGACCACATGAAAGTCTACATGGGCGTGCTCATACAGGAGGGCATCAATTCGGAAAGCTCCGGCGTGATGATCACGACAGACCCTTATGACCGCGACAACAAGGGAGCGATCTATATCAGCGCCAAGCGCGGCTTAGGCATCAAGGTCGTCGAAGGCAAGAAGATCGCCGAGCAGATAATCTTTCGCCCGCGCACGAACGCCGTCAGCGTGTTGACCAGATCGGAGGAAGACAGCCTCCTGACCTTTGACGAGAAGGGCGGCGTCCGCGAGATTCCGATCACGGGCGAGCGCGCCGTGCTCACGGACGAAGTAGTGCGCAGGCTCGTGCGCGCCGCGACCAACATCAAGCGGGTCTTCGGAGGCAACGAACAGGACATCGAGTGGGCCTACATGCGCGGGCAGATTTACATCCTTCAATCGCGCCCCTATCTTGCCGGAAATTAGGCTGAAGAGAATGAAGAATATTTCGCGAATCGCTTTCACCGGCGCGGCATATTGTCTGATCGCGCTCGCGCTCAACGCCTGCGGCGGCGCTAATGCTCCGACCGCGTCCAACCAGGCCGCCGCTCCTGCAAACCAGACTGCGACTGCTAATTCGGGCAGTACGCAGAGCGCGCGCCCGCCTGTCGTCGCGGCTTCGCCCAAATCCACATCGGGAAGCTCTGGAGAATTCGTCGATACCTCCAAATATGACGCGGAGATCAAGCGGCTGGAGGAGCGCGCGAAGAAGAACTCCGCAGATCAACAGACGCGCCTTGCCCTCGCCAAAGCTTACACGGAGCGCGGCGACGCGCTGACAGGCGTGCGCCAGTACAACGCCGCGCTCGGCGATTACAGGCGCGCGCTGCGCAACGACCCGAACAACGAACAGGCACGGCAGATGGCCGGAACGATCATCAGTATTTACAAGAGCATGGGGCGCGAAGTCCCACAGGAAGGCCAGGAACTCCCGCCCTTGAAACAGTGACGAGTGACGAGTGACAAGTTAAAGACAGCATCGCTCTCATCACGCGTCATTCGTCCCTCGTCACTGTTATTGCTCGTCGCTTGCCACTCGTCACTGCTTTCTTATGTTGATTATTCCGGCAATCAGTCTGAAGGACGGGCGATGCGTGCGGCTGCGACAGGGGCACAGGTCGGAGCTTAAAGTTTACGATGACGACCCTGTGGAGATGGCGCGTAATTTCGAGGCCGCCGGGGCGCGTATGCTGCACGTGGTCGATCTGGATGGAGCATATGCCGGCGGGGATTCGCGCAATCGAAAGGTGGTCAGGCGCATCATTCGCGCCATAGAGATTCCCGTACAGTTTGGCGGCGGGATGCGCACGGTCTCGGACGTGCAGCAGATGATCGAGTTCGGCGCGGCGCAGGTGGTGATCGGCACGCTGGCCGTCGAGTCGCCCGCGACGCTGGAAAATTTCGTACAGCTATTCGGTTTCCGTATCTGCGCCGGTATAGATGCGCGCGGCGGGCAGGTCTTGGTCGAAGGGTGGGAACGCCAGGCGAAAATCTCCGCCGTCGAGTTGGCGCGTCGCGTCGCCGATGCCGGAGTCGATCGCATAGTCTATACGGACGTGGCGCGCGACGGCACGCTCGAAGGCGTCAATACTGAACAGACGTGCGCCATCGCACGCGCTTCGGGTCTGCGTGTGACGGCCTCCGGCGGCGTCTCCTCGCTCGATGATATTAGGCAACTGCTCGGCGTCCGCAGTTGCGGAGTCGACAGCGTCATCATCCGCAAGGCGCTCTACGAAGGACGCTTCACCCTACAGGAAGCATTGCGAGTGGTCTAGGAAAGGAGCGAAGCAGTAAGCAGTCTGGAGCCTGAAGGTTCTTCACTGGTTACTGATTACTGGAAACTAATCATGACCGATAAAATTTTTGTTGACGGATTGCTGGCGGGCCGCGTGGCGTTTGTGACGGGCGGCGGGACGGGAATTACGGGCGGGGTGGCGCGCGCTCTGGCGGAGGCGGGGGCGAGGGTCGCGCTTGTCAGCCGCAAGCTTGAGCATCTGGAACCGGCGGCGGAAAAGATTCGCGCCGCTGGCGGAGAAGCCATCGCCGTGGCGGCCGATGTGCGAAGTATGGAAGAGGTCGAAAGAGCGATCGCGGCGACGATCGAAAAATTCGGCAAGCTCGATATTGTCGTCAACGGCGCGGCGGGGAATTTTCTCTGCGCGGCTGAAGAGTTGTCGCCCAACGGCTTCGGCACGGTCGTGGACATCGACCTCAAGGGCACGTTCAACGTCTCGCGCGCCGCCTTCAGCGAGTTGAAGAAGCATCGCGGGCTTCTACTCAACATCAGCGCGACGCTGCATTACCTGGGCACGCCCTATCAACTGCACGTCTCGGCGGCCAAGGCCGGGGTCGATGCGCTGACGCGTAATCTGGCGGTCGAGTGGGGCCGCTACGGAATCCGCGTCAATGCCATCGCGCCCGGGCCCATAGAGGACACGGAAGGCATGGCGCGGCTTGTGCCCGAACCCGTCAAAGAGAAGCTGCGCCGTCGTATCCCTTTGGGCCGCTTCGGTCGCATACGCGACATAGAGCAATCGGCTGTCTTCCTTTGCTCGGACGCCGCGAGCTTTATCAACGGCGCGGTGCTCGTCGTGGACGGAGGGCAGTGGTTGGCCGCCAACCGTTTGGGCGAATAGCAGGGGGCAGCATCGCTTTTGTGCTTACGCGATTTACCATTTACCATGCGGCCCTGACCATGTGCTCATGCTTAATCTGAATCCGGCATCCTTTGAAGAGTTCGAGCGCGAAGCCGGGCGCGGCAATGTCGTGCCCGTCGTGCGCAGCGTGCTGGCGGATTTGCAGACTCCCGTCGGCGCATTCCTGCGCGTGGCCGGTGAGTCGCGTTACAGCTTTCTGCTCGAATCCGTAGAGGGAGGCGAGCGCGTCGCGCGCTACTCTTTCCTCGGCGCAGAGCCGTTGATGATCGTGCGCGGGCGCGGTGAAGAGACCATCGTCGAGCGTAAAGGCGAGCGCGAGACGCTGCCCCTTCGCGCGACCGAATTCCTGCGACAGTATTTCCGCGAGCGCGAGCTGGCGCGTCGTCCCGGTCTTCCACCCTTCACGGGCGGCGCGGTCGGCTATCTCTCTTACGACGCGGCGCGCTGGTTCGAGCCCGTGCTGGCGACGAACGCTGAAAGGGATGCTGTTGCCGATGATGCCGTCTGGATGTTTTACCGCACCCTGCTCGCCTTCGACCGCGTGCGCCAGCAGATAGAGATCATCACGGTCGTCCTGACGGAGGAAGCGAAGGGCAGCCGCACGCGCCTGCGAGAGCTTTACGACGACGCGTTGAAGGAAACGGCAAGGATCGAAAAGTTACTGCTGGAAGGCACGCTGCCGCGCATGACTGTTGAGACGAACGCGGGCGAGAGCAGCCGCGCCTCGTTTGAATCGAACTGGACGCGCGAAGGGTTCGAGTCGGCGGTCGCTCGCGTCAAGGACTATATCGCCGCCGGGGATTGTTATCAGGCTGTGCTCTCGCAACGCTTCGCCAAGGAGACGAGCGCCAGTCCCATCAGTATCTACCGCGCGTTGCGCGCGACCAATCCCTCGCCATACATGTACTTCCTGCGTATGGATGCCGAGACGATCATCGGCGCGTCGCCTGAGATGCTCGTGCGTTGTCGCGGCCAGCGTCTCGATTACCGACCGATCGCGGGCACGCGCAAGCGCGGCGCGACCGAAACGGAAGACTGGATGCTCGGCGAAGAGATGCGCGCCGACGAGAAGGAAGTGGCCGAGCACACGATGCTCGTCGACCTGGGACGCAACGACCTCGGGCGCGTCGCAGAGTACGGCTCCGTGACGATCGAAGACCTCATGACCGTCGAGCGTTACTCGCACGTGCAGCACTTGGTGAGCAGTCTGCGCGCGCGCCTGCGTGCGGGGCTCGATCGCTTCGACGCGCTCGCCTCCTGCTTTCCCGCCGGGACGGTGACGGGAGCGCCGAAGGTGCGCGCGATGGAGATCATTCAGGAGCTGGAGCCGGAGCCGCGCGGCGTCTACGCTGGCGCAGTGCTCTACATGGACTACGCGGAGAACCTCGATTCGTGCATAGCGATTCGCACGGTCGTCATGCGCGACCGCGTAGCGCTCGTGCAGGCGGGCGCGGGCATCGTCGCCGATTCCGTACCCGAGCGCGAATACGAAGAGACGCTCAACAAAGCCCGCGCGCTCTTCCGTGCGATAGAGCTGGCCGAAAAGGGGTTGTGAAGAGCCGGAATGAATCTCAAATTTCGGCAATAACACAATTCACTCACCCGGCAACAGTCTCAAAACTACCCGGAGCGATTTCCCGCTGCAAAATTTCTATTGCTATAGAGGAACAAAGTAACAGACAATCCAGCCTGTATATCTTTGACGGAATTTTCTCACGGCCTCCATTAATGTCGAAGGCGCATCACTCACGCTATGAAATGGGTGTCGTTCCCAATCTCTTGTGAAGGCATCTCATTGGGAGACTAATCATGGACAAGCAAAGCATCGCTCCCTCCAAGCGGAAATATTCAGACGGGATCGTCATGCGTTATGTATGCGCTTATTACGATCATCTGCATAGCGAATATCTCAGGGTTGCTCCCACTCTTGACGACGAAAAGACCCGACAACTCAAAGAGCGTTTGAGCCCGGTTTTCGAGAGACGGGAGAAAAAGGAGTTGACGTGGCATGATGTCTACACTTTTGATCTTGAGATTTTAGAACTCCTCTCCGACGAAGATTTGGTGCGTAAGGCTTATGACATGCGCTCCAAGTATCGCAGCATTGCCGGGGCGAGAGATTACGACGCGTACATCGCCTCGAAACCGCCCGATCTGACGACGCTGCAAATCGAGTCGATCAAGAAGACTGATGATAAGGCGGCCATCGCCTCCGAAGTTCTGCGCACTGACATCAGGTACTTGCTCGGCCAGTTCTATCTGCATTACTCGCTGATGCCTTTGCGCGAAGGCTTACGCGATGAGCTGACGCGACGAGCGCGAAATTGGACGCTTATCTTCCTGGGCGTCTTCAGCGTGCTCATCACCTCAAGTCAAATCATCGGGCGCTTGTCACCGAGGTTTAACGGGCTGTTGGATTCGACGGTCGCGATCGTTACCTCGACGGTTGGGGTGGTTATTTTCTCCGGCATTATGGGCGGATGCGTCAGCATGTTGCAGCGCATACAGAGCGCCCCGAATGAGGGCGATGCGCTCTACAATCTAGCGGCCCTGTCACATGGATGGAAAGGAATCTCACTATCGCCCCTCTACGGCGCGATCTTCGCGATGCTGCTCTACGTGTTGTTTACCGCAGGCATTTTGAAGGGAGCGGTCTTTCCCGAAGTGGAAACCTTGAGAGTTACTCCCACTCCTACAGCTACGCCGAGCCCGACACCCTCGCCAAGCCCGACACCCATGCCTAGCGTGACGCCCACGCCAAGCCCGATACCCACGGAAGCGCCGTTAGGTGCGGCAACACCCGCGCCGAAACCTTCGGCTGCCACAGCATCTACAACGTCGACCGCGACCGCCACTCCCTCGCCTGTTGCGACGCGTTCGCCCACAACTGTCATAGCTGCGAAGGTTCAGAAGACTTCGGAGGCTCAGAAGTCTGAGCCAGCCCCCAGAAGTCTGCCTTTTTCCGACACCGCCCCTGTTGACGGCAAGGCTTACGCCCTGCTGGTCATCTGGTCTTTCATCGCAGGCTTTGCCGAGCGTCTCGTGCCCGATACGCTCAACCGTCTTGTGACGAAGAACCAATCAATTCAGGGGACGAGCACATGACTTGCTGCCCGCCGTCTTAAAGTTTCTGCGACGCAAGGGATGAGGAATTAGGTGAGTGAACTATATAATTGCTATAGTTTGCGAACTTCAATGAGAAAGCAAGAGCGTAAAGGTGACGGGCCCGCCCGTAAGGATCGTCTCTCGACAAAATTATTAATGATCCTGGCCGGGCTCATCCTTGGCCTGCTGGTCGTCGAAGTGGGCCTGCGTATCATCGGCTACTCGTTTCCGAATTTCTATACGACGGATGCGGACAGGGGCATCGCGTTGCGCGCCGGTGTTGAAGGCTGGTACAGGCGCGAGGGTAGAAACTACGTCCGCATCAACAGCGATGGACTGCGCGACCGTGAGCACACGAAGGCGAAGCCGCCGAACACCCTGCGCATCGCCGTCATCGGAGACTCCTACGCGGAGGCGCTTCAGGTTCCGATGGATAAAGCCTTCTGGGCGGTGATGGAGGAACAGCTAAAGGGACAGTGCCCGAGGCTCGCGGGGCGGCAGGTGGAGGTCATCAACTTCGGCGTCTCCGGTTACGGAACGGCGCAGGAGTTGATCACACTGCGACAGAAGGTCTGGGATTATTCGCCGGACATAGTCCTGCTCGCCGTCTGCACCGGGAACGACATTACGGACAATTCGCGCGTGCTCAAGAAGACGGATATTCCTTACTTCGTCTACAGCGACGGCTCACACCTCACGCTCGACAATTCGTTTCGGGATTCGGCGTCCTTTCGCTTGCACGACTCCGCTCTGAGCGGCGTCGGCGTATGGCTCAGAAACAGCCTGCGCTTCGTTCAAGCCCTGATTGAAGCGCAGATCGTTATCAAGAGCTACATCGCGCAAAGGCGGGCCGCAAGCAGCCTGAGTGCTGCGATGCCTGTTACGGCTGCCGCCGCCGCGCCCGAACAAACTGCCGCCGCGCAGCCCTCAGACCTCGCTCGCTCGCAGGAGCTTGGACTCGATAACCTGATATATCAGGAGCCCGCCGATGCCGTCTGGAAGGATGCGTGGCGCGTGACGGAGGGGCTGATTACTCTCATGCGCGACGAGGTTGAAAGCAGGGGCGTCAAGTTCATGGTCGTGACGCTGAGCAACGGGATTCAGGTTCATCCAGACCCGCAGGCGCGGCGCTCATTTATGCAGAAGGTCGGCGCGACCGATCTCTTCTATCCAGACCAGCGCATCAGGGCCTTGTGCGAGCGTGAAGGCATCGCTGTTCTGACCCTTGCACCCTTGCTTCAAGCCTACGCCGAGCAGCAGAAAGTCTTCCTGCACGGCTTTGACAAGAACATAGGCAACGGCCACTGGAACACCTTGGGCCACCGCGTCGCCGGTGAGCTGATCGCACAGAAAATCTGCGAAGGGCTACAGTAAAGCGGCGGACGGGCGGGGCCCAAGCGGTCTTTGCTTAAGAGTATGCGCGCCCGCTACAATGATGCTGTCAGGAGAAGCCGAACCATCATCCTCGTCATCGACAACTACGACTCTTTCACTTACAACCTCGTGCAATACCTGGGCGAGCTTGGCGAGGAGCTGGACGTGCGCCGCAACGACGAGGTGACGGTCGCGGAGGTCGAGGCCCATTGTTGTCCAGACAAGATTCTGATCTCGCCGGGGCCCGGAATTCCCGAAGACGCTGGCGTCTCGATGGAGCTGATAGAGCACTTCGCCGGTCGAATTCCCATCCTAGGCGTGTGTCTCGGCCATCAGGCCATCGGGCAGGTCTTCGGCGGTCGAGTCGTGCGTGCGCCCACGCTCGTGCACGGCAAGGCCACCGAGATTTGCCACGACGGCAAGACCATCTTCGACGGCCTCGAATATCGTTTCCAGGCCGGTCGCTACCATTCCCTCGTCGTCGAGCGCGAAACGCTCCCCGATTGCCTGGAGATTTCCGCGACCACGCCCGACGGCGTCATCATGGGCCTGCGCCACCGTAAGATGAAGGTCGAAGGCGTTCAGTTTCACCCCGAATCAATCCTGACGACCGAGGGTAAAAAACTGCTCGCCAACTTTTTAAAGCAGTGACCAGTGACGAGTGACAAGTTAAAGACAGCATCGCTCTCATCACTCGTCATTCATCACTCGTCACTGTTATTGCTCGTCACTTGCCACTCGTCACGGGTCACTGTTCTTATGGGTTGGAAGACGCCTATGCGCGTGAATGAGTCGCAGGCGACCGGGGGTTTGCGTGCGCTCCTGGTGCGTCTGATGCGGGGCGAGAATTTGGGCCGCGCGGAGGCAGCCTCGTTGCTCGACGCACTGCTGGACGGCACGGCGACGGATGCGCAGGTCGCCGCCGCGCTCGTCGCGCTCGCCGTCAAGGGAGAGACCGTCGAAGAATTGACGGGGATGGCCGAAGCCATGCGCGCGCGCGCACGTCGCGTCTGCTCCACACACGTGCGCTTCATAGACACCGCCGGGACTGGTTCCAGCCACGCCAAAACCTTCAACGTCTCGACCGCCGCCGCTTTCGTCATCGCGGGCGCTGGGCTGCCTGTCGCCAAGCACGGGGCGCGCGCCGCGACCAGCCGCTCGGGCAGCGCCGATGTCCTCAACGCGCTCGGCGTTAACGTCTCGGCCGCGCCCGAAAAATCCGAGACTTGTTTGAGCGACATCGGCATCTGCTTCATGTTCGCGCCGCTCTATCACGGAGCGACGGCGCGCGTCGCGGGCATAAGGCGCGAGCTTGGCGTCCACACGACCTTTAACCTGCTTGGCCCTTTGACCAATCCTGCGGGCGCGCCGCGACAGCTTATAGGCGTCTGGCACGCAGCCCTGGTCGAGCCCCTGGCGCGCACGCTCTGCGCGCTCGGGACGGAACGCGCCTGGGTCGTACACGGCAGCGACGGCCTGGATGAAGTGACGCTCGCGGGAGAAACGCTCGTCGCCGAAGCGCACGACGGCGAGGTCAGGAGCTTCGAGATAGGCCCGAAGGATTTCGGGCTTGAGCGGCGCACGTCGCTTGAGCACCTGCGCGGCGGCGATGCAGAGGCCAACGCGCAAACGATACGCGAAGTGTTCAAGGGCTCACGACGCGACGAGGCGCGCGGCTTAATCGTTGCCAACGCGGCAGCAGCGCTCTTCGTCGGTGGCGCAGCCGAAAGTCTCAACGATGCCGCGCGTCTTGCCGAACAGAGCATCGACAGCGGCGCTGCCCTAAGCAAGCTCGATCAGCTTGTCGAAGCGACAAACAAGTGAAGAGGGAATCGCTTTCGATGGATTTTCTGACGGAGATAATGGGGCTCAAGAGAGAGCGGCTGGCGCGCGTTAAAAATGCGAGCGCCGAAGGCGAGTTGCGCGCACGGGCCCATGAGGTGCGAGAGCGCGCGCAGCCGCACGCGCTCAGGATGACGGTTAACGAAGGCGGGCGGGTTAATATCATCGCGGAGATCAAGCGCGCCTCGCCGTCAAAGGGAGAGATTCGCGCGAGCGTCGAACCCGCGAAGATAGCCCGTGAGTACGAAGCGGGCGGCGCGGCGGCCATCTCCGTCTTGACCGAAGAGGATCGCTTCCGTGGCTCGCTCGATGATCTGCGCGCGGTGCGTGTTGCGGTCGGGCTGCCGTTGCTGCGGAAAGATTTTATCTTTGATGAGTTTCAGGTTTATGAAGCGGCGGCGGCGGGCGCTGATGCGTTGCTGTTGATCGTCGCCGCGCTGGACGACGGGCAATTGACGCGACTCATCCGTCAAACGGAAGACGAGTTGCGTATGGACGCGCTGGTCGAGGTACACACGCGTGCGGAGTTGATGAGGGCGCACGCGTGCGGGGCGACGCTGGTTGGCGTCAACAATCGGGACTTGCGCACCTTCGAGGTCTCGCTCGAAACTTCCGTCAAGCTGGCCGGGGATGCGCCGCCGGGCGTCACGCTCGTCAGCGAGAGCGGCCTGCGCAGCGGCGACGACCTGCGGCGCTTGCGCTCGCTCGGTTACAAAGGATTTCTGATCGGCGAGACCTTGATGCGCGCCCCTGAGCCCGACAAGGCTCTGCGCCGCCTCATCGAAGAAACAGAAGAGGGAAGAAAGGACAAAGGATGAAGGATGAAGGATGAAGGATGAAAGAAAAGCTTTCAAGACGGGGAAGCATTCCTTTCATCCTTCATCCTTCATCCTTGCTTTTTACGGTGCGAATCAAAGTTTGCGGGATTAACAATCTGGAAGACGCGCTGGCGGCTGTCGAGGCGGGTGCGGATATGCTCGGGTTCAACTTCTATTGTGAGAGCCCGCGTTATATCAAGCCTTCGCGTGCCCGCGACATTATCGAATGTTTGCCCGAGAATGTTCTGAGCGTCGGCGTCTTCGTCAACGAGAGGCCGGAGACTGTTTTGAGCATAGCGGATGAAGCCGGGCTCGGTGGGTTGCAGTTGCACGGCGACGAGACGCCCGAAGATTGCCGGGCGGTAGCTGGCCGCTTTCTTATTAAAGCGCTGCGCGTCGGCGAAGGGTTTACGCCGGAGAGCGCCGCCGCCTATCCGTCGGATGCTGTCCTGCTCGATGCCTTTGATAGAGGCGCGCGCGGCGGAACCGGCCGCACCTTTGATTGGAGGCTTGCGCGAAGGACGCGCGAGCTTGTCCCGCAGCTTTTCCTCGCGGGCGGTCTGTCGCCTGCGAATGTTGAAGAGGCGATTGCGGCGGTCGCGCCTTACGGGGTCGATGCGTGCAGCGGCCTTGAATGCGCGCCGGGTCGCAAAGATCACGCGCTCGTCCGCGATTTTATCGCCCGCGCCCGCCGTGCATGTTAAACCTTGACGCCCCTCCCACCATATCGGTTATGCTGGGATTGTGAGTTGCAAACGAGCGCGCCGGGCTGGTGCTGCTATTCAAGCCATCTTGCTCCCATGTCCTTCCGCAGTATTTGATCTTGATCTAAAGCCGTCCGTTCCAAGGCAAACTTTATGAGCGCCATAGCGCGAGCAGTTAATAACGATCGCACGCAATCGCGTGATCAGGGCCGCGTTCTGCTGGTCACGGATGATCCGGCGATGAACGTTTACACCGAAGCGTTGGAGCGTGCGGGCTTCGTCGTGGTCGGCGTGGCGGGCGGTGTCGCGGCCCTCGTCTCGCTCCAACGCACGCGCCCGCACGTCGTCATCGCGGATGTGAATCTGAAAGGCATCAGGGCTGACGAGCTGGCGCGCATGCTCGGACAGGCCGAGGATATCTTGCCGCTCATCCTGATCGGAGCCGACGACAGCAGCGGAGCCAGACGCGCTGCCGCTCTGGCCTCCGGCGCGTTCGATTATATCTCCATGCCGTCCGAACAATCCTTGCTCATGGCGCGCACGTCGCAACTGGTCGCGTTCAAGCAGACGATGGATCGCCTGCGCGCCGAGGCCGACCGCGATTACCTGACGGGCCTGGCGAACCGCCGCCGCTTTCGCACGGCGCTCGGGCAGGAAGTAGAAAGATGGCGACGCTACAACGTGCCGTGTTCGCTCTTGCTGGTTGACATAGACTTTTTGAAAAAGATCAACGACGCGCACGGCCATTCGGCGGGCGACGTAGTGATACGCCACGTCGCCAGCGCCCTTGTAGAGCTTTCACGCGACAACGATACGGCTGCGCGCCTCGGCGGCGAAGAGTTCGCGCTGCTGCTCGCTGGCGCAGACGATAAGAAAGCGCTCGCCGCCGCAGAGCGCCTGCGCTATGTCATCTCGCACGAGCCGCTCGAAGGCATCGGCGTCGTCACCGTCAGCCTCGGCGTCGCCGCGTGTCCCATGCATGCGCGCTCCGAGCGAACCCTTTACGCCGCCAGCGATGTCGCGCTCTATCGCGCCAAGAACGAGGGACGCGACCGCTCCGCTCTCGCCCCGGCCTTTAACCCCGCGCAAACGGGTGTCGTATAATCCGCCCGACGCGTCGCAGAGATTATCAGCAGCGAATCTCTCGCCGGTATGGGCCCACCAGACGGTCATCATGTCCGGCAGAGGTTGAGGAGCAACTTGAACGAGGGCGCAAAAACAGAACCGGATTCGCAGGGACACTGGGGGCCGTACGGGGGGCGTTTCGTTCCCGAAACTTTGATGGCCCCGCTCGAAGAGTTGACGGCGGCCTACGCGACGGCGCGCACAGACGATGCTTTTCAAGCTGAGTTCGCCTCGCTCCTGCGCGATTATTCAGGACGCCCCACGCCGCTCTTCCGTGCCGCACGCCTCACGGAAAAAGCTGGCGGGGCTCGCATCTATCTCAAACGCGAAGACCTCTCGCACACGGGCTCGCACAAGATCAACAACGCCTTGGGCCAGGTTTTGCTCGCGCGGCGCATGAACAAGCGTCGCATCATCGCAGAGACGGGCGCGGGCCAGCACGGCGTAGCCACGGCGACCGTCTGCGCGCTCTTCGGCCTTGATTGTGTCGTCTACATGGGCACGGAGGATGTTCGCCGCCAGCGCTTGAACGTCTTTCGTATGCAACTGCTCGGCGCGGAAGTGCGTGAAGTGGATGCTGGCGCGCGTACTCTGAAAGACGCGATCAACGAAGCCCTGCGTGATTGGGTGACGAACGTTGCCGATACCTACTATCTACTCGGCAGCGCCCTGGGCCCACATCCTTACCCGCTCATGGTGCGCGATTTCCAGAGCGTCATCGGGCGCGAGGCGCGCACACAAATCATGGAGCGTGAAGGTCGCCTGCCCGATGCTCTCATCGCGTGCGTCGGCGGCGGCTCGAACTCTATCGGATTGTTTCATCCCTTTCTGGCCGATGAGCAGGTGCGCATGATCGGCGTCGAAGCCGGTGGACGCGGGCGTGAGCTGGGCCAACATGCCGCGCGCTTCAACCAGGGCGGAGGCGGACAGCCGGGCGTGTTGCAGGGGACGATGAGTTATGTCCTTCAGGACGAGCACGGGCAGATCGCCTCTACACATTCCGTCTCGGCGGGGCTCGATTATCCTTCGATTGGCCCGGAGCACGCTTACCTGCATGACCTTGGGCGCGTCGAATACGTCTCGGCGTCCGACCGGGAGGCGCTCGAAGCCTTTCGCCTTCTCTCCGAGCTTGAAGGCATTATCCCTGCGCTCGAATCGGCGCACGCGGTCGCGCACGCGCTCCGTGTCGCGCGCGAGATGACGAGCGAACAGATGCTCATCGTCAATCTCTCCGGGCGCGGCGATAAGGATGTCAATACGGTCGCCGACCTCACGAGCGGAGACGCGTCGTGAGTCGCATCGGTGAGACTTTCGCGCGCCTGCGGCGTGAGGGCAAGCGCACCCTGATCCCGTTTATTACGGCGGGCGACCCTGATCTGGAGACGACGCGGAAGCTGATCGTCGAATTGGCCCACGCGGGCGCGGGGCTGGTAGAACTCGGCATTCCATTCAGCGACCCGCTGGCCGATGGGCCCGTCATTCAAAGAGCCTCCGAACGAGCCCTGCGCCATCGCTCAGGCATTAAAGAGATTCTTCAGGCCGTCGCCGACGTACGCAAAGAGACGGACGTGGCAATCGTACTGTTCAGCTATTATAACCCGCTGCTGCATTATGGCCTTGAGCGCCTGAGCCATGATGCGAGCGATGCTGGCGTAGACGGTGTGCTGGTCACAGACCTCGTGCCGGAAGAGGCGTCGGCGTTTGCGGCAAGGCTCAGCGAGCATCATCTGGATATGATCTTTCTGGTTGCGCCGACCTCTACGGACACGCGCCTCGCTTTGATAGCCGAGCGCGCCAGCGGCTTTATCTACGCCGTCTCGCGCGCGGGCGTGACGGGAGCGCGCGCGGAGATGAGCCATCAAGCCGAACGACTCGTCGCGCGTGTGCGCCAGTTCTCCGAACTCCCTGTCGCCGTCGGCTTCGGTATCTCGAACGCCGAACAGGTGGCAGATGTCTGGCGCTACAGTGATGCAGCCGTCGTCGGCTCCGCGCTCGTGGCCGAGATCGAGCGTTTGCGGGGCGAGCCTGACCTGGTCGAGCGCGTCGGTGAATTTACGCGCCGGTTGCTTCCCGGTAAAGAAAGCTAAAGCTTGATGGAGGATGAAGGTCAGTACCGCCAGAGGTCTCGGGCGGGTGTGCTGCGTTGAGAGACCCGCCCGAGACCACAGGCTGTACTGACCTGTTCAAAAACGATGAGTGAAGGAATTGAAGCGGGCGCAAGCGTGGTGATCGTCCTGCATTCTCCGCGCGAGAAATGCTGGGGCGTGCTCGACGAAATCAGCGCGGCTGGCGTATTCTTGCGCGGTCTTGATCTGAATGCTTTCGACGATTGGGCCCATGCGGTGGCGAACGACGAGCCCTTCATCGGCCTGACAGATTTGTTCTTTCCGATGTGGCGCGTGGAAAGAATCGCGCGCGACGAGGCGGCGGGCGGCGTGCCGTCGCTCGCGGAGCAGTTTGAAAAACGCACGGGACGACGGGTGCAGGAGTTGCTGCGCGCCTCCGTTTGACTTGCGTCGCCGCCGTAAAAAATGCTATATCGCCGGAGCCGAGAACGCGTCGCCTCACATTCCGATCCGGCGCAAGAAGGTGTAGGGCTTGCGGGCATCCCGGCAAAATCGTCTGCCGGGAGACACTCCCCTGGCTGAAAAATAAATTTGTTGCACGTGTGAAACGCTGTTCCATTCTCGCGGCGTCTGTGTTATACTCCGTTTCGATGTGGTGGCATACCGCAGAAAAGCTCTGGATAACACAACACTTGAGAAAAGGAATGGAAGAAAGAGATGTTTGTCATGGCAGATGATAAAGCCAGCGCTGATCGCGGTAAAGCGGTTGAAGCGGCGCTGCTCAACATTGAAAAGAAATTTGGCAAGGGTTCGATCATGCGTCTGGGCGAGCGTGAAGTCTCAGACATCCCGGCGATCTCGACAACTTCATTGAGTCTGGACGCGGCGATCGGGGTGGGCGGCGTGCCGCGCGGTCGCATCGTGGAGATTTACGGGCCGGAAAGCTCCGGCAAGACGACGCTCGCGCTGCACATCGTCGCCGAAGCGCAGAAGGCCGGGGGAGTTGCCGCTTACATTGACGCCGAGCATGCGATGGATGCTGAGTACGCCGGCAAGCTGGGCGTGGACGTGGACGGGCTCCTGATCTCGCAGCCCGATTCGGGCGAGCAGGCGCTTGAGATTGCGGAAGCCCTCGTGCGCTCGAACGGCGTGGACGTGATCGTCGTGGATTCGGTGGCGGCTCTGGTGCCGCGCGCCGAGCTTGACGGCGAGATGGGCGACAGCCTTCCGGGCTTGCAGGCGCGCTTGATGTCGCAGGCGCTGAGGAAGCTGACGGCGATCGTCTCTTCGTCAAATACCTGCTTTATTTTCATCAACCAGATTCGTGAAAAGATCGGCGTCATGTTCGGCTCGCCCGAGACGACGACCGGAGGACGCGCGCTCAAGTTCTATTCATCCTTGCGCCTGGACATCCGCCGCATCGGCGCGATCAAAGACGGCGATCGTGCGGTCGGCAATCGTACCAAGGTCAAGGTCGTCAAGAACAAGGTCGCGCCGCCTTTCAGGGAGTGCGAGTTCGACATCATGTACGGCGAAGGCATCTCGCGCGAAGGCGATCTGGTCGATCTGGGAGTTGCCAACAAGGTGATCGAGAAGAGCGGCGCGTGGTTCTCCTACAAGGGCGAGCGTCTGGGACAGGGGCGCGAGAACGCCAAGCAGACACTGCGCGATAACAATGAGCTGCTCAAGCGCGTGGAGAATGATGTGAAGGTCGCGCTGGGCATCATCGTCGCCAAGCCGGAAGCCGAGACGGCAGAAGCCACTGAGGCTCCCGCATCGAGTCGTAAGGCCGCCAAGTAAGGCACAGGTAAAAGGCTAAAAGGCAAAAAGTGAAGGGCGGTTGGCCGGAAGCGTCAACTTTGGCCTTTTACCTTTTGCCTTTTTTCATTTATTGTCGCGTCGATGGGAAATTCTGTTTTGATCGAAGGCGGAACCCTGCTCACGATGGACGGCGAAGACCGTGTCGTGACGGGCGACCTCTATATCGAAGACGGGCGCATCGTGAGCGTAGGCGAGAAGCCGAGCGCCAGTGCGGAGATGGTCATAGACGCGCGCTCTTGCGCCGTCGTGCCAGGCTTTGTGCAGACGCACGTTCATCTTTGCCAGACGCTCTTTCGCGGCGCGGCTGACGACCTGCCTTTGATCGATTGGTTGCGAAAGCGAATCTGGCCGATGGAGGCGGCGCACACGGCGCAATCCGTGCGCGCCTCCGCCCGGCTCGCCATCGCCGAGATGATCAAAGGCGGCACGACCTGCGCGCTCACGATGGAGACGGTCAATCACACGGTCGAAGCCCTGCGCGTGGTTGACGAGACGGGATTTCGCGCCACCATCGGCAAGTGCATGATGGACAAAGGTGAGGAGGTTCCTGCGGCTCTACATGAGGAGCGGGAAGCCTCTCTGCGCGAATCGCTCGCGCTCATAGAACAGTGGCACGGCCGCGCCGGTGGGCGCATACGCTGCTGCTTCGCCCCGCGCTTCGCCGTCAGTTGCACGCGTGAGCTTCTGGTTGAGGTGGCGCGTCTCTCGCGCGAGCGCGGCGTGATGGTGCACACGCACGCTTCGGAGAATGTGGACGAGATAGCGATGGTCGAGCGCGAGACGGGCTTGCGCAATATCACCTATCTTGATTCGCTCGGGCTGACGGGGGCGCACGTTGCGCTGGCCCACTGCGTTCATCTGGATGATACGGAGATAGAGACGCTCAGGCGCACGGGCTCGCATGTGCTCCACTGTCCCTCGTCCAATCTAAAGCTCGGCTCCGGCATCGCTCGCATCAGCGAGATGCTTGAGCGCGGCGTCTCTGTCTCGCTCGGGGCAGACGGCGCGCCGTGCAATAACCGTCTGGATATGTTGACGGAGATGCGCACCGCCGCCCTGCTGCAAAAAGTCTCGCGCGGAGCAGACGCTTTGCCTGCGCAACGCGTGCTGCGAATGGCGACCATTGACGGCGCGCGGGCCCTCGGGCTGGATCGTGAGATCGGCAGCCTCGAAGCAGGCAAGCGGGCCGACATCGCGATCATCAATCTCGCCAACATACACATGACGCCGCGCCCGAAAGACCCCATCTCAACGGTCGTCTATGCCGCACAGGCGAGCGATGTCAAGACGGTCATCATAGACGGCCAACCCGTCATGCTCGATCGCAAGCTCCTGACGCTGGACGAGCGCGAAGTGATGGACGAGGCCGAACGTGAGGCCGCCCTTTTATCAGGACGCGCCGACATCTGACACTGCCACGGCCGACTGCTCCGCCGAAATTCCATATTCAAAAAATGTTCACTTGCGAGCGGGGCCAGGTGTGGCTGAGCGCGACCAGAGGCTTTGGGTTATTAATGAAGGCTTGTGGGAAGAGGTGTCTGTAAAAATGGCTGTGCCAGCTCAGTAGGAGCGTCCTCGGGGGCGAGAGCGGCTTCCGAGCTGGCACGGGCGGGCACTATCGATGTTCGGGCCTTGGATGGCTTGGGTGCTGATGTTTGGCGATCAGCCCATCCTCAACGCGGGCCATTATACACTTCTTCTCAAAACTGTCAACGCTTTTTTGTGACAAATACAACAAAGTTACGCGAATGGCCGTATTTGCCGGCATCAGCTTATTTTTGACGATTGACCGTTGAAACGTGCCTGAAAGCTTCACCGGAAATCGGTCTCGAAGGGCGACAAAAGGCGGCACTCTTATCGCCCATCGACCGCTGAGCGGTTGAATCCGATCGTGACTGCGATTTCCGTAGCGCGCGCTATTGTGCGTATGGTATAAAACTTATGGGCCCATAGCTCGGAGGATGTAAGACGCTTCGGGCAGTAAAGTGAACGCGGGGCACGCTACGCAAGGTCAGGTGAAAGAGAACAAGCGTCGCCGGTTTATGAGGGTCAACACTCGGACAGTTTTTCCTTCCTGCAAAGCCTCTTAATTAATCCCTGAAAACCAACCGGAGAAAACATAGGATGATTCCCAATAAGAGTTTGTCTGCGCTCGTTCTTTCGATTCTTTTGACCCTTTGCCTGAGCAGCACGGCGCTCTCGTCGAGCGATGATTCGATCGCCGCCGTCGTTATTGATTCGACCATGGTGACATGGATGCCCCACGTTGAATATTCGAGCCTGGTGCTAACCGTCTCTACGCCCAGCGGCGAAGTGGTTCGGCGGGAGTTCGAGAGGGGCGTTAACCCTTCCTTCAGTCTTGTTGACCAGAATGGCGGCAGGTTGCCTGACGGGCATTACACTTATGAGCTGCGCCTGATTCCCTTGATCTCTGCACAGGCCCGCGCTGCTCTTTCCGCTTCCAGAGAGAATGGGAACAGCGAGTCGGTTACTAGAGAGCTACAGCAGGAGGGGCAGCTCCCAACCCGCGAGGTTGTCCAGACGGGGGCGTTCCTCGTTGCCCAGGGAGCGATCGTCCCAGGCGCTTCTTCGGAGGCGGCGAGTCCTAAAAGCAAGGCTTCTCAGATAATGGCCGGGCAGACGATTACTCCTACGGCGGGCCCTGTGCTTAACGATCAGGTCACGCCGGACGATCTGATCGTGCAGGGGAGCGCCTGCGTCGGGCTGGATTGTGTTAACGATGAATCCTTCGGCTTCGACACCTTGCGGCTCAAGGAGAACAATACGCGGCTGACGTTTATGGACACGTCGACCTCGACCGGATATCCCACGAGGGACTGGCGTTTGCGCGCCAACGATTCTGCCAGCGGCGGCAGAAGCGCTTTCTTCATTGACGATCTGGGCGACGATCATGCGGGCGGCAGCGAGGCAGTTTCCTCCACCCCTTTCACCCTGATGGCGGGCGCTCCGACCGATTCGATCTACCTGGACTCGACTGGACGGCTGGGGCTGCGCACCTCCACTCCCGGTCTGGATATACATTTGACGACCGGCAACACCCCGGCCCTACGTCTGGAGCAAACTTCGAGCGGCGGCTTTACGGCGCAGACATGGGATATTGGAGCCAACGAAGCTAACTTCTTCGTGCGTGATCTGACGGGCGGCTCAAGGCTGCCGTTTAGAATCCGGCCCGGCGCTCCGACAAGCAGCATTGATATTTCTGCCGGCGGTAACGTCGGCGTAGGGACAGCCAGCCCGGCCTTCAAGCTGGATGTCGCGGGAACAGTCAACGCGACGGCCTTTTACCTCAACGGCGCTCCTTTCACCTCGGCCCTTTCCGCCTCCGGCACGACGACGACGAATAAGATGGTCAAGTGGTCGGACGGGGCTGCGGGCAAGCTCACTGACTCTTCCGTGAGCGATGTGGGCGGCAACATCGGCATCGGAACTGCGAGCCCAAGCTATAAACTGGTAGTCGGGCCAGACCTCGGAGCAGGGTTCAGTTTCGTGGCGGCCACGGTATCGAAGGGGCCCGGACAGAGCGCAAGTATTCTGGTCGGCCCGAGTCCTATGCAGGCGATAGAGTTCGGCTGGGACAATGCCAACTCAAGAGCGTTCGTCAACGCGTCGTCCTCGAATGTCATCGCCTTCATGCAGAACGGCAGCGAGCGGATGAGGATAAATTCGGCGGGCAACATCGGCATCGGCACATCAACGCCGCAGAGCGCGTTGCAGGTCAACGGCTACGTGCAATTAGCCCTGACTGCGGGCGCGCCACCCGCCGCTGACTGCGATAACGCGGCGGAGCACGGGCGCATGAAAGTGGACGCGACCGGCGATAAGCTCTACGTCTGCACGAGCACGGGCTGGAAGTCTACGACGCTTGTTCCCTAAATTGCCGGGGCATATATGCTGTGCGCCCCTGCATGCGGTTGACAGTGCGCGTGGCCAGTTCTTATACTACGCGCTCTTCCAAATGAATCCGGCCAGGTAGCTCAGTTGGTAGAGCGCGGCCCTGAAAAGGCCGGCGTCGGCGGTTCGATTCCGTCCCTGGCCACACCAGGTTAAAAGGCAAAAGTAAGGAAAGCGCTCGACGCTTCTTCACTTTTGCCTTTTAACTTTTGCCTTCTTCAGCGCTGCCAGTAATGTTTGATCTTCTGGCCGAGCATGGGGAAGGGGACATACTCTGCCTGGCGACCGGCGCGGCGCAGTTCTTCGACCATTCTCATCGCTCCGTCGGCATTGCGCGTGTGCACCATGATGGTCGAGGCGCGCTGGCGCTCCGGCTGCGAGGCGAGCCAGAGGGCGACGGCGTAGCCCGTCCGCTCGTCGTCGGTCGAGTCCGCATGATAATGCTCGGGCAGAAGGTCGTGATCCAGAAAGATCGCGTCGTAAAAACGCTCGCCCAGGAATTCAACCGCCGTTTCCACCGTCTCGGCGATGTCCAGATGATCGCCCTTGAAATGTTTTTTGAACCACTCGTGCCTGCGCCTGTCGTCGTCCAGGAGGAAGACCCTGATCGGGCTACGCTCTGCGACGATGTTATGCAGGCCGAGACGCGCCAGCACTCCACGCCAGATACTCATCTATTTATGAATAGCTCCCCGGGCGTTCATGATTGTAATTATTTCGCCCGCATAATCTCTCATTACTCAAAGCTCGCCGGTTGCCCTTTAACTATAGCATAGACTTACGCGCATGGGCCGCCAGCGCCGAGGTTTAGGAAACAGCTACGCGCGCTAAAATTATTGACGGCGAAGACTTACTCTTGCAATATACGTCTCGGGTGCTATAATCCGCCGCGCCTCTCATGGTAGACGCTGGAGGTGAACCTGGGGTGCTTTAGAATGGATGCGGACTTCCCCTGTCTGCGTTCCTGATTGTCAAAGCAGGTATCGTCAAGCTTCCGGTCGTTTAGCGCGCAAGCATGTCATCCGATAACGCCAAAATACATCCACTCTTCAGCGTGCCTGACGCCACGACGGACGAGTCTCCATCGCAGGAGCGCTCGCCGAAAGTGGAGCAACCGGCGGCCTGCCCTTACTGTTTCGGCTCCGGCATGGAAGTCGTCGCCGGAAAGGGCGCGCGGCGTTGTCGTTGTCGCACGCACAGCAACCAGGCGAAGCTGCTCGAAGCGGCGCGCATCCCTCGTCGCTACGATAAATGCACGCTGCAAAGTTATAAAGTTCCGCAAGGTAAATATTTCGCCATTCAGGCGCGCGCCTTCAACTATGCGAAGACGCTTGCAGACGAGTATCCGGCGGTCAATCGCGGCATACTCTTCATGGGCCCGGTCGGAGTCGGCAAGACGCATCTCTCGGTGGCGATCATACGCCAGTTAATCGAGAAGCAGGGGCGCGCGTGCCTCTTCTATGAGTTCGGCACGCTCCTGAAGGAGATACAGAACTCCTACAATCCGATCTCGCAGACTTCGGAGTTGAAAGTCCTCGCGCCGGTCTTCGATGCCGAGATACTTGTCCTGGACGAGCTGGGCGCATCGAAGCCTACGGATTGGGTGCGCGACACGATGATGCAGATCATCAACACGCGCTACAACGATAAGAAGCTAACGATCTTTACGACCAACTATCTGGACACCAGGCGGGCCGAGCGCGACGAGACGCTGGAAGACCGCATCGGCGTGCGCCTTCGCTCGCGCCTCTACGAGATGTGCAAGACGATTCAGATCGAGGGCGAAGATTTTCGTAAGAAGTTCGATACGCAGCCAGCCTGAACGGCGAATGATAATTCCTTCCAGCCTGAGGCCGACCCTTACTGCTTTGAGGGTCGGCTTTTTCGCGGGCGAGTTTCAGGGAACACCTGTGCGCGCGCGTGGTTCGTGCCCGGTCTCTCGTTATGTATAATGGCTCGATTCAACCAGAGCAGGACGAGCAGCATCATTTGTCGAAAGATTCGGTTTGACTGAGCATGCCTAAACGCACGGACATACACAAGATTCTTCTGATCGGGTCGGGGCCGATAGTGATCGGCCAGGCCGCCGAGTTTGATTATTCCGGCACGCAGGCGTGTCGCGCGCTCAGGGCCGAGGGCTACGAGGTCGTGCTCGTCAACTCGAACCCGGCGACGATCATGACAGACCCAGAGACCGCCGATAAGACCTACATCGAGCCGCTGACGGTCGAAACCCTGACGGCCATCATCCGGCGCGAGCGGCCCGATGCTCTCCTGCCGACGGTCGGCGGGCAGACGGCGCTCAACCTCGCCATCGCTCTTTCGGATGCGGGCGTGCTCGAAGAGTTCGGCGTGGAGATGATCGGCGCGAAGCGCGAGGCTGTGAAGGTAGCCGAAGATCGCAGGCTCTTTAAGCAGGCAATGGACGAAGAGGGGCTGCCGATGCCGCGCGGCGGGTTCGCGCGCTCCTGGGCCGAAGCTGAAGAGCTTGTGAAGACGACCGCGTATCCGGCGATCATCCGCCCATCGTTCACGCTCGGCGGCACTGGCGGCGGCGTGGCCTTCAACCCGGAAGAGTATGAAGAGATCGTGCGCGCCGGGCTCGCTGCGTCGCCGATTCATGAAGTCCTGATCGAGGAATCCATTCTCGGCTGGAAAGAGTTTGAGCTTGAGGTGATGCGCGACCTGGCGGATAACGTCGTCATCATCTGCTCGATTGAGAATTTCGATCCGATGGGCGTGCACACGGGCGATTCGATCACGGTCGCACCGGCGCAGACCCTGACGGACTTTGAATACCAGCGATTGCGCGACATGTCGATTCGCATCATACGCAAGGTCGGGGTGGAGACGGGCGGCTCCAACATTCAGTTTGCGGTCAACCCTTTGAACGGCGAGATTCGCATCATCGAGATGAACCCGCGCGTCTCGCGCTCTTCGGCGCTCGCCTCCAAAGCGACCGGCTTCCCCATCGCCAAGATCGCGGCCAAGCTCGCCGTCGGCTACACCCTGGACGAGATACCGAACGACATCACCAAAAAGACGCCCGCCTCATTTGAGCCGACGATCGATTACGTCGTGGCGAAGATTCCGAAGTGGGACTTTGAGAAGTTTCGCGCCTCCGAAGACGTGCTCGGCACACAGATGAAATCCGTCGGCGAAGTGATGGCCATCGGTCGCACGTTCAAAGAGGCGCTCTTTAAGGGCCTGCGCTCGCTCGAAGCCGTCAAGCCGCTGCGTCTGGAAGATGTCTCGGACGACGAGTTGCAGCGCAAGCTCGCGCGCCCCAACTCGCAACGATTCTCCTACATCACCTATGCCCTACAGCATGGCTGGCCCATCTCCGAAATCCATCGCCTCTCGCGCATAGACCCCTGGTTTCTCGAACAGCTTCAGGACGTGATGCACATTCAGGAAGAGATAGAGGGGCGCAAACTGGAAGAGATACCCGTCGAGACCCTGCGCGCGTTCAAGGAGGCCGCGCTCTCCGATCGTCGTCTTGCTTATCTGACCGGCAGTTCCGAAGACGAAGTGCGGGCCTATCGTAAACGCCTCGGCGTCGTTCCCGTCTACAAGCGCGTCGATACGTGCGGCGCTGAGTTCGAGTCCTACACGCCTTATCTCTATTCGACCTACGAGGAGGAGGACGAGTCGGAGCCGAGCGACAGGCGCAAGATCATCATCCTCGGCTCCGGGCCCAATCGTATAGGCCAGGGAATAGAGTTCGATTACTGCTGCTGTCACGCCGCATTCGCGCTACGCGACGCAGGCTTCGAGACTATCATGGTCAACTGCAACCCGGAGACCGTCTCGACCGACTACGACACTTCTGATCGTCTCTACTTCGAGCCGCTCACCTTCGAGGACGTGATGAACATCGTCGATGTCGAGCGGCCGGAAGGCGTGATCGTGCAGTTCGGCGGGCAGACGCCCCTGAACTTGGCGATGCGTCTTCACGAAGCCGGTGTGCCCATCATCGGCACGTCGCCCGACTCGATCGACCTGGCCGAAGATCGCAAACGCTTCGGCGCGCTCCTGAGTGAGCTTGGCATTCCGCAGCCGGAGAACGGCACGGCGACGACCATCGAGGGCGCGCGAGAGATAGCCACGCGCATCGGCTACCCTGTGCTCGTGCGACCCAGCTACGTGCTCGGCGGGCGCGCGATGGCGATCGTCTACGACGAAGAGAGCCTCGAAGGCTACATGCGTACGGCTGTCGATTTCTCCGCGCAGCGTCCAGTGCTGATCGATAAATTCCTTGAGCGCGCGGCGGAGTTCGACGTGGACGCGCTCTCGGACGATCAGACCTGCGTAGTGGCCGGAATTCAGGAGCACATCGAAGAGGCCGGGATTCATTCTGGCGACTCGTCCTGCGTCCTCCCGCCCGTCCGCATAGACCCGGAGCATCTGGAAACGATGCGCCACTACACGCGCCAGCTTGCGCGTGCGCTGCGCGTGCGCGGGCTCATGAACATTCAGTATGCGATCAAGGATCATAGAGTTTACGTGCTCGAAGTAAACCCGCGCGCCTCGCGCACCGTGCCGTTCGTGTCAAAGGCGACGGGCTTTCCCTTGGCGCGCATCGCGGCGCTCGTGATGGCCGGACAATCGCTCGCCGGCTTTGAGCTGCCCGCAGACCTCACCGTCAGCCGTTTCTTCATCAAGTCGCCAGTCTTTCCCTTCGTCAAGTTTCCCGGCGTTGACCCGATCCTGAGCCCTGAGATGCATTCGACGGGCGAGGTGATGGGCGTGGGCGAGACCTTCGGCGAAGCATACGCGAAGGCGATGATGGGCGCTGGCCTTGAGCTTCCAAAAGGAGGCACGGCCTTCATCAGCGTCAACGATGCGGACAAAGGCCAATCGGTCGTGCTGGCGCGAAGGCTCGCGCGCCTGGGCTTCAAGCTCTTCGCCACGCTCGGGACATCCGAGCGGCTGCGCGAAGTGGGCCTCGCGGTCGAGAGCGTCTTCAAGGTCAACGAAGGTCGCCCGAACATCGTCGACCATATCAAGCGTGGGGAAATCGCGCTCATCATCAACACGCCCCTGGGCCGCGCCTCGCACTTCGACGAGCAGGCGATACGCCGCGCCGCCTTGCAGTACAGCGTTCCGTGCGTGACGACGATGACGGGCGCGGAGGCGATCGTCGAAGCCATCACGGCGCGCGGGCGCGAAGAGACTCTCAACGTCTACGCCCTACAGGAATTGCACGCCATGTCCAATTCCGCTCGTTGAACGGGTGGGCCCATCGCCTTTCAACCATTAGTGATCGCTGCTTATGATTGTAGATATTCGGGCGGTAGTCTTGACGGTCAGCGACCGTTGTGCGCGCGGCGAGCAGGAGGATGTTTCCGGGCCCGTGCTCGTCCGCTTGCTTGAAGAAATGGGCGCGCAGATAACGGCGAGAGAAATACTGGCTGACGATCCTGAGCCGCTCGCCGGTAAGTTGCGCACATTCGCGGAGCGCTCGGACGTAAACCTGATCGTGACGACGGGCGGCACAGGATTCGCGCCGCGCGACAACACGCCGGAGGCTACGCGGTCGGTCATCGAAAGGGAAGCGCCGGGCCTCTCCGAAGCGATGCGCAGCCAGACGCTACAGCAGACGCCGATGGCGATGATCTCGCGCGGGGTGTGCGGCATACGCTCCGGCACGTTGATCGTCAACCTGCCCGGCTCGCCCAAAGGCGTGCGCGAGAGCTTCGCTGTCATTCGTCCCGTCCTGCCTCATGCCATCGCATTGCTTGCGGGCGAAACGCAAGCGGAGAAGCACTGAGCGGGAAATACTTTGACAAGGCGAACGGGTTGCGCATAGAATTTTTTCAGCTCCAACGTCGAAGATAGATTCTGTCAAAGCTTTCAGTCAGCAACGCACACCGAGTAAACGAGAAGATGATGCTGAGCGCTATCCTTCTACAAACTCTGTCCGGCCCGGCGGCCAATCAGGTCGGCGGCCCCGTCACGGCCTACTGGCCCGTGATGATCTTTTTCGTCTTCGCCGTAATCTTTCCCGTGCTGCCGATCGTGCTCGGAAGACTCCTGCGCCCGAGCATCTACCAGAAAGAGAAGATGCGCCCTTACGAGTGCGGCATAGACCCGACGACCGAAGCGCACGATCGCTACACCGTGCGCTACTACATCGTCGCCATGCTCTTTCTGATCTTCGACGTGGAGACGGTCTTTCTGCTGCCGTGGGCGATCATCTTTATGGGGGACGATTTCTCCTTTACAAAGTTCGCCCTCATCGAGATGTTCGTCTTCATCGGCATTCTCATCGTCGGTTACTATTACGCCTGGCGCAAAGGCGCGCTCGAATGGGCTTAAAAGCGGTGACGAGTGACAAGCTGAGAGCAAGCGCTTGTCTTCAACTCATCACTTGACTTGTCGCTCGCCACTGGTCACTGTACTTATTATGGCTGAACATCAAGAAGGATTTGTCCTGACGACGGTTGATTCGATCTTCAACTCTTTGCGTCGCACTGTCGGCGCGAAGACGATGGATTTGGCGGCGCGGCCTGTCAACTGGGCGCGCAAGTCTGCGCTGTGGCCGATGACGTTCGGGCTCGCCTGCTGCGCGATCGAGATGATTGCGACCGGCGCGGGCCGTTTTGACATAGACCGTTTCGGCGCGGGCGTTTTTCGTCCGAGCCCCAGGCAAAGCGATCTGGTCATCATCGCGGGCACTGTGACTTTGAAGATGGGCCCGGTCGTGCGCCGCGTCTATGATCAGATGCCGGAGCCGAAATGGGCCATCGCGATGGGCGCGTGCGCTTCGACGGGCGGGCCGTTCGATTCCTATTCGACGATGCAGGGCGTCGATCGCATTATTCCCGTCGACGTTTACATCCCCGGCTGCCCGCCGCGCCCGGAAGCGCTGCTCTACGGCCTGATGCGGCTACAGGACATCATCATGAAGGAAGCGCCCTCGGCCTATATCTTTGAATCCGACGGGACAGTCCATCGCCAGCGCCAGCTCGAAGGCGACGACGCGTTGCAGGAGATCGCGCCCCTCGATAGCGAGGCGGAAGAGGCGGTCGCGGCGAGAGCGGAATAGAGCGCCGACTGACGAGCTGGTTGGGCCAACCGCAGTCTATCCGTTTGAAAGAAAATAAAGGGGCCGCTGATGTGACATCGGCGGCCCCTTTGGTTAATCGGGTTCTTAAGCGAGGGTGTTAAAGATTTTTCTCGCGCTTCCTCACATTCCCGCCAGATGACGTGTGTCGTTGATGGCGAGCACGCGTATGAAGCCGTCGGCGCGAAGCTCAAAGCTTGAGATGCCGCAGTTGGCGGTGGCAATCCAGACGGGGCGAAGCTCTGGCGCGTCGAGCGCGCCCATCAGGTGAAGGACGAGGATACAGATCGTGCCGGTGTGTGAGAAGACGGCGATGCGACCGCCGGTGTGGAGCGCGATGGCGCGGTCTAGCTCGCGCGAGGCGCGGTCGAGCATCTGGCGATAGCTCTCGCCGCCGAGGATGACGTGCTCGAAGTCTCGGCGGATGAGTGCGGCGTATTGCTCAGGGTGCTGCGCGGCGGCTTCCTCGAAGGTCAGGCCCTCCATCACGCCGACGCTGCGCTCGCGGAAAGCCTCGCGCTGCTGCACCTCAAGGCCAGCCATTTGTGCCAGCGGCAGCGCCGTGTGGTAGGCACGCTCAAGGTCACTGGAATAGATTGCGTCGAAGGTCTGTGCGGAAAGGGCTCGGGCAGTGGCTTCGGCCTGTCGAAGGCCGCGCGCGGAGAGCGGTGTCGCGGTGTGGCCGCCGAAGCGTCCCTCGGCGTTGCCCTCAGATTGACCATGCCGGATCAGCAGAACGCTTGTCGTCTCAGACATCTTCGATCATCACGCGAGCACAGGGTCTTTTTCCGTGTCACCCTTCAGTTTTTCCGCCTGATAGTGCGTGACGAGCGCGTTGATGATCTCGTCGAGCGCGCCTTCCATGACGAGGTCTAGCTGGTGAATGGTAAGGCCGATGCGATGGTCTGAGACGCGGTTCTCTTTGAAATTGTAGGTGCGTATCTTTTCGGAGCGGTCGCCGCTGCCGACCATTGAGCGGCGCTCGCTGGCCTGGGCTTCGTGTTGCTTCTGCTCTTCCATCTCCTGCAAGCGGGCGCGCAGCACTCTCATCGCCTTCTCGCGATTCTTGATCTGAGATTTTTCGTCCTGCATGGAGACGACGGTGTTGGTCGGAAGATGCGTGATGCGCACAGCCGAGTAGGTCGTGTTGACGGACTGACCGCCCGGCCCCGAAGAGCAGAAGGTGTCTATGCGTAGGTCTTTCGCATCGATCTTGACATCGACCTCTTCGGCCTCGGGGAGGACGGCGACCGTGATGGCCGAAGTATGTATGCGTCCGCTCGTTTCGGTTTGCGGCACACGCTGAACGCGATGGACGCCCGATTCGTGTTTGAGCTTCGAGTAGACCTTGTCGCCTTCGATCAAGGCGATAGCCTCCTTGAGGCCGCCGATGCCTGACTCGGAAGCGTCGAGGACTTCCATGCGCCAGCCCTGGCGTTCCGAGTAACGCGCGTACATGCGTAGCATCTCGGCGGCAAAGAGCGTCGCCTCGTCGCCGCCCGTCCCGGCGCGAATCTCCAGGATCACGTTCTTCTCGTCGTTCGGGTCTGTCGGGATAAGCAGGAGCTTGAGATCGGCCTCGCATTGCTCAAGCTGCGCTTCGAGCGTCATGACTTCGGCGTAAGCGAGCTGGCGCATCTCTTCATCGTCGGCGGTCTCATACAACTCGCGTGCTCCCGCCAACTCGTCCCTCAGAGTTTTCCAGTTGCGATACTTTGCGACGACCTCGCCGAGGCTGCGATGCTGCTTGGCCAGCTTCGTATAAGCGGCGTGGTCTGTGAAGACCTCCGGCAGAGAAAGCTCTCCGGTCAACTGCTCATAGCGTGCTTCGATCTGTTCTAATTTCTCTAACATAACTTTCAGGCGAGCGGTGCGGCCTCCGCTTCTTTGGGCTGCGGCTCAAACTTGAGCGATTCCTTGAGGGCTTCGATGGCGACTTCCAACTGCTCGTCGTCCGGCTCTTTGGTCGTGATGTTCTGCATCCAGATGCCCGGCAGCGTGATCATCTTGAAAACAAAGCTGCCCTCTTTCTTGGCCGAGAGCCTTATGATCTCGTAAGAGAGACCGGCGACGACCGGAATAAGCGCGATGCGCACGAGCATGTTGTAGACGAGCGAATCGAACTTGATGATTGAGAAGAGCACGACGGAGACGAGCATCACGACCATCAGAAAGCTCGTCCCGCAACGTGGATGCTGGCGCGGTTGCGGGCGCGCGTTCTCGACCGTCAGGGGCAACCCGGCTTCCCAGGTGAAGACGGTCTTGTGCTCCGCGCCGTGATACTCGAAGACGCGCCGTATGTCCTTCAGGAGCGAAAAGCTGAAGATCATAATCAGGAAGAAGACCATGCGTATCATGCCGTCTATGAGGTTGAAGGCGACGGACGGGCGTACGGGATGAAGATAGGCGCTGACGCTGCGGTAAGCGCGCGCGTACCATGCATCGCTCTGCGTCGCTGGCGCGCTGCCGGCCGCCGGGTTGCCGGGTACGGTCGTCGTCGCAGTCTGCGCCTGCGGGGCGCTCGCGGCGCTGCTTGGCGGCATCGTGGCCCAACCGGCGGCGATAAAGAGAGCGTTGGTCAGAAGAAGCGGCGCGACGATAAAGAGCAGCACGTTGAAGAAGAGCGCGAAGGCGATGGAGCCTGCGGCTGCGGCTGTGCCGCCCTTCTTCATCTCGTCGCGGGCGCGCTTCTGCGTCGGGATGGGAATCAAGCCTGGCACTGCGCCGGTAAGGCCCGCGAAATCGCCTTCGCCCTCGATGACGGCGGGCGTGAGCGCGACCGAGACCTCCTCAGCCGTTTCGGCCTCTTCGGCATCGGCGAAGGCTTCGTTGGCGGAGAAGTTCAGGGCCTTGATGCCGAGCCCCATCGATTGCACGAGGATGGCTCCGCCGCGCAGCACCGGCAGCTTGAGCAGAGGATATTTATCGCTCCACTTGGGCAGCGCGGCAGCCGTATTGACGATCGAGCCGTCGGCCTTGCGCACGGCGATGGCGTAAGCGTTCGGCGTACGCATCATCACGCCTTCGATGACGGCCTGTCCGCCGACGATTAAATCTCTTTCGCTGGTACTCACGATTGGGTGTAAATCCTTCCGGGAGAAGAGGGTTGATAGAGCAACGCCGACGCTTTCCTTTGGCTCCGGCGGCTTCCTGTGCTTATTATGCACGAAAGCGCGACCGACCGACATGGAATTGGCGTCGGCGTTAGATTTCCGTTTGCTGGCTAATGTTGCGGCGCGTTTGTGTATCGAGCCTGCATGGGTTTTGTCTGCTCGCCTGAAAAGGGTTTGAAAGCCTTACTTGGCGGAAGCGGTCGCCTCGGCTGCGGGCTCGGCGGCCTGCTTCTTGGCATAACGCTTGTTGAAGCGATCGACGCGTCCGGCTGTGTCCACGAGCTTCTGCTTGCCCGTAAAGAACGGGTGGCATTCCGAGCAGATTTCCACGTGAAGCTCGTCCTTGCGCGTCGAGCGTGTGGTAAAAGTATTGCCGCAGGCGCACTGCACCTTGATGTCGTTGTAGTCCGGGTGAATTCCTTGTTTCATTTTCCTTTTGCCTTCTATAGTTGTCGATTACTGCCCTAAACGAAACGGTCAATGATACGGTTTAGATGCACGCATCGTCAAGTTAGATGGGTCGGCGGTTGCCTCCTGACGAGTTGGGCCCGAGAAGTGATAAACTGCCAAATCAACGGCGAACAGGGCAGGACGCGCGCATGTCATATCGCAGGACGCGCGCTTGCAGTGCCCGCGCCCTCTAACTGACCTGAAACTACCGGAGGACTGATGTTTCGCTCGAAAACCTTTCTCATCGCGGCGGCGGTCGTCATCTCTGTCGCACTGCTCGGGTTCCTGCGCTACCGCAGCCTTCGCCAGCCGCGCAGCCACGAGCAGGAAGACTTTCACCAGGCTCAGAACAACGGGCAGACGCAATCGCTGACGGTCGCCTTCATCCCCGTCACCTGTCACCTGACCTGTCCCGTCACGGACTACGCCTCCAAGACCAGCACGACGGGCACGCGCTTTGACGCCATGCGTTTTTCGGAGTTTCCCTCCATCGTCGAGTCGCTCAAGACGAAGAAGCTGCTGGCCGGATTCTTAACCGTCCCGCTCGCAATGAAGATGCGCGAGCAGGGCGCGCCCATCAAGATTGTCTGCCTGGGTCACCGCGACGGCTCGCAGATTGTCGTCCGTAAGGAAAACACGGCCAAAGATTTGCGCGACCTGCGCGGCCAGACCATCGCCATCCCGAGCCCCTTCAGCAATGAGAACTTTTTTATCAATAAGATGATGCGTGATCAGGGCGTCAAGCCCGAAGAGATCAAGTTCGTCGTCATGCCGCCGCCCGATATGACCGCCGCCCTCTCGGCGAAGGCCGTAGACGGCTTCATCGTTGCGGAGCCCTTCTGCGCCAAGGCCGAGATGGAAGGCTTCGGGCGCACGCTCTACTACGCCAAAGACATCTGGCCGAACTACATCTCCTGCTGCCTGGTCGTGCATGAAGACCTGATTCGAGAGAGGCCGGAAGTGGTGCGCGACCTCGTGCGCGGCATTAACGAGTCGGGCGAATGGACGGAGGAGCATCGCCTGGATGCAGCGAAACTGGTCTCGCCCTACTTTCGCCAGGACGAGAACCTGTTGCGCTACGTCCTCACACAACCGCCCGACCGCGTCACCTATCGCAATCTCAACCCGACCGACCTTGAGATGCAGAAGATTCTCGATATGGGCATCAGCCTCGGGTTTCTCACAAAGCAGACGCCCATGAATGAGTTGATGGACAGATCGTTTTTCCCAGACCAGATCAAAGCGGCGCAGATTGACCTGAGCCGCATGTCAGAGATTATCAAGTCGCAATGAAGGAATTAACAGGGATGGACAGAGATTGTCAGGATAAGAGAGGTCAGTACCGCCTGCTTAAGCCGGACGGGTACTCTACGCAGCAGACCCGCCCGAGACCTTAGGCGGTACTGACCTGCTCATTCTTTCGCACGATTTATTGACAATGGCGCAAAACGCATGCTACAACCCACAGCGTCAGCTCTTCAGTTCTCTTAGCCTTTAACACACGAGCAGCAAGGTTTGTGTGCGCTCCGGCCCGACCGAAGGAACGGGGCGCAAGCGACGGGTCAGGGTCTAACCAAACGAGAGATGGCAGACGAGACCAAACAGCCGGAAACTCCTCCTCAAGCGCCGGAGCGTGAAGACGCGCCGCGCGCTCCACAGCCAACGCGAACAGACGACAAGAGCCCCAGCCCCGGCGCGCCCGTACAGGACGCAGGCGCGTTGCCGCCCCCGCCCGAGAGCGCGGGCACAGGCGGCGCACGCCCGACGCCCGAGAGTCAGGCGGCGCAGACCGGCAAGGCTCCATCGGGCAGCTCTACGAGCGGGACGACGGTTCCGGCCGCGAGCGGCGACCCAACACAAGCGCCAGCCGCCGAAACACCCGAAGAGAGAAAGACGCGCCTGATCGCCGAAGCGCAAGCGCGTAAGGCCGCTGCTCAACCGCCCGGCGGCGCATCGCCTGCCGTTGGCGACCCGGCAGCCAGGCCGTCCGCGTCCGATGCCGAGAAGGCCGCCAAGATCGCCGAGGCCAAAGCGCGCGTCGCGGCAGCAAAGCAGGCTGCGGGGGACAAGCCTTCGCCAGCACAACCCGGCGCAGCCGCCGCAGGAGCGGGCGCGCCCAAAGCGCCAGTCAAGAAGAAGGAAGAGGGGCCGAAGCCGACGGACGCCGCCGGTCATGCCCTGGTCAAGAAATTGCGCGAGCGTCTCAAGGACGCTGTCCTTGAGGCTTCGGAGTTTCTCGGCCAGCTCTCAATCCGCATCGCCCCGCCGCGCATCGTGGAGGTCTGCGACGCGCTCAAACGCGATAGCAAGACGCCGTTTAACTATCTCTCCGACCTGACGTGCGTGCATACGCCCGAGCGGGAGGATGCGCCCTTCGAGGTCGTCTACAATCTCTACTCGATTGCGGGCAACGAGCGCGTGCGTTTGAAGGTCGCCGTCGCGGAAGGCGAAAGCGTGGAGAGCGTCACGGGCGTCTGGCCCACGGCCAACTGGATGGAGCGCGAAGTCTACGACCTGTTCGGCGTCGCCTTTCGCAATCATCCAGACCTGCGCAGGATACTGCTGCCGGAGGATTGGGAAGGCCATCCGCTGCGGAAAGAGTACCCGCTTGAGTTCATAGAGAACGACTGGACGGCCAAACACCTGCCGGAGTTCTCGGATGTGCAACAGGAGCAGTTGGCCCAGCGCCGCGCCTACGGATTAGCGGAGTTGTCGACGGAAGATGAACGCCGCATGCGCGAGATTTTCCGCGCCGGTAAGGAAGTCATGCCGAAGGATAAATGAAGGAGTCAGAAGGCGAGTACACGGAATTCAGAATGAACAGGCGGCAAACCCTTTTGATTCTGAATCCTGAGTCCTGTGTTCTGAATTCTGAAGAATGAACCCGAAAGAGCTGGCCGCAAAATACGAAGCCAAGGTGTTCGATACGCCGGAGGCCGCGACCGCCGCAGGCTTCGAGCTGACCGAGACGATGTCGCCGCGCAATACCTGGAACAAGGCGAGCGCGGCGCATGCCATTCTCTCGAAACTACTCGCGCGCAGGAAAAGCGGCGAAGCCACGGAGATCGGCCTCGTCCTGGAATCGCGGAGCGTGACGGGATGCTACAAAAGCAAGGATGAAGGAGGACGGATGAAGGATGAAAGCGCGGCGGCGGTAAGCGAGTGACGCACAAGCGGTGAGCACTCTTAACGCCTCTCGCCCTCGTCCCTTATCCTCATAGTTCCAAGTGCACCAGGTAGAGATAGCGACAACCAGAGAGACGCTGCTCGACAGCCCCGAGATGATCCTGAACATGGGGCCGCAGCATCCTTCGACGCATGGCGTGCTGAGGGTCATCCTTAAGCTCGACGGCGAGACCGTCATCGATCTCGACTGCGACATCGGATTCCTGCATCGCGGCATGGAGAAGATTGCCGAGAACCGCCAGTATCCGATGATCGCGCCCTACTGGGACAGGCTCGATTACATCTCTGCGGTCTCGAACGGGTTGGTCTGGGTCGAAACCGTCGAGCAGATGATGGGCCTCGCGGTTCCGCCGCGCGCTCATTACATCCGAACCATCCTGACGGAGTTGAACCGCATCTCTTCGCACCTGCTGTGGTTCGCGACGCACGCTCTGGACATAGGCGCGGTGACAGTCCTGCTCTGGGCCCTGCGCGAGCGCGAAGAGATTCTCAAGATTTTCGAGCGCCAGTTCGGCGCGCGCCTGACCTGTCATGCGTGGCGTATCGGCGGCATGCCCAACGACGCTTACGACGATTTCGACGCGGATGTCCGCCGCTTCATCAACAATTTTCCGAAGCGCATAGACGAATACGAGCTGCTGCTCTCGGAGAATCGCATCTGGCTCGGGCGCACGGTCGGCATCGGCGTGATCTCCGCCGAGGATGCCGTCGCAATCGGATTGTCCGGCCCGGCGCTGCGCGGCTCCGGCATCGCCTGGGACGTGCGCAAGGCGCGGCCTTACGCGGCTTACGCGGAGGTAGACTTCGACGTGCCTGTCGGCGAGAACGGCGATACATATGATCGTTACCTCGTCCGCATGGAGGAGATGCGACAGTCGCGGCGCATCGTGCAGCAGGCTTTGGATAAGCTGCCGGATGGGCCCGTGATGGCGAAAGTGCCGAAGATCATCAAGCCGCCCGCAGGCGATTACTATCACTCGATCGAAGCGCCGAAGGGCGAGATCGGTTGCTATCTGGTCTCGGACGGCACGGCCAGCCCCGCGCGCGTGCGCGTGCGCCCGCCGTCCTTAATCAACTTGCAGGCCCTTCGCCAGATGTGCATCGGCCATCTCATCGCGGACGTAGTCGCCATCATCGGCACGCTCGATATTGTGCTCGGAGAAATAGACAGATAGGAGCCGTGGGCCAAGGGCAGGGGCCGGTCAAAACCGTCTTCCCTGACACCCCGACACCTGCTTTTATGCAAGTTGTTCGCTTAAAGGTTCAGCCGATGACGCGCGAGAGCTTCGCGCCTTACGGCGTGTTGATTGACAGTCGCGGCTCCGTCGAGATTGATCTGGGCGAAGGCAAGCCTTCCTTGACGGGCGCAACTTCGGAGAGGCGTCCGTTCAGGTTCGATTTCATGGCGCGGCACAGGCGCACGATGCAGGTCTTCTCGCCGCTCGCCTCGTCGCAATCGGTGATCGCCGTTGCGCCGCCGAGCCAACTGGAAGTGCCGGCGGTTGAGAGCGTCGCCGCGTTTCTGGTTGACGGGCGCTTGCCCTACGCTTATCACAAGGGGACTTGGCACACGCCGCCTTTTCCCGTCGGGGAGTGGGCGTCTTATCTGGTCGTTGATCGCTCGGGGACGCTCGACGACGATTGGGAGTTGGTCGATCTGAAACAGACGCACCATCAGATTTTCGAGATAGAGTTTTAGGAGAGAGAGAAGAAGTGCTCGCACTCTTTGCGCCGCCCAATATTATAGATAGCCTGCTGCTGAGATTCTTCAGTCCCAGCACGGTCAACTACGTGGTCTGGCCCTTTATACAGATCGGCGCGGTCGTCACGGGCGTCGCCGTCTGGGCCCTGTATGCGACCTACGCCGAGCGCAAAATCTCTGCCTTCATGCAGGCGCGGCTTGGGCCCATGCGCGTCGGCCCATACGGACTCTTGCAGCCCATCGCCGACGCCATCAAGCTTCTGACCAAAGAAGACCTCACACCGGACAAGGCAGACCCCTTCATCTTCAAGTTCGCGCCCTACATCTCTGTCGCCGCCGCCTTCATCGTCTTCGCCGTGATACCGTTTGCGCCCGACTGGGGCGTCATCACGGACATCAACATCGGCCTGCTGTTCGTGCTCTCAATATCGAGCGTCGGCGTGCTCGCGCTGATCCTGGCGGGCTGGTCGTCGAACTCGAAATACGCGCTCATGGGCGGGCTTCGTTCGAGCGCGCAGATGGTCTCTTATGAAGTGGCGATGGGCCTCTCGATTGTCGGCGCGCTGATGTTTGCGCGCACGCTCTCGCTCTCCGGCATCGTCTCGGCGCAGCAGTCCGACTCGATCTGGTTCATCTTTTACCAGCCGATGGGCTTCATCGTTTTCCTCATCAGCGGGATTGCGGAGAACAATCGCGCGCCGTTCGATCTGCCGGAAGCCGAGTCGGAGATCGTCGCCGGTTTCCACACGGAATATTCCGGGATGCGCTGGTCGCTCTTCTTCATGGCGGAGTATGCGGCGATGGTGGTCGTGGCCGCGATGGCAACGTCGCTTTACCTCGGCGGGTGGTATTTACCGGGCGTCTACAGGTTTACGGAAGCGAAGGGTTATCACAACCTCTACGTCATCCTGTGCCTCATCATCTTCATTCTCAAAATGGGGGTGTTGCTTTACACTTACTTCTGGTTACGCTGGACGCTGCCGCGCTATCGCTACGATCAGTTGATGGATTTGGGCTGGAAGTGGCTGATACCCGCCACGCTCGTCAATATCGTTCTGACGGCGCTCGCCATCTTCGTCGTGCAGGCGCTCGACGGCTGGCGTGACTACAAGACCATAGACTCGCTGAAGCAGGGGCTTAATCTGACGCTCACCGGCAAAGCGATCATGATCGTCGCGGGATGGGGCGGGCTCTTCGTCACCGCCGGGGTGCTCTCGATGATCAACTGGCGCTCGCGCGATTTCAACTTGAGGACGCAGCGCCGCAACATTCGTCTCGTTGACGTGCCGCAGGGCAAACCGGCGGTCGCCGCCGCCACTACCACTACACAAGGATGAATTGAGAGGGAGTTATGCCAGTCGTTGATGTTCCACAGCCGACGTTCATGCAGAAGCTCAAACGCTTCTTTATGATTGACCTGTTGAAGGGCATGGGCCTCACGCTCAAGTACAACCTCGGCGCGATCACGGATAAGAATTCTGTCGAGGGCTTCGGCATCTATACGGAGCAGTATCCGAAGGTGCGGCCGGATGTCGCGCCGCGCTTTCACGGCGCGCCGCGCCTCAACATGGATCCAGAGACGCACGACACGCTCTGCATCGCCTGCAACCTGTGCGCGCTCGCCTGCCCGGAAGATTGCATTGACGTGCTGCCGATGGACATAGAGATCATGGTCGCGGGCAAGCCGCGTAAAAAGAAGGTGCTCGACGAGTTCATCTTCGACACGTCTCGCTGTATGTTCTGCGCGCTGTGCCAGGAAGCCTGCCCGACCAGTTGCCTTGAGCTGACGCAGGACTTTGAACTCGCGACCTATTCGCGCGCCGGTTTTGTCTGGAATCGAGAGATGCTCGAACAGGGACGCGAGACCGTCAAATACGAAGCGTAACCATTTTGGATTTTAGATTTTGAATTTTGGATTGATGAGCGGCCATAGTTGAGCCGCTCAATTCCAAAGTTCAAGTCGGACGAAGCGTCAATCTAAAATCCAAAATCTAAAATCCAAAATTCTATGACTTTATCCGGCTGGGAAGCGGTCTTCTTCTGGGTGTTCGCGATCGCGGCGCTCGTGACGGGACTGTTGACGATTCTGGCGCGCAACGCCGTGCACAGCGCGCTTTTTCTCATCTCGTCGCTGGTCTCGATCGCGGCGCTCTTCATCATGCTCGGCGCGGAGTTCATCGCGGGCGTGCAAATACTGGTCTACATCGGCGGCGTGATGGTGCTGTTTCTATTCGTCATCATGCTGGTCAACGTCGGCGCGGAAGAGCGCGGGCGCGAGGCGATCTTCAACAGCGCGCCGCAGGTCTGGGTCAGCACTATCCTGGCGATGATGCTCGCGTTCGGGCTGGTCTACGCGATCCGTCAGGGCTGGGAGGGCTTGCACAGGCGCGACCGCGATGTGCTCGAACGGGCGAACGTCGAGCGCGCCGTCGCGCAGCAGAATCTCGAAGTCGCGGCGACCGGCACGACGAGAATCACGAGGGAGACCGAGCGCGTCGGCTCAAGCCTCTATCGTTACGCCTCGCTGCCCTTCGAGATTGCCAGCGTGCTGCTGCTCGTCGCCATCATCGGCTCCGTCATGCTCGCGCGCACGATCAAGCAGGAGGCAGCCGCCGACGATGTTGCACCCGAAGTTCTAAGAGAAACATCCGCGACAGAAGAACAGGGATGAAGGCGGAAGGCGGAAGGCGGAAGGATGAAAAAGAAACCATTCAACTTTATTGACCGCGCTTTCATCCTTCATCCTTCATCCTTCATCCTTTCAAAGGTGGGTTGATTCTATGAGTAACTTGTTCGTCTCCGTGGTGCTGTGCCTGCTGCAAGGGGTTTCGGATGAGGGCAGTCGTGCGGACATCATCAAGCAGGGCATCCGCAATCCTGACCTGTCGAAATTTCTGGTCATCGCCGCGCTGCTCTTTATCATCGGCGTGGCGGGCGTCCTCGTGCGGCGTAATATCATCGTCATCTTCATGGCGATCGAGCTGATACTGAACGCCGCCAACCTGAATTTCATAGCCTTCTCGCGCTACTTGCAGGAGACCGGAAACCTTAACGCCGTCGCCGGGCAGGTCTTCGCCGTCTTCGTCATCGTCGTCGCGGCAGCCGAAGCCGCCATCGGCCTCGGCATAGTGATCGCCCTCTATCGCAATAAAGAGACGATCTGGGTTGACGAAATTGATCTACTGAAATGGTAAAGACAGAATTCAGCACTCAGGACTCAGAAGTCAGAATAAAAACGGCGGGCGCGTTTATTCTGAGTTCTGAGTCCTCGGGTTCTGAGTCCTGCATTTAATTATGCACAGATACATCTGGCTTGTTCCGCTTCTGCCGCTTCTCGGCGCAGCCATCAATGGATTGCTGGGCCGCAAGCTTCGCTTCTCGGAAACGGTCGTCGGTGCGATCGCCGTGGGCTCCATCGCGCTCGCGTTTCTCCTGAGCGTGCTCGCCGTTTATTCCTACGGCTTCAGCAGTCATGCCATCTGGCCCAACCCTTACGTGACGAGCCAGGACGGCGCGTTCAGGTATACGTGGATTCCGGGCGGCGCGGTCGAGATTACGCAGGGCGCACCGGAACGCGCGCGCTCAACCGGCGGCGCAGGAAATGGTGAGACCGTCACGCCGCTCTCGGATGAAAAGGGAGAGTACGGCGAGCTGACCGTCAGAAGGAATGAGGGGGCTGCGTCCGCGACGCAAGACCCGGCGGGACTTGGCGCGCAGGCGGCGCGCGACCGCTCCCCGAACGAGCACACGGGCCGTGGCTCTCTGCTCGATATTGAGTGGAGCTACCAACTGGATGCGCTGTCGGCCATCTTCATGCTGATCGTGACGGGCGTCGGCCTGTGTATCTTCGTCTTCGCGACCGGCTACATGCACGGCGACGCAGGGTTCTATCGCTTCTTCGCCTATCTGGGCCTCTTCATGTTCTCGATGCTGGTGCTCGTCATGGGGTCAAACTTCATGATGATGTTCGTCGGCTGGGAGGGTGTGGGCCTCTGCTCTTACCTGCTGATCGGCTACTACTTCGATCGCAAGGAAGCGGGCGACGCATCGCGCAAGGCTTTCATCACTAATCGCATCGGCGACTTCGGCTTCGCGCTCGCCGTCTTCGCCGTGATCGCGACCTTCGGGACAACTCAATACACGTCCGTGATGGCGCAGGCGAGCGCCTATCCGCTCGAACGCATAGGAGTCTGGGGCATCATGTCCTGGATTGCCCTGGGCCTCTTCGTCGGCGCGTGCGGCAAGTCTGCACAGATACCTCTCTATGTCTGGTTGCCGGATGCGATGGCCGGGCCCACACCTGTGTCCGCCCTGATTCACGCGGCGACGATGGTCACGGCCGGCCTCTACATGTTGACGCGCACGAACGTCATCTTTCAGCACTCGCAGACGATGATGCTCGTGGTCGCCATCGTCGGCGCGCTGACGGCGATCTTCGCCGCGACCATTGGCATTACACAGAACGACATCAAGAAAGTCTTAGCCTACTCGACCGTTTCGCAACTGGGCTTTATGTTTCTCGCGTGCGGAGTGGGCGCGTTCATGATCGGCATCTTTCACGTCATGACGCACGCCTTCTTCAAAGCCCTGATGTTCCTCGGCGCGGGCTCCGTCATTCACGGCATGCATCACGAGCAGGACATGCGACGCATGGGCGGCCTCAAGAAGTACATGCCCTACACCTACTGGACTTTCCTCGCGGGCTGGCTTGCCATCTGCGGCATCATTCCGTTTAGCGGCTTCTGGTCGAAGGACGAGATTCTGTGGAACGCCGCCTCGACCACATACATTCCGGGCGGGTGGCTGCTCTGGCTGATTGCGACGATCGCCGCCACCTGCACGGCGTTCTATATGACGCGCCTCGTGGCGATGACCTTCTGGGGCAAGGAGAGGTTTAGAGAATATACGGCGGGCGGCCAGGCCGACGAGGCGCACGCGCAGGCTTACGCCGACGGCGAAGCGCCGCATGATGCCGAGACGGATTCGGTCGGCTATCGCCCGCATCACGACGCCGAAGAGCATGTCGGCGTCGCTCACGATGTACTGGCCGCGCGCGCTGGCGCACACGTGCATGACGAGCACGAGCACGGCTCGCACACGCCGCATGAATCGCCCGCCTCGATGTGGGTTCCGCTCGCAGTCCTCGCCGTGCTCGCCGTCATCGGCGGCTTTGTCGGTATCAGTCCCGCATTCACGGGTGGGAAACATGCCGGCGGGCGTATGAATATCGTCAACTGGCTGGAACCCGTCATCTGGAATCCTGCAACGCGCGGCTTTGGTAAAGAGCAATCGGAAGCGGCTGCCAGACCCGAAGGCCACGCGCCGCTGCCGACCACGAGCGAGCCGGTAGCTACGACGCAGCACGCGGCGACTGAAGGCGCGGCGAAAGAAGAGGAGGCTACTGCGCCTTACGGCGATACAGGGTTCAACCTGGCCCACGCGGCGGAAGAGAAACTCGGCAGCCACGCAGCCGCCGAATGGCTCTTCATCATCATCTCGCTCATCGCCGCAGGCATCGGCATCGGTCTCGGCCTGCTCTTTTACGTCCGTAATCCGCGTTTGCCCGAAGCCTGGGCGGCGAGGCTCGGCCCACTCTATCGCGCGAGCTATCACAAATACTGGGTGGACGAACTCTACGGCCTGCTCTTTACGCGGCGGGTGATGGATGCCTCGCGGGGCGTGTACAAGGTTGATTCCGAGGTCATAGACGGCGCGGTCAACGGCTCTGCGCGCCTGACGCGCGATGCCAGCTCGGCGACCGGCCTCTTCGATAAGTATGTCGTTGACGGGGTGGTCAACGGTGTCGCCGGATTCGTCAAGCGCCTGATGTCTCCCTTGATTCGCGCGGCGCAGACGGGCTTCACGCAGAACTACGCGCTCGTCATGGTGCTCGGCCTCATCGCCGCCATCGCCCTCTTCTTCTGGCCCGATCTAAAGGGAATGTTCGGACAATAGACATTTTGGGGGATACAGTGAAAATTCCTTTCCTTCTCTCGATCATCACGTGGCTGCCTGCGCTCGGCGCGATCTTTATTCTCGCCGTGTTCAAGAAAGAGCAGACGAAGCTGATCAAGCAATGGACAACCGCGTGGTTCGGCCTGACCTTTCTCGTCTCGCTGTTTCTGCTGGGTTACGACCGCGCGGCGGGCGGGATGCAGTTTATCGAAGACCGACAGTGGATTCCCGTCATCGGCGCGCGATACCAGATGGGAGCAGACGGCGTGGCCGTGCTCCTGATCGTGTTGACGACTCTTTTGGGCGTGATCGCGGCGCTCTCTTCATGGCGCTACATAGAGAAGCGCGAGAAGGAATATTACGTCCTGTTGCTGCTGCTGCAAACGGCTGTCGTCGGCGTCTTCGCCTCGATGGATTTGTTCCTGTTCTACCTTTTCTTCGAGGTCTCGCTCGTGCCGATGTATTTTCTGATCGGCATCTGGGGCGGCGAGCGCAGGCTCTATGCGGCGATCAAGTTTTTCCTCTACACGCTGGTCGGCTCCGTCGTCATGCTGCTCGGCGTCCTGAAGATGTACTTCCTGACGCAGGACACGGCGCTCACTTCTCAGATCATGGGAGCGACGCTGGACAACGTGGCGGGCCTCTCGGGCACGCCCGCGCGTGACATGCTCACTAATACTCTGGCGGCGGCGCGGGCTAACGGCACGGGCACGTTCAATATCATGTACCTTCAGGCTCTCGGCTCCGTCCTGCCGATGGGGACGATGCAGATACTGCTGTTCGTCGCCTTCGCCCTGGGGTTTGCGATCAAAGTCCCCATGTTTCCGTTCCACACCTGGCTGCCGGACGCGCACGTCGAAGCGCCGACCGCAGGCTCCGTCATCCTCGCGGGCATACTGCTCAAGCTCGGAACCTACGGCTTCTTCCGCTTCAACCTGCCGATGTTTCCCAGGGCTTCGGTGGATGAAACTTCTTTCCATTATTTCGGGATGACGTTCGGCGTGCGGAGCATCATGGTGCTGCTGGCCATTATCGGTATCATCTACGGCGCGCTGGCGGCGATGTACTTCGTCGTCAAACGCAACGGCGACGTTAAGAAGCTGGTCGCTTATTCATCCGTCTCTTCGATGGGCATCGTCATGCTGGGCCTCTTCGCCTTGAATCCGAACGGGGTCAACGGCGCGGTGCTGCACATGATCAATCACGGCATCTATTCGGGCGCGCTCTTCCTGCTGGTCGGCATCATCTACGAGCGCAGGCACACGCGCAACGTGGCGGAGTTCGGCGGGCTCTCGCACGTCATGCCGGGATACGCGGCGGTCTTTCTGGCGATGACGATGACGGCCATCGGATTGCCGCTCCTGTGCGTTTTCATCTCGGAGTTTCTTTCGATGCGGGGCGCGTTCGAGGCTAACCCCTGGTGGGCCGCCTGGGCGGCGCTCGGCATCATTCTCAACGCGGGCTATATGCTGTGGCTCTATCAGAGGATGTTCTTCGGCAATATTGATAATCCGAAGAACGAAGGGCTGCCGGACATGAGCGGGCGCGAGTGGGCCTACATGCTGCCGCTCGTCGTCCTCTCGCTCTGGATCGGAGTCTATCCGAAGCCCTTTATCGATTACATACAGAAGCCCGTGAACGCCGTCGTGCGTCATATTCGCCCGAACTATCCGATTCCGGGAATGCCCGCGCGCGCCACGCCGACGGCGACGATCACCTCCGCTGAAAAGATACAGAATAGATGATTTTGGATTTTAGATTTGGATTTTGGATTGGCCGAGCGACCGGGCTTGAAGGCTCGTCTCCAGGATTCAAGGTTGCCGAAGCGTTAATCTAAAATCCAAAATCCAAAATGGCAGAGATGGGAATTCAATGATATTGCTTCAAGCTACGGCCTCGACCACCACATTGTTCCGCGTGAGCGATTTGCTGTTGATCGCGCCGGAGATAATCCTGACGATCGTCGCGTGCGTCGTGCTCGTGATGGAAGTCATACTGCCTTACAGCAAGAGTAAGGTGACGGGTTATTTTGCGCTCGTCGGCCTTGGGCTGGCCGCCGTTTCCACCTACATCATGCTGTGGCAGGTTAGCGGAACCTATAAGTTCTGGGAGATTCAAGGCACGCTGCCCGCGCTCGAAGGCTTTTACGGCATGGTGCGCATTGACGGCTTCGCGCTTCTCTTCAAGGCCATCTTTCTCGTCGCCGCCGCGCTCGCCATCGCCGTCTCGATGCGCTTTCTGGACATCGAAAGCGAGCAGCACGGCGAGTATTACGCGCTCGTGCTCTTTGCCACGACGGGGATGATGTTTCTGGCGTGCGGCTACGACCTCATCGTGCTCTACATCAGCCTTGAGTTGATGGCGTTGACCTTCTACGTGCTCGTCGCCTTTACGAAGCGCGAGCGGCGGTCTAACGAAGCGGCGATGAAGTATTTTCTGCTCGGCGCGTTCTCGTCCGGGATTCTACTCTACGGAATGTCGCTGCTCTACGGCGTGACCGGCTCTACCAACCTGGGGCAGATCGCGCAGGGCATCAGCGTCGCGCTCAGCGCATCGCCGGATGAATTGACGCTCGGAGCAACGCTGCCTTTGCGCCCGCTGATACTGCTCGGCATGATCGCGCTCGCCGCCGGACTCTTTTTCAAGATCAGCGCCGTGCCGTTTCACATGTGGGCCCCGGACGCTTACGAGGGCGCGCCCACTTCCGTCACAGCATTTCTTTCGACCGGCTCGAAGGCGGCGAGCTTTGCTCTATACGCGCGCATCTTCATGGAAGCACTGGGCGGCATGCGCGTCGATTGGGCTCCGCTGCTGGGCTTGGTGGCCGCGATCACGATCTTCGTCGGCAACTGGGCCGCCGTCACGCAGGAGAACTCGAAGCGGCTCCTGGCCTACTCTTCGATCTCGAACGCCGGGTATCTGCTGCTCGGACTGATCGCGGGCAACGCTTACGGCTACATCGGGCTCGTCATTTACCTGTTGGTCTACACGCTGATGAACATGGGCGCGTTCGGCGTTATCATCAGTCTCAGGCGGCGCGGGCTGATCGGCGACAACGTCAACGACCTGATGGGATTGGGACAGAAAGCGCCGGGTGTCGCCGCCCTGATGGCGCTCTTCATGCTCTCGCTCGGCGGCTTGCCGATCACGGGCGGCTTTATCGGGAAGTATTTCCTCTTCGGCGGTCTCTTGCAGCGCGGGGCGGAGGACAAGAAAAACTGGTACTACTGGCTGGCGGTCTGGGCCATTCTCAACACGGTCATCTCTTTTTACTACTACGTGCGCTTCATACGCGTGATGTATTTGGGCGACCGCTTGGCCGATGATCGTCCGCTCTCATTCTCGCCCGCGCTCTGGGCCGCGCTGGCCGTCTCCGCCGTCGGCATCATCTTCATAGGCATCTACCCGCAGCCGCTCATCAGCCTCGCCAAGATACTGACGGCATCGCTCCTGCCTGCCGGATAAGAAGAGATGACGGGTGCCGGTATCTGCTTTTAACTAACATCCGGCATCCGACATCCGGCATCTACGCATTATGTTCGTCTTCTATCTCTTCGCTGCGTTGGTCGTGTGGCTGGGCATCGATTCGCTCCGGGGCGGGTTCAGGTATCTGGCCTTCGTGCGTCGCGAGCTTGAGAGAGAGCCGTCGAGTTTCACTCCCTTCGCTTCCATCATCGCGCCCTGTCGCGGGCTTGATCAGGGCTTACGCGAAAATCTACGCGCGCTGTTTACTCAAAACTATCCGGCCTACGAGATTATCTTCGTGACTGACAGCGCCGACGACCCTTCGCTCGCCGTGATCGAAGAGTTGCGCGCGACGTTCATCGAGCGCGAAGGCTTGACGACGCGCGTGCTGTTGGCGGGCGCGGCGACGGAGAGCGGGCAGAAGGTGCATAACCTGCGGCTCGCGGCTGCTCAGGTGGACAGCACGAGCGGCGTGCTGGTCTTCGTCGATTCGGACGCGCGACCGCCGGGCGATTGGCTTCGGATGCTGGTCGCGCCGCTTGAGGAGAGAGGCGCGGGCGCGGCGACGGGCTATCGCTGGTTTATTCCCGTCAGGGGCGGTCTCGCCTCGCATCTGCGGTCTTGCTGGAATGCTTCGATCGCGTCTGCTTTGGGCGAGCGCGCGGATAAGAATTTTTGCTGGGGAGGCTCGACGGCCATCCGCCGCGAGACGTTTGACAGTTTGAATATGCAGGAGCGTTGGCGCGGCGCGCTTTCCGACGATTTCGCCCTGATGCGCGCGCTCCGAGAAGCGCACCTGCCCGTACATTTCGTGCCCGGTTGTCTGACCCCTTCCTTTGAAGATTGCGGCCCTTTGGAATTGATCGAGTTCACGACGCGACAATTGAAGATCACGCGCGTCTACGCCCCGCATTTCTGGAAAGCCGTGCTCGCGGGAAGCTTTCTCTTCGTGACGGTCTTCTTCGGCGGCATCGTGCTCATCATCACGCGCGCGGCGCTGGGGCTCTCGTTTCTCACGCCGCTGCTCTTCGTCGCGTTGATCTTCGCGCTCGGGGCCGGCAAGGCTTACGTGCGCTGGCGTGCTGTCGGTCTCGCGCTCGCGCCCCACAGCGCTCAGCTTCGCCGTGGGCTATTGGCCCAACTGCTGCTGTGGCCCTTCGCCTCCGTGCTCTATCTCTATAACGCTCTCTCGGCAGCCTTCTCGCGCCGCATCAACTGGCGCGGCATCACCTACGAATTGAAATCCCCGACGGAAACTGTCATCATTGACGGCGTTCGCCCCCTTGAGACCGTATCGCTCGAAAGCACAGCGCGCCGTGTCCAATAAAGCCGTTCAACTAGTTCAACTGCTGCGCTCGACGAACCGTGAAATGCGGCTCGGGACGGTGATTCTGTTCGTCACCTCGCGCTGCAACGCAGCTTGCCGAACCTGCTTTTATCACGCGGAGCTTAACCAGCCGGGCGATCTCACCTTCGAGCAGATAGCAAAAGTCTCGCGCACCATGCCGCCCATCACTGATCTCTGGCTGTCCGGCGGCGAGCCCACGCTGCGCCGCGATGTGCCCGAGATCATCGAAACGTTTGTGGCCAACAATGGCATCAGCCGCGTCATCATCCCGACCAACGGGCTTATCAAAACGCGCGTCCATGAGATCGTCGACCGCGCGCTCGGCTCGCACCCGTCGCTTGAGCTTTACCTGAACATCGCGCTCGACGGCTACGGCGAGACGCACGACCGCATCAGGGGTGTGCCCGGCAACTGGGAGAAGACTCTCGATTGCATACGCTTTCTCTATCCTTTGAAGGAGAAGTACGGAGACCGCTTCCGGCTCAACGTCAATACGGTCGTGTGCGCGGAAAATTATACGGAGATAGAGAAGCTCTCAGAGTTTCTCTGGGCCAATTTCAATCTCGACGGTCAATACTTCAATATCATTCGCGGCGACACGCTCGTCGGCGACGAGATCAAGCGCGTGCCACGGGAAGTCCTGCCCGCAATGTACGAGCGCGCCGCGTCACTCACGAAGCGTTACGGCGACAGGATGTTTGCTCATGATGACGCCTCGCGTCGCTTCGTCAAAAACGTCGCCTACGTCGGCGCGATCACGACGCATTACCGCACGCAGCATTCCAACTTCGCAGGGCCGAGCGCCTGGCCCTTTCCCTGCACGGCTGGCGAAACGACGGCTGTCATCGATTACAACGGCGACGTGCGCGCCTGCGAGCTGCGCGAAAAGTTCGCCACTCTGGCCGATTACGATTACGATTTCGGAGCGCTCTGGGCGGCTGAAGAGCGCGCACACGAGCTGCGCGCGATAGACGCGGGCCGCGCCTGCTGGTGCACACACGTCTGCTTCATACACGACTCCATGCGTCATTCGCGCCGCGCCATGCTCTACGAGTTGCCGAAGAATTACCTGACGCGCGGCAGTTGGTGAAGAGAAGGGGGGAGCGATGGCCGATCAAGACGAGGAAGAAGAAAGCGTCAACCGTAAGAGCAGTATTGCATATGCCGCCGCGCTCTCGCTCTTCTTTTCGGTCGCGACGCTGCTCGGTTTGGGCTGGCTGCTCGACCGCTGGCTCGGCACGACTCCCTGGCTGATGGTCGCGGGCATCGTCCTCGGCTCCGCGCTCGGTCTATACGAGTTCGTCCGTCTCACTTCAAGGATTGACTGAGAGCGCACGCACAAGCGTTAAAGCCTCGATCGGCGTCGTGCTGGCTTTAAGACCCTGGGAAGGATAGAATGTATCGGAAGCCCCCTTACCGTAACTTCCTCGCTAGTCCGAAACGCTGCGCGCCGGCAATCTGGACTATCCTGGAATGATCGCCACGCCCCCGTAAAAGAGCGAGACCATCGCAGTCGGTCGGTAACTGCGATGATGCGTCTCCTCTAATGCATAAGGTGTAAAAGGTGCGGCAGTATCTTACGTTACATCCGTCGCGGAGGCTCACTTGGTCAAAGCACTAAACAACAGCAAGCCAGTACCTGAGATGATCCCGTTCAGTGCCGGTGAGATGGGGCTCGCGGAACTCGCGCCGTGCTCGGATTGGAGCAAGATGGACGAGTCCGATCACTTCGTCCAACTCTACGAGACGGATGTATTCCTCCTGAATTCGCTCGGCGGCTTCATCGGCACGGGACTGGAGGCGGGCGATGCCTGTATCGTCGTGGCGACGAAAGAGCACCGCGAGGAGCTTGACGAGAGGTTGAAGGCGCGCGGGGTGGACGTGGCCCTCGCCCGCGCAAGCGGCCAGTATGTCTCCCTGGATGCCGCCGAGACTCTCTTGACGTTTACGTTGGACGGCGCGCCCGAGCCGGGCCGCTTCGCCGAGATCGTCGGAAGCCTCATCGCGCGAGCGGCGGCGGGCCGCAGCCGCGTCAGAATCTTCGGTGAGATGGTCGCGCTCCTGTGGGCGGAAGGCAATCAGGCCGCCGCGATTCGCCTCGAAGAACTCTGGAACCAGCTCGGCGAGACACGCCCCTTCCTGCTCTTCTGCGCGTATCCGATGAGCGGCTTCGGCGGCGAAGCGCTCACGGAATCCCTGGGCCACGTTTGCGCCGGACACTCGCGCGTCATCCCCGCCGAAAGCTACACGGCAATCACAGACCGAGACGAACGACTGCGCGCCATCACTCTCCTGCAACAGAAGGCAAACTCGCTCGAAGCTGAAATAGCCGAGCGCAGGGAAGCCGAAAATTCTCTGCGCATGGCCTTGGAAGAGCGCGAGCAACTGCTCGCCCGCGAGCAGATGGCGCGGGCCGAAGCGGAGAGCGCCAATCGCCTGAAGGACGAGTTTCTGGCCACGGTCTCGCACGAACTCAGAACCCCTCTGACGGCGATCATGGGTTGGTCTCACATGCTTCGCAGCGGCAGTCTTGACGAAGCGACCGCCGCGCACGCCGTAGAGACCATCGAGCGCAACGCGCAGGCGCAGTCCCAACTGGTCGAAGACCTTCTCGACGTGTCGCGTATCGTGACGGGCAAGCTGCGTCTCAACATAGGCCCGGTCGATCTGGCTTCGGTCATCAACGCCGCGATCGATTCCGTGCAGTTGGCGGCTGATTCGAGAGGCATTCAACTTGAAGTGAAGCTCTCGCCTGCGGCGCGCCGCGTCTACGGTGATGCGAGCCGCTTGCAGCAGGTCGTCTGGAATCTGCTCTCGAACGCCATCAAGTTCACTCCTGCGGGCGGGCGCGTCGAAGTGCGACTCAAAGGCGAAGGCTCAAACGTGCAGCTCAGGGTGAGCGATACGGGCTGTGGCATCAGCCCGGATTTCCTGCCATTCATCTTTGACCGCTTTCGTCAGGCCGACGGAACCAGCACGCGCAACCACGGCGGCCTCGGCCTGGGCTTGGCGATCGTACGTCACCTCGTAGAGCTTCATGGCGGCACTGTTCACGCCGAGAGTCAGGGGGAGGAGCGCGGCGCAACCTTCACCATCAGCCTTCCGCGCGCGGTAGACGCGCGAGGCGCGTAAGGCTGTAGCCCACGGCGCAAGCCCCGGGTATAGAGTTGATAAAGATGCGAGAGCCCCGAAGAGGCGAAAGAAGTCCGACTTGAAACTCTTTCGCCCCTCGCGGGGCTTTTTCCATCTACTCTTTCGCAACTCGACAGCGCCCGCGCGCACATGTAAAATTACCAGCTTTATATATGAATGAGATCGCTGACAATGCCGGGACAGGTGCGTTCGCTTACGGCGAGGGGGCGGCCCTTGAGCGGCGACTCCTGCGCGGTATGTGCGTGGCGGTCGCGCTCAGTGTGTTAGTAAGCCTGCCGCTTGCGCCCTGGCGCGTGACGACGGGGCTGCTGCTCGGCGGCATTCTCTCTTTCTTCAATCATCACTGGCTGCGAACATCGCTCGCGGCGGTCTTTAATGGCGCGGGCCATGGCAGTAGGGTGAAGGGGTCGCGCCTGGTCGCCGCCAGGTATGTGCTGCGATACCTGGTTGTCGCTTTGGTCGTGGCCGCCGCTTACGTCTTTAATCTCGTTTCCATCGGCGCGACGATTGCCGGATTATGCTCCTTCGTCGTCGCCGTCATGTTTGAAGCCCTGACGCAACTATATTTCGCCATCGTTTATCGAGAGGAAAATTAAGGAATGTTCTGGTTACTTAGCGCAACGGAAGAGGCCGCTCATCCCGAAGCTGTGGGGAAGGCGGCGGAGAAGTCCGCCCACCACACCCCGCTCATCGTCGAAAAGCTCAACCACTATTTCGGCGAGCCCGTCTACCACTTCCAGATCAACTACACCAAGCCTCTGTGGGATCGTTTCTTCAGTATCTTTCACACGGATGCCGAGACGGCTTGGGGCGTCAAGTATTCGCCCGAGAACGCCATTCCCTGGTACACGGTGATGTTCGTCATCGCGTGTTTGATCAGCGTGCTCGTCATCTTTCTCTTCAAGCGCAAGCTGTCGGAGTCTGAGCCTTCGCACGGGCAGCAGACGCTGGAAGTCGGCGTGCTGGCGATACGCAATATGCTGGTCGACATCGTGGGCCCACACGGGTTGAAATACTTTCCCGTCGTCGCGACCTTCGCCGTCCTCATCCTGTTCTCGAACATACTGGGTTTCTTCCCGCTGTTCATGTCGCCGACGGCCTCCGTCAACGTCACCTTCGCGCTCGGGCTGACCTCGTTCTTCTATTACAACTACATCGGTATCAGGGAGAACGGCCTGCTCGGACACCTGGGCCACCTGGCCGGGCCGATCTGGTGGATCGCGCCGCTCATCTTTTTGATCGAGCTGGTGGGAAATCTGGTCAGACCGCTTTCGCTCGGCCTGCGCCTCTTCGGAAACATGTTCGCGGACGAAGCCGTGTCGGCGAATATAGCCAACCTGGCTCCGCCTTATACTCAATGGATAGTCCCCGTGCTCCTGATGCCGCTGGGCCTGTTCGTGGCTTTCATACAGACGTTTGTCTTCGTTCTTCTTTCGATGGTTTATATCAGCGAAGTTTCGCATCCGCCGCATGACGATCACGAGCATCACGGCGAGGCCGCGCACGCCGACGATAATCTCATCGTTCCGGCATAAGCTTTGATAGTTGTTCTACTAACCAGGCAGCGCACTTGCAGGCGACGCGGGCAGACGCGCACGCGCACGTCGAAGCGCAAAGATTGAACGCTTCGGAAGCGAAAGAGCATCGGTGATTGAAGGGGAAGAGAAGCCACGACGCCTTGATAATCAGCTTGCCACGATTTTTGTGGGAAAGCGCACGCGTTGGGCCGGCATCGCTGGAGCGCCGTTGTACGAGGGGCGGCTGCATACCGGAGGCGGGCGAAATCATACAGAAGGCGTTTCGTGCACACTCTTCCGCTCTCGATCTCTTCTTTCGCCGACGACAAAACATTTGAGAGGAAAAGAGAGATGAGAAAATTGAGATTGGCATTCTTCAGCGTGCTCGGCGTGTTGATGGCTGCCGCGCCCGCTCTGGCGCAGGCCACGCAGGCCGTCGCCGATAACGAATCGAGCGTCAACAAGTATGCGAAGCTCGCCGCCGGGTTCGGTTTCGCCATCGCGGCGGGCCTGGGCGCGATCGGCCAGTCGCGCATCGCGGCGTCGGCGGTCGAGGGCGCGGCGCGCAATCCGGGCGCTGCCGGTCGTATTCAGACCATGATGATTCTCGGTCTGGCTCTGATCGAATCGCTCGTGCTCTTCGCACTGCTCATCGTCTTCGTTAAGGTCTAGACGATTTCCAAAAGCGACGCATGACGAATGCGGGCGAGACTCTAAAGGTTTAGAGTCTCGCCCGCATTCCATCTCTACATTTATATCAGCGCGCAGAATACACCTTGCTCTACGCTCTACATTCGGTGCTATACTCCTGATCGTTCCCCGCTAATGAAAAAGACCTGATAACAGTCTTTGCTTTCTCCCTATTTAACTTTCGCCCCCTTTCTGACAACTTATCCGCGCCGGGGGCTAGAGCCTCTCAGACTGACCGCCCCTCGCGTGACAAGCTAAACCCGGCCCCGAACACTTGACGGGCCGGTTGAGGAAGAGACCTATGAGGAAAATCATTCTCGCATTTTTGCTGACGATCATGGCGGCTTCGCTCGTCGCGGCGGATACGATCTTTCTACGCGATGGCCGAAGAGTGCAGGGAACCGTGCTCGGCTTTATGAACGGCCGCTTTGTCGTGCGCGTCAACGAGGCGCGTCCGGCTCAGGGCACAACCGTTCCGGCCCTCGCCGTCGGAGACATCGTCTTCTTCCGGCCCAACGAGATCGAGCGAATCGAGATTGAGGGACGCTCGCTCGATGATGCGCGATACGAATCGCGCACGGTTGACGTGGCGCTTGGGCCCAACTGGGTTGACAGCGGCGTTGACCTGCGACGCGGCCAGCGCGTGCAGGTCAGCGCCTCCGGCACTATCTACGCCGGACGCACGCGCATCACGCCCGACGGATTGTCCAGCTCGACAGACCCTAACTCTCCGCTCCCGCGCGCCGCCGAGGGCGTGCTGATCGGAGCTGTCGGCAACGACCCGAACTCGCCGATTCTTGAGCTTGGCCTGAGCCGCGAATTTGTCGCTGACCGCGATGGCCGCCTTTACCTGACGGCCAACCGCAGCAGCTATACGGACGCGCGCGGCTCCTTCAGCGTGCAGATACGCGCCGAGCGAGAGATGCGCGCGGCGGGTGATGACCGCGATGATAATAGTGATCTGTTTGGCAGAAACCGCAGGGACAACCCAGCGCCGGTGCGTCGGCGCGCACGTGGGGATATAGATCAGGGCAGCAGGCCCGGCGGCGATACGCGCACGCAACGCGAAAAGACCATCAGTGTGCCCGCCAATACACGCAGCGGCGTGGACACGGGCATTGACCTGCGCGCAGGCGACCAGATCACGATTACCGGGACGGGCAATATCACCGCAGGCCGCCGGGCCGGGGTGGTCTCGCCCGAAGGCGGTCGCGTCGGCGGAGCCTCTTCGATCATCGGAACTTATCCAGTGCCGAGCGCAGGCGTCGGCGCGCTCATAGGCTTCCTGCGCCTGCCAAACGGGCAGGCCACGCAAGCCTTCTTCGTCGGCACACAGCTACAACTGACCGCGCCGACCGACGGAAGGCTCTTCCTGCTCGTCAACGATGACAACTACAACGACAACAGCGGAAGCTTCGACGTTCGTATAGTCTACCTGGACGCCAGATAAGAGCTTTCCGATAATGCGTATGAGAGGAGGCGAGCCCGGTGACAGGGCTCGCCTCCTCTTTTTCATGTTCATCTGCGGAACAAACCTATCATCAAGGTGTCTAACCTTTCGTCTCCTTCGTTTGGCCACAGGCTTACCGGAAATGAGGTCACACTCGTATGTTTACTGTTAGCTTACTATCACTCGTCTTGTTTATGGCTCAGGCAACGGAGGCTCTGAACAGCAGTTTCGATGATCTGGGCAAGCTTTTGTTCGGAGGTCTCCTCGCGGCAGTCGTTGTGGCGGTTGCGATCGTATTTCTGAAGATGAAGAGTCAGAACAGGGCGGGCGCTTCGACCGACTTCGTTTCGATCAGTCCAGCCAAACACGAAGACCGGAGTTAAGCGCCGAAGCTTCATCGATAGAGTTGGCCCGAATACCTTTCAGGCTTCTCTCTCTAAGACCTATGGCGAGCCTTATGCGCGGCGCGAAGGATTGGGTCGATAGTCGGAGCGTAGGGTGGGGCGTAGGCCAGGTCGAAACGCTCTATGTCTTCGACCTTGAGCGAGGCGTAGAGCGCGGCGGCGTAAACGTCTATGCGCTGTGCGACGCCTTCGCGCCCGACCATCTGCGCGCCGAGCAGGCGGCCACGGCGATCGAAGACCAGACGCGTGAGGATTTTCGAGCCGCCCGGATAATAGCCCGCGCGTGAAGCCGTCTCGCTCTCGATCGAAGAGGCATCGAAGCCCGCGTCGCGCGCCTCCGCTTCCGACAGACCCGTGCGCCCGACTTCCAGCTCGAATACCTTGACGACGTTTGTGCCCACGACCCCCGCGTATCGCTCCGACGCTGTTCCGTCCACGTCTACAGCGTTTGCCCCTGCGATCCATCCCTGCTTGACGGCGGGTTGGCCCAGCGGAAACCAGACGCTTTTGCCGGAAACGCGGTGCAGGACTTCGCAGCAATCACCGGCGGCGTAAATGTTCGTCATGTTCGTACGCATCTGCGCGTCGGTGCGTATCGCGCCGCTCTCGCCGACTTCTATCCCCGCCTCCGCCGCCAGCCCCGCATTGGGACGCACCCCGACACCGATCGAGACTATCTCGGCTTCAACCGTACGGCCCGTCTCCGTTAAGACGCGCTCGACGCCGAAAGCTCCGCCCTCGAACCCAGAGACCTTCTCGCCGAAAATAATCTGGACGCCGCGCCCTCGCAACTCATCGACGACGCGGTCGCGCAAAGCGCCGCCGAGCGTCGTCATCACCTGATCGGAAGCTTCGATGACGGTCGTCTGTAGTCCGCGCGTCTGAAAAGCCTCGGCCATCTCCAGCCCTATGTAACCCGCGCCGACGACGACAGCGCGTCGCGGTCGCCTGCGCTCTATGTACTCCAGTGCGCGGCGACCGTCCCTGAGATGACGCATGACCAGCACGCCTTCCAGCTCGTGACCCGGCAGCGGCGGGCAGATGGCAGCCGCGCCCGTGGCGATAATCAGCCGCGTGTAATCAAGCTCCAAATCTTCGCCGCCCCGGCGCACGCGCACGATCGCCTTGGCCGGAAGAATCTCCCGCGCGGCGGTGTCAAGATGTACCTTGACGTTGTGCTTGTCTTTGAAGTAGTCGGGCGTGTGGACGATCAGCCTTTGAAGGTCTGGGATGAGCCCGGAGATGACGTAGGGCAGTCCGCACGCGCCGTAAGAGATGTCATTCGTTCTTTCGAGGACGGTGATTTCCGTCTCGGGCGAGCGGCGTCGCGCCTGCATGGCCGCCGCCAGTCCGGCCGCGACGCCGCCGATGATGAGCAGCTTTTCTTTCACGAACGGCCCTTTCACGAACGGGGATTTTCAGATCGACACTGAAGATAAAGTGTTGCTGCGGGCCATGATAAAGGCAAAAGAGCAAAGGCCAAAGGGGAAACTAAAGAGCGAGTGGAAACTTTTGCTTTTTATCTTTTTACTTTTGTTGTTTTCGTGTGATACGCTCAAGATCATTCTCGTTCAAACAAATAGGGGCGAGGCCGGAGTCGTAGATGAAGAAATGTCCGAAGTGCGAGCAGACCTACGAGGACGCAATCACGCTGTGTCCGAATGACGGGTCTGTCCTCGCGAAACCTGATGACGGCCTTGTCGGTCAAACGCTGGCCGATAAGTATCGCGTTGAAGAGTTCCTGAGCCACGGCGGCATGGGCACCGTCTATCGCGGCACGCACATCCTGATGGATAAGACCGTCGCCATCAAGGTGCTGCATCCGGCGCTCGCCGCCGACGATAAGATCGTCGCACGCTTCTCGCGCGAAGCCCGCGCAGCCTCTCGCATCTCTCACCCGCACGCCTTGAACGTCACGGATTTCGGCGAATCACAGAACGGCGTCGTCTTCCTGATCATGGAATACCTCCACGGCAAGACTCTCAAGGAGGTCATTCACGAGGGCGGCCCGATGGCCTTGACGCGCATCGTGGAGATCATACGGCAGGTCTGCGGCGCGCTCGACGCAGCGCACGCGGAGGGCGTCATCCACCGCGACCTCAAGAGCGACAACATCATGCTCATTGACGTGGGCGGCGGCGATTGGGCCAAGGTGCTCGATTTCGGCATCGCCAAGATTCAGGAGTCGGTCGGCAATACAGACCCCGCGCTGACCTCGCCCAACCTGATTATCGGGACGCCGCAGTACATGTCGCCGGAGCAGTGCTCGCAGGCATCGGAACTGGACGCGCGCTCGGACATCTACTCCCTCGGCGTCATCCTCTACGAACTGCTGGTCGGTCACGTCCCGTTCATAGGCGAGTCTCCGACCGCCATCATGATGAAGCATTTGCAGGAGCCCGCGCCTTCTGTTCTGGACGAGCGAAAGGATATTCCGGCGGCGGTCGGGCGCGTTGTTACGCGTGCGATGGCTAAGCGGCCCGAGGATCGTTATCAATCGGCGGGCGAGTTGGCCGAAGCGTTGAGCAGCGCAGCCGCAGATGGAGCGCCAGCCGTCGCCACCACAGTTGCGACGGGCGATGATCGCTCGACCAATCGCATCGTCGTTCCCACCAACCCGAGCGACATGACGCGCGACACGGCCAACGAGGAACGCGACGAAGCGACCGTCGTTCGCCCCAGAACAACCGAAGAGGTGATTGAAGACGAAGCGGTCATCTTCCATGACGCGCCGCCTCCGGCTGACGCTTTCAATCCCTGGCGCATACTGGTTCCGGCAGCCGTCGGACTCCTGGTCGTCTTCGGCGTTATCTGGGCGCTGACGCGCAACTCGAATCAACCGGCGACAAACCAGCAGAACACGCCGCTCGCAGTAGACCCGAGCGGCCAGCCTGTGCAGCCCATGCAGTCGCCGACGGGACAGGGCGAGCGCGGCATCGGCGGCGGCAATAACTCGAACCCGACTAACAACTCGAACAACACGCCCGCCTCTGGAGGCCAGACCGCCGAGCCCTCGCCCGCAGCCGGGAACTCGAACGCGAAGCGAGGCGACGACGCGCCGAAGAACAATAACGCCGGGGGTAGGCCGGAAGATCGGCCCGAAGAGACGCCCGCCGACAATAATAACGACGGGGGCCGCAAGTCACCCACACCGGAGCCGAGCGCGGAGACAGAGGAATCAGATGAGCCGCCGCCAGCGCCGACTCCCAAGCCGAAGAAAAAGCCGAGGGAGTTGCCCAAGCCTGAGCTGCCCACGGATACGCCCGCTCAGCCGCCCTCTGACGCGCAACCCGCCCCCTTCCCTAGTTGAAGGATTCTGCCAGACGGCCCGCCTGATTCTTAGGCGGGCCGTTTGAACGTGGAGAGGGTTTTATCAATCAGCCCGACAATGCTCGCCTCGTCATCGGCATCAAACTCAAGCTCTATCTCAAGCACATAGCACGGCAGGTCGAACTCAAGCGACCGGAGCTTGACGGCATCCTTCGCCGTTGTCAGCAGCAGGCGTGCGCCAGCATTCCTCGCATCGTTTGAGAGCGATGCGGCATCCGCCTGCGTGTAGACATGATGGTCTGGAAAGGCGCGCGTGTAAGCCGGAGTGTGGCCGCCGTTGCGCAGGTGCGTGAAGAATGCTGTCGGGTTCCCAATGCCGCAGAAGGCGGCGACGGGCTGTGGCAAAGAGTCTGCGCTTACGGTCTCGCTCGCGGCACTATCTGCGAGAGGCCGTACGGCGCGTGTCCTCGCTCTTGAGAGAAGCACCGGACGCCCCCCGCTCAAACGCTTCAATTCAGTTCTCAGCCGCTCAATATCCACGGCCTGTTCCATGCGCGTGACGACGATCAGGTCGGCGCGCCTTATTCCCTTGAGCGGCTCGCGCAGATGCCCGCGCGGAAGCAAGCGACCGCCGCCGAAAGGATTGGTCGCGTCCACCGTCAGGATGTCCAGATCACGCGCGATGCGTAGGTGCTGGAAGCCATCGTCCAGTATGAAAACCTCGCTGCCCAGATTCTCCATCGCCCAGCGCGCCGCCCCTGCGCGATCGGCATCACAGACGACCGCCGCCACACCCACGAGCGACTCGGCCAGCAACAGCGGCTCATCGCCCCCTGTGCGCGCGTCCGCCAGAACTCGCTTGCCGTCCGAGACGACGACGCGCTGCCGCTCATCTTCTCGACCATAACCGCGCGTCAGTATGCAGACACGCTTACGCTCTCGAAGGGCGACGGCGCGTGCGAGCCACTCCACGAGCGGCGTCTTGCCAGTGCCTCCCGTCGTGATATTGCCGACGCTCAGGACGGGCGCACCCACACGCCGAACGCTCAGCAGACCGCTTCTGTATAAAGCGAGTCGTGCACGCGTCAACGCGCCATACAGAGCCCCGACGGGCAGCAGGATAAAAGATTCTCTTGGCGTCATGCGGAGAGAGCGCGGCTTCGCGCGGCGTCGTCCCGAAGGCCCGGCCCCTTCTCGCTCGCAGGCAGAGACAGAAGCGGCTTGAGCAACGCGACCGTGCGATTGGTTGCGCCGCGATTTTGTTCGACGACGGCGAGCGCTTTCCCTGCGAGCGCGCGCCTGCGCTCGTCGTCCGCCAGTAGCTCCGCAAAGACTCGCGCAAGATGCGACGGCGCTTCCTCTTCCGACAGCGGGGGAAGCTGTAGGAGCGCACCGGCTTCGAGGAATGCGTTCATGATGGCCGTAAAGTTAAAGGTGTGCGCGCCCGTGACGACGCAGGCCCCGACGGCTGCCGGTTCGAGGACGTTGTGGCCGCCCGTCTGCGCGATGCTGCCGCCGACGAAAACAATGCTGGCGAGAGGATAAACCGCGCGCAGCTCGCCTATGCTGTCGAGCAGGATTACGTCGCACGTCGCGTCGCGCTCCGACGAAGGGCTTGAGCGGCGCGTCCAACTCAACCCGGATGAATCAATCGACGCGGCGATCTCATTGAACCGCTCTGGATGACGCGGCGCGATGAGCAGCCTGGCGAGCAGGGCAGCGCCGCCCGTCGCGCGAAGACGCTTGAAGGCTTCTAGCATGATGCGCTCTTCGGGCGCGTGCGTGCTGGCGGCGACGATGAGCGGGCGCTCTTTATCGAAACGGAAACGCGCCGCCAGCTCGCGGCTCAACTCTTCTTCGTCGACGCTCGCGCCCGCGTCAAACTTCATATTGCCGGAGACCGTCAAGCGTTCCGGCGCGAGCCCCAGAGCGCGTATGCGCCCGGCATCCTGATCGGATTGCATGAGCGCCAGCGACAGATCACCGACGATGCGCGCGATGAAGCGTCCCAACAGTTTGTAGCGACGAAATGAGCCTTCGGAGAGACGACCGTTGACGAGCGCGACGGGGATTCCCCGCCGACGAGATTCGCGTAGGAAGTTGGGCCATAACTCCGTCTCCATGATGAGAATCGCGGAAGGCTTGACGGCAGAGAGTGCGCGCCGCACACTCCAGGCCCAATCGAAAGGGAAGTAGAAGATGGCCGCCGCGTCCTGGCCGAACACCTCTCGCGCCACGCCTTGGCCCGTCCGTGTGATCGTCGAGACGACCAGCGCGTGCGAAGGGAACTCTTCGAGCAGGGCACGGGCGAGGGGACGAGCCGCCTGCGTCTCGCCCACCGAAACACAATGCAGCCAGATCACAGGTCGTCGCCCCGCGTCAATATTTGGGAGTTGGCCCAGCCGCTCGCGCAGTCCTTCAACATACTTACCGTGGCGCAGCGCGTCGTAAAGAAATCGCGGCAGCAGCACGGCGAGGCCGATGGTCAGCAGAAGGCTGTAAAGAAGATACATAAGAACAGTGACGAGTGACGAGCGACAGGTGACAGGAAAGAGAATGCCTTTAACTCGTCACTTGTCACTCGTCACTCGTCACTGCCTTTGTTACTTGGCGCGCTCGATGTAGCGGCCTTCCGTCGGGTCAACGCGGATGCGGTCGCCCTCGTTGACGAAGGGAGGAACTTGAATCGTGACGCCGTTTTCCAGCGTCGCGGGCTTGTTGACGTTCGAGACGGTCGCGCCTTTCATCGTCGGCTCCGTGCTGGTCACCGTCAGTTCCATGGAGGGCGGCATCTCGATGCCGATGGGCGCGCCCTCGTAAAACTCCGCCTGAAGCTTGAGGCCGGGGATAAGCCACTGGGCCGCGTCGCCCAACTCTTCTTCGCTCAGGCTGGTCTGCTCGTAGTTCTCCGTGTTCATGAAGTGATGATGCGAGCCGTCGGAGTAGAGATACTCCATCTCGTGCTGTTCGAGCGTGGCGCGCTCGACCGTATCGGCGGAGCGAAAGCGGTGCTCGAAAGACGAGCCGGTGCGAATGTTGCGCAGCTTGGTTTGCACCATCGCGCGCAGGTTGCCGGGCGTGTGGTGACGAAAATCAACGACCTTGCAGAGTTGCCCTTCAAAGAGTATCACCATGCCGCGCCTAATCTGTGTTGCAGGAATCGCCATAAAACATCTGTCTCCGTAATCACTGAAATTTCGCTCGATACAGACCCGGCCTGCTCAGTCGGGCTCCAAGCACTAATTGCAAACCGCGTAGTCTAGCGAGCGGCGGCACGCTTTGTCTAGTCTGGAAGCAGAGCCCGACGAAAGGGACAGGGCGCATCCGGCAGATTGATACGAGGCTTTGGCGATGAGCGCATGAAGGCCGCGCGCTCATCAGGAGCGTTTCTTGCTGCTGCGTTTGCTGCCGGTCGATTGGCCTCCCTGCTCGTCGCCCGTGGAAGCGGGGCTTTCTCCTGCGTCCAGTTTGAAGTAGACGCAGAGCGTGACCTGATATTCGAGGCGTCCCTGTTGGAGCCCTCCCCTTTGCTCGCGGACGACGAACCATGAAAGGTTGCGCAAGGTCTGGCGGGCGCGCTCGACGGCGACCTCTATGGCGTGACTGAAACTCTGGTTGGACGTGCCGACAATCTCGACCCCTTTAAATACGTTCTCTCCCATCAGCATCCTCCTTATCGTTTGATACCGGATTCTACAATCATGCGAGGGAGTAAACCAACTCTGCCGCGTGCTGCGGGTGCTGATAAAACCCAAAGAGCGAGAGAGCATCGCGGAAAAGCCGGAGGGAATAGCGCTTTTCCTTGATGCTCACCCGCTCTCTTAGGAGGAGCCCACCTACCTGTCTGGCTAAACGCTGTGGCGCGGACAAAGTTCCAACAAAATTCAGGCGGCGCGTGCGCGCGGGACGTGGCGCTGGTAAGCCAGGCGCTCAAGCAGCAGTTGCGCTTTCTCGTAATCAGGGAAGCGCTGCTCTTCGGCACGAAAAGCGTTGGTGTGATAGTAGCGGCGGCCCTTGATCAAACGCGCCGGATGCTTGATGTGCAGCATCTCGTGGTAGAGGATGTATTCGACGAACCATGCCGGGATGTCCTGCGCGTCGAGCGTCTTGCTGATGACGATGGTGTCGTGTGCGGCATCGTGATGGCCGAGGATGCGTCGCGTGCGTCGCTGCGACCAGGTGAGAGTCGGTTTTTCCATCTGCCCGTCGAAGTGGCGGCGGTTCAGGCGTTGGAACATCTTGTCCAGGTCATAGACCTGCCCGCGCGCAGACGAGATCATCTTGCGCCCACGGCCACGGCGCGCAATATCCGAAGCGCGTAAGACCTGCGGCGAATAGGCGTATTCCCTGTAGATGTGCTCGTACACGTCCGGCGTGCGTTTTCCCAAATATTTGGCGACCAGAATAAAGGCCAGCGCGCGATGCACGTTCGCGGGCGCGTCTTTGAAAATATCCGAAAGACGGACGTAAACGCGCCCGGCGCGCAAACGTATCTTGTGGCGCATGTCCGCGTACGGGTAGAACTTGACCTCCACCTCCGGCGTCGAACGCTTACCCCCGAGCTGCCGAAAGGCGTCGGTAAAGTTCGCTTCGAGATGTTTCAGAGACTGTGCCATAAGGCGTACCCGTTCGATCAGCGACGGCTGACCGTGGAAGACCAAATTCAAAGTGTGCCCGCTTACCAGCGTGAGGCGAGTGCCCGTTGCCTTCGACCCGTGTTCGACGGCCCTCCGGCCCAATTCCGGGAAGATGTTTTCAAGAGGGATATTACGGGTGCTCCGAGCGGGGCGTCAAATGGTCTTTCCAAGGGTGTCGCTAAGCTGTTGATGCGTCAGAGAATGTATCTAAGCGCCTGTCGTTCGCCTCTCAGGGGGGAAATAATGGCCGGGCGTAAGGTGCTGGCTGTCAACAGTTTAAGCTGAAAGGACGGCGCACGAGCCGCCCTGAGCCCGGCTAAGTTTAAGCAAGACATCGATTTAAATCGGGCCGGGGGATGCCGGGAAGTGGGCCGCCGGGCGGTTAAAGACCGTTTGCGGGCTCATTCTCTATCCTTTATACTCTAGGGTGAGGGCCTTCCCCGGCCTTCCTGGCCCGGCGGTCAGGGGGCGCTCCAAAATGAATTTATTGACAGGCCGTAAGTCGCGGTGTTATTGATTTTCTTAGCGCGCAGTTGCCCGCGAGGCGCACGCGTGATAGTCCAGCCAACTCCCGTGCGCCCTGGATTCAGAGAGACCTGAATGGTCAGTCGCAATTCAACTTCTCAGATGTCGAATACACTGATGCCCGACCCGCGCGGGCAAGCCATCCTGTCTGCCGTCATCAAGGAGCATTTGAAGACGGGCGAGCCCATCGGCTCGCGCACCATCTCTGATCGCTTCGCGCACGCCGCCGGGTGGAGTTCCGCCACCATCCGCAACATCATGGGAGAGCTGGAAGAGGCCGGACTCGTAGAGCAGCCGCACACCTCCGCCGGGCGTATTCCGACCGACAAGGGTTATCGCTTTTACGTCGACCACATGCTCGGCGAGACGCGTCTCTCGAAAGCCGACATGGATGCTATCAATAGCTTTCTCGGCGTGCAGACGGGCGAGCAAAGCGGGCCCGCGCCAGATCGTCTGATGGAGAAGACTTCGCATCTGCTGTCCGCGCTCTCGGAGAACGTCGGCATAGTCGTCTCGCCGTCGCTGGCCGACAATGTGCTTCAGCACATAGAGTTCATGCACCTGGCGGACAATCGTATCCTGGTCGTGCTGGTCTCGGCCTCGAACATCATCCATAACAAGATCATACGCATCAACGAGAGCCTCAGCCAGATAGAGCTTGAGCACACGGCGCGTTATCTGAATGCGAAGTTTTCGGGTAAGAGCCTGGTCGCCATTCGCGCGGAGATTCTTGAGCTGATGCGCGAGGAGAAGGCGCTCTACGATAAGCTCTTGTGTAACGCCATGTTGCTGTGCGACCGCAGCCTCGAAGGCGAGGAGGCGACGACGGGCGAAGTCTACGTCGACGGCGCATCGAACATTTTAACCAAGCCGGACTTTGCCGATGCCGAAAGGATGCGCGAGCTTTTCCGCACCTTTGAAGAGAAGTCACGTCTCGTCAAGATTCTCAACGAGTGTGTGGCGCGCGACCAGCCGTTTGCGGGCGACGTGCAGGTCATCATCGGACGCGAGCACATCGCGCCCTCCATGCAGTCCTGCGCGCTGATCACTGCGCCCTATCGCATCGGTTTGGGAGATGCGACCGGGGCGCTCGGCGTCGTCGGCCCGATGAGAATCGAGTACGAGCGTATGGTTGCAGTCGTTAACTATGTGGCGCGTCTGATCGAGCGTATGCTGCGCGAAGACGCCGTCTCTGATTAAATAGCATTAATACCGATTATCTAACTCGCCTGGGAAGTAGAACATGATGGCTAACCCCGACAAAGAGAACGCGAACCGCATCCCGGTTCGTTTTGTAGATGAAGAAGAGTCCTCCTCGCCGGATGCGGCTGGGCAGGCGAAGCCAGGCACTGAAACAAAGGATGACGCGCCTGCGCCCGAAGAGCTTGGACGCGCCTCTTCTTATGAGGATGCGACGGAGATGAAGCGCAGGGTCGATCGCGGTCAGGAAGAAGAGGGCGGCGCGGGTCGCTCGCGCGCAGACGATGCGGACACGGCTGGTGGGCCCAAGGGCGGCGATTTGCCTGAGCGGCGCGAAGATCAGGATGAGGCCGGTGCTGCTCCGACTAAAGAGATGGGCGGAAACTTCGCCGCGCCGCGTGAGCCGGGCGGCGCTTCTCCGGCTGGCGAATCGGCTTCGGGCCCGGCAGTGGCCGAGCTGGTCGCCACGCGCGCCGAGCTGAAGAGAGTCGAGGCCGAGCGCGCAGACCTGCTCGATCAGCTCGCGCGGCGTCAGGCCGATTTCGAGAACTATCGCAAGCGTGTCGAGCGTGACCGCACGGATATGTACAATCGCATGGTCGGCGACGTGGTGAGCAAGCTGCTGCCCGTGCTCGATAATCTGCGGCGCGCGCTCGATACGGAAGCCTCGCAGCAGGCTGGTGAATCGGAAGAGTTTCGCCACTTCCTGCAAGGCGTCGAGTTGATCTATAAGCAACTGAGCGACATGCTAGAGAACCTCGGCTTGCAGCCTGTCGCCGCCCTCGGGCAGCGTTTTGATCCGCATGTTCACGAGGCCGTGATTACGGAACAGACGGAGGAATATGAGCCCGACACAGTGATTCAGGAACTGGTGCGCGGCTATCGCCTGGGCGAAAAGCTCTTGCGTCCGGCGATAGTCAAGGTCGCAACCAGATAGCGGGGAGAAAGGATGAAGGATGAAGGATGAGGGATGAAGTGAAAGCCTTTTCATTCATCATTCCGCGTTCGTCGTTCATCGTTTAAATATTATGGGCAAAATCATTGGAATTGATCTAGGAACAACGAACTGCTGCGTGGCTGTTTTGGAGGGCGGGGCAGTGCAGATTGTGCCCAATAAAGAGGGCGGGCGAACGACCCCGACCGTGGTCGGCTTTACCGATAAGGGCGAGCGGCTCGTCGGGCAGATCGCCAAGCGCCAAGCCGTCACCAACGCCGCCAACACGGTCTATGCCGTCAAGCGCCTGATCGGTCGCAAGTACGATTCGCCGGAATCGCAGCGCATGCGCGACACCTCTCCCTTCGAGATAGTGGACTCGCAGAACGGCGACGCGCGCATACGCGTGCAGGGCCGCGTCTACAGTCCGCCGGAAATCTCCGGCATAGTGTTGCAGCGCCTCAAGGCCGCCGCCGAAGACTTTCTCGGCGAGGCCGTCACGCAGGCCATCGTCACCGTCCCGGCTTACTTTGACGACACGCAGCGACAGGCGACCAAGGACGCGGGCCGCATCGCCGGTCTCAAGGTCGAGCGCATTATCAACGAGCCGACGGCTGCCGCGCTCGCCTACGGGCTCGGGCGCTCGGAAGCGGAGCGACTGGTCGTCTACGATCTCGGCGGCGGAACTTTCGACGTTTCCATCCTTGAGATGAACGACGGCGTCTTCGAGGTGCTCTCGACTTCCGGCAACACTTTCCTCGGCGGCGAGGATTTCGACGACAAGATCATCAACTGGATGGCCGATCAATTTCGTGAAGAGACCGGAATCGATCTGCGCCAGGATCGCCTCGCACTGCAACGCCTGAAGGAAGCGGCAGAGCGTGCCAAGTGTGATCTGTCATCTGTGTCCGAGACCAATATCAACCTGCCGTTTATCGCGGCGGACGAATCGGGCCCGAAGCATTTCAACAAGACCCTGTCGCGCGACACCTTCGAGCAGCTCGTCGCCGATCTCGTCGAGCAGACCATAGAGCCTTGCCAGAAGGCGCTCTGGGACGCCAAGCTTCAACCCACGGACATCAACAAAGTCATCCTCGTCGGCGGGCAGACGCGCTCGCCCATCGTCGCGCGCACGGTCAAGGAGATTTTCGGCAAGGAAGCGTCCGCCGAGATCAACCCGGACGAAGTCGTCGCGATGGGCGCGGCCATTCAGGGCGGCGTCCTCGCGGGCGATGTCAAGGACATCATCCTGCTGGACGTGCTGCCCCTGAGCCTCGGTCTTGAGACGCGCGGCGGCCTCTTTACGAAGATCATCGAGCGTAACTCGACGATTCCTCTGCGCAACAGTCTGACCTTTACGACCGTTGTTGATAACCAGTCGTCGGTGGAGATACACATCCTGCAAGGCGAGCGCGAGATCGCGCAGGGCAATCGCTCGCTCGGCAAATTCGAGCTGGTCGGCATTCCGCCCAACCAGCGCGGCGTGCCGCAGATTGAAGTCTCCTTCGAGGTTGACGCCAACGGCATAGTTTCCGTCTCGGCCAAGGACAAGGCGACGGGGCGCGAACAGCAGATGCGTATTACGCCGACTTCCGGCCTCTCGCCGGACGAGATCAATCGCCTGATCATGGAGGCGGAGTCTTCCGTGGATTCAGACCGCTACGCCAAAGAGACGATCATGCTGCGCAACAAGCTCGACAGCCTCGTGCGTAATACGCAGCGCACCTTTACGGAATTCGGCAGTTCTCTTACGGATAACGATCAGCAGATAGGGCGTCGCGCTCTGACCGAGGGCGAGGCGGCGGCTAAATCCAACGACGCCGAAGAGATTCGCAACGCTCTATCGGGCGTCGAGCGTCTCGCCGCGCAGCTCACAAACGTCATGCTCAGCTCAACGCTCGAAGAAGTCGCGCCCGAAGAGATAGAGGGCGCGCATTAATCCGTCAAGCATCTCAGCCGTCAGCCAAGCGCTCTGAAAATCCTCGCGCAGGCTGACGGCTGCCTTTTCTTCGCTTATAATACCCGCTTTAAATTAGAAGGGAACTGGATCAGTATCGAAGATGAGTAAACGCGATTATTATGAGGTGCTCGGCGTGAGCCGCACCGCCACAGACCAGGAGATCAAGAGCGCATATCGTCGTCTGGCCGTGCGCTATCACCCGGACAAGAATCCCGGCGACAACGAAGCGGAAGACAAATTCAAAGAGGCAGCCGAAGCATATTCCGTCCTCTCCGATGCGGATCAGCGAAGACGTTATGATCGTCTAGGCCATGCCGGCGTCTCTTCGGGCGCTGGGGCCGGATGGGGCGCGCCCGGCTTTACCAACCTGGAAGACATTCTCGGCGACCTGTTCGGTTTCGGCGACGTGTTTGGCGGCGGGCGTTCCGGCGCGCGTCGCACGGCGGGGCAGCGCGGCGCAGACCTGCGCTACGATCTGGAGATTTCCCTCGAAGAGGCCGCCGCAGGGATGACGGCGCAACTCAGGCTCCCTCGTCTTGAAGCCTGCGAGAAGTGCAAGGGCTCGGGCGCGGCAGAGGGCACGCAGCCCGAAACCTGCCAGACCTGCAACGGCGTCGGGCAGGTTCGCTACCAGCAGGGCTTCTTCTCCGTGGCGCGCACCTGCGCGACCTGTCGCGGCACGGGCCGCGTCATTAAAACTCCCTGCGACGCTTGCCAGGGCGCGGGACGCGTCGAGCGCGAGAAGACGATGGAAGTGAAGATTCCGGCGGGCGTCGAGACGGGCTCGCGCCTTCGCATCGCGGGCGAGGGCGAAGCGGGCACGGGAGGAGGCCAGACCGGCGACCTCTACGTCATCATCCACGTCAGCGAGCACGACCTGTTCGAGCGCCAGGGCAGTAACCTATATTCATCCGTGCCCGTCACCTTTGCACAGGCGGCTCTCGGCGCTGAGATCACCGTCAAGACCCTAGACGGCGAGCAGCAGGTGAAGATTCCTGCGGGCACGCAGACCGGGACAGTGTTTCGTCTTAAAGGACACGGCGTCCCGGTGCTCGGCGGGCGCGGACGCGGCGACCTCTTCGTCTCCGTCACGGTCATCACGCCGACGACCCTCACACGCGAGCAGCGAAATCTCCTCGAACAACTAGCCAAGATCGAATCCAGCGACCTCGAAGACAAGGGCCTCATAGACAAGGTACGCGACATCTTCGGCTAAGAACGTTAAGGATGAAGGCGGAAGGCGGAAGGATGAAGGGAATGCTTCAACTGTCTTGAATGCTTTTACTTCATCCTTCCGCCTTCCGCCTTCATCCTTGCCTTTCACCGTTTGGCAATCGTACAGACAGTCTCCGAATCATGCCCGCCGGATGCACCGATATTATTCACTCCGCTAAGACAATCATTTCATAACAATCAGCTTTTCCTTCGAGTTTAGGCCGTTTAATCGCTGTTCTCGCTTCCCCTTGTGTTGCGGCATGTTGGTTGCTCCTGAAAAATCGGGAATTATCAAGATGCACTCTCCCTTTGACACGAAAGCAACCGTGGGAGCCATACAGATGAAACAGCGATACCTCGTCACCGTCTTAGCCCTGGCAGTGCTGGCATTATTTTCGAGCGCCTACGGGGCGCGGGCCGCCGCCGCTCAGGTTGAAGACGCCAACGAAGACACGGACACACGGATGGTTGACGCAAAGGTGGTTGAAGTCACGGACACGCGCATCTCCATCATCGCGCGCACGGGCGTCGAGCACGTCATCGCCATCGACCGCACGGATACGAAAGTGACGATTGACGGCCTCGGCGTTTCGCTACAGGATGTGCGCGAGGGGGATGTGGTCACGGTCGAGTTGGATGCGAACAATCCCGTCAAGTTCGCGCGCAACATCTCCATGCGATCAGACCAGACGGAGGTCGCACGAAATCGCCGGTAGGAGCCCGTGTGCTCTGCTCTTGAGCGTCGCCATGCGCCCACCGGCAATGAGGGCCGCTCGTTCCTCGCAGGCGAGCGGCCCGTTCTATGTGTCGCACCGGCATTAACGAAGTTCAGGAAACCTGCCGTCGCGGCTCTTCGTTTAAGACCGGAAAAGATATATCAGACCAAATTCTGAGGAGACATCTATGGCACGGAAACAGAAAAGCGATTCGCAGGGCTCTACGACGCAAGCCGCCAGAGAGGTGGTCGGACAGACCACCGAAGTCGTCGGTGAAATGATGAATCAGGCTTCGGAAGTCGCCAGGAGCGCAGTCGATACCATATCCAACCTGGCCGGAGCCGTCGTCAATCCTCTCACAGGGGCGGGCAGTAGCAGCAGCAGCAGTAGCTCAAGAGGGCGTTCTCGCTCCACAGCCGGCAGCGGGCGCTCATCCGTCACGAGAGTTGTTAAAAAGAGCGCCGATGAAAACCGCAAGCTGGCCCGGAAAACTACGAAGGCCGCGAACAAAGTGGCCGACAAAGCCACAAAGGCGACGAAAAGAGTCGCCAGCCGCACGAGCACCGCAGCCGGATCGGCGGCGAGGACGAGCACACGCTCCAACTCCGGCAAGACAAAGAAGGGCTCTACGAAGACCGCTAAGAAGGGCAGCAAAAAGAGAGGGTGAAGGCGGAAGGATGAAGGATGAAGGAAAAGCTTTTAAGACAAGAAAAGCATTCCCTTCATCCTTCATCCTTCATCCTTTATTTCGTGATGACGGCGGGTATGTTTTGTTCACGGGCCAGGCGGTTGAAGGCCGCCAGGTCTGTGCTCATGATCTGTTCGAGCTTGCGCAGTTGCGCGTCGATGAGCCCGACCTGCTCTTCATAGACGACGTAGGTTTGATCTGTCGGCGCGGCATCGGCGCTATTGACCACACCGGCCAGCGCGGCCAGCTTATTATTCAGCCTGATAGGATAGTTGAGCGGGTCTTGACTGCTCTGGTTCTTCGTCTGGTACAACTCCTCTTCAACGGCCTTGAGCTTCGTGTTGAGCGACCGCGCCGCTTCCGTAATGGGCCCACCGCCCTGTTGACCTTTCACACGCTTGACCAGATCATCCAACTGCCGTCGCACTTCGCGTATGCGCGTGATGCCGTTGTGCGTCTCCGTCAGCTTATCCCTGATCTTGATGAGCAAGTCGAACTGCCTGGCGAAGTCCGCCGGGGTCGCCGCGACGCGCGGGTCTTTCTTCACTTCAAAACTCTCGGTCATGGTCTTGCCGTTGACGGTGAGCCGTACCTGATACGTGCCGGGGACGACGACGGGGCCGCGCAGTTCGCCTCCCCAGAGAATAATGCCGGGAAATTTGGCAGCGTCCTGATGGCGCAAGTCCCAGACGAAGCGGTTCAGCCCTGCTTCAGCCGGGACACGCTTCTGTTCGTCCGGGCCGGTTGCGACGACCTCCTCACCCGAAGGCGCTTGCGGTTGTTCGGGTGGGACTTGCGGCGGCGCACCTGCGCCGGGCGTCGTAGCGCTTTGCGCTCCCGCTCCCGGCGAGGGCTGCGGCTGTGGCTCCGGCGCTTTGCTCGTGAACTTCTTGATTGATTTGCCCGCCGCGTCGAGAAATTCCAGCGTGATCTGTCCGGCAGGTTTGTTCTTCAAGTAATAGTAAATGACAGCGCCGTTTGACGGATTCTTTCCGATGGTTGCAGTCGGAGGCAGTTCCGAAGCATCTGTAGCCTGTAGCCTGTAGGTCTCCTCAGGCTTGAAGAGATAAGCGTCGGGGGCGTTTGCGGCATCGGCCATCTGATGCAGGACGTTGAGGTCGTCCAGAATCCAGAAGCTGCGCCCTTGAGTGGCGGCGACCAGGTCTCGATCGCGTTTGTGAACAGCGAGGTCTGTGATGGGCACGATCGGCAGGTTGAGCTGAAGCGATTGCCACTCTTCGCCGTCGTTGAACGAGACATACAGCCCCGTCTCCGTGCCCGCGTAGAGCAGCCCGCGTCGATGAGGGTCTTCGCGTATGACGCGCGTGAACGCGTTATCGGGGATACCGTTCGTAATCTTCCGCCAGGTCTTGCCGTAATCCGAGGTCTTGTAGAGATAGGGGCGAAAGTCGTCCAGCTTATACATCGTCGCGGCCACGTAAGCGGTCGCAGGGTCAATCGGCGAAGCTTCAATTGAATTGATCTGAATCCACTCCGGCATGCCGGGAGGCGTAACGTTGTCCCAGGATTTGCCGCCGTCGCGCGTGACATGCACGAGCCCATCGTCAGACCCGGCCCAGATGACGCCCTGCCGGACGGGCGATTCCATGACGGTAAAGATCGTGCAGTAATACTCTATGCTCGTATTATCTTTGGTGATGGGCCCACCGGACGAGCCCTGCTTCGAGCGGTCGTTGCGCGTCAGGTCAGGGCTGATCACGCTCCAGCTCTGTCCCTGATTGGTGGACTTGAAGAGGACGTTGCCCGCCGCGTATAGAGTCTCCGTATCATGCGGCGAGAAGACGATGGGGAAATTCCACTGGAAGCGATAGCGCAGGTCTGCCGCGCCGTGGCCCATCGGATTCTCCGGCCAAGCCGTCACGTCTCGCAACTGCTCCGAGTGATGATCGTAGCGCGTGATCAGTCCGCCGTAAGAGCCCGCGAAGACAATCTCCGTGTCCTTCAGGTAGGGCGCAATCCAGCCAGACTCGCCCCCGCCCACGTCGTACCAATCGGAGCGATCAATCCCGGCATCGGTCGTGCGGCTCGTGATCTTAACGGTCGAGTTGTCCTGCTGCGCGCCGTAGACGTGATAGGGGAAATCGTTGTCGAGCGCGACGCGATAGAACTGCGCGGTTGGCTGATCCTGTTCCGTCCAGGTCTTGCCGCCATTTAAGGAAACGTTCGCGCCGCCGTCGTTGCTTTCGATCATCCGCGCCGGGTCGTTGGCCGCAATCCAGAGGTCGTGGTTATCGCCATGCGGCACGGAGATGGCTGTGAAGGTCTTGCCGCCGTCGTTCGATCTGTAGAAGCCCGTGTTGAGCACGTAAACGGTCTCGGCGTTCGACGGGTCGGCGTAGATGCGCGTGTAGTACCAGGCGCGCTGGCGCAGCTTTCGTTCCTCGTTGATTTTCGTCCAGGTCTTGCCCGCGTTGTCCGAGCGAAAGACGCCGCCCTCTTCCGCCTCGACGATGGCCCACACTCGATCAGGGTTGGCGGGCGAGACCGTGATGCCGACCTTCCCGATCGTCCCTTTGGGCAAGCCTTCATTGCGCGTCAACTCCGTCCATGTGTCGCCGCCGTCCGTCGATTTGAAGATGCCGGAGCCGGGGCCGCCGCTCTCCAGAGTCCAGGGCTTACGGACAACCTGCCAGAATCCGGCGTAGAGAATATTGGCGTTTGTCGGGTCGAGGATGAGATCGATCGCGCCCGACTTGTCGTCACGATAGAGAACCTTCTCCCAGGTCTTGCCGCCGTCTTTCGAGCGGAAGACGCCGCGCTGAGCGTTCGGGCCGAAGGTGTGCCCGAGCGCCGCGACGTAGACGATATCCGGGTTGCGCGGGTGAACGCGCACGCGCCCTATCTGCCGCGTGTCTTCGAGGCCCACGCGCTTCCAGGTCTTGCCCGCGTCGGTCGATTTGTAGACGCCGTCGCCGTGCGAGACATTGCCGCGAATCGGCGACTCGCCCATGCCGACATAGATGACGTTCGGGTCTGACTCGCAGATGCCTATGCCGCCCACAGAGCCCGTCCCGAAGAAGCCGTCCGAGATGTTCGTCCAGTTCGCGCCCGCATCGGTCGTCTTCCAGACGCCGCCTCCCGTCGCGCCGAAGTAGTAGACGAAAGGCTGCGAAGAGACGCCCGCCACAGCCGTCACGCGCCCGCCCCTGTATGGGCCGATCGAGCGCCACTGTAAAGACTTGAACAGGCTCTGATCAAAGCCGCGCTGCGCCGGCTGCTGCTGCGCGTGGATTGAACTCCATGTGCCGCCGCCAACGAGGGCAAGCAGTAAAGAGATAGCAAACAAGCGTCGCATACGCTCGATCTTAAGCATCATGCATGGCTCCTTGGATTCGATTGGCATAGCAAGCAGGTCAGTGCCGCCAAAGGTCTCGGGCGCGTCGTCTCCAGCCACGAAACCCGCCCGAGACCTTTGGCGGTACTGACATCGGTGGACGTTGGTTGCAAATCTCGATAAGGATAATGCTGAGACTTATGGGCCCAGGTTCTCGATCTCGACGGGCTCCAGGGCTTCGGCCAGCTCGAAGCCGAAGACGCGCGAGTAGAAATAGAGCTCGCCGTCCAGCGAGCGCTTGATATTCTCCGCGCGACGAAAGCCGTGCTGCTCGCCCTCGAAGGGAACGTAAGCGACCGCCACGCCCTTGGCGCGCAGCGCATCGACCATCATCTCGGCCTGATTGGGCGGGACGACCTTGTCTTCCAATCCCTGAAAGAAGATGACCGGACACGAAAGCTGGTCTGCGAAATGAATCGGAGAGCGTGCCCTGTAGAGGTCTGCGCGCTCCGGGTAAGGGCCGATCAGCCCGTCCAGGTAACGCGACTCGAACTTGTGCGTCTCCTTCGCCAGCGCCTCCGCATCGCTCACGCCGAAGTGGCTCGCCCCGGCCTTGAAGGTGTCACGGAAGGTGAGCGCGCAGAGCGTCGTATAGCCGCCTGCGCTGCCCCCGTCAATCGTCAACCGCTCGCCGTCAATCCGCCCAGCTTCGGCCAGATACTTTGCGCCGTTGACGCAATCGTCCACGTCCACGATGCCCCAACGATCTTTGAGCCGCTCGCGATACTCGCGCCCGTACCCGGTGCTCCCCCCGTAGTTGACATCGAGCACGGCGATACCGCGACTCGTCCAGTATTGAATATTCAGGTTAAGCGTCGGCGAGCAAGCACTGGTGGGCCCACCATGACTTTTGACCAGCAGCGGCGGGCGCTCGCCCTCGGGCGCTGTGTAATCCTTATTCTGCGGCGGGTAGAAGAAGGCGTGCGCGGTCAGGCCGTTCTCGGTCGGGAACTCTACCGCCTGCGCGGTGGAGAGATAGCCCTCGTCAACTTTCAAATCGTTCGAGTGGCGCAGCGCATTGGTCTCGCCCGTCTCAAGGTCGAGTTGAATGATGCACGGCGAGGAGGTCGGCGAGCCGCCGCGAAACACCGCGCGGTTTGGGCCCACTCGCAGATACGCGATGTCCGTATAGGGCGTGTCGATTGTGTCCAGCTTGCCCGTCCGTGTGTCGAGGCTTGCGAGGCGAGACATGCCGCGCTCGCTGTAAGTGCAGATGATGCGAGAGGCGGACGCGAAGCCGTACGTGGAGAGGCCGAAGACCCACTGCGGCTGTCCGAACTCCGCCTCGATAGTGTAGAGCGGCTCCGCCTGCCCGTCGCGCCAGCGATATAGATTCCACCAGCCGCTTCGATCGGAAACGAAATAGAGCACGCCGTCCGGCGACCATTCGGGCTGGAAGATTGATTCATCGACACCGCCCGCGACGCGCTCGCTGTCGTTCACCGCGCCCTCTTCATCAAGCTCGCCCACCCACAATTCCGTCCCGTCCCAGGGCATGTTCGGGTGGTTCCAGGTCAGCCATGCCAGGCGCGACCCGTCCGGGCTCACGCGCGGCGATGAATAAAAATCGTTGCCGGAGACGATGACGCGACCGCCATCATCCTGACCGTCGAGCCTTACGCGCGCAATCGTATTGACAGCTTCGCGCCCGGCTTCAGTGTGGTCTTCGCGCACGCAGATCAAAGAGCCGCGCTTGTCGTCGATGACGGGCTCGGCGTACCGCAGCTCGACAGCCGGTGTGATGGCTTGCGGTTCGCTCGCGGGCGGCTGGCGATAAAGCCGCTGGTCGGAGAAGTTTGAAAAGTAGACCGTGCCGTCGTGGACTGTGTAATCACCGCCGCCGTATTCGTGAACGCGTGTGCGCGCGTTGAAGGGAGCGGGCGTCACGTCTGTCGTCTGGCCGTCGGCGCTTCGCCTGACGATGACGCTTCGTCCTCCCTCGGAAGGCCGCATCTCCGTCCAGTAAACATCCTCGCCGTCAATGGCCGCCTGGTAGAGACTGACCGAGCCGGTCACGATCAAATCCGACGTGATCGGTGATTTCCATGTGCCGTACGGCGCAACCTTCGCCTCCGTCATGATGATGCCGCATACCTTTCTCAGAAGTTAACAAGATCGAACCAAAGCGGATTCAAACAGGGATAGACAGGAAAGAAAGGATGAAGGCAGGAGGATGAAGGATGAAAGAAAAGCTATCAAGAACGAGCAGCATTCTTTTCATCCTTCCGCCTTCATCCTTCATCCTTGCTTTTATCCTGTCCATCCCTGTTAATTGCTTTCCCGTCGCTCTTAATCTTCGAGGCGCTTGAGGGCCAACCGGGCCAGCGCCTTCGTCTTTTCGAGCCGCATGCCCTGATCGGCAACGCCGCCGATGCTGATCCTGATGATGCTGTTACCTTTGAGCACGTAGAGCGCACCCATGATTCGGTTGCCGGCCCAGAAGGCTTCGTCGCCGACGCCTTCGACTCTTTGCGGCGGCGGGCCTTCCTCCTCTTCTTCCGCCTCTTCGCGAGCGCCTGATTTGTCCGCTTCGCGCTTACCTTCACGCCCGCGCTCCTTTTCACGCTCCGCGCCCTCGAACTTCTCTTCCCAAAACTCTCTGGGCGAGAGCGCGCCCGCCTGATCGGAAAGGCGGCGCGTCACTTCAAGGCTGACGGATTTAGCAGGCGTCGTTGCCTGGTAATAGCATTGCGAAACGGCGAGGCGGCGGCTATTGCCCGGCGCGGTTCTGGTCTCCTTTATCTCATCGCCCTGCACAGAGCCGACCTCTTCCCGCGTGAGCAGCACGCAGGGGTCAAACGTCTTGTCAGTCGCCCGGACGATTGTGTTGGAGTTCTGAGCCGTGACGTTCTGCGCGACCTCCGTGCCGTTTGAATTAGCAACGGGCGGCTGTGAAGATGACTGCTGTGTCGAAGTCTGTTGTGTCGAGGTGGTGGATTGCTGTGTCACCTCAGGCTGTGACCGGCAACCCGCAGCCGCGAGCAGGAAACAGCACAGAAAAAGGACGAAGGCGAAAGGCGAAAGGCGGAAGTAAAAGCGTTTGAGATTGATCAGCATTCCTTTCATCCTTCCGCCCTGCTTTTATAACGTAAGGCGACGACGAGGCCGGACAATATCAGCGTGAGCGCGGCGGAGAACAGGCAGTACTCGCAATACTTGTGCAGGATGAACGCCTGTACGAAGAGCAGCCACAACGTCGCCAGGAGCATGAGCGCGACGACCAGGGCCAGAAGCATACGCGCCTGCCTGTAGCCGAAGAACGCGAGCGTCACGAGGCTGAAAACAGTAAAGTAAGCGAGCGCGCCAAGGGCTGCAACCGGCACTCCGCCCACGCTCGAATAGGCGCTGCCGAGCACTTCATTACACCCGCTCGTGACAGTGCAACGAGCCGTCTCACCCGTCAGGTGTTTGATCGTCAGGTAGACCGCGTCCGCCAGCCCGAAGAGTGACAGGAGCGCGGCGATGGCGTAGAACAACCTTTCGCGCCCGCTCGCGGCGCTCAACTTTGCGGGTCGTTCGACGCCCCTCGTCGTCGGAGCCTTTCGCTGGCGCGCGCTCATTTGGCTGGCTTGCCGAGCATCGTATCAATCGCGGTGCGGATGCCTTCGGGCGTCATCGCCTCCGGCCTCAGCATGCGCCCGTTAACGAAGAGCGTCGGCGTGCCCGTCACACCCATAGAGCTTCCGCGCAGGCGGTCGGACGTGACACGCGCCTTGACCTGCTGCCCGTTCATGTCGCCGATGAAGCGGTCAACGTCAATCCCTATGTCGCGCGCATAGTTGATGAAGAGCGGGCGCGGGTCAACCTCGCCGCTCCACTTCTGCTGGTTCTCGTAGAGGCGATCATGCATCTCCCAGAAACGTCCCTGAAGACCCGCCGCTTCCGCCGCCTGTGCGGCGACGAGCGCGTGCGGGTGCATGGTCGAGAGCGGGTACTGGCGAAAGACAAAACGCAGACGTTCGCCGTATTGCGCTTCGATCGACTTCAGCATCGGGAAGAGCGCGCCGCACGGCGGGCACTGGTAATCGCCATACTCTTCGAGCGTGACGGGCGCATTGTTGCCGCCGCGCACGTGCGGGGAGAAAGACTCGAACATGTCAGGGGGAGCCGAAGGCGTGGCCGTCGGCGCAGGATTGCGCGCCGAGCGATAGAGCGCCACTCCCGCCCCGAGCGCGCCGAGAAACACCGCGCCGATAATGACGAAAGGGAGATAACGTTTCATGTAACCTCGTTGAGCGTTCTTTCCTGATCCGATGAAATGCTACGGGCCCAAAGCAGGGGCGACTCGTAGCATAGTGAAGTTTGCTTCGGGGGGCAAACGGCGCGCTCGCGCCGTCGCTTGCCTATAACCTGTAGCGGACGCGGCCCTGCCTGAGCGCCTCGTCTTCAACCTCCACATTTTGCAGGCGCAGCGAAACGTCCGCATTGAGGTCAAGCCCGCTGCGCTCGCCCGCCAGCAGCTTGACCGTCCCGGCTGCCGCGATCATCGCGGCGTTGTCCGTGGAAAGATGCGGCGAAGGGAAGTAGACGGGAAGGCCGAGTCGCGCGGCGACTTCGCTCGATGCTCGCCTGAGAGCGCCGTTGCAGGCCACGCCGCCAGCCACAATCAATGTGCGCGGATAAAATTCCAGAGCCATACGTTCCATCGTCCCCGTCAGCGAGCGCACGACCACGCTCTGAAAGCTGGCCGCCAAATCCTTGATCGCCTGCGACGGCTCCTGGCCGCCGCCGACAGGTTGGAGCCCGCTTTCGCGCACGTGCTTGGAGACAGCCGTCTTCAGACCGCTGAAGCTGAAATCAGGACGGCCATCACCCATGCGCGGGACGGCGAAGCGGACGGCCTTCGGGTCGCCTTCACGCGCCAAGCGCTCGATGATGGGCCCACCCGGATAGCCCAGGCCCAGCATCTTCGCCACCTTGTCGAAAGCTTCACCGGCGGCGTCGTCGCGTGTGCGCGCCACGACCTTGTACTTGCCCGGCTCCGGTATCACGAAAAGATTGGTATGGCCGCCGGAGACGATCAGCGCGAGGGCCGGATACTCGACCGGCGGATTCTCGAAGACGACCGAATAGATATGTCCTTCGATGTGATTGACGCCGACGAGCGGTTTGTCCAGCGCGAAGGCCATCGCCTTGGCGTAGGAGACGCCGACCAGCAGGGAGCCGACTAGTCCCGGGCCCATCGTGACGCTGATACCGTCTATCTCACGCTTGTCCACATGAGCCCTGGCGAGTGCTTCCTCGACGACGGGCACAATCTTGTCCAGGTGCTCGCGCGAAGCCAGCTCCGGCACGACGCCGCCGTAGCGCATGTGCGTCTCGATCTGCGAAGCGATGACGGAGGAGAGCATCTCGCGGCCATCGCGCACGATCGCCGCCGCCGTCTCATCACACGAACTCTCTATTCCCAGCACTAGCATAATTTTCTTTCGTTTCCCAAGAGATTATCTCTAAATTCGGCGCAAGCGCAAATTGGCCCGCAGGTGTGAGGCGGCGGGGCAAAATAAAAGCGGCGGAGGTTCTTACGCCTCCGCCGCCATCCTCATGCTATTGACATAGTGCGCCGAACGTACTCACACCGCCCGGCGCAGAACGGATACATTCAGCACCCGTCCTGATTGGCGCGCATTCTACGCCCGCGAAAGGCCCCAGTCAATACGCATCTACGGCTGGCCGAATCTAGACCTGTACTCAGCCGAGTTGACGAAGCCGCTGACCAGCGTGCGATAGTCGCCCGTAGAATTGAGCGTCGTGATCCAGTTCAGGAAGAGCGCGTCCGGGTTGCGCCTGAGATAGCCGAAATATTCCATGACGACGAAAGCCTTGTTGAAGAACTTGACGCTCACCTGTGTCCCTTCCGCGACCTCACGAAGAACGACCGCACGAGTCTTCGAGCCGTTGTTGAGGCTCGCGATCAATGCGTTCTTGTTCGAGAGCGTCACACCGGCCGTGCTCTCCAGCGTGTTAACGTACTGCGTATTGTTGAGCGCATCGTACTTGGTGCGGAACTCCTGCCTGTCCATAAAGTCCGCGATGAAGTTGAGCTTGTTGGCTTCCAACTGCTCGGTTGTGAGAAAGCCGGTCACGCGTCTGAGGTCTGCCATGAACTCAAGGTACTGAGGCTGGCGGCCCAGCGCCGTCTCGTAGAAGCGGTAGACGAAATAACCGCGATCGTAAAACTCCGGCGAGCGGTAGAAGGCCGAAGAGACTTCGACGCGATCACAGGGCGGCGGAGGCTCGCCCGCCTGCCCGCAGAAGTCTATGCGATGTATCCACGCGGCGAGGCCCGCAGGGTCTGGCTCGCGGTTGAGAAAATCAACGTAGTGCTGGCGGACGAAGAAGGCCGTGTTGTCAATCGGGTTGGTCGCGGACGGCACGGCGTCGTTGTCCGTGATGGTAACGGTGGTCGTCGTGGTTCCGCCGGTACTGAACCCGCCCTTCGGATTGCTGAGCGTGATGGTAAAGGTCTCGTTGCCTTCCGTGAATCCGTCGTCCGTGATGAAGATCGAGAAGGTCTTGCTGGTTTCGCCGGGCGCGAAGGAGAGCGTGCCGACGGCGATATTGTAATCGGAGCGCTGCTCGGCTGTGCCGTCGCTGCTGAGAAAGTCCACGGAGGCAGCGCCCGTGGTGTCTCCCGTCCGGTCGATAGTGATCTGGACGCTGCCCGCGCCTTCGGAGACGTTGGAGGTCACCGCGTTGAACCCGAAAGTCCCGTTAGTCGCTACGGCCATCGCGCGTAAAGTCTCGTTCAGAATGAACCCGCCGATGAAGGGCGAACTGCCGGGGCTCGTGACCTCCGTTGCCGCGCCCGTCGTCAGGTTGATCGTGTAGAGAGATGAAGGCGTCGTGCTGGTAAAGCCGGGAGGCGAGAATGCTGCCAGCGCCGTGTCGCCGCTGGACAGGATGTCGAAGCTCGTCAAGCCTCCGAAATCACCAACGCCGCCGATTGAGCCGATCGTGAAGAGTTGCCCCGCATCGGGCGAAATGGGCGAGCCGCCGACGGAGCCGACCCTCACAAGAGAGTCCTTGTTAGAATCAATCCCGTAAAGCGTCGTAGAAACTGCGCCCGCGACGTTGTTGGTATAGGCCAGAGCCACGACGTTCGGATTGACGGCGGCGTTCGCGTCCGCAGGGGCGAAGGCGAGCGTCGTATCTGTCGCCGCGACCGTGCCCGTGTCGGGGTCTAGGCGCAGGTTCTGATCAGTATTACTGACGACGCGAATCTGCCCGCTCAACGGATTGAAGTCGAAACCGAAATCCGTTCCCGAGAGCAGAGGGGTGAACTGACCCGCGCCGACCTGTGTGGCGACGCCCGTCGTCGTATTGATCGTGTAGAGTCGGCTAGTGCTGCCGAGCCCGTAGAGCACTCCGTTCGAGGGACGGAAATCAATGCCGAGGATTTGTTCGCCCGCCTGTAGCCCGGTGATCGGCACGCGACTATAGAGGCGTTCGGGGTTAGCCCTTTCAAACGAGATCAGATTGTTGAAGGCCGTGACGCCGTAGATGGTCTGCTCGCGGTCTGCGATAACCAGCGTGGCAACGCTCGGTGAGCCCAGCGCGCCGCCCACCGAAGGATTGCTCAGCACGAGGAACACGGTCTCGTCACCTTCAAGGAAAGCGTCGTCGATGATGGGGACGGTAAAGGTCTTGCTGGTCTCTCCGACGCCGAATGTGAGTGTGCCGGATACCTGCGTGTAATCCAGGGCTGCTGTGGCAGTGCCGTTTGAGATCGAATAATCGACGGTCGTGCCGCCGATAGTTCCGTTGGTGCGCGTCACGGTGATGGTGGCGAGACCGGCGTTTTCGCTGACGGTGAAGGTCGGCTGTAGGAACTGGAACGCCTCCGGGCCATTGACCTGTGCGCCGTAGGAGAATTCAGAGGTGTCGTTGGTGACGTTGTTGGTGGCCGTCGCGGTGATGAAGCGGCCAGCAGGGGTCGCGCTTCCGGTATTGGCCGTAAAGCTTGTGTTGCCGCTCGCGTCTGTCGTCACGGTCGTCGAGCCGATAAAGGTCTGGCCCTCACCGAAACCCGTGTGGTTGAGCGTGGTGTTGGAGAAGAATTCGATTCTGAAAGAAGTGCCGGGCGTGCTGTTGAGCGTGCCTGTGATGGTCGTGTCGCCGCCCACGCTGGTCGCGCCCGTCAGGACTGGATAGTTCTGTAGATTGTTGCCGCCCGTGTCCGTGTCGCCCGCGTCATTCGGGGTCACACCATCGGCGTTCAGATCAATCCCTATGTCGTTGGAGAAGATCGAGTTGGCGAGAATAGGATTGCCGGTTGCGCCGGGGTCTATGTCTACGCCTATCGCGTTGAAGGCGATCACGTTGCCAGCGCCGGGAGCCGTCCCGCCAATCCTGTTGCCTGAGTTACCCAAAGTAACATATACGCCGAGGATGTTCGGAATACCCGCCGTCCCCGCCGCATTGGTTCCGATGAAATTGCCTTCGAGGCGAGTGTTGATGCCGCCCGTAGTGCTGGCAAGAAACAGGCCCAGCGTATTGCCTGAGATGACATTCCGCGCCCCGGCAACAGTGCCACCGATCAGATTGTTGGAGGCTGCGCCGAGGGTGAAGATGCCGCTGCTGTTAGGAACGCTGGCAGTGCCCAGGGCATCGGTTCCGATGTAGTTGCCCTGCACGACGTTGTTGGTCGCCGTCGAGCCGCTGAAGGTCACGCCGCCGCCGTTGGTGTTGCCGGAGACGACATTGCGCGCGCCCACGGTCGTGCCGCCAATCGTATTGCCGGAAGAAGTGATGCTGATGCCCTGAAAGCCGTTACCTAGGATCGCAGTGCCCGCCGCATTCGTGCCGATGAAGTTGCCGCTCACGGTGTTGGACGGCGAGTTGAAGTCAATAGCAATGCCGTGTGTGTTGTTGCCTGAAATCAGATTGCGGGCGTTGGGCGTGACCCCGCCGATCGAATTATTCGGCGAGGAGGCCAGCTCTATGCCGTTGCCCGTGTTGGCTCTCTTGATCGTGCCCGTCGGGTCTGTGCCGATGAAGTTACCGTTGATGGCATTGCCGCCGGCCGCCTGCAATCGTATCCCTGCTGCGCCGCAGCGATTAATGACGAGACCGCGCACAGTGCTGCTGCCGCTTGAGATTCGCAGGCAGGGATTAGCGCCGGCATTAGCGCCGTTGATCTCGATCAGGAGGACGGCGTTATCGCTGTCGGGCTGCGAGTTTCCAGCGCTGCCCGGCTGCGTGTAGCCGTCTATCAGCACGGCCTCCGTGATGGTCGGTAGCGCCGTGGCGGGCGTGATGGTCTGGACGCCCGCGCCTGGGATGTTGAAATCAATCGTGTCCGGGCCCGGATTGGCGTTCGCATCCAGAATGGCCTGTCGAAGCGAGCCCGCGCCGCTATCATTCGTATTGATGACGGTGAAGTTGGCCGCCGCAGCGCTGGGCCCAAAACGGCTCCACGAGTAGCCGAGGAAGACTGCGAGGCCAGCGATACTCAACAGCGGAAGATAGAGCAGGGGACGGGCTCTCAGGGTTGTCATGGGGGAATCCTTATCTCTAAACAATGGCAGAGCTACGCAAGCCGAGACTTGATGTCAAAGCTTAAGGTTGGCGGCCAAACGCCGGATGACGAGCGCGAACTGCGCCGGGGATATTGAAACGTTTCAATTGGAGAAAATCCGCGATGCCTTGAATGGATTACCACTGCAAACAAGATAGCATCATTGGCCCACGCGCACCAAATATTTTGCGGTGGACGTGGGCCCATATCTTTTTTGCGAAGGACATGGGCCCACCGAGAGCAATCAGCCAGTGATAAACCCGACCCGGCATACGCCAGGCCGTACTCTATGCAGGGCGGGGAAGGGAAAGCTACTCGTACTCGTAAAAGCTCAGACACGAATCGCCCTGCTTGAGTGTTCGCCAGCGACGCATCGCGCCCACTTCGTCCTTCAACTCGTTCTTGTGATGATGCTCGACGACGAGCAAGCCGTCTTCAGCCAGCAGCGTGCCCGCGCCGAAGGCCGAGAGGACGGGCGAGTAATCGAGCGCATAGGGCGGGTCGAAAAAGGCTATGTTCCATGAGACGCCGCCGCGCGCCGTCGCGCGACGCAGGAAGTCGGCGGCCTCGCCGAGCACGACTTCTGTCATTTCTTCGGGCACGCGGCACAAGTCCAGGTTGGATTCGATGAGGCCGCACATCTTACGCGAGCGATCGACGAAAGTGACGTGGGCAGCGCCGCGCGAGAGCGCCTCTATGCCGACCGCGCCGGAGCCCGCGCACAGATCGAGAAACCTTGTCTCCGCGAGACGCGGGGCGAGCACGTTGAAGAGGGTTTCGCGCAAACGGTCGGAGGTCGGCCGCACCTGCATGGAAGGGGGGCTGCGAAGTGTGCGCCCGCGATATTGTCCCGCGATGACTCGCATCTTTTCCTGAAGGGTGATTCGGCGACGAGCGGATCGAGCAGCGCCTTTTATCTGCGCTCGAAAAAACTCAAACA
>DATDFK010000043.1:0-138761 GCA_036522655.1 Pyrinomonadaceae bacterium | reverse complement strand
GGATGGGTTGATGGAAGTCTATTTTTGCCAGCAACGGATTGGCACCATCGACCTCAGAGCAGTAGCATCAAAGAGTCAAGAGGTGTCCAGGATGTCCCCGAACACCTGTCCATGATCTCCCCGGTCTATACATCGCCCCTTTCAGGGGCTTTCGGAGACATGCTGTGCGTGTGACCTGTGGTTTTCAGGAGGTGGCGAGCGAGGCGTTGTGGGTGGGGAGGGAGGAGAGTTGTGTCTGTGCTAGTTTGCGCCATTTGCGGAGTTGGGAGCGGCGGTAGTAGGGCATGGTTTTGACGGCTTCGATGCAGCGTTGAAACATCTCGTGTGATTCGGCGGGGTGGCCGAGTTCTTTGAGGGAGCGCCCGAGGTAGTAGAGACCTTCGGGGTCGAAGGGGCGGCGCTCGACGTAGGTGGCGAGGGCTTCGCGCGCTTCGGTGTGCATGGAGGCGGCGACGTAGGTTGCGCCGATCTCGCGCCAGATTTCGTGGTGGGCGTGGCGGTCGTCCTGTGCGACGACGATTGAGAAGTGATCCAGTGCTTCCTGTAGGCGGTTTTGCTCGCGGGCGATGCGGCCCAGTTGGAAGCGTGCGTCGAGCTCCTGCGGATCGATCTCGATGGCGCGGGTGAAGCGTTTCATGGCTTCTGTGGTCTGGCGGCGGTGCTGGTAGACGAGGCCGAGTTGATAGTGTGCCTCGGCGTCGCGCGGGTTGACGGTGGCCTGTTCGAGGTGGCGGCGAAAGTCGCGGCGTTGACGATAGGAGAAGCCTATGTCGCCTATGTCGCCGCGCAGGTAGATGTATGCGTAGTAGAGCACGAAGGGCGAGAAGAGCAAGGGCGAGGCCATTGCGAAGAGGTGTACCTGCACTTGCAGCGCGAGCCAGGAAATGCTGACCGTCGAGAGCGCGTGGCCTAAGGAGATTCCGAAGACTGTCCGCAGCGCGAAGGTCATGAGCAGGCCGAAAGAGAGTGCGCCGAGCGACCAGAGTATGAGCGCGATCGGTGTGCCCAGATGCAGGCGCTCAAGCGCCAAGCCTGCGAGCGCGAAGGGAAGATGAGAGGCGGCCCATGCCATCAGGGTGCAGGCGAGAAGAGTCGCATAGTCGCGCCGCAGGACGACGCTGAAGCTTCCGACGGGGTCGAAGAAGAGCAGGACTAAAATCGTCGCCGGGACGTAGAGCAGGGCCAGCCCGAGCACCGTCGAGAAGACGTTGTAGGGTTGGAAAGAGACTACCCACCAGCCTGCATCTCCGACCAGCGGCAGCGGCCTGCGGACGATGGTCGCTGGTTCCTCCTCGTCATCGTATTCGTAGTCATCGGCTGACGCTTGAGCGTCCGCAGATGTAGCGGCCTGAGCGGGCGCGACCGGCGGCGGCGGCTGCTCCGATTGTTGGGCGGGGACGACGACCGCCTCGTAGTCGGTGTAAATGCGCGTCGTCAGGGAAAATTGCAGCAGCATAGAGACGGCGGCGACCAGCACCGCGCCGTAAAGCCAACTCCCTTCGTCGATGATGCTGCTCATCGCGGCCAGCGGGCGATAGTAGAGGCGTAGGAGAATTTTTGTGTTTTGCCAGATCATTAGAGGTAACTCTCGATGGAATCGAACGGACGAGAGCGAAGGTCAAAAAGTTTTGGATGATTCGGTCTACGTCTCTCGTGAGGTTAAGGGCTCAAAGGACAACGCTTGCAGAGATACTTCGCGGCCACTCGAAGGCCATAATCAAGAGTAGTTTTTCGCGGCCATCGTTGTCAATCAGTTTTTAAGGGCACAATCCGACGGCGTGAGGTAGGCGAGCGCGGCTGCAAGGGCGCGGGCGATGTGTTGTACAATCGAACTCAAGAGCTTTTCAAGCGTAAATACAGGTAGGGCGCGACGCGTTTAAAATCAAAGGGGGACGCGTCTTAAGCCTGTCCAGAAAAGGATGAACTCTCAAGATGTCATCAGAAGCAACTCAACAAAGGGAAGGCGGCGATGAGCCCACGCGCGTCGAGACGGATTCGATGGGCGAGATACAGGTTCAGTCCGATAGATACTGGGGCGCGCAGACCGAGCGCTCGCTGCTTCACTTCAATATCGGCGACGATCGTATGCCGCGCGAGATGATTCGCGCCCTCGGTATCCTGAAGAAGGCCGCCGCGATCGTCAATCAGGACTTGGGCAAGCTGCCGCCGGAGAAGGCCGAGTTGATCGTCAGGGCTTGCGACGAAGTGATAGAGGGAAAGCTGGATGAGCATTTCCCCCTGCGCGTCTGGCAGACGGGCAGCGGGACGCAAACCAACATGAACGCCAACGAGGTCATCTCGAACCGCGCGATCGAGCTGGCGGGCGGCGTCATGGGAAGCAAAAAGCCCGTCCATCCGAACGATGATGTCAACATGTCGCAGTCGTCCAACGATACGTTCCCGACGGCCATGCACATCGCCGCTGCCGAGCAGATGAACAAGCTCATCCCGGAAGTCCGTAAAGTTCAGGACGCGATCGATGCCAAGGCGAAAGAGTTTTGCGACGTGGTCAAGATCGGGCGCACACACTTGCAGGACGCCACTCCCCTCACGGTCGGGCAGGAGATGTCAGGCTGGGCCAGCCTCATAGAGCGCGACATAGAAAGGCTCAGACTCGTCCTGCCGGGACTCTATGACCTGGCGATCGGCGGCACGGCTGTCGGCACTGGACTCAACTCTCATCCAGAATTCGGCGCGCGCGCGGCGGCCAGGATAGCTGAGCTGACGGGTCTGCCCTTCAAGTCGCACCCGAACAAGTTCGCCGCGCTGTCGGCGCATGACGAGCTGGTTTTCGCCAGCGGCGCTTTGAAGACCCTCGCCGGATCGCTCATGAAGATCGCGAACGATATTCGCTGGCTGGCTTCGGGGCCGCGCGCGGGCCTCGGGGAATTGATTCTGCCGGAGAACGAGCCGGGCTCATCCATCATGCCCGGCAAGGTCAATCCGACGCAGAGCGAGGCGATGACGATGGTCGCCGTACAGGTCTTCGGCAACGACGCGGCCATAGGCTTCGCGGGCTCGCAGGGCAACTTCGAGCTGAACGTCTTCAACCCCGTCATGATTCATAACCTGCTCCACTCGATTCGCTTGATCAAGGATGCCTGCCACGGCTTCGTCGATTATTGCATCGCCGGAATAGAACTCAATCGCGAGCAGATCGAAGCGCACCTGCGCAACTCGCTCATGCTCGTGACGGCGCTCAACCAGTACATAGGCTACGACAACGCGGCGAAGATCGCGAAAAACGCACACAAGAAGGGCATCTCCCTGCGCGAGTCTGCGATCGAACTGGGTCACCTCACCGGCGAGCAGTTCGACCAGTACGTCAAGCCGGAACAGATGACACACCCTTGAAAGAAAGGATGAAGGCGGAAGGATGAAGGATGAAGGAAAAGCTTTCAAGACGGAGCAGCATTTTTTTTCATCCTTCATCCTTCATCCTTCATCCTTGCTTTTCGGCGCATCTTGAGGGGGCGCGTGCGCATCTAAATTGATGCGAGCGTGGGCAGGCAGTGGGGATGCTTGGGGGCGGGTGTTTTGAAGGTGTTGGGGAGAGTTGGTTGCGCGCTTGCGCTGGGTTTCTCTGAGTGGGTATAGTTGCCCGTTTGGCGCATAGCCCGGTTCGAGCGCTGTTGGTCGTTATGGGGCCGAAGTGGGTTGCGCGCGTGGTGCAAGGAGAATCAAAGATGACCGCTGTCGTGGAGACGAAAGAGATTACAGTTCCGGCGCTTGAAGATTATTTCGGGATGTCGGACGCGGAGTTGAGCGAGCGCATCAGCGCGGCGCGGCGCGAGCTGGGCCAGCGCCTGGTCATCCTGGGCCATCACTACCAGCGCGACGACGTGATTCGCCACGCGGACTTGACGGGCGATTCCTTCAAGCTCTCGAAGATGGCGTCGGAGCGACCCGAGGCCGAGTTCATAGTCTTCTGCGGCGTCCACTTCATGGCCGAATCCGCAGACATTCTTTCCGCCCCGCACCAAAAGGTGATTCTGCCGGACATGGGCGCGGGCTGCTCTATGGCCGACATGGCTTCGGCGGAGCAGGTCGAGGACGCCTGGGATCAGCTTGAGTCGATCGGAATCCACGACGATTTTCGCGTGCTGCCGATCACGTATATGAACTCGACCGCCGCGATCAAGGCTTTCTGCGGGCGTCACGAAGGACTCGTCTGCACGTCCTCGAACGCCGTCCCGCTCTTTGAGAAAACTTTGAAGGAAGCAGACAAGCTCTTCTTCTTTCCAGATCAACACCTGGGCCGTAACACCGGAGTCAAGTTCGGCATCGGCCTGGATGAGATGGTCGTGTGGGATCCGTTCAAGGAGCTTGGCGGAAATACTGAAGAGCAACTGCGGCGCGCGCGCCTCATCCTCTGGAAAGGCCATTGCTCCGTGCACGGAAGGTTTCGTGAGTGGCACGTGGAGCAGGTGCGTCGTGAAGTGCCCGGCATCAAGGTGCTGGTTCATCCCGAATGCGTCTACGAAGTCGTACAGAAGAGCGACCTGAACGGCTCGACGGAGTTCATCATTAAAACTCTGGAAGCCGCGCCCGCCGGTTCCAAGTGGGCCATCGGCACGGAAGTCAACCTCGTCAATCGTCTGATCGAGAGGTTCCCGGACAAGCACATCCAGCTCCTCGCCCCCGATTTATGCATGTGCGCGACGATGTATCGCATCGCGCCGCAGAATCTGGCATGGGCGCTGGAATCGCTGCTGGCGGGCGTGGTCGTCAACCGGATCAGCGTGCCTGAAGACGTTGCCCACTGGGCGCGCGTCGCGCTTGATCGCATGCTTCAAATACAGTGAAGAGTGATGAGTGACAAGTGACGAGCAGGAGACAAGTCTTTAAGTTTTTAACTTAGCACTTGCCACTCGTCACTTGTCGCTGTCTTTCAGGAGGCGGATTTGGCTGACCCGAATGATCGCGTAGAAGAGAATGTCCCCGGCCCCTACTACGTTGACACGCTATGCATAGACTGCGATGTGTGCCGGGACACAGCGCCGGATAACTTCACACGCGCGGACGATAACGGCTATTCCTACGTCTTCAAGCAGCCGCAGACGGAAGAGGAACGCGAGCTGTGCGAAGAGGCGCTCGCCGCCTGTCCCGTCGAAGCCATCGGCAACGACGGGTAAGACCATTTGAGATTTGAGATTTGAGATTTGAGATTTTGGATTTTAGATTTTAGATTAACGCTTTCCGAATCTTGAATCTTGGAAGCCAGTCCTCAAGCTTTCTTGCCTGCCAATCTAAAATCCAAAATTCACTAGATGGCAATCTTTATCCACCCGTCTTCTATCACAACCTTGTAGGACTCGACGGGCGAGTGCGGGCGGTTGATGCACGCGCCCGTGCCCAGATCGAAGCGCCAGCCGTGCCAGTCGCATTCGACGACCGCGCCGTGGAGTTGTCCGTCGGCGAGGGGCGCGCCCTTGTGGGGGCAGAAATTCTCGATGGCGTAAAACTCTCCGCCCGTATGAAAGAGCGCCAGCTCGGTTCCGTCCAGCAGCTCAACGGTCGCGCCGCGTCCCTCGGGCACGTCCTCTACGCGACCCACTGTGATAGTCTTGCCCTGCCGCTCGGGTTTTTTGAGATTACCGGACTTTGAGTTGAAAGATTGCATCCTGGCCGAATCGTAGCAAATGCCGGAACGGCGCAGCAACCGCGCAAGAAGCGTTGCCGTGCAGCGTTCTTTAAACGCCCAGGGCATTCGATCTCTCCCGGTGCTGCTGTTGGCCCAAGAGATAAACAAAGGAAGGGGAGAAGGGAAAATGAGAAGGCATCTTTTGATCATGACGAGCGTGCTGGCGCTCGTCATTTTTTGTACGGCACAGGTTTTCGCCAGGGAAATAACGGTGCGCGGCCGCCTCGCGCGAACGGTCGAGGCGGGCGGCTGGCTCATCAACGCAGAGGGGCAGAAATATTTGATACTCAACGCGCAGCGCTTTCAGGCGGAAGCGTGGTTCCGCGAGGGCACGGGCGTTGAAGCGACGGGCGAGACCAAACCGGACGTGATCACGTCGGCCCAGGAGGGCATCCCTTTCGAGGTGCGCGCGATGCGACCCATAGATGACGGCACGCGTGGCGACGCGACGATGACGGGGCCGCCCAGACGTTTGACGCGCGTGCTCGTCAGCGGGGATTCGATCGTGCAGGCCCAGCCCGATACGGCGATCATCAACATCTCCGTCATCACGCAGCACAAGCTCGCGCTTGAGGCGCAGAGAGAGAACGCGCGTCGCAGCGACGAAGTCGTGCGCGCCGTCAAGGCTGCGGCGGGCCCTGGCGCTGAAGTCAAGACGAGCGGTTACAACTTGCAGCCCATTCAGGTCTATAAGGAGAACCAGCCGCCGACGATCACAGGCTACCAGGCGAGCAACAGCGTGACGGTCACGATGAGCGACCTGACGAAAGTCGGGGCCGTCATCGACGCCGCCTCTCAGGCCGGAGCGAATAATATCAACGGCGTCTCCTTCATCCTGCGTAAAGACCGGCAGGCGAAAGATCAGGCGCTCGCAGACGCGACGCGCACGGCCATCGGCAAAGCACAGGCGATCGCGCAGGCGCTCGGCGGGCGCGTCGCGCGCATCATCGAAGTGCAGGAAGGCGGCGTCACGCCGCGCCCCATGTACGATGCGGAGTTCGGAAGAAGTCGCGTCATGAATCAGGCGGCGGCCACGCCCACGCCGATAGAAGTCGGCACGCTGGAGATCACCTCACAGGTGCAGTTGATCGCCGAAATCGAAGCCGGACAGTAAAGGAAAGACGTAAGCGGGAAAGGAAGAAGCTTGAAGCGCTCTGTCCGGGTTTCAAGCTTCTTCTTTTTCTGTCTCAACGATTGACCGAACTGGCAATCTAGGGCGAAGCGAGTATAATCGAATCAAGTTCCCTTAACTGAATTGAGATCGGGCGGCGCTAGCCACGCAGGCTGTCAATCAGCGGATGAGCGCGCCGCTGCGATGGGCCCACCCGGCTGTGAAAGCGGGGGCGCGTAGTTCATTCAAATGCAAACGGGGAGGAAGATCATGCCAAGAGATCGGTACGAGAGAGACGATGACGACGAGATGGGCTATTACGGTTCGCGTCGCCGTGGGAGCGCTTTCGATAATCGCTTCGAAACGCCCGTGCGCCCCGATTACCGGCCAAGCGGCCGCTACCGCGAGAGAGACTACGACGATTCGCAAGCACCGCCGCGCGATCGCGGTTACGGCGACAGCGAGCGCCCGGGTTACGGGCGCGGCGGCTACAACGAGCGCACAGACTATCGTGATGAAGAGAGACGTTATGGTGATTATCGCGTCGAACGCGACGAAGATGATCGCTCCTGGCTGGATGAAGGACGCGACTACCTGCGCCGCACCTTCGGAGGCCACCCGCGCCCGCGCGCTCGTTCGCGCTCGCGCCTGCGCTGCCGCGACATCATGACCCGCGATGTGACGGTCGCCACACGCGACACTTCTCTGCAAGAGGTGGCCGCGATGATGCGCGAAGAGGACACGGGTGTTATTCCGGTCGTAGACCGCGAGGATGCGCCAGCCATCACGGGCGAGGCGAATCTGGCCGACGCGCCGAAAATCAACAATCGCACGCGCGGCAACGGCAAACTTGTCGGCCTGATCACAGACCGCGACATAGTGATACGGGCCGTCGCCGAAGGTAAGGACGCGATGACCTCGCGCGCCGAAGAAGTGATGACCGCAGACATACACTCTGCGCATCCGAATGATCGCGTCATAGACGCGATTCGCAAGATGGGCGACAAGCAGGTCAGGCGCATCCCGGTCGTCGGAGAAAACGGCCAGCTGCGCGGCATCATCTCTATGGCCGACATCGCGCTGGAAACCGAAGAGGATGAAGAGCTGGCCGACGCTCTCGAAGAGATTTCCAGCGGCGCTTCATTCTGGGGCAAAGTCTTTTAAGACAGTGACGAGTGACGGGTGGCAGGTGACGAGCAGAAGACAAGTTCTTCGCTTTCAACTTGTCACTCGTCACTCGTCACTTGTCACTGTACTCTTATGGCAAATTCAGTTGAGCGTTATTTTCGTCTGCTGCACGGCGAGCAACGTGCGCGTCCCGGTCGCCGGACGTGGTGTCCGGCGGCTGACATCTATCGTACCGGGGACGGATGGATAGTTAAGGTCGATCTGGCCGGTGTCCGGCAGGAGGAACTGGAGATCAACATCCACGGCGCGACTCTTCATGTCGCCGGTTGCCGCCGCGACACTTTTTATGGCGAAGGCGTGACGTATCAACAACTGGAGATCACGTACAGCCGTTTTGAAAAAACGCTTCAGTTTCCCTGTCGCATCGAGGGCGCATCGCTCGTGCGGGATTACCGCGACGGGCTTCTTATTCTACATCTACGCGGCGAAGAGAATTGTGAGGAAAAGACTGGCGAAGAATAGTAGACGATGAAGCGTAGCCAGACGGCTCTTCTCCGATTCATCGTTCGTCATTCGCGGGAGCATCGTTTTGTTATGGTAGAGACTAGAGAAAATATTCAGGGGCAGCCGGGCAATACGGGAGCGCCCGAGAGCAATCCGCAGCAGAGCGATCAGGCGGGAGCGGCGAGCGCCGTCCCGTTCGAGATCAGCGTCCTGCCTTTGCAGAACACGACGCTCTTTCCAGAGACGGTCGTTCCGCTGGCGGTCGGGCGCACGCGCTCCGTCGCGGCGGTCGAAGCGGCGCTCTCGACGCCGGAGAAACTGCTCGCCTGTATCACCGCGCGCAACGAAACAGTGACGGGCGCGGACGCCCTGCCCGCAGACCTTTACAGCGTCGGCACGCTCGTCATGGTCAAGCGCATGCAGCGCATAGATCAGGGCGTGCACCTGATAGTCCAGGGCACGGAGCGCATCAAGGTTCTCGAATGGACTCAGGAGCAGCCGTTTCTCCGCGCGCGCGTACAGACTGTGCCGCCGCTGAAAACCGTCGACGCCGATGCCGTCGAAGCCACCAAGCGAAACTTGCAGTCTTTGATTCAGCAGGCGCTCGCCATGCTCCCGCAAGTCCCGCCCGAAGTACGCTCCGCCGTGCTCACGGCCGACGACCCCGTGCGCCTGGCCTACTTCCTCGGCTCCGTCCTCAACCTCGGCGTTGAGCAGGAGCAGAAGATGCTCGAAGCCGAGACAGTGGACGAACTCATCCTGTTGGCCCACAATTATCTCTCGCACGAGCTGGAGATCATGCAGCTTCGCTCCAAGATTGCGAGCGAAGCGCAGACCGAGATGGACAAGGCGCAGCGCGACTACATCCTGCGCCAGCAGTTGAAGGCGATTCAGAAAGAGCTCGGCGACGACGAGGGCGGCGAGCGCGCCGAAGCAGAGTTGCTGCGCGAGCGGCTCGAAGCCGCAGACCTGCCCGACGACGTGCGCACAGAGGCCGAGCGCGAATTAAAGCGCATGGAACGCCTGCCCGCCGCCGCGCCCGACTATCACGTCATTCGCACCTACCTCGAATACGTGCTTGAGCTGCCGTGGAAAAAATCTACGGAAGACAAGCTCGATCTGAAAGAGGCGCGCCGTATTCTTGACGAAGATCATTACGGCCTGGAGGACATCAAGGAGCGCATCCTCGAATTCCTCGCCGTCATCAAGCTCCGTCCCGACGCGAAAAGCCCTATCCTCTGCTTCGTGGGCCCACCCGGAGTCGGCAAGACCAGTCTGGGCCGCTCGATCGCCCGCGCGCTCGGTCGCCAGTTCGAGCGCTTATCCTTGGGCGGCGTGCGCGACGAAGCGGAGTTGCGCGGCCATCGACGCACCTACATCGGCGCGTTGCCCGGTCGTATCGTTCAATCCATCAGGCGTGCAGGGGTCAACAATCCCGTCATGATGCTCGACGAGATAGACAAGCTCGGCGCGGATTACAGGGGCGACCCTTCGGCGGCGCTCCTTGAGATTCTAGACCCGCAGCAGAACAACAGCTTCCGCGATCACTATCTGGATTTGCCTTTTGATCTCTCAAAGGTCTTCTTCATCGCGACGGCCAACCAGCTTGGGCCCATCCCGGCTCCTTTGCGCGACCGCATGGAGATCATCGCGCTCGCGGGCTACAGCGATCAGGAGAAGCTGCACATCGCGCGCCAGTATTTAGTCCCGCGACAGATACAGGAGAACGGTCTCAGCCCGTCGCAGTTCGAGATTACCGACGACGCGATCATGATGCTGGCGACGCGCTATACGCGCGAGGCCGGAGTGCGCCAGATAGAGCGCAGCATCGGAAGCGTCATACGCAAGGCGGCGCTCAAGATCGCGCAGGATGAGGCCGAGAAGATCGTTGTCGATGCCGGTGATATTAAAGAGTACATGGGCGCGCCGCGTTTTTACCCGGAAGAGGCGCGCAAGGAGTTGCCTGCGGGGGTGGCGACGGGCATGGCCTGGACGGAGATGGGCGGACAGGTGCTCTTCATCGAAGCGACGCTTTTGCCGGGCGGCTCCGGTTTTACGATCACGGGCCAATTGGGCGAAGTGATGCAGGAGTCGGCGCGTGCCGCACGCTCCTATCTCTGGTCGCACGCCACTGAGTTCGGCATCGACCCGGAGATGTTCAAGGGCTACGGCGTGCACCTGCACGTCCCGGCAGGGGCGATTCCGAAGGATGGGCCCAGCGCGGGCGTGACGATCACTTCGGCCCTGGCCTCGCTCTACACCGGACGCCGCGTGCGTCCTGATACGGCCATGACCGGAGAGATCACGCTCTCGGGGCTTGTCTTCCCCGTCGGCGGTATCAAGGAGAAGGTGCTGGCGGCGCATCGCGCCGGCATTCGTCGCATCATCCTTCCGTCGCGCAACGAGGCGGACGCCGAGGAGATTCCCGCAGACGTGCGGCGAGAGCTTGAGATCGTACCTGTTTCGCGCATCAGCGAAGTGCTGGAGGCGGCGCTTGAAATGCTCGTCGCCAATCCGCCGCCGCCACCTCCGCCTTCGCAGGATTCGTCGCGCGACGGCGCGCAGAGGCAGGCGGAGCCGGAGACGATGCGTGTGCGGGAAGCCTGAAGCCCAGCCGTTTTTGAGCCGCTAAAATAAGAGAAGCGCCGGGCTCCCCCAAGCCCGACGCTTCAACTTTTACACATCCCTCCATTAAAGGGGGTTGATGTTGAAAGGCACTTTACAGGCAATGACCCATCAGTTGGTTGCAATGAGCTTGCAGGATTATTACAAGAGCGTTGCGCGCCGCTCGTTTTGAAAATCTTATGAAACCCAGGTTGATAACAGTACTGACCGCCGCCTTCGGAGCGTTCTGGCTAATGAAGACGGCCAGCAACGCTCTGGGGGCGACCGCGCCTGCCGGGAAGGACGGCGGCAGCGCTGGTCACAGCCTTGACCCTACAGTGCTGATCGGGGTCGCCGTTATCCTGATCGTCGCAAAAGTTGGCGGCGAGTTGTTTGAAAGAGCCGGACAACCGGCAGTGCTCGGCGAGTTGATCGGAGGAATACTGGTCGGCAACCTGGCGATCGCAGGGCTCCCCTGGGTCGAGCCTCTGAAAACGAACGAGGTGATCGCGGCGCTCGCAGAGATAGGCGTGATCCTGCTGCTCTTTGAAGTCGGCCTTGAATCAGATATGGGAGAGATGATCGAGGTCGGTTGGTCTTCGCTGCTGGTGGCGGTGGCGGGCGTGATCGCTCCCTTCTTTCTGGGGTGGGGCGTGGCCGCCTATTTCCTGCCCGGCGAGGCTCGGCTCGGACACATCTTCATCGGCGCGGTGCTCTGCGCGACGAGCGTGGGCATTACGGCGCGCGTCCTTAAGGACATGCGCAAGCTGGTGACGCGCGAGGCGCGCATCATTCTCGGCGCGGCGGTCATAGACGATGTGCTGGGCCTGTTGATACTGGCCGTCATCTCGGGCGCGATCGAGGCGACGGCGGCGGGCGCATCGCTCTCCCTCTTCGGCGTCGGGATGATCGCGCTCAAGGCCGTTCTGTTTCTCGTCGGCGCGCTCGTCGTCGGACATTTCGTCTTACCAAAGTTGCTGCGCGGCGTCGGACGCCTTGAGAGCAGAGGGGTGCTGCTGACCATCTCGATCTCGTTCTGCTTTCTACTCGCATGGGCGGCATCGCTCGTCGAGTTAGCGCCGATCGTCGGTGCGTTCGCCGCCGGGCTCGTGCTGGACGAAGTTCATTTCCATTCCGCACGCGAGCGGAAGGAGTTGAGCCTTGAGAAACTGCTCGCGCCGGTGACGACCGTGTTCGTGCCCATCTTCTTCGTATTGATGGGGCTCAAGGTCGATCTGCGCGCGTTCGCGCGTCTAGACCTGCTCGGCTTCGCCGCATTGTTGACGCTCGCCGCGATCGTCGGCAAGCAGGTCTGCTCGCTCGTCATCGTCGAGCGCGGCATCAACCGATTGTCGGTCGGATTGGGGATGATACCGCGCGGCGAAGTCGGGCTGATCTTTGCCGGAATGGGCGCGTCTCTCATGCTGCCCAACACGAGCGGCTTGCCGGAGCCCGTCATCTCTTCGGCGACGTTCGGCGTAGTGGTCATTATGGTCATCATCACGACGCTCGTGACACCGCCCGCGCTCAAGTGGGCGCTCGGACGCACGCGCTCGTCGTTTGAAACGGGGCCGCCGACGGAAGCCCTGCGAGAGGTCGCAGAAGATGCTGCCGAGCGGAGCACGCAATAGAATCTTCTTAAACGAAGCGGAAAGTGGGGGAGAACAGGATGGCAGGCAAAGAGAAAGAGACCAGCAAAGAGAAGCAGAGCAAGGTCGGTAGATCGACGAAGCTGCGCGGGCAGCAGACGGGAAGAGCCGATACCGTTCCCGCACAGGATCGAGAGGCGATGCATGAGACGCCAGCCCTGCGCGGTCGTCGCAAACAGGCGAGCGAGTTCTTCGGCGACGAATCGAAGCAGCACGCGGGCTCCGACGCCGCCACGCCGCGCTCCAACACGCCATCAGTTCCGGCGGCGATGCCTACGGGCGGAAGAAAGGGAAAAGTAAAAAGGTAAAAGGCAAAAGCGAAGAGGAAGCCGCTTTAACCAGCAGGGCTTTCATCCTTACACTTTTGCCTTTTTACTTTTACCTTCTTTAGCTTACCAGTCTTCCTGTCCGATGAATTTCAGCACTTGTCGGATGGACGTGACCGTATAGCTTCCGTCGCTTTTCCTGATGGGGACGTGGCGGTAACGCCCGACGGCCATCATGTTGAGCGCCGCCGCGACCGAATCCGTCTCGCGCAGCGTTTCCGGCTGCGCGCTCATGAGCGTGCTAACGGCCACATCCGCAGGGCTCGCCGCCGGGCCCGTCATCTTCCGCAGGACATCGTGCTCGGTAAAGATGCCGACCAGCTCACCTCCGTCAAGCACAAGGGCGCAGCCCGCCTGCTCGCTCTTCATACGCTCGATAACTTCGAGCGCGCTCTCCGTCGGGCTGACCGTCAAAGCCTCTACCTGTTCCAGTTCGCGCAGATCGTCCTCCATGACGGAACGCGCCAGCCCGCGAGTCGCATCCGGGCGCGGCACATCCAGATCGCGCAGCGGCTTCATACAATTATCGCAACGATCCATGCCCTCTATGTTGTCATGACCGCATGATGGACAGATCATTCGTCGTTTCTCTCCGTTAAGAAAGCCGGGTCAGTACCGCCAAAGGTCTCGGGCGGGTAACGCGACTTGAGACGCGCCCGAGACCTTTGGCGGTACTGACCTCAGTTTTCACTTCTATTATTCCACCGTCCATGTGTCGCCGCTATTGATCAGTTTTTCAAGACTGCCGGGGCCGGATTTGGTGATGGCCGCCTCGATCTGATCGACGAGCATGTCTTCGTAGGTGGCGCGCTCGACGGCGCGGAAGATACCGACCGGCTGCGGGAAATCCGGGTACTCCATACGCGCCAGCATGAAGGCGACCGAAGGGTCTTTCAAATAAATGTCATGCACGAGTATGTCGTCTATGGTGATGCCGTTTTCGCCGAGGCGGACGACCTCCGGGTGCGCGCCGTTCATGCGAATGCCGCGATCATTGTCCTTGCCGAAGAGCATGGGCTTGCCGTGCTCCAGATAGAGCACGCGATCGCTGCGGACGGTGCGCTCGGTGAAATACTCGAAGGCTTTGTCGTTGAAGATATTGCAGTTTTGATAGACCTCTACGAACGAGATGCCTTTGTGATGCGCGGCGGCGGAGACGGTCGCGCCCAGATGCTTAACGTCGATGTCTATGGAGCGCGCGACGAACGTGGCCTCGGACGCTATCGCCACCGAGAGCGGGTTCAGGGGGTAATCGATCGTCCCCATCGGCGTTGACTTGGTCTTCTTGCCGAATTCGGAGGTCGGGCTGTACTGGCCCTTGGTCAGACCGTAGATGCGATTGTTGAAGAGTATATAGTTGATGTCGAGGTTGCGGCGGATGGCGTGCATGAAGTGGTTGCCGCCGATCGAGAGCGCATCGCCGTCGCCCGTGATGACCCACACGCTCAACTCCGGGTTCGCGCTCTTGATGCCGGTTGCGACCGCAGGCGCGCGCCCGTGAATCGAGTGAAAGCCGTAGGTGTTCATGTAGTACGGAAAGCGCGACGAGCAGCCGATGCCCGAGACGAAGACCATCTTCTCGCGCGAAATGCCAAGTTCCGGCATCACCTTCTGAACGTTGTTCAGAATCGCATAGTCGCCGCAGCCCGGACACCAGCGCACTTCCTGCCCCGAAACGAAATCGGCCTTCGTCAGCTTCACCGGCGGCGGCGCAACCTCGCCCGCCGCCATCGAGCCCGCATACGCCTCGGGCGAAGCCGCAGCCTCCGCATTATCCTTGTGTCCGTTCCCGTTTGTTCCATTACCATTTGTACTCATTACTTACTCCTCTTAGCGACGTTTGATGGCGAATAACTTGTTTATCGGATAGAGAAAGCCCGGAACTATCTCGCCACCGTCGAGCATGTCTTTCTCCGTCAGGACAACAATATCAGTAAGCGAGCGATAGACTGTGACGGTGTGCAGTTTGGGGCTCAAGACCCACACCAATGATGTGCCCGCTTCCAGCCACTCTTTAACCTTTTCTTCAATCTCGCTGACCTTATCATTTGGGCTGACGACTTCGACCGCAAGATCAGGCGCTCCCGGCCAGTAGCTTTTCGTATCACCAACTTCGTCAACGCGTTGCTGCGTAATGAACGCAATGTCGGGCGCTCGCACGGTGTCAGGATTGGTTCTGAGCATAAAGCCCGTCTCAGCAGCATAAACCTCTCCGAGCCCGTTCTCTTCAATGTGCTGACCGAGAGGCACAGCCAGGCGCATAGCAACTCTTCCGTGATTATGACCAGCCGGGGACATCCGTCTCAGTTCTCCTTCGATGAGTTCATAGCGAGAGCCATCATCTGGGAGTAACAATAGTTCTTCAGCGGTCATCAGTTTTGTCGTCGTACTGCTCACTGTTTATAAATACTCCTCGACCTTGCGGATGATCTCGCGAATCTGGAAGGGACGGCCCTTGACCTTGGAGAAGGCGACGGCGTCAACCAGATATTTGGCGCGTATCATCGTGCAGAGTTGGCCCAGATTCATCTCGGGAATAATGACTGTCTCGAACCCGCGCAGGACTTCGCCCAGATTCTTCGGGAAGGGGTTGAGGTGACGAAGGTGCGCGCCCGACACGCTCTTGCCTTCGCGTTGCAGTTTCTCGACCGCAGAGGTGATGGAGCCGTAGGTCGAGCCCCAGCCGAGCACCAGCACCTTGCCCGTCGGCGCGCCGAAGATTTCGACGGGCGGAATATCATTCGCCGCGCGATCAACCTTCTCCTGCCGGAGCTTGACCATGAAGTGATGGTTTTCGGGGTCGTAGTTGACGTTCCCGGTGAGGTGCTGCTTTTCGATGCCGCCGATGCGATGCTCAAGGCCGGGCGTGCCCGGGATGGCGTAGGGACGCGCTAAGGTCTCTTCATCGCGCCCGTAGGGCATGAAGTTTTCGGGGTCGGTCGCAAACTTGATCTCGATTCGTGGCAGCTCGGAGACATCCGGGATACGCCAGGGCTCAGCGCCGTTAGCCAGATAGCCGTCCGAGAGATAAAAGACCGGCGTCATGTATTTGAAGGAGAGACGCACGGCTTCAATCGCCATGTGAAAACAGTCGGCGGGCGTGGAGGGCGCGACGACGATCGCCGGGCATTCGCCGTTGCGGCCCCAGACGGCCTGAAAGAGGTCTGCCTGCTCCGTCTTGGTTGGCAGGCCCGTTGACGGCCCGCCGCGCTGCACGTTGATGATCACGAGCGGAAGCTCCGTCATCACGGCGAGCCCTATCGCCTCTTGCTTGAGCGCCACACCCGGGCCCGATGTCCCCGTCAGTCCGATGTGGCCCGCGAAGGACGCGCCGATGGCCGCGCAGACGGCGGCGATCTCGTCTTCGGCCTGAAACGTCTTGACGCCGAAGCTCTTGTGACGGGCCAACTCGTGCAGGATGTCGGAGGCGGGCGTGATCGGATAGGAGCCGTAGAAGAGCGGGCGGCCGGAGAGTTGCGAGGCGGCGATGAAGCCTATGGCCGTCGCCTCGTTGCCGGTGATCTTGCGATACTTGCCGGGCGCGATCTGCGCTTTCTTGACCGTGTAGTGGGTCGTGAATACCTCGGTCGTGTCGGCGAAGTTGTAGCCCGTCTTCAAGACGATCTCGTTGGCCTTCATGACCTCCGGGTTCTTGGAGAACTTGGCCCTGATCCATTCGATCGTCGGCTCCATCGGGCGATCGTAGAGCCAGTAGAGCACGCCGAGCGCGAAGAAGTTCTTGCAGCGATCCATCTCTTTGCGCGAGAGCTGAACCTGCCCCTTCAGCGCGTTGAGGTTCAAGGTCGTGATCGGAAGACGGTGGATGCGATAGCCCGCGAGCGTGCCGTCTTCGAGCGGGTTCGATTGATACGCGGCCTTCGCCAGATTCTCTTTATTGAACTCGTCCGTGTTGATGATGAGCGTGCCGCCCTCCTCAAGGTCTGGGAGGTTGACCTTGAGCGCCGCCGGATTCATGGCGACCAGCACATTGGGTTGATCGCCGGGGGTGCGTATGTCCTGGCTGCTGAAGTTCAACTGAAAGCCGCTCACGCCGGGAAGACTTCCCGCCGGGGCGCGAATCTCCGCCGGAAAGTCCGGCAAGGTCGAGATGTCGTTGCCGACCACGGCGGAGGTGTTCGTAAACTGCGTGCCCGTCAACTGCATCCCGTCGCCGGAATCTCCGGCGAAGCGAATCGTGACGGTCTCCAGCTCTTCAAAATCTTTTTCTATAGGTTCAGAGGGTGTTTCGATGACAGTACTCATTAGCTCCCCATTTCGATTCTGGATTTTAGCCGCCTTCCTGCGTGTCCATCACCTGGGCGGGAACAGGCGGCAGGTTCATAGTCTCTTTCGGATAGCTCTCGGCCAGGTACGTGATCACGTCAAGGAGCGAGATAGAGCCAATCAGCCGGTCGTTCTGAACCAGCGGGATGTTGCGATAGCCCTTCTCGTTCATGACGACGACCGCCTGGCCGATGGTCGCCTCCGGCGTCAGCACCTCGACCCCGGTTGACATCCAATCGCGGACGGGCGCTTCAAGGTCAACCCGCTGGCCGATGATCTTGTGCAGAAGATCGCGCTCGGTGAAAATGCCGACGACGCGCTCGCCCTCACAGATGATGACGCAGCCGCCCTCATCCTTCTTCATCTGCTCGATGGCTTCGGAGAGAGGCGCGTCGGGCTGGACACAGAAATAGTCCTGCGTTTCAAGCATACTGACGCGCGTATCGCGCACGCGCCTGGGCCCATCGGTCTTATCGTCGGGCGACAGGATGTCCGGCTTCTGCTCTCCTGCTGATTGTTCGGCTGACATAAGGGTGTTTGCTCCATTCCCGGCGGGAATCGTCTGTATACAACCGTGGATAAATTGTAACAGTAAAACTCGAAAAAGGTGAAAAGAGAAAACGGCTGGAGTAGGCGGAGAAAACGCGGCGCGGGCCGCGCTGTTAGCGAGACGCGCTGCTCTTTATACTTTAAGCCCTGCCAGCCTGCCCCTTTGCTCCGGCTTCTTCGTAGGGCGAGAGCTCCGCGAGTCGTCTGACGATTTCCGGTAAGACCTCCAGCGTGCGATCGATCTCGCCTTCGGTGTTGTAGCGACCGAGAGAAAAGCGTATCGAGCCGCGCGCCGCCGTATACGGAACGTTCATGGCGCGCAGGACGGCTGAAGGCTCGTGCGTCCCGGCGTTGCAGGCCGAACCCGTAGAGACGCAGATGCCCGCCGCGTCCAGTCGCGCGAGAATATTCTCGCCTTCCAGATACTCGAAAGAGATATTAGAGGTGTTGGGCAAGCGCTCGTCCCGATTGCGTGTGCCGTTCAAACGAGCGTTGGGGATAGCGGCGAGAATCGTATCTTCGAGCTTATCGCGCAGGCGACGAATGAGCGCGTGCGCGTCGCTCTTCTGGGCCAACTCGCAGGCGCTCCCGAGCGCGACGATCTGCGGCATGGCCTCCGTCCCGGCTCGCCTCCCGCTCTCCTGACCGCCGCCGATGATGAAGGACGGAAGGCTCACGCCGCGCCGCACGTAGAGCGCGCCGACTCCCTTCGGCGCGTGAAGCTTGTGGCCCGCTACCGAGAACAGATCGACGGGCATCTCCCGCAGGTTGATCGGAATCTTGCCGACGGCCTGCACGCCGTCAACATGGAAAAGAGCCTCGCTCCGCTCGCGGACAATACTGCCGATCTCTGCGATGGGAAAGAGCACGCCCGTCTCATTGTTGGCGAGCATCACCGAGACCAGTGCCGTGTCGTGACGAAGAGCAGCGCGCAGTGCTTCAACATCGAGGCGTCCTTCACCATCCACCTCAAGCCAAGTCACCTCACATCCATCCTTCTCAAGACGCTCGCACAGGTTGCGCACGGCCTCGTGCTCGACGCGGGTCGTGATGATGTGTCGTTTACCGTGTTGCAGCTCAAGCGCGCCGCGAATGGCCCAATTGTCGGATTCCGAGCCGCAGGAGGTGAAGACTATCTCGCTCACATCGCTTGCGCCCAGGGCTTCTGCCACCTGCTCGCGCGCTCTATCGAGATCGCGGCGCAGCTCGCGGCCAAACGTGTGAGCCGAAGACGGGTTGCCGTAGAGGTCTGTGAGAAGCGGACGCATCGCCTCGAAAACTTCCGGGGCGACGCGCGTCGTCGCGTTGTTGTCCAGGTAGATGATGTCGTCTCTCATTTGGAAGTCTTTCTCGCCGCATACATCTCTTTCAAGGGGCGCTGTCATTATATTAGCGCGTCTCGCGTGCGCCAGTAATCGCTGAGAATATCTTCGATGAGCATGTGGCAGGAGCCGCAGCCGCCGCCGGCGTTGCATGCTCCGGTCACCTGCTTGATGGTGCGCAGCGAGTGCGTGCTGATCACACGCTCGATGGATTTTTCGGAAACGCCGAAGCAGGTGCAGATGAGAGCTTCGTCGCCCGTCCACTCTTCCCGCCTTGCGTCGTGATAATCGGCTAGGGCCAGGTGCAGCGCCTCGCGGCACAAAGCTGCGCAGTGCGCCCTCTCAGACGGCAGGCCGCCGAACCAGTCCGTGATCGCGTCCTCAGTCAAAACGGCGGCTCGGCTCACGGGAAGCTCTTTGATGGTTTCGGTCAGGACGGAAGCGCAGGCGATGAGGAAGCCGCAGCCTAGAGCTTTGAATCCGGCATCCGTGATCGTTTGCCGCGCCGCGTCAACTTTGAGCGAGAGACGCAGCACCGCGCCGCAACGGAGCGAGCCAGCCTCGCCGGTGGCGTTTGCGCCGAGCAGGTCGCCCACGTTGCGCGGTTGATCGAAATGCTCCTGTATGCGACTCGGATAAAAAGACATCTCAAAGGCTCGCTGGTTCTGTAAGGGCCGGGGGTGCTCAAGCTCTACGCTGAGAGCGTAGCGTTGAGGATAATGTTTTGTCAAAACGACGGTTGGTTAATGTTCGCCTGAAATAGCCAATATAACCGGCCCGAACCCTATTAAAGCAATCGTTTGGTTGACAAAAGCCGGAGGCGAAAATATCATACTGATTGTGTCTGCTGCTATCACAAACGCGCTCGGAGCATCGCGCGAGGAGATCGTCAACCAGTTGCGCATGCGCGGCGGTGTGAATGCCGACGAGCTGGCCGCATCGCTCGGCGTCTCCAAGCAGTGTGTGCGTAAGCATCTGGATGTGCTTGAGCGCGACGGCTACGTGCAGCACATAGCAGAGCGCAAGGAGCGCGGTCGCCCCGCTCACGTCTATCGACTGACGCCGAAGGCCGAGACGCTTTTCCCGAAGCGTTATGACCTGTTTGCCAAGGCCGTCTTGCAGCAGATCGGCGCGGTCTGGGGTGAGCGCGGGCTGAACACGGTTTTCTGCGGGTGCGCCAACGAGATGATCGGACGCCTCGGCCCGCAGCTCAAAGGGCTCGGATTCGATGCGCGCGTCGTGCGTCTGGCGGAACTACTGGACGGCGAGGGCTACGAGGCGGAGGTCGAAAAGCTGGAGGACGGCTCTTATCTTTTGACCGAATGGAATTGTCCGATGACGGATGTCGCGCGTGATTACCGACAGGTCTGCGAGCGCGAATTGGAAGTTTACAGAGAGCTACTGGGCACACAGGTATTTCGCGAATCAAGGATCGCCGTCGGCGCATCGCGCTGCATGTACCGCGTGCTCAGACCGAAAAGGCAGTGATGAGTAACAAGTGACAAGTTGAAAGCGAAGAACTTGTCTTCCGCTCGTCACTCGCCGCTTGTCACTGAATTTAATATGTCTCAATTAAACGAACAGAGTGTGTTGGACGCGCTGCGTCAGATTCAAGACCCCGATCTGCACAAGGATATTGTGACGCTCGGCTTTATCAAGGATTTGAAGATAGAGGGCGGGGCGGTCTCGTTTCGCATAGTGCTGACGACCCCTGCCTGTCCCGTCAAGGAACAGATGGAGGGAGCGGCGAGGGAATTGGTCGGGCAGCTTCCGGGTGTGGAGTCGGTCAGGGTTGTGATGGATGCTGAAGTGCCGAAGGGGCGTGGCTTGGGCGAGAAGGTTTCCATTCCGGGCGTGCGTAATATCGTCGCCGTCTCTTCGGGTAAGGGCGGCGTGGGCAAGTCGACGGTGGCTGTCAACCTTGCCGTGTCGCTGGCGCTACAGGGCGCGCGCGTCGGTTTGATGGATGCGGACGTGTATGGGCCCAACGTGCCGCTGATGCTCGGCGCGGGCAATACGCGCCCCGAAATTGACGGCAATAAACTCGTCCCCCTTGAGGCTTACGGCGTGCGGCTGATGTCGATGGCGGTCTTAAAGCCGGGCGACGAGCCCTTGATCGTGCGTGGGCCTATCCTGCACGGGCTGGTGAAACAGTTTTTGACGGACGTGCGCTGGGGCGAGCTTGATTACCTGATCGTCGATATGCCACCCGGCACTGGCGATGTCCAGTTGAGCCTCGCGCAGCTTGTGCCCGTGCAGGGCGCTGTGCTGGTGACGACGCCGCAGGAGGTGGCGGTCGCCGACGTGAGACGCGCGCTGCGCATGTTCGAGACCGTCGCCGTTCCCATTCTCGGCGTGGTCGAAAACATGAGCTACTTCGTCGCGCCGGAGACGGGCACGCGTTATAACATTTTCGGCGAGGGCGGCGGCGAGAAGCTGGCCGAGCAATATCATGTGCCGTTTCTCGGCGCAGTGCCGCTGGGTTTGGACGTGCGCGAGGGAGGCGACAGGGGCGTGCCCGTAGTGGTGGGCCAACCGGATTCGCCACAGGCCCAAGCCTTTCGCCGTGTCGCCGAAGAGGTCGCGCGACAGGTATCCATAGAAGCGATGAAACCGGAGCTTGTCGTCTTAGGCAAAGCTCGATAGATAGTCATCAGCGGTCAGTTGTTATTACAATAAAGAGGGCTGAAAGCTGATTACTGATTAACCGAATTACTGATAACTTTTTTCAAGGAGAGAGAAAGAAATGTCTGCGACAACAACGAATGCTTCCACGACAAGCGCTCCGACGACAAGTGCTCCGACGATGACGATGGAATTGACGGAGACGGCCGCCGCCGAGATCAAAAAGTTCATGGCGGGCGAAGAGGGATTGCCGGAAACTTCCGGGCTTCGCGTGCGGGTCGTGCCGGGCGGCTGCTCCGGCTTCCAGTACAGCCTGAACATCGAAGAGGAGTCGCGCCAGGGCGATCATATCCTCGATCAGAACGGCGTGCGTCTCTTCATCGACATGTTCAGCGCGCAGTATCTGAACGGCGTCAAGATTGATTACGTGAGCGGCGTGATGGGCTCCGGCTTTACCTTTACGAACCCGAACGCGACGGGCGGCTGCGGCTGCGGCTCCTCGTTCACGGCCTAAGCCGAGAGTTTCCGTCAATCAAAAACCGAGTGGCGCGAGTTGGCCGAAGCGAACGTGGCATGGAAATCTCTTTCCGCATGAGGGAGGCGATCTCCCCGGCACGCCCGCCCGGTCACAACTCGCGCCGCCTCTTTTTATGAGCCCGTGAGGCTTCCGTCTTGAAAGGGCTTTGGGGAGCGGAGAGAGATGGTCAAGCTGGTGCAGGCTGAGTCGGAGGCTGAGTTGGCCCAGGCGCGCGCGCTGCTACTGGAGTACGCAGAGGCGCTGCCGGGCATAGACCTGTGCTTCCAGAATTTTGATCTCGAAGTGCGCGAGCTGCCCGGCGCATACGCTCCGCCGGATGGACGCTTGCTTCTGGCCGAAGACGAAGGCGCAATTGCCGGGGGCGTCGCCTTAAGACGGCTCGACGCGGACACGTGCGAGATGAAGAGGCTCTACGTGCGGCCAGCGTTCAGGGGCCGTCGCCTCGGAGGCGAGTTGGCCCGGGCGATCATCACGGAAGCGCAAGGGATCGGCTATCGCCGGATGCGTCTTGATACGCTGCCGGGCGTGATGGATGACGCGATCAGGCTCTATCGCGCGCTCGGCTTCCGCGAGATAGAGCCTTATTACCACAACCCCGTCGAGGGCGCGTTGTTCATGGAACTGATGCTGGCGTGACGTAAAGCTTCGCAGCGGGCCTCTCCTGCCTCTGTGCTTGATGCTCCGGCTTGAGCGCTTCAGGACTGGCGCGCAGCCTTGCCGTCTCGTCGGCAGTTATGCCAAAGTCATTTTGCTTTCCAAACCAGTAAAACTTTCGGGAGGGTAATTCATGCCAAGAATAGAGGCGGAGACTGCCACCGGCCCGGTCGCTTTTGAAGCCGAGAAAGGTCGCAAACTTGTGCTGGCGATCGAGGATGCCGGGATTGATATTCTGCATCGTTGCGGCGGCAACGCCAGATGCACGACCTGTCGCGTGGAAGTGCTGGCGGGCGACCCTGGAGAAATAGGCGAGCTTGAACGCAATCGCCTGGCGATGGAGACCGGCCTCGCCGAGAACGTACGTCTCTCCTGCCAGGTGAGGGTCGGCGATGATCTGAAAGTCAAAGTCGTCAATCAGGCGAGCGTGCGCGGGATTCCACCGGGGACGAGACCCAACGAGGATTAGCCGACAGCGCACACTGGCGCGCGTCCGGGTTATTAAGTTATTGCGTCGCTCGCTTCTGCGGTGTTAATCTGCGCGCGTAACTTTTATGACAGTTTGAGATTGACCTGAAAGGTGGCCGGAGGCGCGGCCCCGGTCTCTCGCTTAGCGCAGAAGACCGAGGGGCCAGGCGCGGGTTGTCTTTGAGCACATGCGTCCGGGACGAGCGACGGCTGCCTCGGTTTTTCCACCCCGGACATCAATCAAGCTTCACCTACAAAAAGTTTTCGGAGGACGTATGTTGATAGAGTCAAACGCTCATTTCTCGTCCCTGCTTTCGATGATCCAGAGTGTGGTCAATGCCCCGGACGGAACTCAACTCGTGAAACTCCTCGTCCGCTGGGGCCACTTCCTCGGAGGCATCACCTGGATCGGACTCCTGTACTTCTTCAATCTGATTAACGTGCCGTTTCAAAAAACTCTGGACGCGCCGACCAAGGGCAAGATCAACCCGGAGCTTTTGACGCGCACGCTCTGGTGGTTTCGCTGGGGCGCAGTGGTCACGGTGCTGGCCGGTCTGATCTACTACGCGATGTACATCCTCGCGCCGGAATCGAAGGCGGCGGGCGTCAACCCCTGGGCCCAACTGGGCATCTGGCTCGTCATCGTGCTGGTGACTTACGCCATCCTGTTCATGCTCTACCGCGTGCCCGCTCTGACCAAGGACGGTCGCATCCTGGCGGTCGTGATCTTCATCCTCATGCTCTTGATGACGTGGGCCATCCTCTATTTTCTGGGTAACGCGAGCAACGTCGTGGATGCCGTCGGTAATAAGACTTACCTGGGCAACAAGTCGCTGTCGATCGGCGTCGGCGGCGGGATGGGCATACTGATGCTCCTGAACGTGTGGGGCGTGATCTGGCCTGCGCAGAAGCGCATCATCGAGTGGACGCGCGATAACGTGGCCAACGGGACACCCGTTCCGCCGGAGGCGGCGGGGCTCGCGCGCCAGGCATTCCTGGCCTCTCGCACTAACGCGTGGCTCTCTCTGCCGATGCTTTTATTCATGGCGCAATCGCACGACTACGCCTTCTTCGCGGGTAAGTAGTAGGGACGGCATTAGCAATCGCGAGAGCTTGAGCGAAGGGAAAACCGGCGCGGTCTCGGGGAATGCGCACACGCGTGCGGCGTCTTCCGGGGAGCGCGCCGGTTTTTTCCGTCTCGCAACATTTCCGCCTCACGCGCTCAATGTATTCGCCACACATGAGCGCGATAGTGAAGTGAAACCACATCATGATTTCATGACGGCCCGGTTGGTCACATGCCGGGCGAGAGCAAGGGGCACTGATAACTTTAGGAGGTAAGTAAGAATGGGCTTCGACACTTTATACCAGCCCAGACAGTTCGATCTGAGCGGGCTCAACGGCATCTCGGACAAGACGCTTGAGATGCACTTCAAACTCTACGAGGGCTATGTCAAGGAGACCAACAAGCTGACGGAGAAGATTTCCGAGTTCCTGTCCGACGGCAAGGTGGATCAGGACGAGATGCCCGCTTACTCGGAGCTGACGCGCCGCCTGGGCTTCGAGTACAACGGCATGGTGCTGCACGAATACTACTTCGAGAATATGAAAAAGCAGGGGCCGGGCGACGCGGAAAAGAATTCCGCTTTCGTCAAAGCGGCGGAAACATCCTTCGGGAGCTACGACATCTGGAAGGCGGATTTCGTCGGGGTGGGAAAGATGCGCGGCGTGGGCTGGGCCATCTGCTACCAGAACCCCGCCAACGGACGGCTCTCGAACCACTGGATTACGCTGCACGAGACGGGCAACGTCTCCGGCTTCGTGCCCGTGCTCGTGATGGACGTATGGGAGCACGCCTTCATCCTCGACTACAAACCGGCTGATCGCCCCAAGTACATAGAGGCGTTCTTCTCCAACATCAATTGGGCCGCCGTCGAAGGCCGCCTGAAGGCCGACGCGGCGCGTCCCACGTCAGCGTAAATGACGGGCCCGGGCGAAGTCTCAATAGGTCGGGAGTCGGCAGATGCCGACTGAGGCCAAGGAGAAAGGGCAGTGACGCGCGTCACTGCCCTTTCTCTCCGGCCTGAAAAGAAAAGCCATCTCATCCAATCATTAGCTTCCGACGTTTAGAAACACGTCCCATGCCCGGCGTCCGACCTGTGCTCCCTTCGCGTCCCTGACCTCGGCGCGATAGCGGAACTGGTTGCCGTATTGGTCTGTCCGCTTAGACTCCTCGTACCCCAGATCGAAGCTTGCGATACCGAGCGACGGGAGCGTGTCCCCGCCCTGTCTCAATCGGTATCAATTTCTGATTATGCGGGTCGAGTCGGAACCAGCTACCGTAAAGCCACGCCGTATCATCATCAAATATGACCTCTGCAAGATAAATCTGTAATCGCTTGATGCTCTCAGGGTAGTTGATTTTCTTTAAAGCGCGTTTGATCGCTTCATGGTTTTTATCAGTCAGACTTATTTCGACCGAAGCGCCCGGAGCCAATGTGGGCAACCTGGTTGATTGCGAAGAACTATATAGCATAGCATTGCTTCCATAAGTCAGATGATCAACAAAGGGAGGCTGTCCGGCGCTTTCATGGTCTGCGGGGCGTAAGAATGAGAAGCTCACGTTGATGTAGACGATGTTCTTCGCCGAAACGTTCTCCAGCTTGACGGTCAGACCTCTCACCCAATCATCATCATCCTTGAATTTCTCTCCCGCTTTGATCACACCCTTTTTAGTTTTAATGGCGGTGATTTCCACTGGTTCAAGCGGACTGGCGGAATCCGATTGAATCTCGATCAGCCTCTCTTCTTCCTGCTGGGCCTGCCCGGCGGGATTGAAGCTTGAGCAGATGAACAACGTCACGCCGCCGCATAACAAGATCGTTACCAACGAGCGGGAAAATCTGAGAGATAGTGACATGGGTGAGCCTCCTGTCTGGCGAGGCAGTACGGGATTAACAGGAGCAAGACGTGATAAGGAGTTCAATTCCTGTTAAGGTAAATTGGATGGAGACTATAGGCTCGCCTTTCGTCGCTGTCAAGAAAGTCAGGCGGCAGCTTTGAAGGCTTATCGACAACAATGGAGGGCTATACTTTCGCTCCGCTACGCTCCTTTTTACAGTCCTTGTCTCTGTGCATCTGTGCTATGCTTCTCGCCAAAGTCTTATTCAATTTTAGAGGAGAGATGAAATCTATGAAGCGCATATCCCTGTCTTTAAGTATCCTCGCGCTGACAACGCTCGTGCTCGCGGGCTGTACGACCGCCGACAACACGAACCGGAACACGACGGCGACGACCAACGTCTCGCCCCCGACGGCCACGCCCGCGACGCAGAATCTCTCTGTCGTGGAGCGCCCGCAGAAGATCAAAGACCAGATGACGGCGCGCGGCGAGCAGGATCAGGCCAAGCCCACGCTGCGCTTCGTCGAGCCGCGCGAGGGCGCGACCATCACGGGCGCGACCGTCAACGTCAAGCTGACTTTGAGCGGCGACCTGAAAGGCTACCAGCCGCACAAAGACCCTGCGACGGGCAAGGGCAATCACATCCACGTCATCCTCGACAACCAGCCCTATGAGGCTTACTACGAATTGGGCCAACCCTTCGAGCTGCGCAACGTCTCCGAAGGCAAGCACACGCTACGCGTCTTCCCCTCGCGGCCCTGGCATGAAAGCTATAAGAACGACGGCGCTTTCCAGATGGTGACGTTTACGGTCAAGGGCGGCGGCGATGCCTCCAAGCCGACGACGACCGCCAACGGGCAGGTGATGGCTAACAACAACAGCAACGCGACGCGCAACGGCAACACGGCTGCCAACAGCAACGCGGCGAATGCTTCCGCCGCCCCGCGCGAAGGCAAGGACATGGCGGCAAGCACAGCGAGCGACGTTGACCCGACGAAGCCGCTCCTGACCTACAGTCGCCCGAAAGGCGAATACAAGGGCGAGGACTCAGACCCGATCATGATCGACTTCTGGCTGACGAACGCTAAATTGCAGGGCGACGGCGGCGACTATCGCGTGCGCTATTCTGTGGACGGCGGCGAAGCGAAGTTCATAGACAAGTGGGAGCCCATCTGGCTGACAGGCTGGACGGCCGCGCCACATCGCGTCAAGCTCGAACTCGTAGACAAGAGCGGCGCTGTTGTCGCCAACGGCGACTACAATTCGACGACACGCGAAATCACCGTCGTCAAGTAAGAGCAAGGATGAAGGCGGAAGGATGAAGGATGAAGTAAAAGCTTTCAAGACACAGAAGCATTCTTTTCATCCTTTATCCTTCCGCCTTCATCCTTCCGCCTTCATCCTTTCTTTTCCTTCTTCGTCGCCCGTTTTTTGGCGGCGCTTTTCTTTGCGCCGCGCTTGCGTGATGCGGTCTGACGCGGCGTCCTCCTCCGTTTGTGGCCCAGCAGTTCTTCGGTGATGTCCACGCCGAATAGCTCCTTGACCTTGTGGGCGACGGCGGGCAGCAGGTAGCTCTGGCCGAGCGTTGCCAGCCCGTCAAAGACCGTGTCGCTGAAATCTTCTTCCTGCGAGGAGCGACGACGACGACGCGAATGAGCATGGTCGCCCTGTCTCATGAGCGCGAGGCTGTAACCGACGCCGATGCCGACCGCTACCGCGCCTAAGCCCCAGACCAAGGGGTTCTTCTGAAACTGCTCTTTCCAGTCGAGCACTTCGCCGACAGTCTCTTTGACAGTCTCATACTGCTCTGACACTGTTTCCTTGATCTCGTCAACGGTCTGCGAGATGGACTCGCGCGCATCCTCCATACGCCGCTGAAGCTGCGCTTTGCTCGGATTCTCTTCCGTTGTTCCAGAGAGCGCGGGCGCTCTTTTACGTTCCGCCATATGCTCTTCACCTTTAGCCAGTCGCTCCCTCGCCGCATGAACAGGCCATAACTCGCGGGCGCGGGTGCGTGTCATTAATCGTAGGGGAAATGTTTTGTTAATATAGTGCTTCGTATGAACATCTTCAACAACGATCGAGCATCGTCGGCTGAATTATCTGCCGGAGGGAAACGGGCTCTCTTTGCGGCGCTCGTCGGCGAGGCTTCCGCGTGTCGCCTGTGCCCGGCGATGTGCGAGAGGACGGCTGTGCTGAGCGCGCACAACGGCGCGTGCGACGCGCGCGTGATGTTCATAGGCGAAGCGCCGGGAAGACAGGGCGGCGACCGCACGCGCGTGCCCTTCACGGGCGACGCTTCGGGCCGCAACCTACAGCGCTATCTTGATTCCATCGGCCTCAGGCGCGAGCGTATCTTTATCACCAACGCGGCGCTCTGTAACCCGCGCACGCCGACGGGAGCGAACCGCAGACCGACCGGCAGGGAAGTCGCCAACTGCGCCCCTTTCCTGCGACGCCAGCTTGAGATCATAGACCCCCTGGTGGTCGTCACGCTCGGCGCGGTCTCGCTTGCTGCCCTTAAAAGCATTGAGTATCATGAACTGACTCTCAGAGAAGCTGCCGGAAAAATCTTCAACTGGAGCGGGCGTCTGCTCGTGCCGCTCTATCACCCGAGCCCGCAGGTGCTCGCCTCGCATCGTCGTGAGGAAGCGCAGTTGAAGGATTACACCGTACTGGCGCAAGCCCTTGGCCGCGCCGGTCTGAATGAAAAGCGGGGGATAGGAGCCGGTGAAAAGCACTTGACCGACCCCCGGTTTGAGAAGGCGCAGGATGAGCGAAGCAACCGAACAGGCAACGATTCATAAATCGCCGCTCGACGAGACGCACAGGCAACTGGGCGCTAACTTCATGGAGCGCGACGGGTGGATGCTCCCGGCATCTTACGGCGATACTCTGGCCGAATACGGGGCCGTGCGTGATGGCGAGAGCGCGGGGTTGATTGATCTCTCATCCAACGCGCTGATTGAAGTGAGCGGAGCTGAAGCCGTGCAGTTCCTCAACGGCCTCGTCACCAACGACATGAAGACCCTCGCGGACGGCGCGTGGATGCCCGCCGCTTTCCCGAACGCGCAGGGGCGGCTCATCAGCAGCACTCGCGTCATCAATCGCGGCGGCGCTTTTCTCTTCAACACGGAATCGGTCTCGCATGAACGCCTCTACAAGACGCTCGCACGTTTTACGCTCGCCGGAGATTTTCACGTCACAGATAGAACCGCTGAGACGGCGCAGCTATCCGTACAGGGTGCGCGCGCCGGAGATGTGTTGAAGCTCGCGCTCGGGCAGGAGGCTGCGAGCGTGGAGCGCGGGCGCGTTGTCACGACTATGAGGGACGGCGCGAGCCTGAGCGTGTTGCGCGCCACGCACACCGCCGAGGATGGCTTTGATCTGTTCGTGGATGCCGCGCATGTCGCGCCGCTTTGGGAGGCGCTGCGGGAGGCGGGCGCGCGTCCCACTGGGCAGGACGCACTGGAGATGCTGCGCATCGAAGCGGGCCTGCCGCGCTACGGCCTCGATATGGATGAGACGAACGTGGTCACGGAAGCGGGGCTCGACGATGCCGTCAGTTATACGAAGGGCTGCTACATCGGTCAGGAGATCATCGCGCGCATACACTGGCGCGGCCACGTCGCCAAGAAACTCTCGGGCCTGCTCTTCAACGACCAGGGAGAGATAGAGCGCGGGTCAAAGGTTCTCAGCGCCGACGGTAAAGATATAGGGCGCGTCACCTCCGCAACCTTTTCGCCGCGTCTCTCAAGAATGGTCGCGCTCGCCTATATCAAGTACGACTATCTTGCGCCGGGCACAGCCGCGCGCGTCATCTCAGGCGAAGCGGAGCGCGAGGCCACAGTCGCAGAGCTTCCGCTTGTGCGTGGAAGCTGGTTTGAACAAGACGCGAACGCGGGGCCGGGCGCATGAGCGACGAGACGCCTACAGAATCATCCGCACCGCGCGACCTGGACTTTACTGAGGCGCGTCTGGCCTATTCCATCATTCAATCGCTTCTCGATCACACGCGCGTCATCAGCGACCTCATCGCTTTGATGGCACAGGTCTTGGATGAAGACACGACGAAAGCCCTGACGATGACTCCGAACTGGACGGCTTATCTCGAAAGCCGACGCGCGCTCGACAAGACGCGCGCCGACATAGAGAAATTCGTCGAAATCATGAACAGGCTCGGCGAAGACGATAAGCAGTAAATTATTCCGAAGCCCCGCAAGGGGCGACAGAATATAGCCCATGACGCAAGTCATGGGAACAAATGCAAGCAGATAATTGAAAGCCCCGGAGGGGCGAAAGAAACTCAACTTGAATTTCTTTCGCCCCTTCGGGGCTAAACTCCGTTTGGCTACGAGTTACCCACGGCTTGCGCCGTGGGCTATATTCCGTCGCCCCTTGCGGGGCTCTCTCTTTGTTGTCTGCGCTATTCGCACGGCTCGCGCCGTGGGCTACATTCTTGCGCGCCTTGCGTAGCTCTACTTAAAAAAGCGACGGCTGGTCTTCGAGGTCGGTCGGGTCGATGATCGGCTGGCCCAGCATGCGCTTGAGCTTGTTGGCGCTCGCGGGCGCGTAGCCTTCATAATAGTTGCTGAAATAGGCGTAGACATCGGCGACGTGCTCGCACAGGGCTTCGATCAACTCGTGCCATCCGTGAAGGTTGACGTTCTGCGGGCGCTGGATGACATCGAAGCGTGTGAGATCGCGCTCGCCCATCCAGCGTATGTAGGCGAAGGGGGCCGTCGGCGCTTCGGCCAATCGCCACATCATCTCGCGCGGAATCCACTGGCCTTCGACGAGCGCGAGCGCGACGTTGTATTTAGTCAACAGCTCTAGCACGCCCGCGCGTATCCAATCGCGGCTGCGAAATTCTATGCTGAAGCGCAAGTCCGGCGGCAACTGCGGCAGGAACTCCCTGAGCGCCCGCTCGTTATCCGGCGTCGCATCGAACTGCGGCGGCATCTGAATCAGAATCGCCGCCAGCTTCTCATCCAATAGCTGTATACGGTCGCAGAACTCCGCCAGCGTCTCCGCGCTGCCGCGTCGCAAAGCATACTGGTGCGTGATCTCCTGCGGCAGTTTTAACGAGAAAGAGAATCTGCGCGGCGTGCGCCTGTTCCAGCCGTCGACGGTCTGGACGGATGGGACGGCGTAAAAGGTCGAGTCCACTTCGACCGTTTCAAAGATGCGGGCGTAAGCCGTGAGCATCTCTGCGGCGCGCGTGCCGTGCGGGTAAAAGACCGCATCGCTGCCCACAGGGCCCGTCACCCAATCCTCGTAGTTCCATCCCTGACAGCCTATGTGAACGCGGGCTCGTGATCTCTGAGCAGACATAAGGATTAGCTTTCAGCCCTCCGGCGCTCTAACAAAAAAAGTACGCTTCGCTCTTAAACGCGACACTCAATCAGTTGCATGATACCGAAGCACCATTGCTCGACGCGTACGGTATGCAGACCCGCGCGGCGCGCTTCATCGACCGTCCGGCGATTGAAGTGGTCATCGAAGACGGCCACCGTCAGGACGCTCAGAGCGTCGAAGAGTGGGCCCAGCAATCCACCTGGGCGCACGTGCTCAAGCAGCGTGACGGTTCCGCCCGGGCGGACAACGCGGCGTAGTTCCGCGAAGGCTTGCCCTTGCGACCTGACCGAGCAGAAGACGAGCGTCGCCACCGCCGCATCGAACGAAGCATCTGGGAAGGGAAGCATCTCGGCGCTGTTCTGCACCAGATGCACGTTCTGAGGCTTCTGCTTATCGCTTGCGATGCGAAGCATCTCACGGCTCAACTCGCTCGCCACGCAGAGCGCCGAAGCGCGCGGGTAATAAGGAAAGTTGAGCCCGGTGCCTGCGCCGACCTCCAAGATGCGGCCCGCTTCTGAAAGTGACGCGAACGTCTTCGAGCGCAGGCGAGAGTAAAACCATCTCTCAAGCGGACGCATGAAAGCCTCGTAACCCGGAGCGAGCGTGTCATAGACGACGCGCGTGCGTGGGCCAGCGCTACGTCTCTCCGCCGACTGCTTTTCACTCTCCATGATCTCTCGTCCCGAACGCGTTGGCCCAAGCGGCTTCACCCGCCCCGTGTCTCGCCCCCTCATTCCGGTTCCTCGAACGACGAGCCCCAAGCATAACCCCTCCGGCGGTCGCTCGGCTACAGAGAGTTTTCCCTAAGCCTCAAAGGTGTGCCGCCTAAGTTTTTGACGAAGACGGACACGGGCGCGCGCAACAGCCGATCAAAGACATCCATCGGTCAGCCAGATTGACCGATGACCTTTCAAGCTGACTGATCCGGTCAAATTAACCTCCGGGCGCGGGCCCCGGCCCAAAGCTCAAACCTTGCACCGTCAGCAGCTTAGCAAAGACGAGGGGTACGGCATGGGCATTGCCATGGAGGATGGCGGCGCGTCGTGTCATGCCTGTCGCGCCAGTCGCAAATATTCCCCTAATGAGTTTGAAGGAGTCAGAGTTGAAACCATGAGGCGTTCCCCCGTTACATTCTGTTTCACCTCTCTTTTATCGGCGGCCATACTTTGTCTGGGCATCACGCTCAGCGAAGACACGGGCCGCGCGCAGTCGGCGCAAAGTTCCGCGACGCGCTCTCACAAGCTGTCGTCCGATCTGGGCGAGAGAATGAGCGGCGCGCGCTCTGATCGTCTGGATTGTATTCTTCGATTGAATGATAAGCCGAGCGGTCGTCTTAACGCTCTACTGAACCGCAACGGCGTACACCTGCGCGCTCATTTCAGCAACTTCAACTCTTACGCGATTGAGCTTCCGGCCAGCGTCGTCGAAGAGCTCGCCTCCTTCGCCGAAGTCGAACACCTCGCCCTCAATAACACGGTCGAGTCCTTCGGCCATATCTCCAATACGACCGGCGCTGATGCCGTCCGCAAGATTGCGGGCAAGAGCGCGGCGGAACTGGACGGCACAGGCATCGGCATCGCCATCCTTGATTCCGGCATCGATACGGATCACAAATCTTTCCTCGACAAAAGCAACGGCCTGCGCGTCGTCGCCAGTCGTGATTTTACGGGCGAGGGTCGCACGGATGATCCCTACGGACATGGAACGCATGTGGCATCGATCGCGGCGGGCAATGGACGCATCTCCAACGGAGAGTACATCGGCATCGCCCCTAATGCTCAGATCATCAACCTGCGCGTCCTCAATTCCAAGGGAGCCGGAACGGTCGCATGGGTGCTCAGCGCGCTCGATTGGGTGATGACGAATCGCGCGGCCTATAACATCCGCGTTGTCAACATGTCTCTCGGCATGCCCGCCGTGGACTCTTACCGCAATGACCCGCTGTGCCGCGCCGTCAGGCGGTTGGTCGATGCGGGGATAATCGTCGTCGCGTCCGCCGGTAATAATGGCAAGAACAGTTCCGGGCAGAAGGTCTACGGGCAGATCAAATCGCCGGGCAACGAGCCCTCGGCCATCACTGTCGGCGCGGCCAATACTTTCGGAACCGACGCGCGCACGGATGATACCGTCACTACCTTTAGCTCTCGTGGGCCCACTCGCAGCTTCTGGACGGACGCTTCCGGCACGCAGCACCACGACAACCTGATCAAGCCCGACATCGTCGCTCCCGGCAACAAGCTGGTCTATGCGGAGGCGCGCGGTAATCTCCTCGTCACACAAAATCCGCAACTGGACGCGGGCGTGAGCCCCGTCGACAATCGCAAGATGATGTTTATGAACGGCACTTCGATGGCCGCTCCTGTCGCTGCCGGGGCCGCAGCCCTCCTGCTGCAAGCCAACCCGCGACTCTCCCCAAACCTCGTCAAGATGATTTTGATGTACACGGCGCAGCCCCTTGCGAACTGTAATATGTTTGAGCAGGGCGCGGGCGAGCTTAACATCGAAGGCGCGATGCGCCTTGCCCGTCTGGTACGCAGCGACCTATCGGCCTCGACGCCAGTGGGCGCGCCTCTGCTTACGACGGCAAACGCTCCGAAGCCGCAGACGACCCTGGCCGGAAAGACCTTTACATGGTCGCAGGGCATCATCGCCGGCCCAACCTACGCTTACGGTTCTGATCTGATCACCAAATATCAGAAGGTCTACGCTCTGGGCGTAGTCCTCTCCGACGGCGTCGTCATCTCGGACGGCGTGGTCATCTCTGATGGCGTCGTCATCTCCGATGGTGCTGTCATCTCGGACGGCGCTGTCATCTCGGACAAAACCATGATGTCAGACGGCGTGATCTTCGGCGATCAGATTCTAAAGAGTAATGGCGTCGTGTTGTCGGACGGCGTTGCCTTCCTGAGCGTGAGTCAACTGGTCTCCGACGGCGTGGTGATCTCGGACGGCGCTGTCATCTCCGACGGCGTCGTCATCTCGGACGGCTTGTTGCGCGGCGATGCTGTGACGCAGGCTCTCTCGGCGCGCGTCAACGGAGACGAGACGCTGCGCATGAATCTGGAAACAGACACGGGCATGGATTATCTGGGCTACTGAACGACGTACCCCGCACTCCCCCGAGCTTACATTCGATCGTCTTTATCAAGGCTTACGTAACATAGATGCAATCATCTCAGGTATCGGTCATGAGCACAGCACCCGGCGCGCAGCCTCGCGGCGACGATGAGTGCTCTTTAACTGTCGGCAAGCTGGCCGCAGACGACCGCAAAGAAATTCTGGCTTTTCTCGCCGCGCGTCCTCTCCACACGGTATTCATGGCCGGGCTCATACGCGACAACGGCGTCGTCAGCCCTTTGAATCGCGGCGTCTTCTACGCTTGCCGCAATCATCAGGGTCGTTTGGAGGGCGTCGCGCTGATCGGTCATGCCACGCTCGTCGAAGCGAGAAGCGAGGCCGCGCGTGCTGCCTTCGCATGCCTGGCGCAAAGCTGCTCGCTCTCTCATCTGATTCGCGGCGAGCACGTGGACGTGGAAGGCTTCTGGACGAGCTATGCGAGGATGCGTGGCCTGGAGCCGCGCCTCGTCTGTCGCGAAGTGCTCTTCGAGCATCGCGGGCCTGTGCGCTCACGTAAGCCCGTGAAAGGTCTGCGACAGGCGACGCTGGATGATCTGGCGCTGGTGATGACGACCAATGCCGGGCTGGCTATGGAAGAGTGCGGCGTCAATCCGCTCAGGCGCGATGCTCTGGGCTTTCGCCAGCGCACGGCGCGTCGTATAGAGCAGGGACGCGTCTGGGTGTGGGTCGAAAACGGCGAGCTGATTTTCAAGGCCGACGTGGTATCGGACACGCCCGAGGCCGTCTACCTCGAAGGCATTTATGTTCACCCGCGCGAGCGGCGCAAAGGCTACGGCCTGCGCTGCCTGACGCAGTTGAGTCGCCTGCTGCTGGCGCGCACGGAGGCCGTCTGCCTCGTCGTCAACGAGGAGCAGAAAGACGCTCAGGCTTTCTACAGGAAAGCCGGTTATACACAAATCGGCGACTACGACACGATCTACTTGCAGCAGCTTCATTGAGAAGAACGAGCGGCGTCCTGCGACCTCAACGCAGCATCATGATGACCTGCCGCTCGCGCCCGCCGTCGAACTCGCAAAGAAAGATACCCTGCCAGCGCCCGAGCAGTAGCTCTCCGTTATGAAACGGGACGGTCACGCTTGAGCCGACGAGGCTCGCTTTGACGTGCGCGTCTGAATTCTCTTCGCCGTGACGAAAGCCCATGCCGTGTTGAGGGATGAGCGTGCGCAGGGCGAGCAGCATGTCGCGCTGCACGTCCGGGTCGGCGTTCTCGTTGACGGTCAGCCCGGCCGTCGTGTGCTGCACGTAGAGCACACAGATGCCTTCGCTCGCGCCCGCCTCTTTCAACCGTCGTCGCACTTCATCCGTGAACTCCACCATCTGCTCGCGCTCTCTTGAGCGTACTTTAATCACGTCCATGATTATCCTTTCCGTTAAAGCTCGAAGCCCCTGATCTAAGGAACAGACCAGAGGCTTCGTCGCATGATGATGAAAGCTACGTTGTTAATCCCGCTCTGATGCACGGCGACGCACGATCGCCCACCCGGCGGGCAGAGCCGCAGCCGCGAGCGCGATCTTGATCACATCGCCCGCGAGGAAGGGCAGCACTCCCGCGCGTAACGCGTCCGTGCTCGTCTTGAACCACAGCGATAGCCAGGCCCAACCGCCGAACAGTATCAGCGCGGAGCCGATCGCCATCGCCGCCGCCGCCGTGAGAAAGCGCCTGTCCCAGCCTCTCTCCGCGAGCAGCCCGGTCGTAAACGCCGCGAGCGGATATGCGAGCAGGTATCCTGTCGTCGGACTCATTAGGAGATACGGCAACCCGCCGCCGCCCGCGCGGAAAAAGGGAAGCCCGCTTGCGCCTTCGATCAGGTAAGCGATCATCGCCAGCGCGCCCATGCGCGAGCCCAGAAGCGCGCCCGCCAGCAGCACCACGAAAGTCTGGCCCGTGATGGGCACGGGCGTCCACGGAAGAGGTATGACGAGTTGCGCGGAGAGCGCCGTCAAGAGACTGAACCCGACCACCAGCATCACCTGCCGCGTCAAATCCAGAGGATAGATCACCGCGCTCGTCAGCGTCTCGGCTTTAGCATAAGAAGTGTTCACCGAAATTCCCCCAAAACATTAAGTTCAGTGCCGCCAAAGGTCTCGGGCGGGTGATGATGATACTAAGAACCCGCCCGAGACGGCAGGCGGCGCTGACCTACGGTAAGTCTACCTGTTCCGCTCTGGCGGCGCTTCTCTCGGCCTGGGCCACTTCTGTTCCGATGCGCATGCCGTAGAAGGAGCGGTAGACGAAGACCATCGAGATGATGAAGAAGACGGCGGCCAGGATATGCGTCAGCGTCGTGTCACCATTGTAACGGGCCGTCAGGCTCACGGCCAGCTCGACGGCCAGCAGGCCGAAGAGCGTCGTGAACTTGATGACGGGATTGAGCGCCACAGAAGACGTGTCCTTGAAGGGATCGCCGACCGTATCGCCGACCACCGTGGCGTCGTGCAAGGCCGTGCCTTTCTGTTTCAGCTCGACCTCTACGACCTTCTTCGCGTTGTCCCAAGCGCCGCCCGCGTTCGCCATGAAGATCGCCTGGTAGAGACCGAAGATCGCAATCGAGATCAGGTAGCCGATGAAGAAGAAGGGCTCGACGAAGGCGAAGGCGAGCGCTGAGAAGAATACTGTCAGGAAGATATTGAACATCCCCTTCTGCGCATACTCCGTGCAAATCTGCACCACCTTCTTGCTGTCTTCGACCGAAGCCTTCTCGACGCCTTCGAGGCGTATGTTGGCCTTGATGAACTCGACCGCGCGATAAGCGCCGGTAGTGACGGCCTGCGTGCTCGCGCCCGTGAACCAGTAGATGACCGCGCCGCCAGTGATAATGCCGAGCACAAAGGGCGCGTGCAGTAGCGATAGGCTCTGCGTGTTCTGCGTCAAGCCCTGTGTGAGCGCCATGATGATTGAGAAGATCATCGTCGTCGCTCCGACCACAGCCGTGCCGATCAGCACCGGCTTGGCCGTCGCCTTGAAGGTGTTGCCCGCGCCGTCGTTCTCTTCCAGCAGGTGCTTGGCCCGCTCGAAGTTGACATCGACGTTGAAGTCCTTCTTGACTTCCGCTTCGACATTCGGCACTTGCTCGATAAGCGATAGCTCGTAGACAGACTGCGCGTTGTCCGTCACGGGCCCATAGGAATCGACGGCGATCGTCACCGGGCCCATGCCCAGAAAGCCGAAGGCGACGAGCCCGAAGGCGAACACGGCGGGCGCGAGCATCAACGCATCCAACCCCTGCGTGCTAAAGAGGTAGGCGATGGACATCAGGGCCACGATGCTCATGCCGAGCCAGTAGGCGGAGAAATTACCGGCCACAAGTCCCGACAGGATGTTGAGCGACGGGCCGCCCTCCTGTGAAGACGTGACCACTTCCTTGACGTGGCGCGACTCGGTCGAAGTGAAGACCTTGACCAGCTCCGGGATGATCGCGCCCGCGAGCGTCCCGCAGGAGATGATCGTCGCCAGCTTCCACCACAGGCTCGCGTCAGTGCCGAGCACAGGCACGATGAAGTAAGAGACGACGTAGGTCAGCACGACCGACACGATTGAAGTGATCCACACGAGCGAAGTCAGCGGCTTCTCGAAATTCATCGTCGCGGCGTTCGCATAGCGAGCCTTCGCCATCGCCTCGTTGACGAAGTAAGAGAGCGCGCTCGCGATGATCATCATAATACGCATCACGAAAATCCAGACGAGCAGTTGCACCTGCACCGTCGGGTTACGCACGCCGAGCAGGATAAAGGTGATCAGGGCCACGCCCGTTACGCCGTAGGTCTCGAAGCCGTCCGCCGATGGGCCCACGGAATCGCCCGCGTTGTCGCCCGTACAGTCAGCGATCACGCCCGGATTGCGCGCGTCGTCTTCCTTGATCTTGAAGACGATCTTCATCAGGTCGCTTCCGATGTCGGCGATCTTCGTAAAGATGCCGCCGGCGATGCGCAGCGCAGCCGCGCCTAGGGATTCGCCGATGGCGAAACCGATAAAGCACGGGCCAGCGTAGTCGCGCGGAATGAAGAGCAGGATACAGAGCATGATCAAAAGCTCGACCGAGATGAGCATCATGCCTATGCTCATGCCTGCGCGCAGCGGAATCGCGTAGATCGGGTAGGGCCTGCCGCCTAGACTGGCGAAGGCCGTGCGCGAGTTGGCGAACGTATTAACGCGTATGCCGAACCACGCCACACCGTAGCTTCCGGCGATGCCGATGAGACTGAAAAGAAGAATGACCAGCACCTTCAATGCCGGGAAGCCGTGTGTGACGGCGCGCGTCACAGGGTCAACCGTGGAAGCCAGCCAGCCGAAGTAGAGCGTGACGACCGCCCCGATAAAGACCCACAGGATGAGTATGAATTTGCCCTGCGTGACAAGATAGGTTTTACACGTCTCGTAGATCAGCTCGGAAATCTCCAGCATGCTGCGATGCACTGGGAGATTCTTCAACTGCATGAAGATCACGAGCCCGAACAACAACCCCAGCAGGCAGATCAACAGGCCCAACATCAACAGCGTATGACCGTTGATGCCCAGGAACTCGACGCGCGAAAGGTCTGGCAAAACCAGATTGGCTTCTCCGCCCGGCTCGTGCGCGACGGCCTGATTGGATGGGCCCGTCCCGCGAGCCTCCGGCGGGACAGCCGCCTGCTGTGCCATTGCCGCCGACGAGAAGATAAGCACGGCCATGAAGCTGGCCGCCACAGCCAGCGCGGGGCCGCGAGCCTTCAAAGCAAAAGGTAAAGCCCCACGCATCTTCTGCCAGCCGAGCGCACGCTGACGGCGGCGCGTTGCGGCCATTGCGAAGGCGATTGAGCCCAGAGAGATAATACTGATGATAAAAATCAGTGGTAGTTCCACGATGATACGATTCCTTTCTGTTCTTCTTCGATAAATGGCGAGATAAAACTGCCCAAAGCCGACCAGCCTTCCGCGAGAGCAATCGAGACAGACCATCACGCACAGGAAGCGCGTCCCGTGTCTCTACCGCCCTCAGCAAGTCGCGCTAAAATGCGGTTATTATTGCCGATTTACACCCCGACTGTCCACCGAAGAGCAGGGATGAAGGCGGCAACGTGAAGGATGAAAGAAGGATTTAACAGGGATGGACAGCGATTGTCAGGATAAAGAAGAGCATTTGCGATTTGTAATTTCAAATTTGAGATTTATGCCTCTTTGCCTCTTCCTGTCTCTTTAATATCCTATCCATCCTGTCCATCCCTGTTTGAATCCGCTCTATCCTTGCTTTTACGCTTCGGCAAGGCTTGTGTCTGCCGTGGGCTCTGGCCGCCTGCGGCCTCCCGTCCAGCGGCGTACGGAATCAACCAGCACTATGACCGCCGCCATCATCAGTATGGCCGTCAGCGCGACGTTGATATAGCCTTGCGTGGCTGTCTCAGGTTTTTGCGAGAGCGGCCAGAAGTTATCCGTGATGGACTGCCACCCGGCGACGAGCGTTGTGGTGGCGACGAAAGAGAGCGGCACAATCGTCACCCAGCTATAACGCGCCTTACCCATGTTGAAGATGATCGTCGTCGCCACACATAACGCGACAGAGGCCAGAAGCTGATTCGCGATACCGAACATGGGCCAGATCGTCGAGATCGAGCCAGACCAGATAAAAGCCGCCCAGCCTGCGACCACCAGTATCGTCGTCAAGATGGAGCCCGGCAGCCAGTCCGGCTCCTCCAGCTTTTTATGTAAACGCCCGCCGAACTCGCCGACGAGAAAGCGCGCGACGCGCGTGCCCGTATCGATCGTCGTCAGGATAAACAGCGCCTCGAACATGATGGCGAAGTGATACCAGTATTTCATCAGGCCGGAGAGACCGGGTATGCCCTCGAAAATCTTTGCGATGCCGAGCGCCAGCGTCACCGCTCCGCCCGTGCGCCCGCGCAGGTTCTTCTCGCCCGACTCAGCCTCTAAGCGATCAATCTCCTGCGGTTGCAGGTTGAAGCCTTCAGCCGTGTGAGTGTCCACCATCCGCACGTACGCGGCCTTTTGAGCGTCTGTCTTCTGCGCCGTGTTGATGGCGAAATAGTCTCCGGGGAAAAGCGACGTGGCCGCAATCAGCGCGACGACGCCGACCACGCCCTCCATCAACATCCCGCCGTACCCTATCATCCGCGCATCCGTCTCCTTCTTAATCATCTTTGGCGTCGTGCCCGAAGAGATAAGAGCGTGAAAGCCGCTAATGGCCCCGCAGGCGATCGTGATAAAGACGAACGGATAGACCTTGCCGGGAATCACCGGCCCGCCGCCCGCGACAAAAGGCGTAAAGGCTGGCATGTTCAATGTGGGGTGAACCAGAATGACCCCGATAATCAGGAAAGCGATCGTTCCTATCTTCAGATAAGACGAAAGATAATCGCGCGGGCACAAGAGCATCCAGACCGGCAGCACGGATGCTATAAAACCGTATCCGGCCATCAGCAGAATGATCGTATTGCGCGAGAAGGTGAAGCTTTCGGCCCATGAGGACTCAGCGATGCGCCCGCCCAGCCAGACGGCGAACAGCAGTCCGAGGACGCCGATGGCGCTCGCCTCCGCAATCCTTCCGGGGCGTATGCGGTACATGTAGAGGCCCATCAGGAGCGCGAGCGGAATCGTAAAGCCGACCGTAAACGTCCCCCAGGGAGACTCCGCCAGCGCGTTGACCACCACCAGCCCTAATCCGGCCAGCGCGATTACGACGATGAAGAGAATCGCAATCCCGGCGACAAGGCCGGAGAGCGGGCTGATCTCCGTGCGCGCAATCTCGGCCAGGGATTTACCGCGCCTGCGCACGCTCGCCGCCAGAATCATAAAATCATGCACGGCCCCGCCAATGCAGACCCCGATGACCAGCCACAACAGCCCGGGCAAAAATCCGAACTGTGCCGCCAGCACTGGCCCCACCAGCGGCCCGGCCCCCGAAATCGCCGCGAAGTGATGCCCGAACAGCACCCATTTGTTCGTCGGGTAATAATTATGCCCGTCGTACATCGTCTGCGAAGGCACGGGCCGCGAATCATCCAGCGCCAGCACCCTGGCCGCGATAAAAGCAGAATAATAACGGTACGCGATGGCCATCACGCACAGCGCCCCGATAATGACGGGCAGGGCATTGACACTCATAAGCCTTAGTCCTCCGCTGCCGCCAGAGTATAGCGGATATAAACTACTGACAAGGGGTAAGCGAGCGCGCAAAATTTCTATCTACCGCATTTAATTCATATTCTATGATGATTTTGGTTGCTTTTCTCAATCCAAAACGGTTAATCTGCACGCGCTATGAACGTCTCCTCAACGCCCGTAGCCGTGCTCTCCCAAGCGACACTTTGCACACACACTGAGACCTTAGGCCACCCGTAGCGGAATCAAGAGCAGCTTGCTATTATTCAACCCGAGTGATCTAACTAGAATAGTGACGATACGTTTAGCAAAAGGCTCAACGAAAGCTCCAGCACAGGGCCAGCTAGCGTGGATGTGTTTTGCGTATCGTCCGAATCGGATTTGCCGGGCGTCTGCATATCGCCAGCAAAAGCAGGGATGATGAGGGACAGGCAGAGAGCGACGGCGGCGCAGAGTTGTTGAAAGGTGTTCACAGTTTTTCTCCTGATGAAGCTACTTAGTGTTAAGGATTTATTGCTCGTGCGGTATGACCGACCAAAGTACGAACAGGTATACAATAACACTGTATCAAGCCAAAACACGGCTTCGCAAATAATTTTGCAATTACAAGTAAAGGATGCCCTCACATGAGCTTAACCAGTCAACTTTTGCGCCAGATAGACGATGCGGCGCTGAGCCCCAATGAACAGGCGCTTCTGCGCTGCCAGCTTGCCAAAGAGCTTGAGGAAGCAGGCAATTATGAGGCTGCCAGAGGCGCGATGGGCGAATTGTGGCAGCGCATCGGCGAGCATCCGCGACTGGAAGGGCTTGATCAATCTACGGCGGCGATAGTGTTATTGCGTGCGGGGGCTTTGTCGGGCTGGATAGGCAGTGCCCGGCAGATCGACGGCGCACAGGAAATAGCCAAGGATTTGATCAGCGCGAGCGCCAATATCTTTGAGGCTTTGGGGGACATCGAAAGGCTCGCGGAAGCCTACATCGACCTCGGAATCTGCTACTGGCGCGAAGGCGCGCTGGATGAGGCGCGCGTCAGGCTCCGAGAGGTGCTAAGCCTTGTCTCAGATCAGTTTAGGGAGCAAAAGGCAAGGGCATTATTGAATAGCGTCGTGGTTGAAGTCTCGGCGACCAGATTTAACGACGCACTTCATATCCTGACAGAGGCCACACCCCTGTTCGATGAGATTCAAGCCCCGGCTGCCAAAGGCAGATTCCATAATCAGTTCGCCCTGGTGCTGAAAAAGCTCGGGGCCTCGGAACGCCGGGCAGACTATATCGACCGCGCTTTGGTTGAGTACGCGGCGGCCAGCTATCATTTCGAGGAGGCAGGGCACACGCGCTATCGTGCGCGCGTCGAGAATAATCTGGGCTTTTTGCTGCTCACGATAGGAAGAACCAGAGAGGCGCATGAACACCTGAATCGCGCCCGCCTGCTTTTCGCCAGCCTCAAGGATAGCGGCAGCACGGCCCAGGTGGACGACACACGCGCTCGTGTCTTCATCGCGCAGAGCCGCAACGCAGAGGCAGAGAAGGTCGTGCGCTCTGCCGTGCGCACACTGGAGCGTGGCGACGAGCAGTCGTTGCTGGCCGAGGCGCTGACGACGCACGGGACGGCGCTGGCGCGTCTGGGGCGTTACGACGAGGCGCGTTTGACCCTCGAACGGGCGGCGGATGTGGCCGAGCGTGTCGGGGATGTAGAGAGCGCCGGGGCGGCTGCGATCACCCTGATAGAGGAGCTTGGCGAGCGGCTCACCCTTGAGGAGATGCGCGAAATCTATGCGCAGGCGGATCGGTTGCTCGCAGGGTCTGCGCAGCAGGAGATGCTGGCGCGGCTTAGAGCCTGCGCGCGGCGCGTGCTGGAAGCAGGGCGCTCGAAGGTTAATGAAGTCGCAGCGCCGAACTTTATTTACGCCGACGAGCGGACGGGAGAAGTGTTGCGCCGCGCTCACAGGGTCGCGGCGACGAGCGGCAGCGTGCTGATTACGGGCGAGACCGGGACGGGCAAAGAACTGCTCGCGCGCCTGATGCACGAGTGGAGCGGGCGTTCCGGTAAGTTCGTAGCGATCAACTGCGGTGCTCTGTCGGAGACGCTCGTCGAATCACTGCTGTTCGGGCACAGGAAGGGAAGCTTTACGGATGCCCGGCAGGATCACGCAGGCGCGGTCAGGCAGGCTGTCGGCGGGACGCTGTTTCTCAACGAGGTCGCAGAGTTGAGCACGACGAATCAGGGCAAGCTTTTGCGACTGATCGAGCGCGGCGAAGTTCACGCCATCGGCGCGGACAAGCCGGAGAGCGTGGACGTGCGTATCATCGCCGCCACCAACCGAGACTTACAGGAGCAGGTCGCAAGTAAGCAGTTCCGCGAGGATTTGCTTTACAGGCTCAATACTTTTCATCTGGAAATCCCGCCGCTGCGCGAGCGTAAGGATGATATTCCGGCGCTCGCCGCACATTTCATACAGGAGATGGCCGAGCGTCACGGGCGGCGCGTGCGCTTCACGCCGGAGGGCGTAGAGGCCATGCGCGAGTTGCCGCTCGGCGGCAACGTGCGCGAGTTGCGCTCCCTCATCGAGCGTACGGTGCTGACAGCCGCCGACGGTGCGGAGATTACAAGGCAGTCGGTCGAGATTCTCGCGGCCAGATTGACCAATAAGGCCGCTCTGGCAGACGCCTGGTTGGGATGCTCGCTTGAAGAAGAGGTGCTGCGCTACGAGGCCAGTCTAATCAGGCTGGCGCTCGAAAACGCCAGGGGCAGCGTCACGCGCGCAGCCCGTCTGCTAGGCATCACTCACCAGCGTCTCAGTTCCATGCTTCAGGGACGGCATAAAGATTTGCTCACTGCAAAAAAACCCGCTCAACGTCGTAAGCGAAGTATTCTCACCAAGTTACAGCACTCCTGAGCAAACCGCGTGTGTCAAATATTCTCTCGCCGAGTCTCTCATCACGCGCCTAGACCCCAATAAACGCACGTTTTGTCGCTGTGGCCCGATTCCTGCAATGGAAGCGGGTCGGCGCGCGACTTCGCCTGTCTAGTCTGTAATTTGCCTCCCAACCGGCGCTCCTGAGCAAACCTTTTGCGCCGGGTCTCGTCGCGCTGTCGTTTATTCCCACTACGGATGACAGTACAAGATGCCGCCTCTCAACATTCTCTACGCGGAAGACGACGCCTGGCTGGCGCTCAGTGTCAGCGAGGTGCTGGAAGAAGAGGGCTGGCGTGTGAAGATTTGCGAGAATGGTTTGGCGGCGCTTGAAGAGATAGAGAACCGCGAAAATTACGACCTGCTGCTTCTGGATAACCATCTGCCGGGAGTAAGCGGGGTCGAACTCGTGCGCCGCGCACGCCTGCTCGCGCACAGGCGAGAGACGCCGATCATCATCATCTCGGCCAGCGAGTTTGGCCGCGAGGCGCGCCATGCGGGCGCTGATCTCTTTTTAAAGAAGCCCTTCAATATCAGCGAGATCACCGAGCAGATATTGAAGCTGACGCGAAGGGCCTGATCGTGGCGTCGCGATCGCGCGCACGCCCCCTGGAAGCGAACGATGGATCAAAGAGTGCAAAAGGTCTTGCGCATGATGAAAGAGGATTTGGGCCGTCGGCTCACGCCGGGCGGGGCCGCCCGCGCCGTCAATCTCTCGCCCGCTCACCTGCGCTACCTCTTCAAGGCAGAGATGGGAATGTCCATGATGCAGTATCAGAAAAAGCTCAGGCTCGAAGAGGCCAAGCGACTTTTGGAGAGCACCTTCCTGAGCGGGAAAGAGATTATGAACAGGATCGGAATCATGGATGAAAGCCATTTCGTGCGGGATTTCAAACAAAGCTTTGGCATGACTCCGGCTCAATACAGAGCGCGTTATGGCCGTGAGGGCTCTGAAAAAGAGGGAGAGTGAATTAAATCCTCATATAGGCCAATAAATCCGCATTTTCGCTAATAGATTGTAGTTGACGCACTGAAAGAATGACTTTACTCTACGTGGCGTTCGTTCATGAGACCTCGCATTCTCCTTTTGGTTCAGAGGTCATTCAATAATACAGAGAGAGAAGTTGATGTCACGACAGCTCACCCTGTGGAATGCATCTCTTTTGATAAGGCAACCTCACTGCTTTAACAGCTCCGGCTTTGTCAGTTGCGAGAGGGGCTTCTGATATTGCTCTACCTTTTGACATCCCCTGGGATTTAGCCGTGTAGGGATACACAGCTTTAACCGAATTATCATTGCGAGGGCGCGACGTTTTCTGGTCTACGTCGCGGGCGGGGGCAAGATAACTCAGTTCAGGCGCGTCCCCCTGAAATGGCTACGGGAGGTGTTCCTCATCGAAAGGGGGGCTGTTATTGTCCTCACAGCAGTGCTTGAAAGATGGCACGGGCGGGGACAAACCGCCTGCGGGTTTTGGGAGGCCCGCAGGCGGTTATAATTTTGTGCCTCCGAAAAATAATCCGCCTCTTTTCAATTGCCTTTTTTTATCCTGACCATCTCTATCCCCGTCAATTCTTTTCCTTCAACTTCAAGAGCGCGTGATGGGACGCCAGCGTCTTTCGAGGTACTCGGCCACGCGTGTCAGCGGGAAGGTGAGAAGCAGGTAGAAGATGGCGACGATGGGCCAGATGGTGAGAGGCGCGGCATAGCGGCTCGCCAACTCCTGGCCCGTGCGCGCCAATTCCGTCAGACCGATGACGGAAACCAGCGAGGAGTCTTTCAGGAGAGCGATGCCTTCGTTCGTGAGGGGCGGGACGACGCGGCGGAAAGTTTGCGGCAGGATAATGCGCCGCATGGCCTGCGCGTAGGTCATGCCGAGCGCGCGCGCCGCTTCCATCTGCCCGGCGTCGATCGAGAGTATTCCGGCGCGAAAAATTTCCGAGATGTAAGCGGCGCTGTTCAGGGTGAGCGCGATCAAACCGCTCGTGAACGCGGGCAGGTAGATGTGGAAGTACGGGAGCACGAAATAGATGAAGAGTATCTGCACCAGGAGCGGCGTGCCGCGAACCACTTCCACATAGAAAGCTGCCGGAGCCGAAAGCAGCCTGGAGGATTGAACGCGGGCGAGGGCGAGCAGCAGTCCGATGGGCAAGCCGAGCAGCAGGCTGATCAGTGCCAGTTGGGCCGTCAGCCAGACGCCCGTCAGAAAGAATCGCCAGGTGCGGCGAAGTATATCGAGGTCGAAAACTTTCGGCCTTGTCCGGCTGGCCGTCAGCTCCGCCGCACGCTCCGCCGCCTCGCCGAACCATTTCTCGTGTATCTGATCGTATTCGCCCGTCTCGCGTATGCGACGCAGCGCGGCATTGATCGCCTGCTGTAAATCCTCGCTGCCCTGTGCGAGGGCGATGCCGAACTTCTCGTCGGTGAAGCGGCGGCCGACAGTTTTAAGCTCGCGGAAGCTCTGGCGAATCATGTACTTCAGGACGGGCGCGTCGCCGACCACGGCATCAATGCGACCGTTTCTCAAATCGAGCAGCGCCAGGTCTATGGTGTTGTACTTGGCGACTTCGACATTCGCTCGCTTCTCAAGATCGAATTGCGCCGTCGTATTAATCTGTACGCCGACTTTTTTGCGCGCGAGGTCTTCGGGCGTCGTGATGCCCTGCGTCTCGTTGCGCACGACGATCAACTGGCCGGAGTCGTAGTAGGGGTCTGAGAAGAGCATCGAAGCGCTTCTCTCGGGCGTGATGGTGACGGACGACATGACGGCGTCGAAGGTTCCGTTCTGGAGGGCCGGAAAGATGCCGTCAAAGCTGGCGTTGATGAAGCGAGCGCGGACGCCAAGCTCGCGCGCCAGGGCGTTGCCCAGATCAATGTCGAAGCCTGTGAACTGTCCTCCCTCTGCGGATTCGAGCGGCGGGTAAGTGGCGTCAGTCCCGATGCGAAGCTCGCCCGTGCGGCGCACGCGTTCGAGCGCCGATTGGGCCAACGCCGCGCCGGGCGCCAGCAGAAACAGCAGAAGGGCCGCGACCAGCGGCCTCACATGTTTCAGGCTCATATGCTCCATCATTCTTCCTGTCCGAGAGTTGCCCGCGTGCTCTGCTGCCCGTCGAGTTTTTCACTTGGGCCCACGCGCGCCTGCGAGTTGTCGTCGCCCGTCGGCTCATCTTCCTGAAAGCTCTGCATGAAGGCGCGCGTCTCAGGCTTCTGCGGATTGCCGAAGACCTCCTCAGCCGTGCCCGCTTCGACGGCATGCCCGCCCTCGAAATAGATCACCTGATCGGAGATGGAGCGCGCAAAATTCATGTCATGCGAGACGACGACGAGCGTCTTGCCCAGATCGTCCAGCGCTCTCAACATGCGACCGACCTCTTTGATCAGTTGCGGGTCGAGCGCCGAGGTGGGCTCATCGAAGAGAATCACGTCGGGCTCCATCGCCATCGCGCGCGCGATGGCGACGCGCTGCTGCTGGCCGCCCGAGAGCTGCGCCGGATAATGATCTTCTTTGTCGGACAAGCCGACCTTGTGCAGGTAATGCCGCGCCACTTCGGCTGCATCTTTCTGGCTCATGCCCTTGACGGTCATCGGCGCTTCGATGGCATTGCCGAGCGCCGTCAGATGCGGGAAGAGATTGAAGTTCTGAAAGACTATGCCGACGCGCTCGCGCAGCCGCCGGGTCAACTCCTTTTCTTCCGCCGCCGAGAGCTGGCGGTCTTCCGTGCCGAGCACTTCGACGCCACCGATCATGATGCGTCCGTGGTCGAAGCGCTCCAGCCTGTTCATGCAGCGCAGCATGGTGGATTTGCCGCAGCCTGATGGGCCCAGGATGGTCGTCAGTTGTCCTTCTTTTATCTGAAACGTGGCGTGATTGAGTACGGTATTTGAACCGTATCGCTTGACGATGTCGGTGACTTCGATCACTGATCTCTCCGCTGTTGCTTGCAGATGGAATCGAAACTTGCGACGAGCGTATCTTGTCTGCCGCTCGGTTCGTGCGGCGGAGTGTGTCACGGAACGCGCGGGCTTTGCAACAATAAATTATAGTGTGGCTCGGTATCAGCGAGTAAGAGTTCGTTGACGGTGTTGAAGGCGCTCTGCTAGACTCCGCCGCAAAACTTCTTCTGTATTAAAGCGCGCCGGGTGACAGTTCTGGTGAAGGCGAAAGTTTATGCATGAGGACGACGGGAAAACTCGTCCGATCCACGAGAATCTGGATACGGCTTATGTCAACCTGGCCGCGCTGCTGCGTTACCTGCGCGGGCGGGATTTCGTCGGGCGCGTCCATGTGCTGCTGGATGAGTATGAGGCTGAGGTCTCGCTGGACGGCGAGAGCGCGCCGCGCGTGCGCGAGATCAATCATGCTGAGGGGCGCGAAGGCGAGGGCGAGGCGGCCTTGCAGCGCCTGCTGGTGCGCGCGCGCGAGCCGGGCGGGAGCATCAGCGTCTACGCGAGCGCAGAAGAAGATGATGATAAGTTGACCGTAGGGCGATCAGGGGATGTGCTTCGCGCGCCCGTGCGCTCGTCTGCGCCGCGCGAGACGACGGAAGAGGTCGGGACGGAGACGCGGGAAGAGTTGGACTGGACTGAGCTGCTGCGCCTGAGCGGTGAATTGATCGCGGCGGTCGAACGTGCGACGCTCAGCTTCGGCGGTGATTTCGCAGCCATGTTTCGCGCCGCTCGTTTGGAACTGGCCGACGACTTCTCTTTTCTAGACCCAGCGTCGCCGCGTTTTCAATATGCTCATGGCGTCGTTCGCATGCAGGCTCAGCTAAGTATGAATATGTATCTTTCGGGCATCAGCGAAACCCTGCGCCGCGTGGTCGAGCGTCTGGCCTCGGCGTCTCGCGGGCGGAGCGCGCGTGAGCGAGTCGCGCTCGAACTCGCCGTCATGGCGCGCAGGCGCGAGACCGCGATCAGGCACTTCAAGTTGATGCAATACCTTGATCGCATCGCGGGCACGAAGGTATTGTGATGGAAACTGATTACTGAGAGCTAATCTTATGCTTAAATGGAGCGCGTTCTGGAGTACCTTTGGACTGTTGGTGTTGGCCGAGATGGGCGACAAGACGCAACTGGCGGCGATCACGCTGGCGGCGGAAACGCGCTCGCCCGTCTCCGTCTTTCTCGGCGCGGCGCTGGCGCTTTCGCTCGTCTCGCTGTTGGGTGTTGCGCTCGGCGCGCTGCTGGGCCAATACTTGCCGACCGCCCTCCTGCACAAGACGGCGGCGGTCGCCTTTATCCTGATCGGCGTGCTCATGCTCTGGGGAAAAATGTGAGAAAGGAAAAAGTAAAAAGATAAAAGGGAAAAGTCGGGCTGCAAATCGCATTTCATTAAAGTGCTCTTTGTCCTTATTTTTGCCTTTCACCTTTCGCCTTTTTACTTTGATCTGATTATGTATCCATTCCGAAATATTTTGTTTCCGACGGATTTCACGCTTCACGCGCGCGCGGCCTTGAAGTACGCGGCGGCCTTTGCGCGCGAGGGCGGCGGGCGCATCGTGCTCTTCAGCGTGCAGGGTGGGACAGTGCCCGCCAATCTTCTGACGCTGCCTGATCGCATCTTCGAGGACACGGACAAGCGCTGGCTACAGCAGTTGCGCGCGGATGTCAGGGAGTTGCTGGCCGACCCGATGCTCAATGGCCTGGAGGTCGAGCCTGTGATTATCGAGGGCGAGCCCGCGCCGATGATCGCGCGTGCCGTGCACGAGTTTAATATCGATCTGGTAACGATCGTGACGCATGGGCGCAAGGGACTGTCGCGCGCCCTGTGGGGCTCGACCGCCGAAGAGATTATCGCCGAAGCGCCTTGCCCTGTGCTGACCATCCGTCCGCCGCAGCGCGATTTCGTCGAGCACAGGGATGCTCACACGGAAATCCGTCTCAATCGCGTACTTCTGGCGACCAACTTTCGCCCTTCGTCGAACTCTGCCACGCAGGTCGCCGCCGAGCTTGCCGGACGCACGGGCGCGGAGCTTCACGTCATCTACGTGATCGGCGATTACATGGATCAGATGGCGGAGTTTTTCCCGGACAGCGCCGGGCCGCCGCTCGCACGCTTGCGCGAATACGTCGGCGAGCGCATGCAAACCTTCGCGCGCGAGGCGGGCAGCCGCGCCATCACACACATCAGCGAGGGACAGCCTTACGCGGAGATCGTCCGGCTTGCGACCGAGAAGGATGTGGATTTGATCGTCATCGGCACGAGCATTCACGCTTCGCTCTTCGGCGGCGCGCCCGTGCTCGGCCCGGACATCGAGCGCGTCGTACGCAACGCGCCCTGTCCAGTCCTCTGCGTCCCCTCCGGGCGAGTCGTCACACCCACCCCGGTCATGGTCACAGAGCCTATACCGCAAATGCAGTGACGAGTTAGAAGCTTTGAGCATATCCGGGAAAGCCCCTGAAAGGGGCGACAGAATGTAGCCCATGACGTGAGTCATGGGTCTGCACGCCAGCAAAGGATCGAAAGCCCCGGAGGGGCGAAAGAAACGCAACTCGCATTTCTTTCGCCCCTCCGGGGCTCCCTCTTTTATGGTCTGCTCTCTTCCCACGGCTTAGGCCGTGGGCTACATTCTGCCGCCCCTTCCAGGGGCTTTCCCGGACACGCGCCAAGCTTCTAACTCGTCACTCGTCATTATTGTTGAGTGTCTATGGGAAGTTGGGCGCGTCGCCATGCTTCTGTGCCGCCGAGTAATGCCGCGACGTTTTGGATGCCTGCCTCTTTTGAGTCCAGCGCCGCACGGGCGCTTGAGTGCTCGTTCGGTCAAGAACAGTAGAAGACGATCTTCTTATCGCGCGGTAGCTCGTCTTTGCGTCTGGTGATTTCCGGTTCGGGGATATTGACCGCGCCCCTGATGTGCCCGGCCTTGTAGGATTCGGGCGAGCGCACGTCAACGACGATCGCCGTGCCCTTCTCAAGTGCGTCGCGCAGCTCGGCGGTCGTGATGCGCTCCACTCCGTCGGCGGGTGCTGATGTCGTCGGCGCGGGCGCTGAAGATGATGTTGAGCCTCCGCTCCTGGCGGCGCTGCCTGAGCTTCCGCTCCCGTCTCTTGAATTACATGCCGTCAGGGCGAGCGCTGCGAGAATGATCGCCGCTGGCAGCGATAAGAAAAGACGCATTCAACTGACCTCCAAAAAAAATATTCTGTGACGGCGCTTGCACTGGCCGCGCCCTCTTATTTGCCCTTCGGTTGCGGGTCGCCCTTTTCCACCGGGAGCCCCGCGTCGAGCCATGCGTTGTAGCCGCCGAGCAATGCCGCTGTGTTCTCTATACCGGCTGCCTTAAGGTCGTGCGCCGCACGGGCGCTTGAGTGCTCGTTCGGTCAAGAACAGTACGTGATGATCATCTTATCGCGCGGCAACTCCTTTGTGCGTTGCGCGACATCTGGCATCCAGAGCGCGCCCTTGATGTGGCCGATGCGATAGGAAGCATCTCCGCGCACATCGACGATGATCGCCTTGCCCTTTTCCATCAAGTCGTGAGCTTCCGCCGTCGTAATGCGCGCCACGCCGTCATCCGGCGTCGCGTGCGACGGCGGAGCTTTCTCTTCAGGCTTCTGAGCCGTCCCGCCCTGGCCCTGACCTGAGACGACCGTTATCAAAAGGGCCGACACGAGCAACATGGCCGTCAATAACAGGGTAAGATAACGCATGCGAGCAACGCCTCCGAATTTCTGTCGCGGGATTAAACCGGCTCGGACGCCGACGCGAGCCGCTTCGGCCATCCTCTACAATAGTTCTACCACTTTCCGGCACACGGCAACAAGCGCAAGGCGCAAGGCGGAAGGATGAAGGCGGAAGGATGAAGGATGAAGTAAAAGCTTTCAAGACAGGGAAGCATTCATTTCATCCTTCATCCTTCATCCTTCATCCTTGCTTTCCATTGACATGGCTTCGCGGGCGCGCCTATGCTTAAAGCCCCCAGAGGTTTCGTTCCATGTCGCAGCCGACCTATCTCACATCCGGCAACAGGGTTGCCATCGTCGGGGCTGGCCCTGCGGGCTCTTTCTTCGCCATCGAGCTGATGCGTCGTGCGCGGGCGCTCGGCATCAATCTTCAGGCAGACATCTACGACGGTAAGAACTTTGCGCGCAAGGGTGCGCCCGGCTGCAACATGTGCGCCGGAGCGGTCGGCCATAATCTCATACAGGAGATCGAGCGCTCGACGACGACCATCCCGCGTGAGGTCATACACTACGAGATCGAAGGCTATGCTGTTCATTACCAGGACTCCTCGGCCCACCTGGAAAACGATCCGACGAAGAAGATTTACGGCGTCTACAGGGGCGCTGGGCCCGTCAGCACTGAGAATCCAGACGGCGCGCGCAGCTTCGACCAGTTCCTGCTCGAACAGGCCACGAAGCTCGGCGCACGCCACGTCCCGCAGAACGTGCACGACATAGACGTGCCCGCGACGCTTGGGCGACGCCCGGCCCTGCGCTTCGCAGACGAGACGCGCGTCGAATACGATCTGGTGGTCGGAGCCTTCGGCGTCAACTCCCAGTTGGCCCAACGTCTGCTTTACGGTTACGTCCCGCCGCCGACGTGGAAGACCTGCGTGATAGAGGCGCGCGTCTCGCCCGAGTTTCAGCGCGAGAAGCTGCGTAACATGATTCACTTCTTCGTCCTCAAGCAGCCGGACATACGCTACGTCGCGCTCATCCCGAAGGGCGAGCACGTGACCGTCACGGCCATCGGCGAAGACGTGGACGTGGTTGCCACGGAGCGGCTGCTGCGCGACACATACATGCGCGACTATCTGCCGACGGACTGGAAGCTGGATTGTCATTGTCACCCCCGCGTGGCCCTGGGCGCGGCCCGCCTGCCCTACAGCGAGCGCTTCGTGATCGTCGGCGATGCTTCCGATTCGCGCTACCTGAAGAACGGCGTGGAGTCTGCGCTGGTGACGGCGCGCCTCGCCGTTGACTGCGTAATTAATCATGGGGTGTCGGGGCGCGATTTCGAGAAGCATTTCTGGCGACGATGCAATCGCGTCTTCGGGCGCGACAACATCTACGGGCGCATGCTCTTTGAAATCTACGACCGCATCTTTCCGCACCCGCTCCTGGCTCCCGTCTACTTCGCCGTGCTGCGCTCCGAGCGCCGATTGGCGAGACCCGGTGCGCTTCTCTCAAACGCGCTCCTGGCGGCCTTCACGGGCGATCAATCCTACAAGCGTATCCTGATGCGCGCGCTCGACCCGCGCCTCGCGATACGCATGGCCGGACGCGCGGGCGGCATGGCCCTTGAGCGCACACGCGCCGCTGTCTTTCAGACCGAGCGACAGCCGACGAGGGGACTCAAATTGCGCGACGGTTCGCGCGTGGCGATCATCGGCGGAGGGCCCGGCGGCGCGAGCCTCGCCATACGCCTGCTGCGTAATGCTAAGTCGCGCGGGCTCAATCTGCGCGTGACCATCTACGAGCCGAAACAGTTTCCGCGTCATCATAATCCTTGCATGGGCGTGCTCGCGCCGCCGACCGCCGAACTGCTGCGCGATAGATTAAACGTCGAGCTTCCGCCCGAGATGATCAAGCGCACGATCAAGGGCTATCGCCTGCACGGCGACCGCAACGATGTGGAGTTGCGTGCGCCGATGGCGGAAGAACCGGCGCTCCTGGTCTCGCGCTCGGAGTTCGACCGGATGCTTTTGGAGCGGGCCGTGGCCGACGGTGCGCGTCTTCTCGGTGATCGCGTGACGGGGCTGGAGTTTCATCCCGAAAATCCAGAGCATCCAGTGCGCGTCTATTCCGAGGGGCGTTCGTACTCGGCGGACATGGTGGTCGCCGCCTGCGGTCATGACGACGGGATGCTCTCGGTGCTCGAACAGGTCAGCCCGCGCACCCATCGCTATCATCGCCCGGCGGAGTACATGCATTCGATCATCATCAAGCTGCCGTGCGACGAGCGTTATATAGAGAAGCGGCTCAGTGGTGAGATACACGCCTTCCTCTTGAGCGATCTGCCGCGCATAGAGTTCGGCGCGATCACGCCGAAGCAGGATCACGTGCTCGTCAACATCGTGGGCCGTCGTGTGCGTTCGACCGACATGGAGGATTTTCTGTTGCACAGGAAGGTGCGCACGCTGCTGCCGCGCTTCAACCTACAGCAGTTGGATTATTACGAGGGGCGCGCGCCCGTTCGTCATGCGCGGCACGTCTCGTGGGATCGCTTCGTCGCCGTCGGTGATGCGACGGGCTGGCTGCGTCCCTTCAAGGGGATGGGCATTACGACGGCGATTCAAACCGGCTCAGCCGCCGCCGACGTAATGCTTGAGCGCGGCATCGACAGGGTTGCGCTCGCGGCCTACGCGCGCCGTCTGCGTATCCTCACCGAAGACCACTTTCACGGGCGCGTGCTGCGCCGCCTCTGCCGCATGGGAATGAGCATGGGCGTCATAGACGGCCTCATCGAGCAGGCGAAGACGAACGAAGACCTCTACGCGATTCTTTATCACACCATCTCCGGCCACTCCTACCGCCGCATCTCGCGCGACCTGCTGCGACTCGCAACCGTCTGGAAGATGAGCGCGCTGACTTTGCGGCGCGTGCTGCGTCCAAGTTGGTGAAGCCTTGCGCTTCGTGAGCTTGAGCCTATATTCTTCGCGTCGTACATATCCAAATCTGAAGCCATTAAAAAACGGATTGATGAGAGAGCTACCCGTTTACCCCGGTGAAGACAACCCGGTTCAGTGGGGCAAGGTGATTGACCACACGCGCTGCATCGGTTGTCATGCCTGCACGACCGCCTGCAAGTCCGAGAACTCAGTGCCGCTCTCTGTGACGCGCACGTATGTGAAGCATGTGGATGTCGGCGTGTTCCCGCAAACGCGGCGGGCCCATCAGGTGACGCGCTGCAACCAGTGTGCGCACGCGCCCTGCGTCACGGCCTGCCCGACCGCCGCGATGTTCAAACGCGCGGACGGGATAGTCGATTTCGATAAATCAATCTGCATCGGCTGCAAAGCCTGCATGGCGGCCTGCCCTTACGATGCGATCTTCATCAACCCGGAAGACCACTCGGCGGAGAAGTGCAACTTTTGCGCGCACCGCATAGACGTGGGCCTTGAGCCCGCCTGCGTCGTCGTCTGCCCGACCGAGGCCATACTCGTCGGTGATATGAACGACCCCGCATCGAAAGTCGCGCAGGTTGTAAACCGCGAGGCGGTGTGTGTCCGTCGGCCAGAGAAAGAGACTTTGCCCAAGCTCTTCTACAAGGGAGCGCACCAGGCCACGCTCGACCCGCTCGCGGCGAGTCGTCCGGCGGGCGGGCTCTTCATGTGGAGCGAGCAGAAGGAAGGAGCGGACGCGGTCGTCTCCGGCAATCCGCATTACAAGAACACGTCTGCCGCCGCGCTGCTCTCTTACGATGTGCCGCACTCGATCCCGTGGGACTGGCGCGTGAGCCTCTACACCTGGACGAAGGGGCTCGCCTGCGGCGCTTATCTGGTGCCGCTGCTGCTCATCGTCTTCGGATGGATGAGGGTTGATAGCCCGCTGTGGCTCTGGGTTGGGCCCATCCTGGCGGGCGCGTTCCTCGCCGCGACGGGCGGCCTGCTGATCTCTGATCTTGAGCACCCGTCCCGTTTTTACATGATCTTCACACGCCCGCAATGGAAGAGCTGGCTCGTGCGCGGAGCTTTCATCATCGCGGGCTATTCGCTTGTCCTCGCGCTTCACCTCGCGGCGAGCCTTGCGGGCAGCACAACGGCGCAGCGCATACTGATCTTGCCCGGACTACTGCTCGCCGCTATGACGGCGATCTATACGGCTTATCTCTTCGCACAGGCGAAGGCGCGCGACATGTGGCAGAGCCCTTTGCTTCCCTCTCATCTGGCCCTACAGTCTCTACTGCTCGGCTCGGCTGCGCTCGTGCCCTTCGCCGCCTGGCTTGAGCCCACGCTGCTCCCACTGTTGCTGAAGGTGCTGGGCGCAAGCGGCCTCCTGCACCTGCTGATGGTCTGCGGCGAAGTTACGCTGGCGCATCCGACCGCGCACGCGCGGCTGGCGATATGGGAGATGATGCGGAACAGGTATCGAACGTTCTTCCGGCTTGGGCTCGTGCTGTCATTGATCGGGGTCTTCGCCCCTTGGCTCGGGCTCTTCGCCGTCCCGTTTGCGCTCGCGGGTCTGTTGCTTTACGAGCACGCTTATGTTCAGGCGGGCCAGTCTGTGCCGCTGGCATGACGCCCGCGCCCGCGTGCTTCAGAAGTATTTTGAGAATCCATGGGTGAGATATATAGCGCGGTCAAAACTTGTAAAGAGAGGATGAAAGTAGCATGTATAAAAGCCCTGGGCCCACTGTGCGCCCGGCACTGGTCGCCGCAAGCCTGCTCGCGCTCGCGGTTTTTCTCATCTGGCCTGCCGGGGCGCGCGTGAATGCGCCTCTAAGCGAGCCGCTCGCCTGCGCCTGTTGTGCCGAAGAGGGCGAGTGGTACGACATGCGTCAGCCGCTTGACAGCTCACAGCGCGCCGAGCTTGAGCGTATGAGATTTTCCGCGACCGCTAATACTTACCAGTCGGCGGCGGATGACGGCGAGCTGGCTACTACCTTTGCGCTGACGCAAAGACGCAATGGTCTGCGATGGGAATTGAGATTCCGCGACGAGCAGGGAAAAACCGGCACGCTCTCATTCACGCTTCCGGCGACCATGACCTCCTTCGGCACGGATTTGCACGACAGCCCTCCGGGCGGCCTCGGGCCATCGCTCTACAAGGAATGGCGATTCAGCGGTGCGGCGCAGGTCACGGGTATCTTCAAAAAGGGCGCGGCGCGCGCCACGCAGTATCGCCTCATTTTGCAGGGCCGGGGAAATCGCTGTCCGATGATGGAGGATTTCCAACACTGGACATTACAACTCACGAGCGGGCGCACCTACTACAGTTTCTACGGCGCTCTGAGTAAGCCCGAGTAATTCGTTTTGAGAGAGAGAAACCGGCGCGTGTCTTTCAGAGCGAGAGTTATGAATCCGAACGAATTGAACAAAAGAGTGAGCGCGGCGCGCAGGGAAACCGAGGGCCGTGGCGAGACCTTTTATCCTGGGCCCAGCCGTATCCATCTCGCCGCCTTCCCGCCGAAGGAGCGCTGGGATGATTGGGTAGAGCTTGATTCAAGGAGTTGGCCGGAGAGGAAAGAGCGTCGCTATATGCTCGTGCCGACGACTTGTTTCAACTGCGAGTCGGCGTGCGGGCTCCTGGCCTACGTCGATAAGGAGAGCTTGCAGGTACAGAAGTTCGAGGGCAACCCGGAGCATCCGGGCTCGCGCGGGCGCAACTGTGCCAAAGGCCCCGCGACCCTGAACCAGATCACAGACCCCGACCGTATTCTTTATCCGCTCAAACGTGTGGGGCGTCGCGGCGAGGGCAAGTGGGCCCGCGTCTCCTGGGATGAAGCCCTCGACGACATCAGCGCGCGCATTCGCCGGGCGATCACCGAAGGGCGGCGCAACGAGATCATGTATCACGTCGGGCGTCCGGGCGAAGATGGGTTCACGGAGAGAATACTTGCGGCGTGGGGTGTGGACGGTCACAACTCGCACACTAACGTGTGCTCGTCCGGCAGTCGCGCCGGTTATCAATACTGGATGGGGCTTGATCGTCCGAGCCCAGACCATGCCAATGCCGGAGTCATCCTGCTCATCAGCTCGCACCTGGAAACGGGCCACTACTTTAACCCGCACGCGCAGCGCGTGATTGAAGCGAAAGCTGCGGGCGCGAAGCTGATCGTCTTCGACACGCGGCTCTCTAACACGGCGACGCATGCCGACTACTGGGTCTCGCCGATTCCCGGCTCGGAAGCCGCCATCCTGCTCGCGATAGCCAACTACCTCATCAAGCACGAACTCTATCATCGAGAATTCGTGCGCCGCTGGTGGAACTGGGAAGAGTACATGGCGGTCGAGCGCCCGGAAATCGAGACCAGCTTCGAGAACTTCGAGCGCGTGTTGAAAGAACTCTACAGCAGCTATACCTTCGAGTTCGCGGCGCGGGAATCGGGCGTTGACGCGCAAGTGATCGAAGAGATTGCGCGTGTGGTTTCCACCGCCGGGACTCGCTTCAGCAGTCACAACTGGCGGAGCGCCGCAGCCGGAAACAGCGGCGGCTGGCAGGTGGCGCGCTCGCTTCTGATGTTGAATGCGCTGCTGGGAGCAATCGCAACTGAAGGCGGCGTCTTCCCGAACGCCTGGAACAAGTTTGTCCCGAAGCCCATCTACACGCCGCCGCACCCGAATGCCTGGAACGAGCTGACCTGGCCTAGGGAGTATCCGCTCGGGATGAACGAGATGTCATATCTGCTGCCGCACTTTTTGAAGGACGGACGCGGCAAGCTCGATGTCTATTTCACGCGCGTGTATAACCCTGTGTGGACTAACCCCGACGGCTTCTCCTGGGTGGAGGCTTTAACGGACGAGAGCCTCGTCGGTTGTTACGTGGCCTTGACGCCGACGTGGAACGAGACCTCTTACTTCGCCGATTACATTCTGCCGATGGGCCACGGGTCGGAACGCCACGACCTGCATTCCTACGAGACGCACGATGCGCAGTGGATAGGCTTTCGCCAGCCGGTGCTGCGCGCCGCGCATGAGCGCACGGGTGCGCCCGTCAAGGATACGCGCCAGATCAATCCCGGCGAGGTCTGGGAGGAGAACGAGTTCTGGCTTGAGTTGTCATGGCGCATCGACCCCGAAGGCGACTTGGGCATACGCCGGTTCGTCGAATCCAAAAAGCAGCCGGGCCAACGTCTCGGCGTTGACGAATACTACGGCTACATCTTTGAGCATTCCGTGCCGGGCCTGCCGGAGCGGGCTGCGACGGAAGGCTTGACGCCGCTTGAGTACATGCGACGCTACGGGGCCTTTGAAGTGCGCAAGAAGGTCGGCGCGGTTTACGAAGAGGTTGTGCCGGAGGCTGAGCTTGAAGACGTGCGCTCGGACAGGTTCGGGCGCGTTTACACGCGAGCGCCGAAGCCCGATTCGACGAACGTCGTCCCTGTTCCCAGCCCTGACCCGGATGAGGAAGGCCGAAGGCTCGTCGGCGTCCAGGTTGACGACCGCGTTCTTCGCGGCTTCCCGACGCCGAGCGGTCGCCTGGAGTTTTATTCGCACACGCTTGCCCGTTGGGGCTGGCCCGAATACGCGCTGCCGACTTACATCAGAAGCCACGTTCATCCCGAATCGCTCGCGGAAGACCAGGCGGTTCTCATCTCCACCTTCCGCCTTCCCGTACAGATTCATACGCGCAGCGCCAACGCCAAATGGCTGGATGAAATCGCGCACACCAATCCTCTCTGGATTCACCCGAGCCATGCGTCTCGACTGGGCCTCGGCACGGGCGACCTCGTTCGCGTCGAAACAGAGATCGGCCACTTCGTCGTCCGCGCATGGGTGACGGAGGGCATTCGCCCCGGCGTCGTCGCGTGCAGTCATCACATGGGACGCTGGAAACTGAAGGACGAAGGGCAGCGACAGATGATGGCGACCGTCTCGCTCGATCATCAGGGAAACGTGTGGGGAATGAAACGCGAGCGGGGCGTTGCGCCCTACGAGTCAACCGACGCGGACACGCTGCGCATCTGGTGGGCGGACGTTGGCGTCCATCAGAACCTGACCTTCCCCGTGCATCCAGACCCCGTCTCCGGCATGCACTGCTGGCATCAGGCCGTGCGCGTCAAGCGCGCCGCGCCCCTTGACAGATACGGCGACATCTCAGTCGATACACACAAATCGCGCGAGGTCTACAATCGATGGCTGACGATGACTCGCCCCGCAGACACATCGTCTCCCGACGGCACTCGCAGACCCTACTGGCTGTTACGACCTCTCAAACCGGCGCGCGAATTTTATCGCCTCCCCGACCAGGAAGAACTGGTGGGCGCAGATTAACGTGGAGTAACTGGCGTAACATAAGGCGGCTTCAATTTTGGATTTGAGATTTGAAATTTGAGATTTTGGATTGGCGCGCGACAGGGCTTGATAGCTCGCTTCCAAAGTTCAAGACGGACGAATCGTTAATCCAAAATCTCAAATCTCAAATCCGAGATGGTATTGATGGAACTCTTCCGCGCACTCGCTGTTTTGGCCGAGCCTCCGGTGGCGGAGTCTGTGCGTGTAGCTGAGGCTTTGGAGCTTGGGCCCATCGCGGGCGCTGACGAGTACACGGAGTTGTTCGTCTTTCAACTTTATCCTTATGCGTCCGTTTACCTGGGCCCGGAAGGGATGATGGGCGGCGAGGCGCGTGACCGTATAGGTGGTTTCTGGCGCGCTCTGGGAGAGACGCCGCCCGCCGAGCCCGATCATCTCGCGTTGATGCTGGCACTGTATGCGCGCCTGGTCGAGATGGAGGAAGGCGAGAGCGACGCGGCGCGGCGCGCGGGTTGGAACAGGGCGCGCAGGGCGTACCTGTGGGAGCATCTGTTGAGCTGGCTGCCGGTCTATCTGGATAAGGTCTCTGATGTCGCCGCGCCGTTTTATCGCCGCTGGGGAGAGTTGTTGGCGCAGGCGCTCAGGAGTGAGGCGCAGGCGGCCGGAAGACAAACGCAGTTGCCGCTGCACCTGCGCGATGCGCCGCGAGTGTTTGACCCGCGCCGCGATGAGGGCGGAGAGTTCTTGCAGTCGCTGCTGGCTCCCGTGCGCAGCGGGATGATTCTGGTGCGCTCAGACCTGACGCGGGCCGCGCAGGGGCTCGGGCTGGGGCTCAGACTTGGCGAGCGCAAGTTCATACTCAGAGCGCTCCTGGGCCAGGACGCACCGGCAGTCCTTGAATGGCTCGCCGAAGAAGCTTCGCGCTGGGCCGAGCGTCACCGGCTTCGCCGCGAGACGCTCGGAGCAGTGGCGGCGGCTTGGGAGGAGAGGGCGGAGGCGACCGCCAATCTCCTGAGAGAGCTTCGGCCGGCGACGAACGAAGGAGCATGATTCCAGACCTTTGAGCGTAGACCGACGACCTCACGACCCGCCGAAAAGGCTTCCCGAAATTTTAAAGATGTGCTATAGAGATGCTCACCCTAGCAAAGTAAAAGAGTATAAGAAGGTCTCAAGTAACCGGAATACTGGATGTTTAAATTCCTGATGCGGATAAGTCTACCCAAAAATCGGTCGCCAGGCATGCTGCTGGCTCTCACTTTTATTTGCGTCGCGGCTCTGGGCGTTTCGGCGCAGGTCAGCGCGCCCGTCGTGAAGGAAGATACACAGCAGTGGAACGATGTGCAGGTCGCCGTTCCGCTCAACAAGGAGATTGACTTCATCTTGACCGGAACCTGGCGCTTCGGACGCGACGTGACACATCTGGTGGACAGGCGCGTCGGCATCGCTTTTTCCTTCAAGGTGGGAAAATATCTGACGCTCTCTCCGAGCTATCAGAATATCGTGATGCGTCCGGCAGCCAATCGCAAGAGCGATGAGAACCGGCTCAGCTTCGCCGCGACGCTTCGCGTGCCCCTGGGAAAGTTCGTGCTTAGTGATCGCAATACGTTTGAGCGGCGCGTGCGTACGCCACTGGATTCGACGCGCTACCGGAATCGACTTCAGCTTGAGCATCCGGTGAAATTCCGAGAGACCGCGCTGCAACTATTCGTCTCCGACGAAGTCTTCTATGATTGGAGCTTTGACGAGTGGGTGCGCAACCGTTTCGCGGTCGGCTTGAGTCGCAGATTTAACAAGCATTTTACGGGCGACTTTTATTATATGAGGCAGAACGACGGGCGCAGCCGCCCCGGCGATCTCAATGTTATCGGCGCGACCTACAGGATACGTCTTTGAGCCTGAGGCCGGACGCACGACGCGAATGCCTTTTCACGACTGACGATCAAACAGGTGATAGCTGGAGGGCGGATTGAGAAAACAGATACCTGCCGACAAAAGATCACGTCACAGCGGAGCGTGGCGTGTGCTGCCTGTGCTCGTCTTGCTCTCTCTGCTTTTCATTGGTTGCCTGCCGCAGGCTCCGAATAGTGGTGCGGGCGGGCGCAACATTACCGTTTACGGTTTTTCGGTGATGAAGGAATCGCTGGAGAAGGCCATCTTCCCCGCCTTCGTCGCCAAGTGGAAGCAGGAGCACGGCGAAGACGTGCGCTTCACCTCTTCGTTTGCCGGGTCGGAGACGGTGACGAACCAGATTCTTCAGGGCGTCGGCGCGGACATCGCGATTCTTTCCATCGAGCGCGACGTTGATCGTCTCAAGCAGGGCGGCGCGGTCACCTCCGACTGGCAGGCTTTGCCCAATCGCGGCATCGTCAACAAAACGCCCTTCGTCATTCTCGTACGCAAAGGGAATCCGCAGGGCATACGCGATTTCGCTGACCTCGGCAAGCCGGGCGTCAAGCTGATTCACCCAGACCCCGTCAGCTCTGGCGGCGCGATGTGGTCTGTGCTCGCCATCTACGGCTCGGAGTTGATCAAGTCCGAGAAGCAGACGGGCGCGCGCGATCAGACACGCGCCGTGGAAACTCTCAAGGCCGTCTGGCGAAACGTCATCTCCACGCCCGGCTCCGCGCGCGAGGCGCGCACGCAGTTTGAGACCGGGTTCGGAGACGCGCTCATCACCTACGAGCTGGACGCGTTGATGATGAAGCAGGCGAATGCAGCCGTCGAGATCGTCGTCCCCGAAGCGACCATCTTCAGCGAGCACCCGGCGGCAGTCATCGACCGCAACGTGACGCCGGATGAACGCCCCGTCATAGATGCCTTCATCCAGTACCTTTGGAGCGAAGACGCGCAACGCGCCTTCGTCCAGTACCATTTCCGCTCCGTCACCAATGAAGCCCTAAACGACGCCAACAAGGAGTTCGCCAAAATCAGCATGCCTTTTACCGTCGGCGACCTCGGCGGCTGGGCTCGCGCTTACCCGGAGATCATCGAGAAGGTCTGGCGCGACCAGGCGCAGAAAAAACAGTGATGAGTGTGTTCTTATGAGTGCAGCGCTTTCAAGAATGAGGCATGTGCGGGGCTTCGATGTCGTGCGGCCTTTGAGCATCACGGCGATGATAGGGATGATGCTGCCGCTGGTGTTTCTGCCGCTCGCTTCGATCTTTATCTTCGGGACGAGCAAGGGCCTGGGAAGTTTCTGGGCAGCGTTGACTGCGCCGGAGGCCATCTTCGCGCTCAAGCTTTCGATGGTGACGAGCTTCTGGGCGACGCTCTTCAACGTCCTCTTCGGATTGTTTGCCGCCTACGTCCTCTCGCGCTATATGTTCTGGGGACGCACGGCGCTGATCGTGACGATCTCGCTGCCGACGGCGATTCCGACCGCCGTCGCGGGCTTCGCGCTGCTGCTGCTGTGGGGGCCTTACGGAGTTTTGGGAAGACTGATCGCGCCCTACGGCTGGCAGTTGATGTTTACGCCCTGGGCCATCGTGATCGCCAATATCTTCGTCACGTTCCCCCTGGCGTTCGGGGTTCTGATGTCGGTCTTCGATACGATGAACCGCTCGCTCGAAGAGGCTTCGTCAACCATCGGCGCGACACGCTGGCAGACGTTCTGGCACGTCACGCTGCCGAGCCTGCGCGGGGCGATCGTGACCGGGGCACTGCTCACGTTTGCGCGCGCCGTCGGCGAGTTCGGCTCGACCATACTCGTTTCCGGCAATCTGGCCCTTCACACGCAGACCGCGCCGTTGTATATCTTCGCCAAGTTCAACGAGGGGCAGGTCGAAGCAGCCAACGCCGTCGCCATTGTCCTCGCGCTCTTCTCTTTCTTTATCTTCAGTATTCTTTTCTTCACGCGCGACTGGCTGGACACGGAGTAAGGGCACGGCTTATGCAACGGGAAGAGATCAACAGCATCTTCGGCGGTGCGGACGGGTCGGCGGGAGCGCAGGCCGATGAAAAGGCGCGCCCGACGGAGTATGCCGCGAGCGTGCGCAGCGTCAGCAAAAGCTTTCGCGGCACGGTCGTCCTCGAAGATATAGACTTCGATGTCGCCGAAGGGGAATCGCTCGTGCTGCTGGGCGCATCGGGCAGCGGCAAGACCACCATCCTGCGCATCATCGCCGGGCTCGAAGAGCCGGACACGGGCCGCGTTATTCTTCACGGGCAGGATGTCACGGAGTTGCCCGCGCGCGAGCGCGGCGTCGGCGTCATCTTTCAATCCTACGCGCTCTTCCCGCGCATGACCGTCGAGCAGAATATTACTTACGGCCTGCGCATACGCCATCGCCCGCGCCGCGAGATCAAGGAGACCCTGGATCATCTCATCACGCTCGTGCGCCTCGAAGAGCATCGCAAGAAATATCCCTCGCAACTCTCGGGCGGCCAGCAGCAGCGCGTGGCGATCGCGCGCACGCTCGCCTACAAGCCGCAGATGCTCCTGTTTGACGAGCCCTTCGGCGCGCTCGATGCGCAGACGCGCGTGCGCCTGCGCCGCGAGATTCACAACCTGCTCAAGCAGGTCAACGTGCCCGCGCTCTTTATCACGCACGATCAGGAGGAAGCGCTTGAGCTGGGCGACCGCATCGCCGTCCTCAACGCCGGACGCCTCGAACAGATAGGCACGCCCGATCAGGTCTACAACCGTCCTGAGACGGAGTATGTCGCGACGTTTCTCGGCGCTGCCAACCTGCTGCTCGGAGTCATCAGTCACGGGATGGTGGAGATCGGCACGGCACAGATTCCGGCGCAGGAAGAGACCGAGAGGTTCCGTGAAGGCCAGGCCATCAAGCTCGTCTTTCGTCCCGAAGATGTTCACCTGAGCAGAACCGGCACGCTGCCCCCTGGGTGTCGCCGCCTGAGTAATGGCGTGATTGAAGAGATCAGCTTCGTCGGCGCTTACGAGCGCATCACGCTGCGGTTAGACCTCATCGCCCGTCAGCCAGCGGTGGCAGGCGACCCGCCGCTCTACAACGTCGCCCTCACCACGACCGAGCGTCATACAGGCATTCCCATCATCGTCACACGCCCGAAGCCGGAGGCCGCGATGACGCGCCTGAAGGTGGGCGACCGCGTGGCCGTCGGGCTCACGGCCTTCCGCGTGCTTCCCAACTACGCCCTCGCCACAGAGCGCGGCGGGCGCATCCTGGATGTTAATAAGTAAGACCTTTTGGATTTGACGCGCTTCGCCCGGTACGTTTAGCATTCGCGGTAGCGTTGTCAACGTTCGCGCGCCGTGCCGGGAGGAGACGCTCGCCATAGACCCTGATGTCAAAAGATATTTGATTGCGATCGCCTGGGTTTTGATCGCAACGATACATGGTTACGGTGCGGCATGGCTGGCAATTCGCATGCTCTTCCGCCCGTATCGTCCCGTCAAGTTGTTTGGGGTCACGGTCTGGCCGCAAGGGATGATCCCGCGCCACCGCGAGCGATTGGCCCAGACCATCGGCAATGCCGTCGGCAACGAGCTTGTCTCGCAGGAGACAGTCCTCGAAGCCCTCTTCGAGGCCGACTTCTTTCATCGCAAGGTCGAGAGCTTCATCACCTCTTACACGAACGACCTGCTCAACACGACCTATCCCTCTCTGATCGAAGCGCTGCCGACCGCCGCACGCGCGCCCGTCCTCGATGCCATCTCCGCGCTGCAACTGAGGCTCGCCGACTACATCGCCGACATCCTCAAGGGCGAAGAAACAGCCGCCGCGATCACAGACTTTATTGACCGCCGCGTGGACGAAGTGCTCGCCACTCGTTTGCACGAAGCCGTGAGCCGCGAGACCTTCGAGCAGGCGATTAGCTTCCTCGAAGAGCGCTTTCAAGGGCTCGTCACCGAAGCGGAGTTCGAGCGCAAGGTGCGCGACTTCGTCGGCACGCGCCTCGAAGATTTGGCCCGCAGCCAGGCGACGCTCGCCGAAATCTTCACGCATGAGACGGTCGCGCTCATCAAGGAGAGGGTTGATCGTGAGGTCGCGCCGATCGTTCATCACCTGGCGGAGATAGCGACGAGCAGGGGGACGCGCGCGCAGATCGGGGGACTCATCAAGCGCGAGGTGGACGACTATTACGCGCAGCTCTCCTTCTTCAAGAAGATTTTCATCTCGCGCGAGCGCATCCATTCGGAAGTTGACGAGATGGTCAACAAGACCTTGCCGCGCCGCGTCGAAGAGTTCCTGCACGGCGAAGCCTTCGAGCAGCAGGCGGAAGAGTTCCTGAACACGACGATCGATAACGTGCTCGCGCGTCCCGTCAATGAGCTTGTCGGGCAGATCGCGCCCGACAAGCTCGAAATGATCAAAGATCAAGTCTCGGAGCGCGTCCTCATGCTCGCCCGAAGTCCAGAGCTTCAGTCTTCCGTCTCGGCTTACGCCGCCGATGCCCTCGCCAACCTGCGCCCGCACAGCCTGCGCGCCCTGCTGCAACACGTCAGTCCAGAGAGCGCGCCGCGCCTGAAAAGCTTTCTGGCGACGGGCCTGCTCGGCGTGCTCGCCCGCGAAGAGACTGCGCGCGCCGTCAACGCCGTGCTGCACGCGCAGATCGAACGACTGCTCTCGACGCCCATCGGACGCCTCTCCGACCACGTCTCGGACGCGGCCATCCAGCGCGCCTCCTCGGCGCTCACGGAGGGCATCACGCAGGCGGCGCGCGAGCGGCTGCCCTCGGCCATCGCGGAGTTTGATGTCGGCGGCATCGTGCGCCGCAAGGTCGTCGATTACCCGACGGAGAAGCTCGAAGCGCTCGTGCTCTCCGTCGCGCAGCAACACCTGAAGACGATTGAAATGTTCGGCGCGGTGATCGGCCTCATGATCGGCGTCCTACAGGCCATCTACATCCTGTTCTTCGAGCCGCGCGGCCATTAACCACGAGAGACTAAAAACTCATGAATAGTATCAAGTGTCCTCAATGCGGTCTGGTCAACTGGGGAGCGCCAGGGGCGTGCAAACGCTGCGGCCTCTCTTTCCAAGACCTGCCTCAGCAGGCATATGTCTCCATCCCCGCCGGTGAGCAGGTCTACGCGCCGGGCTTTCCCGCCGAACAGTTGGGCCAAGCGCCGCAGGAGACGGAACAGACGCGCAAGGTCTGGAAGTGGTTCGTCGCTTACTGCGTGCTGATGGCCCTGCTCTACCTGTTCGTCGCCGTGATGGGCGCAGCGCTTCTGTTGCTCGGGCCGCGCGGCTACGCCAGAGGTCGAGAGGCGGAGGAATTAACCATTCAGGGGATAATCTTTCTCGGCGTCGGACTGGTATTCGTTATCCCTTACGCGATGGGGCCTTTCCTCAAAGGTAAATCATGGGGATGGATTTTCGGGATTGTGCTGATCGCCATCGGCATGACCAGTTGCTGTCTGTGGCCCATCACCATCCCGCTCATCATCCAGTGGGTCAAGCCGGAGATGAAGCGCATGTTCGGTCAAGCCTAGCGCGCGGCGCGCCTCCGAAAAGAGAGAGGGAAGGGTTATGAAACAGAGCGAAGCGGACGGGCGCGTATACGTTGACGTGAGCCACAGCGTCGAGCACGGCATGATCACTTACAGGGGATTGCCCGCGCCCGTCATCTCCGATCATCTGAGCCGCGAAGAGTCGCGCAGGGTTTACGCGCCGGGCACGGAGTTTCACATCGGGCGCATAGAGATGGTCGCCAACACCGGGACGTATCTGGATTCGCCTTATCACAGATACGAGGACGGACGAGACCTCTCGGAACTACCGCTCTCGTCAATGGCCGACCTCGAAGGCATCTGCATTCGCGCGCAAGGGTTCACAGGGCGCAGCATTGACGCCTCACGTTTCGGCGAGGTTGATGTCAAAGGCAAGGCCGTGCTGGTGCATACGGGTTGGGACGCGCACTGGGGAAGCGATAGCTATTTCGAGGGGCATCCCTTTCTGACTATGGATGCGGCGCAGTTTCTCGTTAACGCGGGCGCGAGGCTCGTCGGCATAGACTCGCTCAACATAGACGACACCGCAGACCTCAACCGCCCGGCGCATTCCATCCTACTCAAAGCCAACATCCCCATCGTCGAGCATCTCTGTCATCTGGACGCGCTTCCCGACCATGGCTTCAGGTTTTTCGCCGTCCCCGTCAAAGTCAAAAGCTTCGGCACGTTTCCCGTCAGGGCCTTCGGCATCGTTCAAGGCAAGGATGAAGGATGAGAGCACGCATCGTCTGGCTGCTGCTGTGTGTGATCTGGGGCTCGACCTGGTTGTTCATTAAGATCGGACTCAATGATCTGCCGCCGGTCAGTTTCGCCGGGATCAGGTTCGTCATCTCATCATTGATACTGCTCTCGATCGTCTTCATGCGAGGCCGCCCGCTGCCGCGCGCTCCCGGCGATTGGGCCTTGATGGCGGCGACGGGCGTGCTCTCCTTCGCGTTAAATTACGGGCTGCTCTTTTGGGGCGAGCAGTATATTCCTTCGGGGCTCGCGGCGCTGCTGCAAACGACCATCCCGGCCTTCGGGCTCCTGATCGCGCACATACATCTCCCGGCTGAGCGCCTGACGCTCGCCAAGGTCTTCGGCGTGGCCCTGGGCGTGTTCGGCGTGGGCGTGATCTTTTCCAACCAGTTGAGCGTTGAGGGGCCGCGCGCCTTGTGGGGCAGCGCGGCGATCGTCGCGGGCGCGTTCGGCGCGGCTTACTCCAACGTGCTCGTCAAGGCCAGGGGCGGGCATCTAGACCCGGCCATGCTCGCTTCGGGTCAGATGATCGCGGGACTCATTCCGCTCCTCATCATCGGAATCCTCGTCGAAGGAAATCCGCTCAAATTCCACTGGACGCCGATGGCCTTCGTCTCGCTCTTTTACTTGGTTCTGGTCGGCTCGGTCGTGGCCTTTCTTCTCTATTACTGGCTGGTCAGAAATATGGACGTGACGAAGACGATGATGATCTCGCTGGTCACGCCCTTGATCGCCGTCGTGCTGGGGATGCTCGTGCTGGATGAGAAATTGTCATGGCGAACGGTGCTCGGCGGTGCGTGCATCATGTCCGGCATCGGCCTCATCGTGCTGCGCAGAATCAAGGAGCAGAGAAGACGATCAACGTAAAACCCGAGGTCAGTCCCGCCAATGGTCTCGGGCGTGTCGTCGTCGCGTCATGACCCGCCCGGCTTAAGCAGGCGGCACTGACCTGTGATCCCTGCTAACGGAATGGCCCTGTGGCGCGTCTTATTAAGAACGAAGCGGGCGTATTCATTAAGTTTTGAAGAGGGAAGAGTGATGAAAAGAGCCTTGACCCGAGAGACTTTTTCAGGCGAGCGGGCACTCATCTTTTATCTTGCGTTGTTCAAGCTCCTGCTGCATTTCGCGACCAATCACAACTACGGTTATTTCCGCGACGAGATGTACTATCTGGCGTGCGGCGAGCACTTGGACTGGGGATATGTTGACCAGTCGCCTTTGATCGCGCTGGTGGCCTGGGGCTCGCGCGCTCTGATGGGCGATTCGCTGTTTGCCGTCCGTTTCTTTCCAGCGGTGGCGGGCGCTCTGCTCGTCTACGTGACCGGCTTGATAGTGCGCGAGCTTGGCGGAGGGCGCTTCGCTATCCTCCTCGCCTGCCTGTCCGTGATTATCCTGCCGATCTATCTTTATCTACAGACCGTGCTCACGATGAACGCGTTCGAGCCGCTCTTCTGGACGCTCGGGGCGTACCTTCTGATTCTCATCCTCAAGAGAGATCGAGAGCGCCTGTGGCTGCTCTTCGGCGTGGTGGCGGGCCTGGGGTTGATGAACAAGCACACGACGCTCTTTTTCGGCGCGGGCGTGGCCGCAGGTCTGCTGCTCACTCCGGCCCGGCGTTATCTCAAGAGCAAGTGGCTATGGCTCGGCGGCCTCGTCGCGCTGTTGATTTTCCTGCCCAATATTATCTGGGAGATCAGGCACGATTGGGCCACCATCGAAGTCCTGCGAAACGCCGAGAAGAACCAGAACATCCCGTTCTCCCTGTGGGAATTCGTCAAGGGGCAGCTTCTCATGACGCACCCGCTGACGGTTCCCATCTGGCTGGCTGGGCTCTATTACTACTTCTTCACGGACGAAGGCAAACCCTACCGGCTGCTCGGTTGGATTTACGTCGTCATGTTTCTGCTCTTCGTCATCCTGCACGGCAAGGTCTATTATCTCGCGCCGATCTATCCGGTGCTCTTAGCGCCGGGCGCTTGTCTCATCGAGAGCTTGATACGCGAGCGAAGCTGGGGCTGGCTCAGGCCCTTGACGGTCTGCCTGCTGGTTGCGGGCGGCGCGATCACTGCGCCGCTCACGCTGCCCATCCTTCCCATCGAGACCTACATCCGTTACGCGAGGGCGCTGGGCTTTAGCGGCGTCAAGACCGAGAAGCTGACGATGGGTAAGCTGCCGCAGCATTACGCCGATATGTTCGGGTGGGAAGAGATGGTCAAGGTGGTCGCAGAGGTCTATCACAGTCTTCCGCCGGATGAGCGGGCCAAGTGCGCCATCTACGCGCGTAACTTCGGAGAAGCGGGCGCGATCGATCTCTTCGGCGCAAAGTACGGGCTGCCGAAAGCGATCGGCAAGCACCAGAACTATTTCCTCTGGGGGCCGAGGGATTACACGGGCGAAGTGCTCATCACGGTCGGGGAGCGACCCGGCGATATAAGGAAAGTCTATGCCGAAGCGGAACAGGCGGCGACCTTCACCAACGAGTATGTCATGCCTTACGAAAACAACCTGCCGATCTTTATCTGCCGCCGCCCGCGCGCGCCGCTCAAAGAAATCTGGCCCGAAGTGAAGTGTTATAGCTGCTGAGGCACGAGGGGGAAAATCATCCCCGGCCTCGCGCGCTCTCTCATCAATCGGGCTATTGACTTCACTCCCGAATTGGAATAGATAAGTGCTGTTTTCAACTATGGCCCGAGGAAGTCAGGCGCGGCCCATCCATTGATCTGGAACGGACGGATCAGTTTCCGAACTACCACCCCCCAGCCGGAAAGGAACAGCCCATGAGCTTCACGACCAGAAAGAAGGCTTCGGTCTTTTTATTCACGCTCGTTCTCTTGATGCAGGCCACGCAGGCCGTTTTGGCCGTGCCGCAGGAACCGCGACCGAAATTACCCAACCCCGTCGCTTTCTTAGTCGGCCAGGACGTTTTCCAGCAGGACGGCAAACAGTGGACGCGCTTCAATCTCTCCATAGATAATTACCAGGAATACCCGAACACGCTTTTCGCTCCTTCGCCCAATCTGCCGCCCTGCGGCAAAAACACAAACTCCGCGCGCACCTGGGTCGAGATATTCGATCAGAGCGGGAAGCGGCTCTACGGGTTTTGTGCGGTGGGCAGCAACACAGACCTGACCAAGCTGTGGTTCGCCCTTGAGAGCAATGTCGTTCCCCCGAGCTGGGTCTATGTGGTTTTGAACGACCGCCTGACTAATACAACCTACAAATCGAATCTCGTCGAAACGACCGGATAGAGCGCTTCCCCTTTCGGGTTGTGCCCGAAGGGCTCGATTCCCCGGCGATCATGCCGAAACCGCTACGGGCTGGCGCAATCGTTTGCTTTGCGCCAGCCCTTTCTCCCGTTCATCTTCTGCTCCCGTCCGTGGTATCCTGATGCATAAGCCTGCAAGCGAGTGCCCGCGAGCGTCGTCGGCAGTGAATTAATCGAACAATTACGTCTTACATGGACGATCACGAAGGAGAGTTGCGCGTGAGAATCAGATGGTCTACGGTCTGGAGCTTTTTACTCATAATCGCTCTTTCGCTCCCCGCCCTTATTAACGCCCAGCAGAGCAGCTCGTCGCAGCCCGCGAGAGGCGGTGCGCCCGACGCTCCGACCCGTGGGGGCCGCGCCCCTCGCTCTTCTTCTGCGCCCGCCTCCACCGCCAACATCGAGCGCGATCTCGCAGAGGCTTTAACGGTCATTCAGGAGAACTATGTTGACGGGCCCAAGCTGGACTATAACGCCGTCTTCAAGTCTTCGATCACGAGCATGCTGCGCACGCTCGACCCGCACTCCGATTATTTCGACGCGGCGGAGTTCGAGGCGTTTCGCACCGAGCAGCGCTCGGAGTATTTCGGCATCGGTGCGACCATCGGCGACCTGACCGAAGGCGAACGGGTCGAGACCTACATTCGCGCGACGTTCGAGAACGCCCCGGCACATCGCGCTGGATTGCGCTTCGGCGATCACATCGTCGAGGTGGACGGCAAGTCCATGCGCGGCAAGCCCTACCCGGAGGTGCGCAAGCACCTCCTGGGCCCACGCGGCTCGACCGTCAAGGTGACGGTTGAGCATCCGAATGGAAAGGTCGAAACCGTTCAGATCACGCGCGACGCCGTGCCGCAGCCTTCCATCCCGGAGGCGTATATGCTTCGCCCCGGCGTCGGCTACGTGGCGATGACGGGCGGCTTCAATCTCACGACCGCCGACGAGTTCGGCGCGGCGCTCGACCAGTTGCAGGCGCAGGGCATGAAGATGCTCGTCCTAGACCTCAGAAGCAATCGCGGCGGGCTGCTCATACAGGCCGTGCGCGTCGCCAACACCTTCCTGCACAGAGGCCAGTTGATCGTCACCCAGAAGGGGCGCATCGAAGGTAGCTCCGAAAGATACGACGCGATCAACGAAACGCCCGACATGACCCCGCTCGTCGTACTCGTCGATCGCTATACTGCCTCGGCGGCTGAGATCGTCGCCGGTGCTCTTCAGGATCACGACCGCGCGCTCATCGTCGGCGAGACCAGCTTCGGCAAAGGGCTCGTCCAGCTTCCTTTCCAGGTCGGCTACGGCTCGGCTCTGCTGCTCACCATCGCCAAGTATTACACGCCTTCGGGCCGCCTGATTCAACGCGACTATACCAACGCCGGTTTCTACGATTACTACACGCGCGGCGGCTCGCTCAATGCCGACACGCGCAACGCCGCGCCGCCCCGGCCCGTCGGCCAGGAAAGCCGCACCGACACTGGCCGCACGGTTTACGGCGGCGGCGGCATCACGCCCGACGAACTGGTCAGCCCGCGCATCCCTACAGCCGCGCAGCAGCGCCTCGTCGATCCCGTCTTCGCCTTTGCGCTTGAGTTGACGGCCGGGCGCGTCTCTGGGATGGATGCCTACAAGGTGCAGCGTCCGATTGATTTCAATCATGATCTGAAGGCTGTGGATTTCCCCGTCACGGATGCGCTCTACAAAGCCTTCAAGGATTTCGTCGCCAGCCATCCGTCTTACAAACTGACCCCGGCGCAGCTCGACCGCGACCGCGCTTATATAGAGCTGCGGCTGCGTTATGATCTGGCGACCGCCGCCTTCGGCGCGATCACAGCCTTGCAGGTCTTCAACAGCGATGACCCGCAAATCGCTCGCGGCATTGACCTGCTCCCGCGCGCGCGCGAGCTTGCGCTGGCCGCACAACGCGTCCGCAACCCATCATAGAAAGAAGGGATGAAAGCACAGATGTTGGATGTCAGATGCCGGATGTTAGTTCGGATGCCTTTACTATCATCTAACATCAGGCATCTGACATCTGCTCTCTCGTTCCTCCTCCCTGTCTTAGCGGCGCTGGCGTTCGGTCTGGCTGCTGCGCCCGCGACGTGTTGGGCCCAAGCCATCGAGCGCGACCTGACCGCCTCGGACAAGGCGGAGATCACGATCAGGAATCGCAACGGGCGCGTCCGCGTGCTGGCCTCGGCCGAACAGCAGGGCAAGGTTTCGATCAAGGCCGAATCGCCTGGCGCTCCCGTCCTCGAAAGTGACATCACGACGAAAGCCAGCGGAGCCGTCATCGCGATAGACGTGCGCCCGCGCAGCGAGCGCGATCGCATAGACCTGACCGTGCGCGTGCCCGAGCGAACGAAAGTGCATGTCGAGAGCGAGGCCGGGGCCGTCGATGTGGTCGGCAACGTCGCGTCGGCTGAAGTCCGCACCAACACCGGGACGATCCTGGGCAACGTGCCGCTCGATTCCGTCCAGTACAGCTTTCTCTGGGAGGCCAGCCGCCCGCGCTTTTTCAGCGATGTCGAATTGCCTGCGGTCAAGGAGAAAGCCGGAGGCTGGTACGCGATCTCCGGCCGGGTCGGCGATAAGAAGGCCGACAAGGAGTTGCGCGTCCGTCTGGACTTCGCCACGCAGCGCGGCGTCATTCTCTTCAACGTTGACCCGAACATGGTTCCGCCGGACTTGCGCGAGCGCCCCCTGACGGAAGCGGCGCGCGCCATCGTCCGCAGCGGCGACACCGAACTGGTCGACGCCATACGCAAAGTCGCCCCGCGCATGTTCGGCGAATACGCGCAGACGCTCCCGCCGCTCAAGACCGCGCCCACTCTCGTCGAGCGACACGCGCCCGGCAGCGTGGCCTCGGAAGCCGCGCCGCAGTTGATGCGCCTGAACGCGAGCGTGACGGACAAGAGCGGGCGCGCCATCAGCGGCCTCGGCCCCTCCGACTTCACCGTCTTAGAGAATGGAAAGGAGCGAAAGATCAGGGACGTTGCGCCGACCAACGCTCCCTTCAACCTCGTCCTCGTCCTCGATGTCTCGGGCAGCGTCGGAGAGCGCATAGATTTTATTCGCAAGGCGGCGCGCAATTTTCTCAACACCGCGAGCCCGCAAGACCGCATCGCGATCATCAGCTTTCGCGACGACATACAGGTCATCTCGGATTTCACGACCGACCGCAGCCTCCTCTCCGAACGGCTCAACCAGATCGAAGCGGGTGGCTCCACCGCGCTCTATGACACTCTGGCTTACGTGATCGTCGAGCAGCTTAAGCAGTTACGCGGCGAGCGCACGGCGGTCGTCATCCTCTCCGACGGCGACGATAACAGGTCTTTCATCCCCTTCGGGGCCCTGCTCGATTCCATCTACGAATCGGGAACGCTCTTCTACCCGCTTTATCTCCCGTCGGGTCTTGTTCCTGAATCGAGTGTGCCCGCGCCCTCCGTCACGCTCGATCCTCTGCGCACGCGCTACCTGACGCAGATGACGCGGGCCGACGAAGAGGGACGCAAGCTCGCGGAGGTCTCCGGCGGCATCTACTATCCGATCAGGTACGTGGCCGATTTACAGCGCGCTTACGATGATGTCGTCTCGCAACTACGCATGGCCTACACCATCACTTACGAGTCCACCGAAGCAACGAGCGCGGGCGATCGCCGTCTCAGAGTGCGCATCAACCGCGAGGGCGCATCCGTGCGCCTGAGCCCTGCGGTCACGGTCGACGAAAGCAGGAGCGATAACGGACAACGATAAAAGCAAGGATGAAGGATGAAGGCGGAAGGATGAAAGCGTGGCAATGCTAGCTGAATGATTCAATTAACGTAGCCACTTTTTCATCCTTCATCCTTCATCCTTCATCCTTTTTTCAGATGACGCATCCTTTACTTCTTTCTTTGTTTGATGAGACGGAGCGACGCCCGCTGTCGGTTTCGGAGTTGACTGCACAGGTGCGTGGGGCGGTCGAGTCGCGCTTCGCCTCCGTCTGGGTCGAGGGCGAGGTCTCGAACTTTCGCGCGCACACTTCGGGCCACTGGTACTTCACGATCAAGGACGAGGCGGCGCAGCTTCGCGCCACCTGCTTTCGCAATACTAACCGCGCGATAAGATTTCGCCCGTCGGACGGCCTTCAGGTGAGGGCGCGCGGGCGTCTCACGGTCTACGAGCCGCAAGGGCGTTATGAGCTGGCTGTAGAAGGGCTAGACCCTGTCGGCGCGGGCGCGCTGCGCGTCGCCTTCGAGCAGATGCGCGACCGTCTCGCCGCCGAAGGTCTCTTCGATGAAGCACGCAAGCGACCGCTCCCGCTTTTCCCGCGACGCATAGGCGTCGTCACCTCCGCCAACGGCGCGGCCATACGCGACATTCTCAACGTCATCGCGCGGCGCACGCGCACGGTCAACGTACTGTTCGCGCCCGTGCGCGTGCAGGGCGAAGGCTCCGCGAGCGAGATTGCGCGTGCCATCGAACTACTGAATAGGTATCATCTGGAAGCGCTGGAGGCTGGCCGCACGGACGAAGGCGTGGACGCGATCATCGTCGGGCGCGGCGGCGGCTCAGCCGAAGACCTCTGGTCTTTCAACGAAGAGCAGGTGGCGCGCGCCATCGTCGCATCCGTCATTCCTGTAATCTCCGCCGTGGGTCACGAGACGGACTCGACCATCGCGGATTTCGCGGCGGACGTGCGCGCCCCGACGCCTTCTGCCGCCGCCGAGCTGGTCGCCGCACGCGAAGACGAGCTTGAAGCCTACGTCCAGAGCCTGACGCGTGATCTGCTGCGGGCCATTCGCTTTCATCTCATGGACGGGCGCGCGCGCGTGGCCGAGGCTGCGATGTCGCAGGGTTTCGATGATGTCCGCGATAGGTTGCGTGCTCACGCGGCCACTCTGAACGATGCGACGCACAGGCTCGAAACTCTGATGAGCAGGGCGGCGCAGCGTGCGCGTCGCAGGGCCGACGCTGTTATGTGCAGGCTCGCGCCCGCGCGACTCGGCGCGCGTGTCTCCGAAGGGCGTGTCCGGTTCGCAGTGTTGCGCGCGGCGCGTGATGCCGCCATCAACGCCCGGCTGGACGAAGGGCGTGCGCGGCTGGCTGTGATGATGGCTTCGCTTGATGCCCTATCCCCGCTCGCGGTGCTCAAGCGCGGCTACGCGATCGCGAAGGATGATGAAGGCAGACTCTTGCGCGATGCGCGGCGTGTCGAGTTGGGCCAACTCGTGCATCTGCGTCTGGCCCAGGGCGCTTTGCGTTGCCGTGTAGAGGAACAGGAGGAGAACAACTGATGTCCGCCCCCCTTGAAGAAGAGAAGAAAGATCGCCCGAAACGCAGTCGCATCGTCGTCGATTTTGAAAAGGCCAGGCAGATCGCACACCTGCCCGAGCGCGGTTCGAGCGGCGCGCGCATACTTCTCATCGTCGTCATTGTGCTCGTCGCGCTCGTCGCGGGGCTCGGCGCGGGCGGTTATTTCTACTGGCAAAGCTACAAGACCAGGCCCGCTTACACGCTGGCGCTGCTGGTCGATGCGTCGCAGCGCAACGATCAGGCGGCCTTCGACCAGATCGTCGACACGGATAAGATCGTCCAAAACTTCGTGCCGCAGGTGACGGAGAAGGCGCTCGGGCGTTATGCCGCCGCGCTGACCGCGCCGCTGCGCAAGCAGGTCGAGCAACTCGTTCCGAAGCTCGTCCCAGCCGTCAAGCAGCAGGTGCATGATGAGGTCACGCGTCACGTCAAGGAGTTGTCGGAGCGCGCGGGCAATTGGCCTTTTCCCATCATGGCGCTGGGCGTGCCCTACGTCGTCGCGATCAAAGAAGAGGGAGACGCGGCGACCGTCGATGTCACTCTCAAAGATCGACCCGTGCAGTTGACCATGCAGCGCAACGGCGAGCAGTGGAAGATCGTCGCCGTCAAGGACGACGCGCTCGCCACGCGCATCGTCGATGACATCGCCAAGAACTTACCGGCCATCGGTTCCGAGCTTGAAAGAGAGATACGTCGAAACTTGCCCGGCGGCGTGCCCAATATTCCGCTCCTCAATGATCAGGGCAATGATAGCGGGCAGCAGCCGAGGCGGCGGCGATAAAGCCTCAAGCCGTAAAGCTCGTCGCTCATGGAGGAGCCGGGGAGAGAAATGAAAAAGACTGAAGGGCAGAGCAAAAATTTCGAGGCCGGGCTCGCGGCTTTGGAAAAGATCGTGCGCGAGCTTGAGCGCGGCGACTTGCCGCTCGAAGAGAGCCTGAAACTGTTTGAAGACGGGGTGCGCCTCTCGCGCGAATGCCAGGAGAGACTAAATCAGGCAGAGCGGCGCATAGAGCTGCTTCTGCGCGACGGCGAGGGCCGTCCCATCCTGAGCGCATTCGATGAGGACGCGGAGCTGCGTGTGACGGAACGAGCGGACGGGACGGAAGGTGATGAGAGCATCTTCTGAAACCTTGACGGCGATGGGCAAGCGCGAGGCGCTGGACTTCTTTCGAGAGTGTCGAGAGCAGACGGACGCCCGCCTTAATCAACTCGTCCCGGCGGAAACGGTTGAGCCCACAGCCGTCCACCAGGCGATGCGCTGGAGCCTGTTCGCGGGCGGCAAACGTCTCAGGCCCGCGCTGCTGCTCGCCGCAGGCCGCGCCTTCGGGGCAGAGGACAGGCAGCTTCTCAACAGCGCGTGCGCGCTTGAGATGATTCATACTTATTCGCTGATTCACGACGACCTGCCTTCTATGGACGACGACGACCTGCGACGCGGGCGTCCGACCTGTCACATACGCTTTGACGAAGCGACGGCGATTCTCGCCGGTGATGCGCTCTCCACCCTTGCCTTCCAGACCATCGCCGAGGAAGAGAGCCTGAGCGCCGCGACGCGCGTCCGCGTTATCAGCGAAGTGGCGCGCGCATCCGGCACGCCCTACGGCATGATCGCGGGCCAGGCTTACGATCTGGCCGCCGAATCGCGCGAAGATGTCGCGGGCGACGAGCTTGAGCGCATTCATCTTCATAAGACCGGCGCGCTGATACGCGCCTCGGTCTGCGCGGGCGCAATCATCGCCGGAGCCGAAACCCATGAGCTTGAAGCCGTCACCCTCTACGGCGCGCAGCTCGGACTGCTCTTTCAGATTACCGACGATCTGCTGGACGTGACGGCGACCGTTGAAGACCTGGGCAAGACGCCCGGCAAGGATGCGCGCGCACGCAAGGCCACTTACCCGTCGCTCTACGGCATTGAAGCCTCACACGCGCGCGCACAAGACGCCCACGCCCGAGCATGCGCGGCGCTCGAACATCTGGGAAGACCCACCAGCATCCTACGCGCCATCGCGGACTTTACCCTCGAACGCCGCGCATAAAAGAGAGGTCAGTATCGCCTGCTTAAGCCGGGCGGGTGTTGGCGTGGCTTGAGACCTTCCTTCTCTTGAGACCCGCCCGAGACCTTTGGCGGTACTGACCTGCTTTGCCGATTATCTATTCACCTCCCGGCAAAATCTGATTCGCTTTCGGTCTACACACTCGGGAATCTGTTGGGCGAGGTCTGCTCGAATGAAGATGAAGCGAAATCTGTTGTTCGGATACATGGGCCGCGCGGGCTTGCTCGTTGCGACGCTGTTTGTGATGTCGGCTGTCCCGGTCGCGGTGCGTGCTGAAGCCCTGCGCGGCTGGCAACCCGAGAGGACTTGGGTCTTCGTCGTCGGCACGCTGGAATGGAAACACGAAGAGATGTGGGACTCGTTCCCGAAGGAGAACCGGCGCGACCGTGAGCTGGTCAAATTCTTCAGGCGGGAGGGCGTGCCCCCCTCACAGATTGTCTACCTGCGCGACGAGCAGGCCACGGAGCAGCGCATCGACGACGCCCTCATCAGGCATTTGAGCAGGGCGCGCCCGGGCGATTTTCTCTTCCTCTATTACACGGGGCATGGCTATCAGGATGAAGAGTCCGGCGACACTTATCTTGCAAGCTGGGATGCCGGCGATGATGGTGTGCAGGGCTGGGCCGTCCATTCCATCCCTGACAGTATAGAGCGTCACTTCAAGGGAGACAGGGCTTTAATAGTTCTGGACAACTGTTACTCGGGCGCGCTCACAAGGACTGTCAGAAGGATGGAGAGCCGCGTCTCTTACGCGGTGCTGACCTCTTCGACCTCGAATCAGGTCTCGACCGCAAACTGGACGTTCACGGAAATCCTGCTCGCCGCGCTTGAAGGCAAGGCTTACGTGGACACCAACAGCGATGGAGAGATAACGCTCGCGGAGTTGAACGATCAGGCCAGCGAGGATATGGCTTTCGCCGAAGAGCAGCGCTCGACGTTTGCTACCACAGGAGGGTTCAGCCCGCAGACCGTTCTGGCCCTCGCCGGGAGAAGGGCGGACGAGCGAATCGGCGCGCGCGTGATAGTCAGGTCGGAGGGCGATTGGTACAAGGGACGCATTATTGATGTCGCCCGCTCCAGATCACTTTTTCTCATTCACTATTTCGGCTACGACGATACATACGACGAGTGGGTGAGCGCCCGCCAGATACGTTGGCCCAACACCAGACCGACGAAGCGCACCTTCGCACGGCGAGTCAACGAATCAAATTACGGTTGGCGTCAGGATTGGCCGCCGACTTTACGCATGGCGCGTATCGGCTCCGGGATCAGCGTCGTGATGTGATGGGTCGCCGTGTGCCCGTCGGCGAAAGACTGGTAGAGATTGAACTCCGGCAATTCAAGACAACTGAGCGGTGAGTTCTGGTTATAGCCCGTGTCGATGCCGATGGCGCTGTGAAAGATGTAGATGCCGTGGCGGCCCAGGCGTCCGCGAAGCGGAAGAAAGTGCGTCGGCGTGTGGCCGAACACACAGGGCTTGCCGTTATAGTTCGTATAAAAATCCCTGTCGCGCGACCATAAGGTGTAGTGCGATTCGGTCTCGCGCGGGTGCTTGCCCTGATCCAGCCCGGCGTGAACGTAGATCGCATAGTCGTCTTCGTGAAAGATCGGAAGAGAACGAAAGAAATCCAGATGCTCAGACGGGATGTGGCTCTCGATGTCGCGGCGCGCACGCTCGAAGTCCTCGTGCGTCTCTATCCTGAGGGGTTGTCCGGTGTACTGCTCGAAGGTGCGCTCGCCGCCCGTCGCGGGCGAGAACCAGATGGTTGCCCCTTCCTCTATGCAATCGAGTAGCATCTGTTCGTGATTGCCGCGCAGACAGACGACGCGCTCGGGGTTCTCACGATGCATGGCGAGCACATCGGAGACGACGCCGGGCGCGTCTATCCCCCTGTCGATGAGGTCGCCGAGAAAGACCAGCGTGTCCTGGGCGGCGTCGCGCGGGAGCAGCTCGATGAGGCTTTGAAGCTGCTTGCGCCGCCCGTGTATATCCCCGATGACGAAGGTTTTCATCGTTGATCGTTCCCCGTGTTGCCGCCACCCCGGTCGCGTCCCTGTTCGATGCGCTGCATCAATTGCGTGAAGCGTGGATCGCTTCGCAGCGGCTCCCAGATCGGATTGGATTCAAACCAGGGCTTGTTCTCGTTGCCGAGGTTGATGGCGCGCTCCAGCCATTCAAAGGCTTCGTCGGGCATGCCCTCCATCGCGTAGGCCGAAGCGAGCCAGTAAGGAACATCGTGATCGGCCTCGGCGATCTCGTGAACGCGCTCGGTCAACTGCGCGCGCGCCTCCTCATGACGCCCCAGCGCGCTCAAGGCCATCGCCAGGTGAGGACGAATGCCGTCCATCTCCGGGTGGCCTTTGAGCACTTCCTGCAAAAGCTTGACGGCGGCCTCGGGCTGGCCGCTGCGGAAGAGCGTGGTCGCGCGGAAGGTTCTCAAGAGAGGATGATCGGGCTCCACTTCCGCGCCCTGATCAAGCTCAAGCATAGCATCCTTGTAGCGGCCCTGGTACATGAAGATGCGCGCGCGGTTATAGCTGACGACGATGCGCTCCGCAGGATTCAGGCGCAGCATGCGACTGAGACTGCGAAGCGAGCGGTCGTACTCTCCGTCCAGACGATAGAGGTACGAGCTGACGAAATGGACGCCGACATCGTTGGGCGCATCGCGCCTGAGGCGTGCGACGAGCGCACGCGCCTGCTTCTTTTCGCCCCGCGCCAGGTGAAGAAAAACCATGTGCATGCGCGCTTCCAGATTCTTCGGGTCGAGCGTGAGCCCTTTATCGAAAGCCTCCTGCGCGTGCACGTAATCATCTGCGTCGCCCATGCACTTGATGACGCGGTTGGCGTAGCAGCCGCCGAGCGCGCAATAAGCGAGCGCAAACTTCGGGTCAAGCTGGATGGCACGCTTGAAATGGCCCATCGCCGCCTCTACATCCTCGTTGGCGAGCGTGTGGTAGATGTAGCGGCCCATGCGGTCGCGCCCGCGCAGGTACTCCTCGTAAGCCTCTGCGTTGGTGGTCGCGTGCGCCGCCATCTCCGCTTTCTCTTCCGTGCCGAGCTCCAGCCGGAGCCCGTCAACGATGCGCTGCGCGATGGTGTCCTGAACGGTGATGATGTCCTGCGCGTCGGAGTCTATCCGATCGCTCCAGAGAATATCCCCGGTTGCGACATCGAGCAGTTGCGCCGTCACGCGCATACGGTCTCCGGCACGCAGGAAGCCTGCGGCCAGCACGGCATTGACGCTCAGCTCGCGCCCGGCATCACGCGGGTCTATAGACTGATCCTGATACTTGATGATGGCGGAGGAAGGCCGCACGACGAGCGAGCGCACGCGCGCCAGTTCCGTAATGACGGCATCGGCGAGCGAGAATTCGTAGAAGCCGGAGGCAGGGTCTTTGCTCAGATTCTTGAAGGGCAGGATGGCGACGCTCTTTCTGTCGGTATCGCCCATGCTGGTGAGCGGCGTCTCGTGTATTTCGCGCGGCACTGAGGTCGAGGGGGGAACGTTGGCGGTGCTCGTCGGGGGCTCGGTCGAGCCCGTGATGGTGCGCAGCCAGCGCATCGCGCGTGCGACGGGGCCGGGTGTCGCCAGATGACGCGGCGCGAGCGTGCTCGCTCCTTCGACCAGTCGGGAGTCCTCTTCATTCGTGGAGATTTCACGCAGGACTTCGCGCAGGTCGTCGCCCATCTCCTTGATTTTCTGGTAGCGGTCGCGCGGCTCTTTCGCCATCGCGCGATCCAGAATCTGTTGCAGGCGCGCAGGTACGGCGTCCCCGCGCAACTCCGCGATGGGGCGCGGCACAGCATGAAGAACGGCGTGGCGCACGTCAATACTGGTCTTGCCCTGGAAGGGCCACGTGCCCGTCAACATTTCGTAGAGCAGCACGCCTGTCGAGAAGATGTCCGCGCGTGAATCGACGCGGTCGCCGCGCGCCTGCTCCGGCGCGGCATATGTCGCCGTCCCATAAGGCACGCCAATCTCGGTCAGCTCCGTGTGATGAATGCCGGAGGTTCGCGCAGCCTCTTCATCGAGCAGCTTGGCGAGACCGAAGTCGAGCACCTTGACCTGGCCCGTGTCTGTGACCATCACGTTGCCCGCTTTGATGTCGCGATGGATGATGCCGCGCGCATGCGCCGAAGTGAGCGCGTCAACCACCTGAATGGCGATCTTGACGGCGTCGCGCAATTCGAGCGGACGGCCCGCGACGAGTTGGCGGACGTTGCGTCCCTCCACGTACTGCATGCTGATGAAATGGACGCCGCCCACTTCGTTGAGGTCGAAGATGGTACAGATGTTCGGGTGATCGAGCGCCGAGGCGAGACGCGCTTCACGCTCGAACCGTTTGAGATTGGCTTCCTTGACTGTCAGCTCCGGGGGCAGGACTTTGACGACAACCGTGCGACCGAGTTTCGTGTCCAGGGCTTTATAAACCGTCCCCTGTCCGCCCGCGCCGAGTTTTTCCAGGATGCGGTAATTTTGCAGGGTAGCGCCAATCATGGAGGCCACATTCTATCAAGGCAAAAGGAAAAAGGTAAAAGGCAAAAGTGAAGCAGCAATGCGCGCCTGACTTTTACCCTCTACCTTTTGCCTTCTTTAGCTCGGCAGACCGCCGATCAGTCGTGTACGGTTCAACCGCGCGGCGGAGTGCCCCAGCCCGAGCCGACGTACTCGCCGTTCTCCACGATACACGGCACGGTCGGATCATTGTCCGAGTAAGCGAGCATCTCTGCGCGGCGCTTTCGATCATTCTGCGCGTCGTATTCCGTAAAAGCGATTCCCTGCGAATTATAAAAATCGCGCGCCTGCTGGCAATACGGACACCCAGGCTTGACATAGATCACTAAGGACACTTTCGTCTCACCTCCACTCGGTTAGTTTAGCTCGCAGCCAGTTTAGCAGCGCCGCGCCTGATGTGAAAAGATGCCGCAGGCCGTTTACAGCCGACTCGCCGCGACCTCGAAGTCGTACGTCTCGCCGTGGCTCAGGTATCTCACGCGATCCTGAAACCCTGCTTCGGCGACGGCCTTCTTGAAATCCTCAAGCGGCGACTTGAATACTTCGTAGTCGTTATAGTGGATGGGAATCACTTCGCGCGGGTTGATAATCCTGATCGCCTCCACACCCTGCTCGGCATCCATCGTCAGCAGAATCCCCATGATCTGCGTGCCGCCCAGATGAAAGAGCGCGAGATCAATCTCCGGGTAACGACGCGGAATCTCGTGCAGGTCGTCGTGCACCAAGGTATCGCCAGTGATGTAGAGCCGGAGGGCCGTGCGCTCCGGCGCGGATTGAAACTCAAGCATACTGCCCATCACGGGCGGAAGAAATTTGTCCACGATCGCGGGCCCATGCTTGCCCGGCATCGAAGTGACGCGGACTCCGGCACTGCCTTTCTCCACCGACACGGAATCCCAGGTCTCAAGCGCAATCGTCGCGGTGAAGTTTTTGTCCTTGAGTTCCGAAGCGGCGTGCTCCGTAGTAATGATCGGCAGGTCTTTCTGAAGACGCTCCTCGGCGATGCGGTCGAAGTGGTCGCCGTGGTAGTGCGACAGCACACAGAAATCCAGCGCGGGCAGCTCTTCGATCTCCATCGCCGGATTTGTCAGCCGCTCCGCCGTCAACCCGTAGCCCAAGTGCACGTGATCGCCCGCGTGAAGAAAATTCGGGTCGGTGAGAATCGTAAAGCCGGCGTAGCGCAGTATGACCGTCGCCGTACCGACGAAGTAGATCGAGCCACGTGTAAAGTCAGGAGTCGAGCCTTCAGGTGAGCCGAGGCGAAGCTCTGTCGTATTCGGCATGATCAGTTTTCCCCCCATGTACGCAAGTTGGAATTTGTTGTTCTTGTCCAGTCTGTTTACCACAGGCCGCTTTGATATACAAGAATTCTGCTATACTCTCGGCGCTGTATTGATGTTGCCAGCCGGAGCCGACCGCCCCATGATAGAGAGCGATCTGTACGACCCCTTCGAGAAACTGGTCGGGATAGAGATACTGGGCAATCGCGTCGAAGTGCCGGAGAATAATCACCTGCTGCGCTGCTTTCAGTATCTCTCGATGAAGACCATCTCTTACGGAGACTTCTGCTGGAACGGCGAATGCACGAACTGCCAAATCTGGTATCACACAGCAGGGCAGAGCGAACGGGACGACAAACCGGCGCTCTCCTGCCGCCTCAAGGTGATCGAGGGAATGGTCATCAGCCGCGTCAGTCGCTTCGTCGAGCTGGAAGGAATCAATAAGTAACCGGCACAAGCAGACTCTATGAAGAAGCGTGTGAAAGTTTCTCGGAAACTTTCACACGCTTCTTCATAGAGTGATGGTGTGTGGTCGTTTCTACTTGACGCAGCCGGGGCGCACATGGACGAACAATCTCTTTCCCGTGCTCACCTGAGAGAGAGAGCCAGGCGAAGGGCCGGTTTATATTCCGTGCTGATGTGCGTTAAACTCTCTCGTATCAACTTCCAGTTTGCGAGGTATTGCCGACATGCGATTCGAGTATTACCACGAGGGGCTCAACGATGTGCCCAAGCTCTCGATTGACGGGACAGTCCCGAATAGCCTTCACTTCTCCCACTGGCAGGGCAACATGACGCCGCGCGCAGTCAAGGCGGACACTTCGACGGAGATCGCTTTGAACGTCGTCGGCTCTCCTGAGCGCCGCGAATTGACGCAGGGCATAGAGCTTATCACCAATAATCATTTCGATACCGACGGCGTGTTGTCCGTCTGGACGATGCTCAACGGCGAACGCGCGCTCGCCTTGCGTGAAGGCTTGATCGCCGCCGCCGAGGCCGGTGACTTTTCCGAATACACTACGGAGGCGGGCATCAGGGCCAGCATCGTCATACAGGGCTCCGATCAGGTCGCCGCTGGTGAAGAGCCCGGCTCGCCCCTTGCCAATCATCTCGCGGGTGAGAGGGTCGAGGACGACGCGCGCTCTTATGCGCTGGTGCTGCCGGAAGTCGAGCGCGTGATTACGCGGACGGATGATTACGAGCGGCTCTGGCGCGACCCCTGGAGGCGCATAGCGGCTGCTATTGAGAGCTTTGAGCGCGGAGAGTCGAACGTTGAAGAGTATGCTGACGCTCGTCTCTCGGTCATCACGCTCTCGCCAGAGCTGTTCGGCCCGGCGGGCTTTGAGCCCATCCGCCACGCCGCGCCATACACGGCCATCTCTCGCTACGCGCGCGGCCAGGTCTTTCTGATCGCGGCGCGCATGAGCGACGGGTGGAGCTACAGGATTGATTATCCTTACTACTCCTGGGCCGAAACCACTGTGCGCCCGCACATCGTGCGCAGAGACTTCGGGACGCTCATCGCCAGACTGAACGAGTTGGAGAGCAGCGCAAAGGGTCTCTGGCAAAGAGACACGAACGAGTTGTCCTCCGCCTTCAAGTTCATGGGCCCAACGGGGACGCCCTCGGTTTCCGGTCTCGCGCCGGAACGGGTCGCCGAAGAGATGCGCGCTGCCCTGGTCGAGACAGCGACTTACGCCGGAGCGCATGATGGCTGATTGGGATGAACGCTACAGCAAGGGCGAGCACATCATCTCTGAGCCGCTGCCGCTGCTCGTTCGCATTGCCGAAGGGCTCGCGCCGGGACGCGCCTTAGACCTGGCATGTGGGCCGGGCCGCCACACCCTTTTTCTGGCCGAGCGCGGCTGGCGAGTAACGGCTATTGATGCTTCGCGCGTCGGCATAGAGCTTCTGCGAAGAGAGGCCGTAGAGCGCGGCGTAGAGGTGGACGCGCGCGTCGCAGACCTTGAGCGCGGCGAGTTCGAGCTCGGCGCGGAAGCGTACGATCTGATAGGCGTCTTCTACTATCTTCAGCGCGACCTCTTCCCAAAGATTCGCGCGGGCGTTACCACTGGCGGTGTGGTCGTCGCGGCCATTCACATGACGGACGAAAACCCCGAAGCGCACCCGATGAACGAAGACTATCTGCTCGAACCCGGCGAGCTGCGCGCGCAATTTCACGGCTGGGAGATCATGCACGATTACGAAGGCGCATCAACAGAGGGCGGCCACCGGCGAAGAACGGCAGAACTCGCCGCCAGAAAACCGTGAGAAGCGACGAGTGACGAGTTAAAAGCTTGTCCTCGCTCGTCACTCATCACTAACTTATCACCTGTCATTCGTCACGAGCTTTTATGGAGTCGATTAAACTATTGGGAGTCGCGGGAAGCATGCGCGAGGGTTCGCATAGCGCGCGTGCTTTGGACATTGTTCTGGAAGCGGCGCGGGAGCAGGGCGCGCAGACGCGTGTGCTCGATCTGCGCGTCGTTGATCTGCCGATTTACCGCCCGCATGACACGGCGGAGTCCGGCGGGATGAGTGAAGCGAACGAGGCCGTCAACTGGGCCGATGCTTTTCTCCTGGCCTCGCCAGATTATCACGGCTCGATGTCGGGGGCGATAAAGAATTTTCTCGATTACTACTGGAGCGAGTTTGCCGGTAAGGTTTTCGGCTATCTCTGCGCTTCGCACGAGAAGGGCTTGACCGTGATGGATCAGATGCGCACGGCTGTCCGCCAGTGTTACGGATGGAGCCTGCCTTACGGCGTCTCTTTCAACGGCGGCCAGGACTTTGACGACGCGGGCCAGGTGAAAAATGCGCAGTTGGCCCACCGCCTGCGCATGCTCGCCCGCGATACGGTCGTCTACGGGACTCTCATACGCGAGCAGTTCCGGCGAGACCTCGAAAGCGATGTGGTCGATACCTTCGCCGCGCGCTACAGGAAATAGGCTGAGATTGACGAGTGAAGAGAGGCGCGGAATCCGTTTGCTCGTTGCTGAATTCGAGCTTGTAAATTTAAAACTTCTCTCGTCTGCAATCTCAAGCTTCGTATGATGCATGATGTATTGATTATCGGCGCGGGCCCGGCAGGCTTGGCGGCTGCCCTGTGGTGTGACGAGCTTGGGCTGGACACGCTCCTGCTGGAGCAGGGCACGGAGATAGGCGGGCAGCTTCTATCTGTTTATAACCCCGTGGAGAATTATCTCGGAGTGCGTGCGGCAAACGGGCGCGAGCTGCGCGACCTCTTTGCCGCACAGCTCGACGCGGCCGAGTTCGATCTCTGGACTGAGGTCGAGATAGAGGGCGCAGACCTGCGGGCCAAACGCGTCGCGCTCCGCAGTGGCGAGCAGCTTCAGTCGATCGGCATCATCATCGCGACCGGCGTTCGCCGCAGGCGGTTGGGCGTTCCCGGCGAAGCAGAGTTGAAGGGGCGCGGAGTGTTTGAATCCGCGATGCGTGACCGCGAACTGCTCGCCGGAAAAGATGTGTGCGTGATCGGCGGCGGCGATGCGGCGGCGGAAAATGCTCTGATACTTGCGGAGGTCTGCCCGACCGTGACGCTCGTTCATCGCGGGAAATCGTTGCGGGCGCGGCGGGAGTTTACAGAGCGTCTGGTTGCAGACCATCGCGTGACAGTGTTTACGGAAGCCGTGGTGCGGCGCATCATCGGCGAAGAGAAGGTCGAAGCCGTGGAGATTCTGCGCGACGGTGCGATCAAGCCTTTCCAGATGGCGGTCGGCGGCGTCCTCGTGCGCATCGGCGTCCAACCGAACACGGCGTTGTTTCGCGATCAGTTGCATACGGACGAGCGCGGCTACATCGTCGTCACGGGCGAGCAGGAGACGAGCATCGGAAATGTTTTCGCCGTCGGCGACGTTTCCAATCCGCTGGCTCCGACCATCAGCGGCGCGACTGGCGCGGGCGCGACGGCGGCTAAAATAATCGCCTCGCGCCTCTCCGGGGGAAATCAGGGAAGGCAGGCGAGGGAAGGCTGAGGCGGGCCGGGCGGCGGGCGCGACTTTGCTCTCCGCTTTCCCCTTCTGCTTTAATCCGCTGGACAAATCTATGAATTACGAGACGATCACGCCGAAGCAACTGGAAGAGAGAATCAGGCGCGGCGAAAGTTTGCGCCTCATCGACGTGCGCGAGCCCGTCGAATTTGAGCTGGCGCGCATAGAGGGCGCGGAGCTTCTACCGCTCAGCCGCTTCGACGAGTGGGCCCACTCGTTGAACCCGGAAGAAGAGATCGTCGTCATGTGTCATCACGGTATACGCAGCGCGCAGGTCTGCATGGCGCTCGCGCGCGAAGGGTTCGGCAAGCTCTACAATCTTGCGGGCGGCATCGATCGCTGGTCGTATGAAGTTGACCCGTCAGTGCCGCAATATTAAGTTTCAAGCGGGCAAGCATATGAGCGCAATAGAGGCTGGTGGAGAGGAGCGCCCGCCGTACACGGACGAGCATGTGGTCGCCTACCCGGAGGATTATATCGCCGGGATTGACCTGTACAATGCGGGCGAGTTTCATGCGGCGCATGATGCCTGGGAGTCGCGCTGGATGGATGATGTGGGCCCATCGGAAAAGCTTTTCTTACAGGCGATGATTCAATCGGCGGTCGCCTTTCATCATCTGGAGATCGGTCGCCCCGGCGCGGCGCGGCGCATGTACCAGATGTGTAAGGAGAAGTTCGCGCGCTTGAAGACCGATCGCTTCATGTCGCTCGATTTGGAGGATTACCAGGCGCAGCTTGACCGCTCGCTCTCCTGGCTGCTGGATGCGCCAGACCCGCGCGAGCTAGTGCCGCCAAAGATCGTGCCCCCGACTATCAGATTGCTGCCGGGAGTCATGGAGGTTGACTGAAGACGTTCGCGTCATAACGCGGAATGCTGCGGGGGCGACGCTGCGTGGCAGTGATGGTTTGGGCTCGGAATCGGGAGTGGCTTTTAAGAGCTTGCACGGTTATGCTGTCGGAGCATGATGGGCGCTTCTGAATATCGTGTGAAGGGTAAGGGTGAATCTTCAGTGGAGACGATTGAGAGAATAGATGATTGGCGTGTGCGCTATTCGCGCTGGCAACAGGGAAGAGGAAGCGACGCGGGCGCTGGGCGGCGCGACGCGTTGGGCGACGATTACCCGTTCGTCGAGAATAAGCGCGCGCCCTTTCAACCTTTGCGGCGCTCGTTGCCGATGCTTAACCTCGCGTTGATCTCTTCGGCGGGCGCATACATTGACGGAACCGAGCCGTTTGATACGAACGCTCCCGAAGGCGACCTTAGCTTTCGCGAAATACCGACGCAGGTTGAAGCGGAAGACATGCGCTTTGCAGCGCGCGGTTATGACCCGGCGGCGGTCACGGCGGACATCAACTCGCAAGTGCCCATCCCGCGTCTATACGAGTTTTCGAGCAATGGCATTATCGGCCAGTTGAATCCCGTCTGGTGGAGCTTCAACGGGTATATCCCCGACGCTGCGCGCATGACGGAAACGATGCTGCCCGCTCTGGTCGCAAGCGTCAAACGCTACGAAGTGCAGGCGGCGCTGCTCGTGCCCGCCTCTCGCCTGTGTCATCAATCGGTAGCCCTGGCAGCACGCGCGCTTGAAGACGCGGGCGTGAGAACGATCATGCTCGCCGTCGCCCGCGATGTGGTCGAGAGCGTCCGCCCTCCGCGCGCCGTCTATTACGACGGCGAAACGGGAAGCGTGGCAGGTCGTCCACAGTGGCCCGAACACCAGCGACGCATTCTGGACGAGACCCTGCGACTGCTCGAATCCCTTGACCAGCCGACGGTACGCAAGCTGGTCGTCGAACTGGAAACGCAGGTGGAAAAGGCCAGAGGGGAAAGATAAGCGATAGGCGTTGAAGCGGTACTTCTCAGCCCCGACAGGGGCGCAAGAATATAGCCCACGGCGCAAGCCGTGGGATTAAGAGCAATCAATAAAGAGAGAGCCCCGAAGGGGCGAAAGAATCTCAAGTCGGATTTCTTTCGCCCCTCCGGGGCTTAATTATGTTTGGCTACGAATGACCCACGGCTTGCGCCGTGGGCTACAATCTTCCGCCCCTTTCAGGGGCTTACTTCAATCTCTGAGAACCTTCACTACTCGTTACTCATCACGGCATGTTGGGTGACGGTGGCGATGGTTTCGGTGACCTGCGAGAAGTCGAAGGGCTTGCCGATAACGCCGTCTACCAGATGCTTCTCGTTGGGGGCGGGCGTGGTCTGTTTGCCGTAGCCCGTGACGAGGACGATGTGTGTGCCGGGCCAGCGGCGGCGTATCTCGCGCGCGACTTCCCAGCCGTCCATCTCCGGCATCGAGAGGTCTGTGAAGACCATATCGAAGCGCCCGGCCGCAAGCGTTTCCAGAGCCTTCGGCCCGCTCGAAGCCGTCATTACCTTGTGATTCAAAATCACCAGCATCTCGGCCAGCGTATCACGCACGAAGTCTTCATCGTCCACGACCAGTATGGAGAGGGCCGGGACTGCCGCCTGATCTTCGCTCGTCTCGACTCTCGCGTGCGCAACCTCGGAGGCGGGCAGGTCAATCTCGAAGGTCGTGCCGCGCCCGACCTCCGATTCGACGTTGATCATTCCCTCGTGGCGCTCGATGATGCCATAGCTTACGGCCAGACCGAGGCCCGTTCCGTGCGCCCCCTTCGTCGTATAGAAAGGCTCGAAGATTCTCTCGCGCACGTCTTCGGGGATGCCCATGCCCGTATCCGTAAAGTTCAGGCGGAGGCGATTGTCTTTGCGCGCGCAACTGATCGAGAGCTGGCCGCCGTAGGGCATCGCATCGACGGCATTGACGATCAGGTTGACGAAGACTTCGCGCAACTCAGAGGCGTTGCCCATCGTGTAGCAGTGCGCGGGCTCCGCCAGCAGCTCGACATCGTAGTGCAATCCGCGCATGCGCGCTTCGTTCTCCCAGCGCGTGCGCGTGATCTCCACGGCATCGTGTAGAAGGCCGCCCGCATCGAGCAGCTCGAACTCCTTCTCCTGCGACTTTCGCGCAAAGGTCTGGATGCGACGCACGGTGGCGGCGGCATCCTCTGCGGCGGTCTGGATGATGTCCAGGTTGCGCGTCAGGGCTTCCGATTGCACCTGCCGACGCATCAACTGCGCGCGTCCAAGGATAGCCGCGAGCGCGTTGTTAAAATCGTGTGCGACGCCGGAAGCGAGTTGGCCCAAGGCCCTCAGCTTGTCGGCCTGCGCGGCGCGGCGTTGCTGCTGTTTGTGTTCCGTGATGTCGCGCGTGATGCCGAGCACGCCCGTCGTCCGGCCTTCGATGACAAGCGGCGCGTTGTAGTAGAGCGCGTCGCGCACCTCGCCGTCGCGCGTCAGGTAGCGCACCTCGTACGAGCAGGGCTCACCGTTGAGCGCCCCCTCGAAATTCTCTCTCGCCATGTCCCTGTCGGCGGGATAGATCAACTCAAGATGATGATGACCAATCAACTCATCCGTGCTATAGCCGCTGGTTTCCGTGGACGCCGTGTTGAGCCACATGAAGCGGCCTTTGGTGTCGATGGCGCAGATCGGATCGTGCACGCTCTCCAGGATGTTTGTCAGCAGCGACTGACGCTCGCGCGCGACCGCCTCCACCTTGCGTAGCTCCGACAGGTCGCGGGCCGTGCAGACCGCCCCGACAGTATTACTCTCACTCTCGAAGACCGGCTCGATCGTCACCAACAGCGGGCGATTGTAGCGTTCGGGCGTGACCTCGACCGTCACGCTGCGGCCCTCGCGAATACTATTTTCGACGACGCACGTTTCCTCAGCCTCGCTCGCGCGCAATATATCGCAGCAGCGCCTGCCCAGGAGCAGGTGCGGCCACGTATCTTCCATCGCCGCGCCCGTGCGATTGACGCGAATCAATAGTCCATGATTATCGAAGATGAAGATGCCGTCGGACATCGCGTTGAAGGTCGCTTCCCACTCCTTCTTGGCGCGCTTGGTCATCTCGAAAAGCTCCGCCTGCGCGATACCCGTCGCAAGCTGCGCCGCGACGGCCTCGACGAGCGCCACTTCATCCTCAGTCCAGTGGCGCACGCGATTCGTCTGGTGAATGCAGAGCGCGCCGCGAAAGCGACCGTTAACCACGACGGGGCAATCTATCTTTGAGCGGACGCCGACCAACTCGGCGCGCACGCGCACGTAAGAGTTAAGCTCTGTGGGCCCACTGGAGAATTGTCGCGTGTCGTTAATCACGATCGGCTGCGTCGAATACATCAGGCGTTGACCGATGGGGTCGTTGAAGCTGACATCGACGTGGCGAATGCTCGAAGAGCCCGGCGCGACGTACTCATGCTCGACGGGCGAGCGCTCGCGGTTCGGGTCATAAAGATGCAGGTGGACGCGCGAAGCGTTGAGCGCCAGGCCCAGCTCGCGCGTCGCCGTGCTGAGAACCTCCGGCAGACTGAGCGAGGCGCGAATCGCAAGGCTCAGGCGATTGATAAGAGCTTCGCGCGAGCTGGTCGCCTCGGCCTTCTGGTAAAGCTCCGCGTGCCGAATCGCTATCCCGGTCTGGTCGGCGGCGGCACGCGCCAGCGCTATGTCCTCTTCAGACCATCGCCTGAGACTTCTAATGGTCGAGATGGCGAAGACCGCCGGAAGCTCTTCGCCCACCTTGACCGCCACGTACATCAGGGAACGAATGGCGCGCCCGCGCAACACGCGATTGTAAACCTCACTGATGCGCTCATCCGTCGCCGCGTCATCGAAGGTCAGCACGCCATGCTCGCGTATGCCCGCGATGACATCCGCAAATTGTGACAGGTCGTAGTTGAGACCGGCAGGAGGAAGGCCCGGCGCGCTGTACTCCGCGACGTAACGCGCCAGCCCCGCCTCAATATCGAACCTGAAGAGCGAACAGCGATCGACGCCCAGGTGCTTGCCCAGCTCTTCGACCGCCGAGCGGAAAACTTCCGCCGGATCGAGCGAGTGGCGCACGGCTCCCGAAATGCGATTGATGAGCGCTTCGCGCTTGACCTGCTGGGCCAACGCGCGATCGGCCCGCTTGCGCTCCGTCACGTCGCGGCCGATGCCCTGCACGCCGACGGGCTGGCCGTCCTGGTAGATCAGGCGCGTGCTCACTTCCAGCGAGACGCGGCGTCCGTCCTTGGCGTTGATGTCGATCTCGTAAATGGTCGGGACATCCTCGCTCGTCTTGCGTGTAATCATCTGGCGGGCCATCTCCAGATGATCTGGCACGACCACCTGTGAGATGTGCATCCGCAATGCCTCGTCGCGCGGGTAGCCGGTGATGCGCTCGCCGGTCTTATTGAGCGAGGTGAAATTGCCCGCGAGGTCGTGCGTGTAGATCAGGTCGTTGGCGTTTTCAAAGAGGTCGCGGTAGCGCTTCTCGTTCTCCTTTAAGGCTTCCTCGGCCCGCTTACGCTCCGTGATGTCGCGTACGACCGTGCAGAGCGCTTGCTTGCCCCCGAAGGAAACGCTGTGAAGGCTGATCTCGACATCGACGAACGAGCCGTCACGACGACGATGCTGTCGCTCGCCTATGAAGTGATACCCTTCGGTCAGGACTTTGCGAATATTAGCGTCCACGATCTCGTCACTGGCCGTGACTACGTCGTAGAGGCTCAGGTTGAGAATTTCTTCGGGCGAGTAGCCGAGCAGCCTGCAATAAGCCTGGTTGGCTTCGAGGATGCGCTTGGTCTCGGCATCGGCGAGAAAGATTCCATCGGAGGATTGCTCGACGAGGGCGCGGTAACGTCCCTCGCTCTCGCGCATGGCGTCTTCGGCTTTGACGCGCTCAGTGATATCGCGCACCACCGCGCGCACGCCCGAAGGCTCGCCCTCGTTGTCGCGGACGAGCGTGATGATGCCTTCCAGGTAACGCTCGACGCCCTGCGCGTCTTTGAGTTGATAGAGCGAGCGCAAGGGCTCGTTCGTCGTGTGCTGCCGGATTTCGTTGGTGTCGCGGGCAGCGTCGTCCGGGTCAATCAACTCGCCCAGGTGCACGCCGACCAGCTCGGAGGCCGGACGACCGAAGAAGCGCGCGCCGGCTTCGTTGATGCTCGTGATACGACCGTCCATGTCGCGCGTGTAGATGATGTCGGCTGATTCTTCGACGATCTCGCGGTAATGACGCTCGACGCGATGGCGCTCGGTGAGACGCGCCACCTTGACCAGTAGCTCCTGGCGGCGAAAAGGCATTTTCAGATAATCGTCAGCGCCCGCCACGAGTCCGTCCAGGCTGTCCTTGTCTCCGGTCAGCATGGCGCTCATCAACAAGACGGGCACGAAGGCCGTGCGCGGGTCTTGCTTGAGCCGGTGGCAAAGCTCGAAGCCGTCCATCAAGGGCATCACCACGTCGCTGATGATGATGTCGGGCTCAAGCGCCGGGGCAAGCTCAAGCGCGCGGCTTCCGCTTTGGGCCGTGACGACCTTGTAGCCCTCACGCTCAAGGAAGACCGTTAACAGCTCAAGCACACTCGTATCGTCGTTGACGGTCAGGACGACAGGACGTTTCGGGGCGATGTTCATCTTCGTCACAGACAGTTGGCCCAAGCGGTCAGACCCGAAATGGGCAGCGCGATTCAGATTGCGTCAATTTAGACTCAAACGTCGGGGTAATTCTGGTCTGGCGTGCCCGGGCAATTCAGGCACGTTTCAAAGGGAGAGAGTCCGGGCCGCTACGGCTGGTGAGAAAGCGGCCAGGCTATTGCTCACTTTATCGGCAACTCGCACGGTCGGGGCGCTGCGAGCCGCTCGCAGCAAGTATAACAAAGCAAAAAGAGGCTTGTCACGCGGAAACTGTGAGCATTTTGGATTTTGGATGAGCGAGCGACAGAACTCGGATGCTTGATTCCAAATTCAAGACGGACGAAGCGTTAATCTAAAATCCAAAATCCAAAATGGTCTTACTTTTTGGCGGCGTTGGCTTTGGCGAAATAGCCCTGCCTATAGGTCAGGCGCAGGTTCTTACGTGTTTGCGGATTGACGACTTCGATCTGGACTTTGCGGTAGGAGCCGTCGCGATTCTTGTTGGTCGGAGAGTAGGCGACGAGGTACTGCGAGCGCAGCTCTTCCTGTATCTGCGCGAAGGCGGCGCGCAAGTCCTGTTCGTCGCGTGGGAAGAAGGCACGCCCGCCCGTGCGCTCGGATACTTTCTTCAGCGAGCCCTCGTTGATGCCGCCGAAATACTCGTCGCCGATGCCGATGCTGTAAATCACGGCGTCAGCCTTGATGGCGCGCTCGACCGCCTGATCGAGCTTCTTCTGGCTGCTCGAATCCACGCCGTCCGTGAGAAGGATGATGGCGCGTCGCGTCTTATCGGAGGTCTGCGTCAAGACTTCTTCGGACGTGACCCAGAGGGCATCCCAGATGGCGGTCGAACCGGCTAGGCTCTGGTTCGTGCCGGAGATGGGCGGTGTTCCGGCGACCTGCCCGCCGCCGATGTAGCCTGCGGGCGGCACGAACTCGACGCGATTGATGGCGCGGCGCACGCTCGCGACGTTACCCGTAAGGCCCTGTTCGAGCGTGGCATCGCCTGTAAAAGAGACCACGGCCACCTCGTCCTTCTCTGGACGCAGGACGGCATCGACGAAAGAAGCGGCGGCGGCTTTTTCGATCGGGAGCGTGCGCTCTTCCGACGCGCTCGTGTCGATGACGATGGCGAGCGAGAGCGGAAGGTCTGTCTGGCGACTGAAGGTGAAAATCTCCTGCGGCTGCCCGTCTTCGAGCACGCGTATGTCTTCCTGGCGGAGGTTGGTGATAAAACGCTTCTGCTTATCGACGGCGGTGAAGAGGATATTGGTCAGGTCTGTCTCGACGCGGACGACATCGCTGTCGTCCTGAATCGTCGTATCTTCATCCTGTGGGGACGGCTGTTGCGGCTGGGTCGTCCTGGGCGAATCAGCTGTGCGGCGCTGGCGCGTCTGGCTCGGAGTCTGCGGCTGCGGCTGTTGCTGAGCGCGGACTCCGACCGCAGGCACGCCGCCGAAGGGAAGCCACGCGAGGAGCATGAATGAGAGAGCTTGTGCGAACTGCTTTTTATTGAACATTACTATTGACCGCCAATTCTAAAAACCGGAGACCGGGACTGAAAATCCGAAGGGGCCTTGTGCCTCAAGCCTTTTCAACATTTACTGCGCAGCCGTCACGCTGTCGCCGAGCGCCGTGTACCCGCGACGCGTACGCACCTTGAGCCCGCCCCGCTCGCCCGTGAGCTTGACATCTATGCGACGAAAGCTCCCGTCGTAAGCGTCGTTCGACGGCTTGTAGGTGACGATGTATTGCGAGCGCAGTTCCTTTGAAATCTTGGTGAAGGAGCGTTCGAGCGCGAGCGCATCGCCCGTGAAAAAAGCGCTGCCGCCCGTCTCTGCGCAGAGCTTCTCAAGGTCGCGGTCGCCGCTGTCGGAGACCTGCCCGGCCTCCACGCCCGGAACCGTGCCGGAGAAACCGGCCTTGGTCGAGATGGCGAAGATGGTCGTCTCCGTGCGCTGCGCGATGTCTATCGCATCCATCAGGCGTGCGCGGCTGTAAGTATCCTCGCCGTCCGTGATGACGACGATGACGCGGCGGCCCGGCGCTGTCCGCATCTTCTCGTCGCAGAACTGCCAGATCGCATCATAAAGCGCCGTCTGCATCCCAGCCTTCTTGACGCTGTCGACGGCGCGGTCGAGCAAATCCAGCTTGTCCGTGAAATCCTGCCGGAGCGTAATCTCGTGATCGAAGGTCATGAAGGCGGCCTTGTCTTTGCGCAGGCGCGTCACGGTGTAGATGAAGTTCTTGGCAGACTCCTGCTCGAATTTGAGCTTTCCTGCCGTCGAGGGCGAAGTGTCCATGAGGACGCCGACGTAAACGGGGAAGCTCTCGCTCTCGTCCGAGAAGGTCTCGATCTGCTGCGGTTTCTTATCTTCGAGAATCTGAAAATCGTTGATAGTGAGCCCCGAAACGAACTGGCCCTTCTTGTCGAGGACGGTGATGGGCAGGCGGACGCGTCGAATGTTAACGCGCACCGGCCCCTGATCCTGCGGGTCGGTCGGTTGAGTTTGCGGCGCGGGCTTTTGCTGGGGTTTGGGCTGGGCCTGCACGACGCTTGCAACGGAGAGCAGGCAACCGAGCGCGACGGAAGCGAGAATAAATGCTGAAAGTCTTCTCATAGAAATTGTAGATCAGTGTAATAGACCGAAAGCCGATACGTCGTTCGCTAACAACGCCTTATGATGCCCTGCGGGGGAAAAGCCGTTGCCCTCGCAGGACGCGGCCCGGACTTTCGTGAGCGATAGTATAGCAACAGGTCAGGGAAAGCGCATATCGGGCGAGGACGGCGATTTTCCGCGCGCCTGCGGGCGGCGAAAATCCCGCTCGTGACTTAACTCTACTTAGCCGAGTTTATAAGTCAATGGTACAATGCGGCTGCGACGCGAGTGTAGGAGTCAGTTTCAAGGCCGCTTCCTTAAGTTTTGCAAAATCAGTTTTCGTTCTGTCCTTGCAAAGATGGATAGTCGTGCGTCTATCCTGAGATAAAACCCGTGACAACCCCCCGGCTCATCTCTCATTACAGGGTCATCGAGACGCTCGGCAAGGGCGGAATGGGCGAAGTGTTTCTGGCCGAAGACACGAAGCATCACGACCGCAAGGTGGCGCTCAAGCTGCTTCCGGCGGACATGACGGAGGACGAGACACGCCTGCGCCGCTTTCGTCAGGAAGCACGCGCCATCCTCGCTCTCAATCATCCGAACATCCTGACAATCTACGAGATCGGCGAGGAACAATCGCTCTATTTCATCGCCACCGAATTCATCGACGGCGTGACGCTCAGGACTCACCTGTCGCGCAATCACATGGAGACGGAAAAGGCTCTGGATGTCGCCATACAGGTCGCGGCTGCGCTCGACGCGGCGCACACGGCAGGCATTGTGCACCGCGACATCAAGCCGGAAAACATCATGCTGCGGACGGACGGTTACGTCAAAGTGCTGGACTTCGGCCTCGCCAAGCTGAGCGAGAAGCTGACGGAATCGGATACGGGACACGACCCCGAAGCGGTCACTGTTCCCCTGAGCGATACCAATCCGGGCGCGGTCATCGGCACGACCGGCTATATGTCGCCGGAGCAGGCGCGCGGGCTCATGGTCGATGCGCGCACGGACATTTTCAGCTTCGGCGTCGTGCTCTACGAGATGGTGGCCGGGCGCGCGCCCTTCGGCGGAGAGACGAAGAACGACATCATCGTCTCGCTGTTGAATCGAGACCCGCTGCCGCTCGCACGCTTCGCGCCCAACGCTCCGCCGGAGCTACAGAGAATCGTGACGAAAGCCCTCTCCAAGGATAAGGAGGAGCGTTACCAGACGGTTAAGGATATGCTCATCGACCTGCGCGGGTTGAAGAGAGACCTGGAGTTTACAACCCGCCTTGAGCGTTCCGCCGACCCTGGGTTCAGCGGCAGCGGCGGAACCCGCCTGAGCGGCCATTCCACCTTTGATCCAATCCACCACACGCGCACGGACGAGACGCAACCGGCGCGCTCGACCACGAGCACCGGCTCCGTCATAGAGAAGGTCAATCGCAACCGCACGGTCTTCGTCTTATCGCTGCTGACGCTCGTCCTTGCGCTCGGGCTCGGCGTCCTCTACTTTGCGAAGCGCGGCAAGACGATCAATTCCGTCGCCATCCTGCCCTTCGTCAACGGCAGCCATAACCCGAACACCGAATACCTCTCGGACGGTTTGACCGAGAGCATCATCAGCAGTCTTTCACAGTTGCCTAATCTGAAGGTGATGTCCAGAAGCGCCGTCTTTCGTTACAAGGGACAGAACATAGACGCGCAGGAGGTGGGCCGCAAGCTCGGCGTCGGAGCCGTCCTGATGGGAACCGTCGATCAGATCGGCGATAGCCTCGTCATCAAGACCGAGTTGATAGATGTCTCCGACGGCTCGCAGTTGTGGGGCGAGCAGTACAATCGAAAAATCTCCGACCTCATTACAGTCCAGCAGGAGATTGCCTGGAAAATATCAAAGCGACTGCGCTTGCGCCTGACGGGCGAGGACGAGAAACGGATTACGAAGCACTACACGGAGAACACGGAGGCTTACCAGCTTTATCTTAAAGGTCGCTACTTCTGGAACAAGCGGGATAAAGAGAGTCTTAATAACGGCATTCGTTCCTTTCAGGACGCGATCAAGATCGACCCCGGTTACGCGCTCGCCTACTCCGGCATGGCTGACTCTTATGCGCTGCTGGCCGACATCGGAGCGGTCGCGCCCAACGAGGCCATGCCGCGCGCCAAGGCCGCCGCCGAACGGGCCATCGAGTTAGACCCTGAGCTGGCCGAGGGCTACACCTCTCTGGGCTTCGTCAAGCTCTCTTACGATTGGGACTGGCCCGCCGCCGAGAGCGATTTCAAACGCGCGCTTGAGCTGAACCCGAACTACGCGACCGCGCACCAGTGGTACGCCTCCTATCTCTTGCAGATGGGCCGCTACGATGATGCCACGGAAGAGATCAAACGGGCCCAGCAGCTAGACCCGCTCTCGCTCATCATCAACGCCAATAAGGGCTACTATCTCTATTTCGCGCGACAGTACGACGCGGCCATCGAGCAATATCGCAAGACGCTTGAGATCGACCCGAACTTCGGCGTTGGGCGCTACTACCTGGCACAGGCTTACGTGCAGAAAAAGATGTATGGAGAGGCGATCGCGGAGTTTCAGAAGTTGATCAACACGCCGGGCGATGATCTTGAGACGGCAGCCGCACTCGGCTATGCCTACGCCCAATCGGGCAGGCGCGCCGACGCGCAGCGGTTCCTCACAGAGATCATAGAGCTCTCGAAGAGCCGCTACGTCTCGCCGCTTTACATCGCCACCATCTACACGGGCTTGGGCGAGCGCGATCAGGCGATCGAATGGCTCTACAAAGCCTATGACGCGAGGCATCCCGGTCTCGTGCTGCTCAAGGTAGACCCGATGTTCGACAGCCTGCGCGGCGACACGCGCTTTCAGGAACTGCTGCACCGCTTCGACCGCGTGCCTTAGCGAGCCTGCGGGACGACGAGGCGAAGCGGATTCGCACGCGACGATCGGAGAAGAAGGGGCCGGAGATTAGCCCGGCGCTTGTTACTTTTCCAGCTCGACGAGAAGCTCTGCGAGCGGCGAGGGCAGCGGCGCGCGAAACCGCATCGCCTCATTCGTGCGCGGGTGTAGAAAGCCCAGTTGCTCGGCGTGAAGAAACTGGCGACCGAGCGCGTTGATGCGCGAGCGCACGACCGGGTCGATCACGGTCTTATCGCGCCCGCCGCCGTACACAGCATCGCCCACCACCGGATGCTTGAGCCATTCCAGGTGAACCCTGATCTGGTGCGTCCGCCCTGTCCTGATCTCCACGTCCAGGAGCGTGAACCTGTCATAGCGTTGGCGGACGCTGTAGAGCGAAAGGGCCGGGCGACCTCCGCGCACGACGGCCATACGCGTGCGGTTGCGCGGGTCGCGCGCGATTGCGCCCTCGATGCGCCCGCTATCCTGCGCGACGCGGCCATGCACGAGCGCGACGTAGGACTTGAAGACCTGTCGCGCGCGAAATTGATCGGCCAGATTCTCATGCGCCTCTTCGGTCTTGGCGACCACGATGAGGCCCGACGTGTCCCGGTCAAGGCGATGCACGATGCCGGGTCTGATCGCGCCGCCCGCCTGCGAAAGCTGCTTGAAGTGATAGACCAGTGCGTTTGCCAGCGTGCCCGACGAGATGCCCGCCGCCGGGTGAACGACGAGCCCCGCCGGTTTGTTGACGACCACCAGCTGGTCATCCTCATGAATGATTTCGAGCGGAATATTCTCGGGTGTGAACAGGGCGGCGGGCGTCGCTGTCAGCTCAACTTCAACGACATCGCCCGCGCGCAGCTTGTAGGAAGGCTTGGACGTGCGACCGGCGACGAGAACATCGCCGTCTTCGATCAATCGCTTGATGCGCGAGCGGCTCCAATCTTTGATGTGTGCGGCCAGATGCGCGTCGAGGCGCGCGCCCACGTCTTCAGGCGCAACATCGAACGTGAGTATGGGTGCTTCCGCGATCGCCGCGTCCGGCGCTCTCTCTACACTCTCGTCGTCGCTCACGCGCGCGCCGCCTTTGGCGTCGAAGAGACCTTCTGCGTGCTCGCGGCTGCGGCGGCACGTCGCCAGCGCATGATGAGAAGGATAAGCCCGCCGAGGCCGATGACGATGCTGATCATCTGCGAGGTGGAGAGACCCGTCAGCGTCGTCAGTCCCGCGATGTCGCCGCGCGGGTCGTCGCGCAGGAACTCGACGCTGAAACGCAAGATTCCGTAGAGGACGGCGAAGAAGAGTATGACCTGCCCGTCGAAGCGCCTGCGCCTGTGAAGCCAGAGCAGAAAGAAGAAGATCAGGAAAGCCGCCGCCGATTCGTAAAGCTGCGTCGGGTGCAGGTCGGCGTCGATGGGGACGCCCGTGATCGCATGGCCCAACTCCGTGAAGCGTACGCCCCAGGGCAGCGCTGTCGGCTTGCCCCAGCAGCACCCCGCCGCGAAACATCCCTGGCGGCCAAGCCCTAAACCCAAAGCGATGCCGGGCGCGAAAGCATCCGCCGTCTTCCACCAGGGAAGCCCGTAGCGGCGCATCAAAAAATACCCGGTCAGAGAAGCGCCTATAAAGCCGCCGTAAAAGACTCCGCCCGAGCGCAGGAAATCCAGCGAAAGAAGATGCAGCGGATTCTCTCTATAGCTCGGCTCCGTCCACAGCATCAGAAGCTTCGAGCCCAGCAGCGCCGCCAGCAGCATCCACAATCCCAGATCGTAGATACGCTCGCGCGGCAACCCATCGCGCGCCGCCAGCCGCGCCGCAATCAACAACGCGAACAGAAACGCCAGCGCCAGCAGCACGCCGTACGTGTTGATGGGAAAACTGCCGATGTGAAAAAGCTCCGGGTACATAAAAAATAATCAGTAGTCAGTGATCAGTAAAAAGTCAGTCATTCGTTTCCTGGCTGACCACAGAGGGCTGGCCGGCGACCACCCGTTTCCGCTTCCCTTCAAAGAAGAGGTCTAGGACGAGCAGGAGCGCGCCCGCGCAGATGCTTGCGTCCGCGACATTGAAGGTGGGCCAATGATACTGGCCCCAGTGCAGGAGGATGAAATCTATCACGTAGCCGAGACGGACGCGATCAGTCAAATTGCCAAGGATGCCCGCCAGCAGCAACGCGCATGCGCCGAGCACGCGATCATCCTCGCGCGGCGTGCGCCAGAAATAGTAGAGCACGGCGATGGCCGCCAGCATGGCCAGTACGACGAAGAACCAGCGCCCGAAGGAGCCGCCCTCCTGCAACTGCCCGAAGGCGATGCCGCTGTTCTCCGCGTATTCGAGCGCGAGGAAACCGCTGACGAGCACCTGCGCCTGACCGAAGCGGAGCGCACGCACGGCCCAGGCCTTGCTCGTCTGGTCAACCATGTAGATGCCGAAGGACGCGACCAGATAGGCCAAGCGCCAGACGGCCATCGAACGATTCACGTTGTCGCCTCCCGTTCGATCTCAGAGAGAGCCGCGACGCAACGCTCGCAGGCGGTCGGGTATCTCTCGGACTCGCCCACGCGCGTCGAATAGTTCCAGCAGCGCTCGCACTTCTCGCCCGCCGCGCGCTCAACCTCTACGCCGAGCAAGCCCGTCACCGTCGTCGGTATATCATCCACTGGTCTTGAGCCGGCTTCCAGTAACTCGGTTTGCGAAACGATGAAGATATAGCGTAGCTCATCTCTCTCCTGATAGGGCTTGAGCAGTTCGTAGTTCTCCCGGTCGAGCGAGAGCGTGACGCGGGCTTCCAGAGAGCTGCCGATGACTTTAGCGATGCGCGCCTCCTCAAGCTTGCGTAAGACTTCATCTCTGACTTTGAAGATCAAGTCCCAACGCCTGATAAGCTCCACGTCGGGCTCGCCCTGTGCGATAGGGAGTTGCGCGATGTGAACGGAGGCCGGGCGCTCTTCGCCGCTCGCGCGCGGGAGGTTCTCCCATATCTCGTCGGCGGTAAAGACGAGGATGGGCGCGAGAGAGCGCGCCAGCGCGTCCGCGATCCGGTAGAGCGCCGTTTGCGCCGAGCGGCGCGCGTGGCTTCGCGGCGCGGCGGTGTAGAGCCTGTCCTTGATGATGTCGAAGTAGCGCGCCGACAGAGTCACCGTGCAGAAGTTATAGAGCGCGTGATAGACGGTGTGGAACTCGTAAAGCTCGTAACCCTGATGGACGCGCGCCATCACTTCGTCCAGTTCCGCGAGGGCCCAGCGGTCTATCTCAAGCAACTCCGCTTCCGAGACTGCCTCGCGCGAGGGCTCGAAGCCGTCCAGGTTGCCGAGCGCGAAGCGCGCCGTGTTGCGCAGCTTGCGATAACCGTCCGAGACTCTCTGCAATATCTCGGGCGAGACGCGCATGTCCTCGTGATAATCGCTCGACGCACACCACAGCCGCAGGATTTCCGCGCCCGAGTCTTTGATCACCTCTTCGGGCGCGATAGCATTACCCGTGGACTTGTGCATCGCCTTGCCCTGACCATCGACGACCCACCCGTGCGTGATCACCGTGCGAAAGGGCGCGGCGTCATGCGCGGCTAATCCGACCATCAGGGACGAGTTGAACCAGCCGCGATACTGGTCGCCGCCTTCTATGTAAACGTCTGCGGGCCAATTCAGATGCGGGCGTTGTTCGAGGACGGCGACAGAGCTTGAGCCGCTATCAAACCAGACATCGAGAATGTCGGTCTCCTTGGCCCAATCCGCGCCGCCGCACTTCGGGCAGACAAATCCTTCGGGCAGAAGCTCCCGCGCCTCGCGCGTGTACCAGGCATCGGAAGATTCGCGCTCGAAGATCGTCGCGACGTTGTTGATGACCGCCGGGTCTGCTATCGCCTCGTCGCACCCCTTGCAATAGAAGGCCGGGATGGGCACGCCCCAAACTCGCTGGCGCGAGACGCACCAATCCGGGCGACCGCGCAGCATGTTACGCATACGCTCCAGACCCCAGGCGGGAATCCACTGCACACGCTCTATCTCGCGCAACGCGCCCGCGCGCAGATTCTCGGGCCCGCTCGATTCGCTGAAGTTGTCCGTATAGTTCGACAGCGCGCGCCCGTCCTCGTCCGTCTCCACCTCCGCCTCGCCGGAGGAGCCTGCGTCGAGCGAGATGAACCACTGCGGAGTCGCGCGGAAGATGACAGGGTTCTTGCAGCGCCAGCAATGCGGGTAGCGATGGTCGTAGTCTTCGCTAAAGAGAAGCACGCCGCGCTCGCGCATAAACTCGACGATCAACGGGTTGGCCTCGAAGACGGACTGGCCCGTGAAGTGTTCGACCTCGGGTGTGAAACGCCCCGCATGATCGACGGGACAGTAAATCTCCAGGCCGTACTTCCTGCCTATGACAAAGTCGTCGTGGCCGTGTCCGGGCGCTGTGTGCACGAGCCCAGTCCCGGCTTTGCCCGTCACCGAGCGGTCGCGCGCGTCTTTAACGTCCAACTCGGTTTCGGCATCAGCCTCGCCGCCGAGCGTGACGTGCTCTCCATTCATCACGAGCGACGCCCTATCGAGCCACGCGTGACGACCTTCGAGGCGATCGAGCTTCGAGCCGGGAAAACGCGCCAGCACTTTCGGCGCATTGCGCTCGCCGTTCTCAAGCGTCTCACCGAGGCCGCACTTGGCCGCGACCGAGCCGATCAACTCGCTGGCGACAATGTAAACCTCATCTTGATGCTCAATCGCCGCGTACTCGAAATCGGGATGGACGGCGATGCCTAAGTTGGCGGGCAGCGTCCAGGGCGTCGTCGTCCAGATGAGAAAGAATACCTTGCGCCCCGCGAGCGCCGGGTCGATCAACGACGGGTCGCTCGCGAGCGGAAACTTGACGTAAACGGAAGGGCTGCGGTGCTGGTGATACTCGACCTCTGCTTCGGCGAGCGCCGTCTGGTCGTGTATGCACCAGTAGACGGGACGCGCGCCCTTGTAGACGTAGCCGCGCTCGACGAAGCGACCGAAGAGGCGCGCGGTCTCCGCCTCGTACGTGTTCGACATCGTGAGATAAGGGTCGTTCCACTCGCCCAGAACACCGAGCCTTTGGAAATCCCTGGTCTGGCGCTTCAAGGCTTCCGCCGCGTGCTCGCGGCAGGCGCGTCGTACGCTCGTCGCTGGCATCTGCGCCTTCTTCGCGCCGAGCTTTTTCTCGACGTAGAGCTCGATCGGCAGACCGTGGCAGTCGTAGCCCGGAACGTAAGGCGCATCGTGGCCGAGCATCGTGCGCGACTTGACGATAAAGTCCTTGATGATTTTATTGAGGGCTGTGCCGATGTGTATGTCGGCGTTGGCGTAGGGCGGGCCGTCGTGGAGAATGAACTTCGGCGCGCCCTCACGCGAGCGACGGATCATCTCGTAGAGACCCATCTGCGTCCATTTCTTCAGGCGCGCGGGCTCGCTTTGCGCCAGATTGGCCTTCTGCGCGAAGGCGGTCTTCGGCAGATTGACGGTCTTCTTCAGTTCGAGCGGCGTTTCTGTAGACATTTGCGATTCACTTTCAATTGGCGCGCGTGCCATCGCTCGATAGCGAAGCGCAGCGCGCCGGTTCGGGAACTTCCAATACTAGCAGCAGAAGGCAAGAGCGCCAAAGCGACCCCGGCCCGTTGTAACGTCCATGTAAACTCATACCGAACAGTAAATCCAAAGCAGGAATTAACAGGGCTGGACAGGATGCACAGGATATAAAAACAGGAAGAGGGCATACTTGTCTGCAATCTCAAATTAGCAATCTCAAATCTCCAAATGCTCTTCTTTATCCTGACCATCGCTGTCAAGCTCTTCTTTCATCCTTCATCCTTACATTAAAAGGCCCGAACCATGCTCTGTGTCGGAGGCGATGGTTCGGGCCGCTGCGGGTGCTTTGTGCGGGACTCTTTAACCGATGAACATCTCCTCTTCCCCGTAGGTCTGGTTAATGGGCTTCGGCGCGGGCGCGATCAATACTTCGAGCCCACGACGGAAGCCCGCCATAATCGCCGCCAACTCGCGCGCCGGTTCGATCACCTTATCGCGTATGAAAGTCGTCGTCGAAAAGACCTGCCGGTGCGTCTGGTCTATCGAGCGAGAGATCATTTCCACCTTGTCGCGCGCCTTGACGGAGGTTTCGCCGACCAGCATTTTAAGCTCGCGCACCTCGTCCGTGATCAGCGCCGCCGATTCCGAGAAGTGCATCGTCGCCGTCTTCAAATGGCCGGACATGACGGTGAACTGCTCGACCATCTCCTGCCCCTGGGCCGCGATCTGCTTGCCCTGCTCGCTGAGCGCCGTGACCTTCTGCATCAGAGGCTCGACGCGCTGCTCCAGGCGATTGACGGTCTGGACGGCGCGGTTGACGAACATGGCGATGGCGACCATCGCACAGGCGATGACGAGAAAAGAGATGGCGACGATCACCATCACCCAAAACGCCGGATCATTCGTACTCATCTGTAGGGCTAACATAACCATTAATTGAATCAGTTTTTCCTCTCGCCATCGGGATAGGTGGGCCCACCCTCCAGCATGGCCGAAGATTCGGTGCGGCGTTTCTCTTCCGTGTAAGCCTGTTTCCCGGCTTCGATGGCAGCGGTGAGCTGGCCGCCCTTGCGTGACGCCACGTCGCGCGCCGTGTCGGCGAGAGAGCCCGCGCGGTCTGCCGCCGAAGTGTAAAGCTCCGAGGCGCGCTCACGCGTGACTTCGTAATACTCTCCGGCTTTGGCCCCGATCTGCGAAGCCGTCTCGCGCGAGCGGTCAATGCCCTTGCGCGTCGCGTCGGCGATGTCTCCGCGTAGCTCCTGTCCTGATTTGGGCGCAAACAGCAGCGCGAGAATCGCGCCGATACTGCCGCCGATCAGCAGGCACGTCACGCGTGCCGCCATGTCCGAGCCTTCGCTCTCGCGCCGCCGGTAATCAATTTCCTGTGGCATGAAAAGACTCCTCTCTCTCTTTGCGAATCGAAGCCCACGCTTTGCTGCGCGCTCGTTCTGATCTTAACAGGATAACCTGCGGCCAGACTATATCAAAAGCTTATGAAGCGGGGCAAGAAACGCCCGGACTGAGAGCGCGCGCCGAAGGCAAGCAGACTCGTCGGGCTCGCAAGGATTTTTAGACCCAGCCCATGCGCTCGCCGAGCTTTGTGATATGGGCGATGTGGTGTCGCCCGTGCCAGGCGTAAAGGCCGACGTTCTTATTGAGCGAGACCTTGCCCAGATCAGGATGCCTGAAGGTGCGCTGGAAATCTTCCGGCGCAAGCGACCGGAGCAGGACGACCCAGCGTTCGTGCAGCGCTTCGAGCAGATCAAGAGAAGTCGCGGGCGGTGTGATGCGTGAATCTTCGAGCCGGGCCCAGCCCTCTTCGTCGTAAGGCTTGATGGTCGGCTCCTCCTCCGTCAGCGCCAGCTTAAAACGCACGTAGCTGTTAAGGTGGCTGTCCGGCAAGTGATGCACTACCTGTCGCACAGTCCAACCGCCGGGACGATACTCCGTATCGAGTTGCTCACCGGACAGACCGCGCACCGCTTCCCTGAGCCTGAGCGGAGCTTCTGCGATCTGGTCTATGAACTGACGACGCTCTTCGTCCGTCGGCTCATGCTCAAAATCGAATCGCCCCAACGGATAACGAAGATCACTCATGCTTGCCTCCCTCTTAAAAATGTCGGGGCCGGTGGGCCCACCCTGCGCCGCAGACCGCAAATTTCAGCCTGAACATTCCGGCGCACATTTAACCATAACAGGTCAGCCGAAGGCTATCCCCTCGCCGGAAACACTTCCGCTGTGATGCCGGGAGACGGAGCAATCCCGCACGCGCGCCCGCACGCATACGTAAACTCGTATCTCCGATACAAAAAAACCGCTTCATCAGAGTTGGCCCAACGGGCGCTGAAAAGTTTCTGCCACAAACGGAGCGCGGGTGGTGTTCACACATTAGAGCGGCGAGAGCAGGCGGCAAAGGGTGAGCTTGTAAAAAAAGTTCGGACATTACGCTTCTTCGCGTGAACTCTTGGAACTATATCTCGCCGCGAGCGTAATTATGAGGAACAAGAGTCTGACCCGACTCAGCAACCTCTAACACTGAAGGAATAAGGAGCGCAGTATGAAAAAAATTGTCAATCGTTTCGCCGTCCTTTTAATGGTGTGTGCCCTGAGCAGCATCATGGCATTGGCCGCAGGAAAAACTAAGAAGGTCACTTTCCTCACGGATGTCACGGTTAACGGAACAGTCATCAAGAAGGGGACTTACAATGTGACGTTCGACGAGGCCACGGGCGAGCTGACCATCGCCAATAAGAAGACGGTCATCGCGAAAACGACTGCCCACCTGGAGAAATTCACCGGAAGCAACGGCACGGTTTACGTCACGGCCAGCAATAAAGAGCTGGTCAGCATCGTTTTCAGTAAAGAGCAGGCGGCGACACTCGGCGGTGGCGGTGGCTCAACCTCGGCTGCCCCGTAAGGTCGCATTGCCGCTTACAGCTTTAACGTCTATTCAATGTCAGGGATAGTTGTGCCCGGAGCGCGGATGTTGATAGCTCTGAGGTGATAGCTTCAAAACCGGCTTGCTTGGGAGCGACATGTCCTTCTCCCCGACGTGTCGCTCCCAAAGAAGCTTGCTCGGTGCGGTCGTTTGTCAACATCCGTGCGCGAAGTCGCAGCCCGGAACATTCGACCGCCTGTATCTCGACGCGCCTTACTTTTTTTTAAGAGCCCGCTCGAAGAGGTCTATGTTGGGCGAGCCATTCTGCGCGCAGAATGGCGTACGAATATTCGTCGCCCCACTTTCCCTTGAACCAGATGTTTTGAATAAAGTGTCCCTCGCGCCTCATGCCTAACCTTTCGAGGAGCGCCACCGAGCTATCGTTCTCGCAGTCAGTGATGGCGAAGACGCGGTGAAGTCGCAGCTCCGTGAAAGCGTAAGCGAGCACTGTGGCGGCTCCCTCCGCTGCCAACCCCTGCCCGTGAAATTCTCTTGCGAGCGTGAAGCCGATCTCGGCCTGCCGCGCGTCCTTCTCCTGTACGGTCAACACCAGATGCCCGACGAGCGCGCCCGTCTCTTTTAATTCAAGCGCGAACGTAAAAGCCTTGCCCGGGACGCCGGGAGCGAGCGTCTTCTGCTCTTCGATTCTCTCCCTCGCCGTTTGTTCTGGATAGTCTTCCCACATTTGATAACGAGCGACCAGTGGGTCGTTGAGGTAGGCGACGAAGGCCGTGAGGTCAGCGTCGGTAAATCGCCTGAGTATTAATCGCTCAGTCTCAAGACGGGTGAATGCTCTTTGTTCCATTCAAATCATCAGGGCCCGAACAGGATGTGCGTTGCGCGAAGAGCATAACCTCTCGGAAGAGATGATGAGAAGCATACACACGGAGGGTAGAGCGGCCCGACCGATTTTATTAGATTGCGCGCGCGTTGAATTCCAACCGGAGACGAAGAATAAAAGCATTGCAATTTATTTGATAATAAGCTATTACAACTGCATTCCACGGGTTCCTCGCTGTACCGTTTGATTTATCGAACCCTCAAGCGCGTTTGAACTTTAACTTATAATCCTTGACAGCCTGGAACCGAGTTGCCGCACACGGCTTGTCTCCATCTTCCAGCGACCGGGCCCATTCATCCTAGGAAAATACAATGAAAAAGATTCCCCTCTACCTGGTGCTCTGCATTGTCGTTTTTTCAACAGGCTGTCCGAAATATAAACCCAATCAGGTAGACTTCAATTCAAGCACCTTTGTCGGCAAAATTAATACATACTTTGCTGATCAGCAAAAGAACTACAGGGCGGCGGTGAATTCCACTGATGGGCCCAGAGCCAAGGCGATCAGAAACGAAATTCTTGAAAACGCCTTGCCCTATATTGATGAGGTGTACATGGATTTCATCACCGACCTTCAGAGGGGACGTGACAGAGATAACTTTGTCGCCGATCTGGTTGAGCTGGGCGCTTCAGCGGCGGTCGGAATCACGAATGGCGAGCGTCCCCTTCAGATTTTAGGAGTCGCGCTCACGGCCTTCAGAGGCGGGCGTCGGTCAGCCGACCTCAATTTTTATAAAGAGCAAACGACACCTATTCTGATCAACAAGATGGATGGCAATCGCGCGGAAGTACGCGCGAGAATCCTGACCAGAGAAAAAGAGGGCGTCGATACCTATCCGGTCGGGGCGGCCATCTCCGATATTGTTGACTACTACAACGCGGGCACGCTCGTCCGGGCTTTCACCGAGTTGCAAAAAGATACCGCGTTTGAGACTAAACAGGCGGAAGATAATTTACAGGTACTTAAAGGCGTAGCCATCACCCCGGAGGCGACCATTGAATCGAGAAATCTTTCAGTCAGCGCGAGCGACATTCTTCAGGCTCTGTTGAACGACCTGAACGATCCGGCGAAGAAAGCCGCCGCTACCACGAAGCTGCAAAGCATCGTCGCCGCGCTGGAAAAAGATAGCGCCGTCGCCGAAGTTTTGAAGAACGCCAATGTCTCTTCAACAGATACGGATGGGGTCAAATTGAGGGATGCTTTGATCACCATCAGGAGAAGCGCCAGGTTAGTTAACAACACTGCTCTGGTGAACAAGGTTAACCAGGCGATAGTTGATAATGGTCAGTGAAGCAGAAAAGGAGAAGGTGAAAAATGGCTGCGACACAACACACCAGAGCTTACGGAGCGAATATGAGTTCTCTCAACGGCCTCGAACTCACATGCGAGTCCGACGAAGCTGATCTCACGGCTAAACTTATAAGTTTGGAGTTGGCGAAGTTCGAGGATGGAACCAAGGTGACCAAAGCGGTTTATGAAGAAGCCGACGGGATAAACTTCGGACACCTGATCTTCGAGGAATTCACAACCGACAATGATGCCCTAAGTCGAATAGCTATTCACAAGGGCAAGCAGGAACCGCTCGTCTGCAAAGGCCAGGGCTTCGTCGATAACAAAACCACGAACGTGATAGTTTTCCGAGAGAAGAAGTAGGTCGCGGAAGCTTCTCTTCGCACCCGGCTTTCTCGCAAACGGCTATTTGACAGGCATATGTCAGGGCTGCGGTGTGTCGTCTGAGTCCTCGGCGCGAGCGACATCATACTGCTGGAGTTTGCGATAGAGAGTTTTGCGACCGATGCCGAGGGCGCGGGAGGCGCGTGTTTTATCTCCGGCGGTATAGTCGAGCGTGGCTTCGATGGCGCGGCGTTCGATCTCGTCAATGGATGAGGGCACGTCTATCTGAAGAGTGATGGCGCGGCCTTGGCTGGCGGCCTCAAGGCGTTCGTGGCGCAGGTTGGCGCGCTCGTCAGTGGCGCGCTTGCTGACGGCTTCCGGCAGATCGTCCAACTCTATCTGGCGACCCGAAGCGATGATGACGGCACGCTCGACGGCGTTCTCAAGCTCGCGCACATTGCCCGGCCAGTCGTAGCCCCTCAGAGCTTGCAGCGCGTCCTTCGAGATGCCGGAGATGAAGCGCCCTGTCTTCTGCTTATAGTGCTCAAGGAAATGTATGACGAGCGGGTGAATGTCCTCTGGGCGCTCGCGCAGCGGCGGCAGCCGTATGGGAAAGACAGAGAGACGATAAAAGAGGTCGCGGCGGAATGTGCCCTGCTCGACGGCGCGCTCAAGGTCTACGTTGGAGGCGGCGATGACTCTCACGTCCGTCTTTAAAAGTTCGCTGCCGCCGACGCGCGTGAACTCGCCGTCCTGAAGCACGCGTAAGAGACGCACCTGCGCGGACAAACTCATCTCGCCTATCTCGTCCAGAAAGAGCGTGCCTCCGTCCGCCTCTTCAAAGCGACCGCTACGACGCGCGCGCGCATCCGTGAACGCTCCCTTCTCATGTCCGAAGAGCTCACTTTCGAGCAGTGTTTCGGGAATCGCGCCGCAGTTGAGTTTGATATAAGGCTGATCTTCGCGCCCGGAATTGTAATGAATGAGATTGGCGAGCAACTCTTTGCCCGTACCGGACTCGCCCTGTAGCAGCACGGTCGTCTGCGTGTCGGCGACGTTCAGGGCAAGCTCTATCGCGCGGCGTATGGCCTGAGCCTGGCCGATGATGCGGCTCTCCGCGTAGCGCTCGTGCAGTGCGCTGCGTAATCGCATCACTTCCGCCGAAAGCTGGTCGCGCTCAAGCGCCGTCCCGATCTGATCTGCGATGCCTTCGACGAGCGCGATCTCGTGATCTTCAAAGCCTTCGCGCGCAGCGCTCCACACCATGCCGAGTAGCCCGAAGGTCTGGCCGCCGATGCGTACGGGCGCTACAAGGGCTGCGCGCCCGCCGAGCGTCGCGTTGAAGATCAGGCGTAGCGGGAGGGGAAGCTGCGTGTCCAAGACCTTCATCGTCTTGCCTTCGGCCAGGACTTCGATGACCGCCGGGTACTCCGAAATGTCCAGCGATTGACCGTGCACGTCGATGAGCCCGCGCACGGATTCGGTGGCGGCGTGCGGCGCGGCTGTGAAGGCCGCGAGTGTGATGCGACCGCCGGCGGGGTCTAGCACGCCGAGCGCGCCGTAGTCGGCATTGATGAGGGCGATGGCGCGTTCGAGCACGAGCGAAGTGACCTCGCCGAAATCCGAGCGCGCGTTGAGCGCGTTGGCTATCTCAAGCAGCGCGCGTGTAGTTTCGGCTTCGCGCTGCTTGTCCGTGTAGAGGCGCGTGTACTGGTAGCCGACCGCGATCTGCCGCGCGATGGATTGAAGGAACGTCACCTCATCATCGAGCCAGGTGCGCGGCGCGCGCGTGTTGTGCAGACCGACGAGCCCGAGCAGGTCTTCGCCCAAAACCACAGGGACGACCAGAAGCGAGCGCGTCCCCAGTGAAGCCGCGAGAAAGCGCACCTTTTGATCGAGGCCCGGCGCTGACGTGTCGTCCAGACGAATTGGCTTGGTGATGTCAACGTGCTCGGCCAGTTGACGGAGGTCGAGCGGGATGGCTATTCCTTCGCTCGAAGGCACGTCGTCGGATGCGCGCCACTCGTGGCTGATGCGCAGCTCAGTTTCCGAGGCCAGTTGAATGACATCGCAGCGATCGGCGTTCATCATCCGTCCGAGTTCCGAGACGACGGCGCGCAGGAATCTATCCAGATCGATCGTCGAAGGCAGATCTAGCGCGAGACGATCGATGATCGCTTCGCGCGCTTCATGCATCTTGATCTTGCGTTCCAGCGAGAGCGATTGCGCCGTAGTAGTGGACATATTAAGCGATGGTCTCTGGCCCCGAGAGCGTGGGGCGTGTGACTTTCCTGATTCATGCGCGCCGCCTCCTTATTTGAGAGAGAGAAAACGGGAATGCAACGCACACACACGCCTTGTTTGATATGCCCCGATGATAGCGAACCATACAGAGAACTGCAAATAAGAAAGGCGAAGGGTGAGAGGTGAAAAGCGAAAGCGGAAGATGAAAAGCATGCTTTTCATCTTCCGCTTCCGTCTTCTATCCATTTTTAATGGATGGGATGATTAATTCAGTTCATTACTGCTGGGTGGTCGGCGTTTGAAGTTGTGCTACCTGCTGGGTGAGGCGGAATTCGTTGACGGCCTGCTCCGGGGTGAGCAGCGGGTGATACATCTTGCCGTAACGACCTGTGATGATGCGTACGTAATTCTGCGTCTCGTTGTAGGGCGGGATGCCGTCGTACTTGTCAACGGAGCCTTCACCGGCGTTGTAGCCTGCGAGCGCGAGCGCGACGTTGCCATTGAATCTCTTTAAGAGAAAGCGCAGGTAACGAGTTCCGGCCTGGACGTTCGCTTCCGGGTTATTAACGTCCGTGCATCCGAAGCGGCGCGCCGTCGCGGGAATCATCTGCATCAGGCCCTGAGCGCCAGCACCGGAGCGGGCCGTGACCTTGTATTTCGATTCCTGCCAGATGACGGCGTGGAGCAATCTGGGATCAACGCCATACTGCTTGCCAGCGCGCAGGATAATCACATCCAGATCATGATCGCCCGAGGTGGGCACATCCGAGGGAATGTAATTCTCGTCGAAGGCGACGACTTCCGCCTTGACTTCGGCATGCGCCGTAGGCGCAAAAGCGATGTTGAAGAGAAGGCCGGTAACGTTAGTGAAAAGGAAAAGAGCGATGATGGCAAAGGGTGCGAATTTGAAAGAGCGCAGACGGGGAACGAACGGGGTCACAGTCATTCTATATTCTCCATGTGAGCGATGGCTTTACTTAAAAAACCATCTAATCTGCATATCCAGCGACGCAGGTTATGGGGGCTACGCATGGCGAAGATGAGCTACAAAGAGCAGGCCATCAAAACCGAGACTATGATGGCGATTGTGTTGCGGCGGTTGCTCCGATCGCATCGAAATTGTGCAAATAAGTCCTTTTTTTGTATGTATTTAATTCGACCAAGCGTAAGCTCTGCGATTGCAGTCTTTCCGCTCCCCATCGTTCAATATGAGAGGCGGTCTGAGGCGTTTTCGAGCCTCAACGCGTATTGAATGGCTACAAAATTTGATGAGATTTAGAAAAAAATTGATGCGATTAGAATGCGACACAAACACTTTGAGCGAATCGGCATCATAATGTCAGTCACGAGTTGCGGGCGGTTTGAAGCATCCCTATAATTTATCCTCAATCGAGAAAGTTTTTGCTGGAGAGAAGACTCTTATGCCCATCTACGAATATGAATGTAAAAAGTGCAAAGCGCACATAGAAGTATTACAGAAGATGACGGACAAGCCGCTGGCGAAGTGTCGCAGGTGCGGCGGTCGTCTGGAGAAACAGTGGTCTGCGACCGGCTTTCAATTCGTCGGCTCCGGCTGGTACGTGACCGATTACGCCGGGAAGAAGGCAGAAGGTAAAGAGGGGAAAAAGAGCACTGCCGTGGAGACAGCTACGACCTCTGGCGACAATGCTGTGAATAAAGAGAGCAGGAGCAAAGAGGGCAAGGCCGCCGAGTCTAAAGCCACCGAATCCAAAACCACCTCGTCAAGTAATACGAGCGGTGACTGAAGAGGCTGAAAAGTTTTTCGCTTGACGGATGAAGGGAAGATGCGCGCTCTACTGACCATACTAATGACAACGTGCCTGCTGCTCGCGTTGATCGCAACGTCTGCGGGGCAGGCCGGGCGGCGTCCGAATCTGACGGATGCGCGCGGCATCGTGCTCAACGTCAGCGCCACGCGTGAAGACGATCCGCAGAAGCCGATCACCGGGCAGGATTTCGCCGTCTACGAGAACGGCATAGAGCAGCCGATCAAAAACTTCACGCCTGATCCTTCGCCCGCGCGTATCGTCCTGCTCGTCGATAACTCTCTGACGCTGCGCGCGGACGTGGAAAAGCTTGAGGCGGCGGCGCGCGAGTTCGCCTACGAAATCTACGAGGGCGATCAACTGCTGATCGTCGGCTACGATGAGCAGGCCGAGATCGTTGCCGATTGGACGGACGATGCGAAGAAGATAGAGGCTTCGCTCAAGGGCTTTCGCAAGAAGGGCGAGCCGCATCTGTTCGATGCTTTGAAGGCGGCAGCCGACATGGGCTTGTCCTCCTTCATCAATACTACTCAGAAGCGCGTCATCATCGTCATCGGCGACGGGCTAGACCGCGTCAGTAAGACCAGTTTCGATGACATCCTGGCCCAGTTGCAAAGACAGAACATCACAGTTTACGCCTTGCAGATTCCAGACCGGACGGGAGGCGCACTGCGCCGCGATCAGCCAAAGCCCGTCCGCGTGATTGAAAAGCTGGCCGAAGGAACGGGCGGGCGCGTCTTTCCGGCCAACCAGCCGCAGGAAGCCGCCAAGGCCATCTGCGACGAGCTGCGCAAGAATCGCTACATGATCTCTTACGTCCCGACGGGCGCTGCCTACGGCGAGCCGCGCCGCCTGCTCGTCGTCGCCGATTCCGGCATCAACGTCCGCTTCAAAACCAGCCAACCACCAGTGCAGTGATCAGCCGTCAGTCGTCAGAAAAACTGATTCACGCTGCTGAGAACTTTTTATTGTTTCTTTCTCGAATAGATGTAGAACATGACGAGGATGATGATGACGAGCAGCGTCTCCATGAAGATGAAGAGGTCGCGGTCAAACATTCTGTCATCGTCATAGGCGGCTGAGTAGACGAAGAAAGTACCGACGGCGAGGCCGACCGCCAGCCAGATGATTTGACGTTTAGTATCCCACACAATTCGGCTTACCCTGCGGCCCCCTCTCGCTCTATTTCCTATTGCCCCTGATTATGCCACACTCAGGCGTGCGCCGGCGCTTGAGCCTGTCACCGCCGCTTTGAACTTTAGGCCGTGGGCGTTCGTATCTCCGAAGCGTGTGCGCGCGGAGAGAGCGGGGGCTCTTTCCGGCGAGAGGAGAGACCTTTTATGTTTTGCCTACATTGCGGCCAGCAGCAGGCTTCGGATGAGATGCGTTTCTGCTCACGCTGCGGATTCCCGCTCGGCGTCATCGCGGAGGTGTTGGCCCAGGGCGGTGTGCTGGCGACGCGTGAGCCGGATGGTAGGGGACGCGGATTATCTCCGCGCCAGCGTGGCGTGCGACAGGGCGCGATGTTAATGCTGAGCGCGATGCTGATCGTGCCTCTGGTGGTCTTTGCCGTCCTGCTCACCGGCATTGATGATCTCATCCCGCTCGTTCCGCTCGCGGCGGTCGTCTGTGTCGTGGGCGGATTCATACGCATCGCCTACGCGCTCATGTTCGAGGCCGCCGGGCCGCAAACCACACGCCCCGCTTCGATCCCTTCCGTGCCCCTGCCGCCATCGCAGTTGAGTGGGCCCACACGCGGCCAGGCGCTGCCTCCCGCGCAAGCTGCGCCCGTAACGGACTGGCGTCGTCGTCAGGAGACCGCTGAAATCTATCAGCCCCCCAGCGTCACGGAAAACACTACCAAGCTGCTTGAAAGAAAGGATGAAGGATGAAAGCAAGGATGAAGGATGAAGGATGAAGGATGAAAGAAATGCATTTCTTTCTTTAATGTCTTTACTTCATCCTTCATCCTTCCGCCTTCATCCTTAGTTTTTCCAGTCGCTCGGCTGCCGCGAGCAGCGTCGAGTCCTTTTTACAGAAACAGAAGCGCACCTGTTGCGCGCCAAGCTCCGGTCGGCTGTAGAAGCTTGAGCCGGGGACGCAGGCGACGCCTATGTCGCGTATCAGGTGGCGCGTGAAGTCAAGGTCGGAAGGGAAACCGAAGGCGCTGATGTCGGTCATGATGTAATACGCGCCGTCCGGGCGAAAGGTGCGAAAGCCAGCCGCTTCGAGTGTGGGCAGAAGCAGGTCGCGCCGCGCCCTGTATTCGGATTGCAGCTTTTCGTAATAGGTGGGCGGAAGCATGAGCGCGTAAGCGCCCGCCGCCTGTAGCGGGGCGGCTGCGCCGACGGTCAGAAAGTCGTGAACCTTGCGGATCGCGTTTGTGATCGCGGGCGGAGCGATCACGTAGCCCACGCGCCAGCCCGTCACCGAATAGGTCTTCGACATGGAGTTGATGACGACCGTTCTTTCGCGCATCCCTTCCAGTTGGGCCATCGAGATGTGCTCGACGCTTTTGTCTGCGCGCGGGTAAAGGATGTGTTCATAGATTTCGTCCGTGAAGCAGAGCGCGTCGTGCTCGCGGCAGAGCGCGGCGATAAACTCCATCTCGTCGCGCGTGAAAACCTTGCCCGTCGGATTGTTGGGATTGCAGACGATGATCGCTTTGGTCTTCGCGTTGAAGGCGGCGCTCAATTCGTCGCGGTCAAACGTCCAGTCGGGCGCGCGGAGCGGAACGTAGCGCGGGCGAGCATCCGAGAGAATCGCATCGGGCGCGTAGTTCTCATAGAAGGGCTCGAAGAGAACGACCTCTTCGCCGGGATCGACCGTCGCCATCATCGCCGCGAGCATGCCTTCGGTCGAGCCGCACGTGACGGTGATCTCCGTTTCGGGGTCTATGTCGAGGCCCAGATGCCAGCCCGTCTTGTGCGCGATGGCCTGGCGGAAATCGCGCGCGCCCCAGGTGATCGCGTATTGATTGATGTCGTCGGCGATTGATTGCATGGCGACGCGCTTGATGTCGTCGGGCGCGGCGAAATCCGGGAAGCCCTGCGAGAGATTGACCGCGCCGTGCTTGAGGGCTTCGCGCGTCATCTCGCGGATGACGGATTCGGTGAACAGGCTCGCCTTGCGCGAGACGTAACGAGACGCGTTCTGTGCGGGTGATGTCATATGGTTCGGGCCTTCAAGAAAACATTTTGTGTGCAAGCTCAGTCGGAACTTTTGTCCAGATGCTCTCACAGGACGCGCGGGCATGGCAACCGACCTTCCCACTCGTTGCATCCCTACACGGGCGCGCCTTTCCCTCTTCCCGGTTGACAGGGGCTTGACCATCGCCCTCGACGGAATAAATACTATGCGCGGAGGAGAGCGATGAAAAAGATAGAATGGAGCGGCGGGTCGAAGGGCTGGGCCATCGTGCTCGCGCTGGCGCTGCTGATTCTTCCCGCGCTGCTCCTCTGCCTGCCGGATGCCAGCGCGCTCGCCGGGCAACAGAACTCCAATCGCGCCGCTCCCAGATCGAGACGGACGCGGAAAGCCGCGTCAAACGTAAATCAATCCGGCAACCGGCAGACGGAAGCGCCAAACGCTAACGCCGGGCCGTCAAGCGCGAACGCTCAGCAAGGGCCTTCGTCCTATCGGATGGAAAATCCGAAGTCGGATGTGAGGATGGACAAAGTTCTGAGCATCGGCGACAAGGAGTTGAGGGACGACGTGTACGTCCCGCCGGGAACCGAGATCACCTACACGACTTCCTTCAGCAACCGGGGCACGGGCATCTCTCGTAATCTGAATATTATCGACCCCGTTCAGGACATGACGGACTTCAAGCTCGACAGCGTCAGGAGCGATATGGGCACGACGGGTCTGAAGATCACCGTCAGCTATTCAAAGGACAACGGGCAAACCTGTGACTATACGCCTGTCAGTGGAGGCGGGGGCGCGCCCGCAGGCTTCGACCGGCTGGTCAATGCCGTCTGCCTGAGTTTTACCGGAGACCTCGGCTTTACCGCCCCGAACAACTCCGGCAGCTTTAGTTACATCGGACGAAGACGATAAATTCCCGCACGCTTGGAGTATAATGTCGAGCGTGAAGCGGGCAAGCGTTTGAAACCCCGCTCAACAGGGCTCAGGAGGAACGTCCCCCTTAGAATGATTGAGGACTTGATCAGAAAGCTTGAAGCGCTCGTGCTGGCTATGGTTTTCATAGCGAGCACGCTGCTGTGGAGCCCGGCTGCCGAGGCGCAGACCGCGCCGCAGAAAGTGCGCGGCATCGAAAACGCTCAGGCGCTCGATCGCTTCTTCGGCGCGCTCCTGGCCACGAAATCGCGTCGCCGCATAGAGCCCGTGCGCGTCATGCACTACGGCGACTCGCACACCGCCGCCGACATCCTGACCGCAGAGATTCGCCGCAGCCTTCAGCGCGACTTCGGCGACGGCGGGGCCGGTTACATATCCGCGCGCAATCCCTTCAGCACTCCGCGAAGGGGCGTGCAATCGGGCGCAACCTCCGGCTGGTGGATAGACGGCGTCGGCAAGGGCGGCGCGACCGACGGCATCTACGGCCTGGCGGGTTTCAGCCTCTCGACAGACCGCGCCGAAGAGCGCGCATGGATCGAGACGGCCTGCAACCACTTTGAAATCTATTTCCTCAAGCAGCCCGGCGGCGGTCGCATTGATATTACCGTCAACGGCACGAGCGTCCTTGAACAGCCCCTCTCGCTTCAATCGGACGCGCCCGCGCCCGACTACTACACATTCGATTCGCCCACCGATCGCGTCCAGCGCATAGAGGTGCGCACGGTTGGGCCGGGCCGGGTGCGTCTGCTCGGAATCGTCACGGAGCATATCGCGCCGGGCGTGACTTATGACGTGCTCGGCATCAACGGCGCGCGCGCGACGCGTCTTCTGAGCTGGAACGATACTGCCTTTGTCGACAACATCGTCCAGCGCAAGCCAGACCTGATCATCGTCGCCTACGGGACGAACGAAGTGACCGACAGCGATTGGAGCATAGAGTCTTACCAGCGCATGTTCAGTAATATCCTGCGCCGCTTTCGCCGCGCCGCGCCGCAGGCTTCCATCCTCGTCTACGGGCCGCCGGATCGCGCCGACAACGCGCTGGCCGTCAGTAAAATGCCCGCCATGATCGAAGCGCAGCGGCGTGCGGCCATCGAGACGGGCGCGGCCTTCTGGAATTCCTACGCGGCGATGGGCGGCGCTGGCTCGATGGACGCCTGGGCCGCGCAGGGCCTCGGTCAGGGCGACCACGTGCACCTGACCAAAGACGGCTATATCAGGATGGGCGACATGTTCTACGGCGACCTGATGGAAGCTTACAAGCAATCGCTCGCGCGACCGCGCCGCAATAGCGTGCAAAGGCGCGGGCCGCAGTAGTAGTAGTAGTAGTAGTAGTCGCAATCCTCCTCCGCTGCCCGGAAAAACGGGTGGCCCAAAACCCCCTCGGCAAATAAGTTTAACTCTTACGTTCAATTGAAGTTGACGCCGCACGAGCGGCTTTTGTATAGTCCCGTTTGATGCCAAACGCGTGGGCCCATCAGCCGAAGCTTCTTCGGTCGTTCAGGGGCACGGACAGCAGCCATCCGGCAACGGACAAGCTCAAAAGGCAGTTCAGTATTCACTCGAAGCTCGAACGCGTGTCGCTTCGGTCACAGCACAACAATAGTGATAGCCAGTCCATTTTGGAGAGGGCGCAAGGCTCTTGCGCCTCCTGTGTGGATAGCCACAGCGAGGCGAGCGTGGTGGGCCCATGCAGGACATGGCCCATGCCGCCTCTCGCAGTCATCGCTGCATCGTCCATAATCGTCGGGGTTTAATCAGGGAGTCAATCGAGCATGTTTTTTACGAGCGGCCAGTACATGATCTTTCTCGCCGTCGTCTTCTTCGCCTACTGGCTGTTGGCGACGCCGCGCCGGCGTGTGCCCGTCATCTTCCTGCTCGTCGCGAGCTACTATTTCTACGCGCTCTGGAATCCGAAGTTTCTCGCGCTCGTCTTTCTCGTCTCGACCGTCGACTTTCTGACGGCGCGCTTTATCGGCGCGAGCGAAAACGCGCGCAGGCGTAAAGCTCTGCTCTGGGCTAGCATCCTCGTGGACATCGGCGCGCTCTTCACCTTCAAGTATTTCAACTTCTTCTCGGGCTCGCTGACGGAGTTGCTTAACAGGTTCGGCTGGCAAGCATCGCCCCTGCTGCTCAACGTCATCTGGCCGATCGGTCTCTCGTTCTTCACCTTCCGCTCCCTGAGCTACGTGATAGACGTGTACCGCAAGACGATGAAGCCCACCGAGAGCTATGTTGATTATCTGGCGTTCGTCTCGTTCTTCCCGGTGATTGTGGCGGGGCCGGTCGTGCGCGCCAAGGAACTGCTGCCGCAGTTTCGTGAGCCCGCGCGCCTGACGAGCGATGAAGCCGGACAGGCCATCTTCCTTATCATGCTCGGGCTCGTGAAGAAGATAGCCATCGCGGATTACCTGGCGAACAATCTGGTGGGCCGCGTCTTCGATCAGCCGCAGCTCTACTCTTCGGTCGAGACCCTTGCGGGGATTTACGGCTACGCGCTGCAAATCTACTGCGACTTTTCGGGCTACAGCGACATCGCCATCGGCTCGGCGCTCCTGCTGGGCTTTAAGCTTCCCATCAACTTCAATTCGCCTTACCGCGCCGTGAGCCTGCCGGATTTCTGGAAGCGCTGGCACATCACGCTCTCGAACTGGCTGACGGATTACGTCTACTTCTCGATCGGCGGCCTGCGCAAGCGCCCATTCAATCTTTATCGCAACGTCGTCCTGACGATGCTCATCGGGGGCTTGTGGCACGGCGCGGCGTGGACGTTCGTGATCTGGGGCGGGATGCACGGGCTGGGCCTGGCGGTCAATCGCTGGTGGGAGAATCGCCGCAGACAACAGAAGAGACGACCGCGCCAGCAATGGTGGATCAGGGCCGCGTGCGTCCTGGCGACGTTTCACTTCGTCTGCCTGACGTGGGTCTTTTTCCGCGCCGCCGGTTTGCAGCAGGCTTGGGACGTGCTCTCTCGTCTCGGCGCTATGAAGTTCGAGACGGCCAATCTGGCCTGGCCCGTGCTCGTCGTGATGGCGGTCGGATACTTAGCGCACTGGATACCGAAAGATATGCTGGAGAGGATTCGCAGCGGTTTTATGTGGCTGCCCGCGCCCGTGCAGGCGGCTCTCATCCTGTCGGTCGGCGTCGGCCTCTATTATCTTTCGAGCGTCGAAGTGCAATTCATCTACGGTAATTTTTAGAAGAAAGCGAATGCCCCTGATCTCATGTTGACGCGTCTCGGTTTACTGGATGTCGAAAGCGATGGCACTGCTGCGGTGGCTGCCGTCGAGAGTAATTTTGAAGCTCCGCCTGCGCCGGAGCTTGATGCCACGCCGCAGCCGGATGGGCCCGCTCGTGTCAAGCGGCCGCGCCACATACTTCTGAGCAAGCCCGCGCAGACCATACTGTTCGTCTTCATCTTCGCCTCTCTGCCGCTCTTCGTCCCGCATCTGGACAAGTTTCGCGAGATGCTTCCGAACCCGAAGGGCTTAGTCTCCTTCAAGGGGAGCGAAGCGCCGCAGGCGGGCGGCGGCGACATACCCGGCGGCGCGCCTGCGAGCAGCGATTCGACCTTTGCCGCGACAGCCGCTCCGACCCCTGTCATCGTCGGCGCAGATCATCCCGTCGAAGACCCTTCGAGCGCGCTCGATGCCTTCTACGCAACGCTCGCGCGCACGGACGCGCACGCACCCACTGCCATCACGCGCATCACGCATTACGGCGATTCGCCCATCACCAACGACGGCATCACCAGCACCGTTCGTCGCCTGATGCAGACGCGCTTCGGCGACGCGGGCCACGGCTTCATCCTGATCGACCGGCCCTGGGCCTGGTACGGGCACGACGCGATCAGCTTCACGCCCGGCGGAGGTTGGAGCGCCGACCCGATGATGAACGGGAAGGGGAACGACGGCGAGTTCGGGCTGGGCGGCGTGACGTTTCGCGCGACGGGGCCAGGCAAGTACACGCGCTTCGGCCCGGCGAGCCAGGGCGAGACGGGCAAGAACTTCTCGCGCATGGATGTTTACTATTTGCAGCAGCCGACGGGCGGCGAGTTCAGCGTCGATGTTAATGACGGCAACACTCAAACCATCTCGACGCGCGGCGCGCAGGTGCGCTCCGGCTTCTTCGAGGTCAAGGCCCCGCAGTCGGGCGCGAACAATTTCGATCTCAGGACAGTAAGCGGTGAGGTGCGGCTCTTCGGCGCTGTGCTGGAGAACGACGGGCCGGGCGTGGTCTACGACAGCCTCGGCGTCAACGGCGCGTATGCAGGGCTGCTCGCCTCCGCCATGAGCGAGTCGCACTGGATCGAGCAGTTGCAGCATCGCAAGCCCAACCTCGTCATCCTCAACTACGGCACGAACGAGAGCCAGTATGCGACGCCCGAACAGTTGGAGCGTTACGACAAGGATTTACGCGAAGTGGTGCGGCGCGTGCGCGAGGCGCTGCCGGGCGTCTCTATCCTGATCGTCTCGCCGATGGATCGCGGCCAGATGGCTCCCGGCGGTAAGATCATCACCAAACCCTCCATCCCTCTCATCGTAGACCTACAGCGCCGCGTCGCGCTTGAGACGAACTGCGCTTTCTTCAACACCTACACGGCGATGGGCGGCGAGGGCACGATGGCCAAATGGGCAGCCCTGCCAAAGAAGCTGGTCAGAAGCGACCTCACGCACCCGACCGCCGAGGGCGCGGAGATCGTCGGTCGCCTGATCTACGAAGCGCTCTACGACGGCTACACGAAATACAGGGCACGAACCGGCAGCCAACCGCTCATCGCACAGGGCAAGAGCGACTGAGACCGGCGCAAGTCGGCCCGGATGAAAGCGTGCTGACGCTGTCCTTGTGTCGGCACGCTTTTCATCTTTTGGCTACGCACACCTCTTATCCTATCCCTTGCAACGAATCCTGAACTCGCCAGCCGTAGATGAATGTCAGATGCCCGCTCACATATAGCTGCCTTTATCAAAATAATCTTGCCGTCTCGCGTTGACTGGTGATACATTACGCGCCGCGCTACGGCGATAACTTCTTGCATTTGTGGCAACTGTGCCGGCACTGGTTCAGCTTCACCTGAGAGTGTTACTGCATTTTCCCTAACATCTTCAACCGAATCAGTCGAGAGCCTGGCTTTGTCTCATCAACGGCATTTCAGGACTGAATCCATAAGGAGGACACAACGATATGCCAGTAGATACTGATCTCGCTCTAAACTTCTGGGGAGCGTTCTGCTTTGGAATCGTCATCGGCTGGATCACCTACAGAACTCTCAGGCGGAACCAGGCGCAGAGCGGTCTCTCCGATATTGCGACAGTGATCGGTGCGGTCGGCGGGGCCGCTATTACCGGCATCTGGAAACCCGGAACAAATTCGTTCGGCGGATACTGTATCGGTCTGCTGATAGGATTTTTCGCTTACCTGATCATTTCTTTCATCATCGAAGGGAGTAAAGCCAGAGAGACGGTTCCCACTTGGCTCGGCACAGAACCCCCGCAAGGCCAGATCATCGGCATCGTGGGCGGTGGCGGTGGCGGCGCTGGTGGCGGCGGCGGTAGTTCAACCGGCGACACATTGCCCGGCGTCCATCCGTAGCCATCGACCTATCCCTTCAATAACTTCTAACCGTCAAGTGCCGGTGACACGCAGGTTGGCCAGGCAATAGAGCGTGTAAGCCAGGCCGAGCAAGTTGCCCTTGTTGGCTAACTCCCAGCGAACCTCGCGCATTGCCTGACCAACCGGAATGTCACCGGCTATCTTTTTGAAAAGTGACTCGGATATTTCGGCCGCCAACGGCAGAATCACGGCGATCTCTGTGCCGATCACGCCGCTCGCTCCGGCGAAGTTAAAGGCCGTCACAAAATTCAGCATCTCTCCCGGCTTCAGATTGGCCGTGTGACAACCGTTGATGAAGACCAGCGGGTGACGGTCGTACCAGGCATTGAAGTCATTGGTGCGCGCCCAGCCCTGCAAGGTTTTGGGATAGATGCGATGCAGCGGATTGTCGTCGCGCAGACCGATGCCGAGATACGGTTCCTGCTCCTGCTTATCATATTCACCGTGGCACAAAAAGTAGACGATCGAGGTGGACTTCAACATCGCACGCACTTTATCCATATCGTCGGCGGGGTCGGGCGGGTGTAGCCGCATCTTTTGTATCTGCCCCAGACGACTGATATGGGCTTTGAGGTCGGCTTGCGCCAGGTCGTGAGTCACGCCCATCGAGAGATCGAGGCTTGAGCCGACACCAATTTTGTCCGGGGTCTCGCCCAGGGTATAGGTTCCGTCGTCAAGCTTGCGCAACGCCGAGAGTGGCTGCTCGATGATGTGGTTCAGCCCCCAGAACCCGTAAGGACAAATAACATTCTCCGCGTGCCAGCTCTCATCCTTGAACGGGCACGACGTAGCCAAAGGCGCAGTTCGCTTCCCGTCGTCAGACCATTCGTTCGTGACTTTACAGAACCAGAAACGTTCGCGCGGCCCCGGCAGCGGGTACTGATAGATCAGCCCCCAGGGAAAGACGTAATTGGCCGGAGCGGTGCGCGCCACTTGAATGATCGAGCTGGTCAGAAGCGTTTGCTGCAAGGAGTATGTCCACTGCGCTGGTGTTTTCCAGTTGCCTGCCGGCCTGACGTTGCCGAAAGCTTTGTCGAACAGTGTTGCCCCAAGCTCCGCCAGATTGCGCAGGTCTCGGAGGAACGCCACTTTATTCTTGCCGTTATCCTTGTTCAATCCGACGACCGGCTGTTGGGCGCTATCCAGCATCACCTTGCCGTTTCCGTCTCTGGCGTAGAAGCAGGCTTTCAAAATATCGCGCGCGCGGTCGAGCGTATTGAACGCGGCGATCGGATCATAGGGCGTCCAGCCGATGGGCGCGTTGCTATTGGTTGACAAAGGATTCTCGTCGAATTGACGAACGAGCACGCGATGGCCGTCTCCGCCATCGCTGTTCATGGTGATATTGACGGCGACGGGATGCTCTGCGGTCGCGTCCTTTTCCGTAAACTTCACGGCGCGCGTGGCGAGCCGGTCTAACTCTTGAATCGTCCCGCTCAAGACGAAATCAACCTCCACGACGTTGTCTACTTCGAGGATCACATCGGGCGTGCGGGCGACTCCGGCCGTGACCAGCGCCGACTGTATCAGGTTGTTTCGATGATACAGGCTGAGCCGTCCGCGCAGTTGCTTGATGGTTTCGTCTACTCCTTCCATAGAAGAAATTTTGAGGCGCAGGGCAATGGGGCCGCTCTTTTCAGCCTTTCGCTGGTTCTCAATATCGTAAGGGAAACTGCGTCCGGTGTGTTGTGGAACCCAAAGCCACTTCGAGGCGATGGTCGGCTCAAGGTCTTCGCTGATGAAGACGACGTGGATGAGGTAACCGCCGTCATCGTCTACTTCCAGAGCCTTTTCGGGAAATCCGCTGCTTCCTTTGACCAGAGTCGGCGTCACGTCCCACCTGGGGCCGATGTCTACTATAAAGTCATATTCGCGGTCGGCGACAAGCGGGGTGCGCGCCCCTATGGCGAGTTGCCGTTGCGGGTCGGCGAATGTGGCGTTGAGGACACGCGGAGCCTTCAAAGCGCTCTCCCTGAGATCGGCACTGAGTTCCGCCATGACCTGCGGATACTGCTCGCTCAGCCGCTCGGCCTCGGCCTCGAAACCACCTATCTCTTTACTGCTCCTGGCAAGCGGCATCGCGCCACCCGTCTCGTGAGAGTAATCCAATTCCAAGTTTAATTGCTTCACCTTTGAAAGCAGTTGCGTCGCGTTGGAGCTGTATGCCTGATCTATGATCGCCGCCCGTTCTTCCAACTGCTTAATCTGCTCGCGGTGCAGATAGGGCATCATCTTCTCTAAGATATTTCTGTGTGAGTGTTCTGCGATTGGCTTAATGCTTTGGCGAACTGACTGCGCTCGGCTGTAAACCTGATCGAACAGAAGACGAAACATCAGCAGTTCCTCTCCGTCCTCGCCGACAAACAATTCCGCCCACACGTCTGCGTCATCTTGCTGCGGGCGTGCGGCATATGTTAACGGCTGGTTATGAACGATGCCCGCATAAAGGTCAAAGAAATAACTGTTCAGACTGGCGGAATCTCTACCGGAGACCGCGAGAACTGTCGGCCCGCCGGACATCGTGACAATTTCCGCCAGCATGCCTGCCCGCTCAGCGTACAGTTCGGGCGGTAAGCCGTTCCTGCCTCCGGGATTTTGCAAGATAAGGAGTCGCACGTTCGCCATCTGGCTGAGCAAAGTCTGTGCACGAATAAAGCGCCCGCTCGCCTGCTCGCCGAGATCGAGCGAATCCCCTTCGATGTTGCCGGTAAAATGAACTATCTCATATGGCGAGAAGTCCAACCCGGCGCGCAGGCTCTGAAGTTGAGCCAGGGGAAAAGGATGCGATTCATCTACGACCGGTGACTGCACAAACCGGCTTAACTGCTCATCGCTCAACTGCTCGGCCCAAATATGCGGAAGCATGACTTCGGTGGCGCTCTTCCAGCCGGAGCCGCCCATCAGGACGTTAATGGAACCCGGGAGATTGAAAGTGAGGCTTGTCTCATCTCGCACCACATAGTCTGGAAGGGCTAACAAAATGTTTATCGGCATCCGCAGCACTTCGTCGGCCAGTCGCGGCCTGACGGATAATCTATGAGATTGATACATGCTTTTATCCTCGTTCAAGAGAGACTGCGAAGCTCAGCAGAGCTTACCGCCGTTTCCGGTGGCTCGGAGCTGCCCGATGGAAGATACCGTGAGATGCGCGCGGGGGTTATTATCTGTCGCCCCGGGTTATTAAAAGCGAGCGCGAGAAATATAAGACTGATGGGCTGAGGTAAAGCCAGCAAGGCTGAGAGCTTGGTTAGTGAAACTGTGCTGCGCCCGCTCCGCCGGGGAGCTGATCAAACCACCTTTGCTTCAATCATAATCACTGCAAGTCCGATTTTCAATATTTTTATTTACAACCCTTACCTGTTCAATGCTCAGGGTGTTTCCTGCTCTGCGGCCTGGCGGCGTAGCTGGTCGATGATGGAGCGAACGGCTGGGGCGAGGCTTCCTTCCGGCGCAAGCTGCAAATATTTCTCGTAAGCTTCGACGGCCTCTTTGTAGCGCTCCATCTTCTCGTAGACAGCGCCGAGCAGTTGATAAAGCACCGGCTCCGTGTCGGAGAGTTGTGCGAGGGCGGCGCGAAATTCCGCGACGGCCTCTTCGTTCATCCCCTTCTCTTCATAGACCAGCGCGAGACCTGTGTGCGCTTCGGGCTGAAAGCCGCGCGCCTCTCTGATGGAGCGACGAAAGGCTTCGATCGATTCGTTGATGAAGGCGGAGGCGCGAAGGATGCGGCCTTCGACCGCAGACGCTTCCGGGTAAACGGGACGCGCGCGACGGGCGAGCGCTATCTCATCGAGCGCGCCCGTGTAGTCGTTCAAATCCAGCAGCACTCGCGCCAGCCCGACGTGCGCCGCCGCGTACGCGGGACGGATTTTCAGCGCGCTGCGATAAGACTCGGCGGCAGTCTTGCGCGCCTCGTCATCCTTCGCCTTCTCTCTTTCAGCTTCGGCCTGTTGAAAGAGCAGCTCGGCCCTGTCGGTCGTGCGCACGAGCTGCACCTTGAGCTGGCCGCGCTGGGCGGGAAGCACCGGCAGCGTTCTCTCTTTGAAGCCGTCGGCGCGCACGCGCAGAGTGTGTCGTCCCGCCGTGACGTTATTGATTTCGAGCGCGCCGCCAGCGTCCGTGACACCGCGCCGCACTTCGTCGAGCCAGACGATGGCCTCCGGTTCCGTCTGAACCGTAATGGATTTCGCCGGGGCCGCAGCGACGGCCGGCTTCTTTCGCTGGGCCCATGCATCACTCGCGCCCGCCAGCAAAACGCAAAGCCCTAGGAGCGCACAAATGAAGAGAGCGCGATGGATGGAGGTGCGGTTTTTCTGCGACGCGATGTTTACCATAAATCCTTGATCGACAAAGAAAGGTCAGTACCGCCAAAGGTCTCGGGCGGGTGATGCTTTCGATAAGACCCGCCCGAGACCTTTGGCGGTACTGACCAGCAGACGCAATTACAATCGCCCTGACAACTCGTCAACCATTGCTTATTCGTCATCCTCGTCGCCGGTCATGCGACGCAGGCGAATGCTCGGGTCTGTCTTCTGTCCGGCGCGCGAGCCGACTTCGGGGCGGAACTGGCCATTGTCGTCGTAGAGACGTTTGTACTGAAGGGTGTTGCGCACCACTCCCTGCACATAACCGCGCGTCTCTTTGAAGGGAATCGCCTCGGCCCATTCGTCCATCTCAAGCGGAAGCGATGCGCGCCACTGCACGACGCGACCGGGCCCGGCGTTGTAGGCGGCGGCGACATATTCTATGCGACCATACTTGTCCATCTGGTCGCGCATGTAGGCTGTGCCGAGCTGGATGTTAAGGCGCGGCTCGTAGAGCGATTCGGCTGTCACCGAGCGGTCTACGCCGTAACGTTTGGCGACGAGCATGCCCGTCGGCACGAGCAGCTGCATCAGGCCATAGGCTTTCGCCGTCGAGCGCGCGTGCGTGTTGAAGACCGATTCCTGTCGAATCAGACCCGCGACCTGATGCGGGTCTAGGTTCTTCGCGCGCGCTTCCTGCGTGATGATGTCCCAGTAGGCCAGGGGGTAAAAGACATCCCACTCCTCGCGCGTCAACTCTTCGGGCTTCATCTGCGAATAGTCGGGGTAGCTCGCCTTCAGTATGTTGAGCGCGCGCACGTTGTCTTCACGCGCCCGATAGATGCGCGCCAGCGCGAGATTGACGCGCGGGCTCGCGGGCGCGGCCTGTGAAGCCTGGGCCAACTCTTCGAGCGCCCAATCGTCAGCGCCGATATTGCTCAGTTGATCCGCCTTCGTGATGCGCTCGTCTTCATTGGCGGAGGCGGTCTCTTCGGCGACCGTCACGGTTTGAAGATTAGCGACGGCGCGTCCGATCGTGGAGTCGGGCGCGAAATTTCCCCGGGCCGAGATGCGATTGCGCTCCATCGTATCGAGCCTCTGCTGCGCCAGTTGGCCGTACCAGTTAGCACCGTAACGCGCCTGCAAGCCCTCGTAGATGGCGCGCGCCTCACTCGTGCGGCCCGCGCGCTCGCTGTCGCGCCCGGCCCAGTAGGCCGCCCGCCCGCGATTGTCCGTGTTCTTGTCCGCGTAAAACGCCAGGTGCTCCGTGAGAAGCCTTGACGATTCGGCGTAGTTCTTCGCCTCGTGCGCCTCCCATGCGATCTCGAACTGGGCCTGTGCCACTTCAGCCGCGCCCGGATAAGCGGCGACCGCCGTGCGGAAAAAATAGTTGGCGTCCGTCGTGTTCTTGGCGTCTTCGGCCATCTGGCCCGACAGGACGAAAGCGCGCGGCGTCCAACTGCTCTGCGGAAAGACCCGACGCATCTCATCCAGGGTGGCTCGCACCTGATCCCATTGCCGCGCTGAGGCGTATGTCTGGGCCAAATAGTAGAGCGCTTCGGCGCGCAGCTCACCGGCTGACGTGGGCAGGCTGCGCAGGGCTGCGACGGCATCGGTCGTGCGCTTGGCGAAGACGGCGGCGCTGCCGCGACGAAGTTGCGCCTGCGGGGTCGCGCTATTCGGGAAACGCGCGAAGCCGTCCGTGTAAGCGTTGAAGGCATCGCTGTATCGCTTCGCGGCGTAGAGACGCTCGGCGCGCGTGATGGCCTCTTCGGCTGAGGCGGGCGAGGTCGTTGAAGAGAGCCGCGTGATGGCGCTTGCGGCCTCAGCGCTTTCGGCAGAGGTGGGCGCGTAAAAATAGAGGCGACGATAAGCGGCCAGAGCGCGCGTCTGGTCGGACGCCTGCTCTGCTGCCTTGGCCGAGAGCAGCAGAGCCGCCGCGTCATCCTTTTCGGTCAAGCTTTTCAAGAGCAGGGGCACGCCAGCACCCTGCCCGTCCTGCATCATCATCTCCGCGTCTCTTAAAGAGGCTTCGCGCGCGCGCATGCTTGAGGGGTAATCACGCGCGAGTTGTTCATAGGCGGCGCGGGCTTCAACTCTTCGGCCCATCTGTTCCAGAGCGCGTGCGCGCATGAGCAGCGCATAATCGCCGAGCGCCGTGCGCTTCGGGATGACACCGGCTTCCAGCAGAGAGGCGGCCCCGGCGTAGTCGTTCGCCTTGAGCTTGATTCGAGCGCGAACCATGCGCGCCAAACCTGCGGCCTTCGTCTCGGGGAAATCCGACTCGATGCGCGCGACCGCATCCTCGGACGGTAAGACTCCGTTGCTCGTCATCGCGCGCAGGGTGTCGAGCGCCTTCTGCTCGGCGCTTGTGCCCTGCTGCCGCGTGCTGCAACTCGCGCTCATAAAGGGCGCGACCGATGCGCCGATCACGATAATGAGCCCGATGATGATGAAGGTGATGCGATGCTGGCGAAAGTTAAAGGTCAAGGTTTGCCCCTCGTCGATTGGAATCAAAAACTCTCAGCAAATGAATACACGGGCGGCGCTTGGATGCCGCGCGCGAGCAGGGCGGTTGCTATCAAAAAAAAGTGACGAGCGGCAAGTGACGAGATAAAAAAACTGCTCTCACTTGCCGCTCGTCACTTGTCGCCTGCCGACCGTTCTTTACGCCGAGACGGCTGCGCCCGGATAGGTATCGCCCAGCTTTGTCTGATCGCCTTCGGCCAGAGTGTTGACCAACTCCTGATGAAAATAGTCGTAGCGGGCGGCGACCGGCGGCGCGACGCGCTTGTCGTACATCTGGCGCGAGCGGTCTATGTCCTCGCGCAAACGCTCGTAGATATTGCCCTGCGTGCGTCCCTCTTTCACCTTCTGCTCGTTATAGAGCTTGATCTCGGAGACGAGCAGTCGCGCGAAGCGGCGCGCGTCGTTGTGTAAGCGTCGCTCCTCGTCGCTGACCTCTATGGGCAACTCCGCTTCCGCGCCGCCGTAGCGACGCGATGTGCCGAGGCGCGCGCCGTACTGCTCAGCCTGTGGCGAGGCCGCAGCCGGAGCGACCGGCGCGGAGTCGGTCTCGGAGGGCGCGGCTTCGGAAGGTTGAGCGGCGGTGTCTTCCCATGAAGGAGCAGCTGGTATATACGGCGCGACTCCCTTCTCTTCGACATCCAGCGGGAGAGCCTCGACGGTCGGCGTCTCGTCTTCGATGGGCCATGCCGCCTCGGCGGGAGGGGCTTCACTCTCCATGCTCTCGGATGGGCCCGTCGTCGCTTCTTCCTCCTGCTCCTCCTGCGTAGCGGTGGACGAATACTCTTCGGAGGTTGCGGGAGTCGGCGCGGCTTCTACTGCCTCTGCCTCGACCGGCGACGCCTGCTGCTCCGGCGCTTCAGTCTCGGCGGCTGGCGGCTGTTCCCTGTCTTCTTCAGTTCTCGCGGGCTGGCGACTGATGGTGCGTTGCGGGCGCGCGGAGTTGCGCGAGAGCGAGAGCAGCTCGACGGCCATGCTGGCGACGCGCCCGAGCGTCTCAAGGGCTTCGAGGTTGACGGCATCGGATTCGAGCGCGGCGGAGTCGGCGTAGAGCACTGCGACCGATTTGTCGCGCACGACGAGCGGAATGGCGACCATTCGTTGCGGCGGCTCGGCCCCGAGCTTGCTGAGCAGGGCGTGATCTTCGGCGTTCGAGCCGGGTGCGCCGCTCCAGGTCGTACGCGAGCGGGCGACATCGCCGAGCAGCGTGTCGGAGGTAATCGGCAGGCTGATCTCGCGGATCGCGTCGTCGCCGATAGTGCCCTCGAAGCCGCGCCCGCGCCAGCCCGTCGCCTGCTCGTTCTTAATGACGAAGAAGGCGACGCGCGGTGCGAAAGAGGCGGCGCGATTGACGAGCGCATCGAGAATGCTGGCCTGTGTGCGCTGGTCGTCGATCTCTTCGATGGCGGCTTTGAGAATCGCCATCTCGCTCGAAGCCTTTGTGCGCGCAGACTCGGCGGCGGCGACCTCTATGCCCTGCTCGTGCGCGGCGCGTATATGCTCGGCGATGGAAACGGCGAGCGACGTATCGGTCTCGCCCTCGCTCGTCGAGCGCTCCAGGACACGCGTGAACGCTTCGTTGACCTGGCTCTGAAGGCGTGCGACCTCTTCCTGTATGCTGCTCAAGCGCGAGTTGATGTGATCGTTAAGCTCTGCGCGCAGGCTCTTTTCCAGTTCCTCACTGACCACCTTTCGTCCTCCTTCGTTCTTCGGTCGTTTCCTTCGTCTGAATCTGTTCGGCGGGCGAGCGTCGTAGTTAACCGTGTGAGCCACTACGCAGGCTCAGCCGACGTGCTCGCAAACATCCCCTCTGGATTATGGACGGGCATATCTTACGGTGTCAAGAAACTCTTTAATTAATAGCACTTGAAAGTTTGACACTCGTCGGGTCACTAGGCTATAGACATTTTGGATTTTAGATTTTGGATTTTGGATTGGCGGGTCGGGGAGCGTGAAAGTCGGACTCCAAAATTCAAGACGGCGGGGAGCGTTAATCTAAAATCCAGAATCCAAAATCCAAAATCAAGTGATGCCTACCAGTATTCTTATTTGCGACGACTACGAGGATAACCGGGAACTGTTGCGCCTGATGCTGATGACGGACGGCCATTCGATCCGCGAAGCGCGCAACGGCCGGGAGTGTGTCACGATGGCGCTTGAGGAGCCACCCGACCTGATTCTGGTCGATCTCTCGATGCCGGAGCTTGACGGCTGGGGCGTGCTCAGGGAGTTGCGCGCAGACGAGCGCACGCGCGCCATTCCTTGTGTGGCCGTCTCGGCCTCGGCCATCGCCGGGCGCGAGACGGCGCTCGAACGCGGGTTCAATGATTACCTCTCGAAACCTTTTCGCAAGCAAGAGCTGATGGGCATAGTCTCGCGCCTGCTGGGGGACGGCCAGAGCAATTAGGTCGAGCTTATGCCAGCCAAAAAAGCAGAGACAGACGACGCGGACGAGTTGAGCGCAGGCCGTATTCTCGTCGCCTTCGAGAAGCTCTTCGGCGGCGGGCGCGGCGTCCGCAAGTTCGCACGCTCGGGCTTGCGCTATGTCACTCTCAAGGACGGAGCGGTGCTCGTCGAGCAGAATCCGAAGAAGCGCAGCGAGTGGGCCCAACTCGCCAATGAGGGGCATCGCGTCGCCTGGGTGATGCGCGACGGCGAATACCTCGCACGCGTCGTCGACGGCGAAGTCGTCATGCTCGACTGAGCATCGCCCTTAATGTGTACGTGAGCGTCGCCCTTAACCTGTAAGAACGTGTAAGAGCGCCCCGCAAAAGTTCGACAGCCCCGCAAGGGGCGACAGAATGTAGCCCACGGCGCGAGCCGTGGGTAACTCGTAGCCAAATGTCGTGAAGCCCCGGAGGGGCGCAAGAAACTCAACTGGAATTTCTTGCGCCCCTTCGGGGCTCTCTCTTTATCTTTTGCTCTATACCCATGACTTGCGTCATGGGCTACATTCTGTCGCCCCTCCGGGGCTCAAATGCGTTTGGTTACGAATTACCCATGACTTGCGTCATGGGCTACATTCCGCTCGCCCCTCCGGGGCTGGTTGCATTTACTGCTGCGGGTTCTGGTAGACGATCTCGCCGCCGATGACCGTCATCAGGCAGCGGGTCTTGAGAATCTCGGGCTCAGGGATTTTCATGATGTCGGCCGAGAGCACCGTCAGGTCTGCGAGCTTGCCGACTTCGATCGAGCCTTTCATCTTTTCCTCGAACGCTGCGCGGGCGGCCCAGAGCGTGAACATCCTGAGCGCCTGCTCACGCGAGACTGCCTGCTCGGCGTGCCAGCCTTCGCCGGTAAAGCCCTTCTGATCGCGGCGTGCGACCGCCGCGTAAAACTCTATCATCGGCTCGCCGCGCTCGACCGGCGCATCAGAACCCCCGGCGATCAGGACTCCTGTTTTCAAAAGAGTCTGCCAGGCATACGCGCCTTCGAGGCGGCGTAGCCCGAGGCGGCTCGGCGCAAAGAAGAGGTCGCCGATGGCGTGCGAGGGCTGCATGGAGGGGATGACGCCGAGGCGTGCGAAGCGCGGGATGTCAGAGGGGTTGATGATCTGCGCGTGCTCGATGCGCCAGCGCGGCTCGCCGACCTTTCTCTGCGCGGGAGGCACGCTGGCGAAAGCCTTTTCGTAGAGGTCTAGGGTAACGCGATTGGCGCGGTCGCCGATGGCGTGCGTCTCGACCTGTATTCCTTGTTTCAACGCTTCGATGAACATCGGCAGCAGCTCATCGGGTTTGGCCGTGAGAAAGCCGGACGTGTCGGGCGCGTCCGAGTAGGGCTCAAGCAGCGCCGCGCCTCTGGAGCCGAGCGCGCCGTCCATCACGACCTTGATCGTCCGCAACGTGAAGCGTCCGTTGTAATCCCCGACGCGCGCGCCCTCCGTCAGGAGCCTTTGCGAATCCGGCGTGGGCCCATAGACCGCCTTGTAAATGCGCAGCCGAATCTTACCCTCGCCGTAGAGCTTGCGATAGAGCGCCACTTCCGCGAACGTGCCGCCCGCATCCTGTATCTCGCACCAACCAAGCTCGATGCTGCGTTTGACGCCGAGGATAACGGCCCGCTCTGCGTCCGCCTCCGTCGTCTCAGGGATGTGGCTGTTCACCAGACCCTGTGCCTTATCGAGAAGCATCCCGGCAGGCTCTCCCGTCGCCTTGTCTTTGGAGATTTCACCGCCGAACGGATTCGGCGTGTTGCGATCGATGCCCGCGAGTTTCAGCGCGGCGCTGTTGGCGACGGATGCGTGGCCGTCTGCGCGGCGCAGGAGAACTGGGTTGTTCGGCGCAACGCGATCGAGGTCTTGGCGAGTCGGAAACGCGGGCGGCTTCCAGTGCGTCTCTATCCAGCCGCGCCCGGTTATCCATTCGCCGGGCTTCGCCCGCTCGACACGCGCCTTGACTTTCGAGAGCAGGTCTTCGAGGCTCGTCGTGCCTTCGAGATTGAGAGTCATCTCGCGCTGCCCGATTCCGATGAGATGATTATGAGAGTCCGTCATGCCGGGCACGACCGTCGCGCCATGCAGATCGACGATGCGCGTCCGTTGGCCCTCGTATCGCTTCACCTCGCGGTTTGAGCCGACGAAGATGATGCGGTCGCCCTTGACCGCGATCGCTTCGGCGCGCGGCTGGCCCTCGCTCACCGTGTAGACATTGCCGTTGACAAAAACCACGTCCGCAGCTTCGACTCCGCCCCCGCCCGACACGAGGCCGAGCATCATAACGGTTAACAGTATCGCCGCAATCATTTTCATATAAAACCTAAAAGCAGATTAATTTCTTCTTTGGGAAGATGGTGGAGCGGTAGTCGTTATATCACTGATGCCGCCGGGAACGCACGGGGCGGCGATTGGGAACTCGCGGCCGGATGCCATATAATCCAGAGCCATTCAACCGGAAAGAACAACTCGAAGCTTGATTAAGGCAGGAGGGTCATCTCCCATCATGAAGACAGAAACGATCGATCTTGAGACGAAGAACGGCGCGACCACAGCCTTCGTCGCGCAGCCGGACACGGCGACGAGCACAGCGCCCGCCGCCGTCATCCTCATACAGGAATGGTGGGGCATTAACGATCACGTGCGCGATCTGGCCGGGCGATACGCGCAGGAAGGTTTTCTCTGCGTCGCGCCAGACCTCTATCGCGGCCAGATCACAAAGGATGCGGACGAAGCCTCCAGGCTCATGCACGCCCTCGCCATAGATGACGGCATCAACATCATCAACCATGCCATCGAAGAGACGACCGAACGATACGGCGTACGCAAGCTCGGCATCACGGGCTACTGCATGGGCGGAACCTTCGCGCTGCGCGCCGCCTGCGAGATACCGGCGCTCGGCGCGGCCGCGCCCTTCTACGGCGACATCCCGGACGAAGCGACGCTCTCCACTCTCAAAGTCCCGACGCTTTTCATCGCCGGGGCGCGCGACAACTGGATTACACCGGAAAAGGTCGAGGGGCTCAAAGAGGCCGCGCGCAAGTACGACTTGCCGGTCGAAGTCGTCAGCTACGACGCCGATCACGCCTTCTTCAACGACACGCGCCCCGAAGTCTACAACGCCGAGGCCGCCGCAGACGCCTGGCAACGCGTCCTCAAGCTCTTCCGCGAGCGCCTCCAAGAGTAGATTTGATTTGAGTGTGCCACAAGTTCATCAGCCCTTTTAGGGGCGAGCGGAATGTAGCCCACGGCGCAAGCCTTGGGTAACTCGTAGCCAAACATCGTGAAGCCCCGAAGGGGCGAGCGGAATGTAGCCCACGGCGCGAGCCGTGGGAACAGGGCAGACCATAAAGAGAGAGCCCCGAAGGGGCGAAAGAAATGCGAGTTGAGTTTCTTTCGCCCCTTCGGGGCTTACCGTTCTTTGCTTGCGCGCGTTCCCATGACTTGCGTCATGGGCTACATTCTGCCGCCTGTATAGACCGGGGAGATCATGGACAGGTGTTCGGGGACATCCTGGACACCTCTTGACTCTTTGATGCTACTGCTCTGAGGTCGATGGTGCCAATCCGTTGCTGGCAAAAATAGACTTCCATCAACCCATCCGTCGCCGT
>DATDFK010000042.1:0-9436 GCA_036522655.1 Pyrinomonadaceae bacterium | reverse complement strand
CGCCGCCGAGCCGCTCAGTTAATTTATAAGCGATGTTGCCCGCCTGCAGGTCTGGGAAGATGAGCACGTTGGCGCGTCCCGCCACGTTTGAGCCGGGCGCCTTCGACTCGCCGACCTTCGGCACCAGCGCGGCGTCGGCCTGTAGCTCGCCGTCGATCTCAAGCTCGGGCTGGCGCGCGCGCACGGTGCGCGTCGCCTCGACGACCTTGTCGATCAGTTGGTGCTTCGCGCTGCCCTTGGTCGAGAAGGAGAGCATGGCGACGCGCGGCTCCGCTTCCAGGAGCGCGCGGCAGGAGTCTGCGGACGCGATGGCTATCTCGGCCAACTCAGTCGCCGTCGGTTCGATGACGACGCCGCAGTCAGCGTAGATGAGCGCGCCCTCTGCCCCGAACGTTTTGTCGGGCAGCATCATGACGAAAAAGCTTGAGACGAGCTTGAAGCCCGCGCGCACGCCTATGCAGTGAAGCGCCGCGCGCACGGTATGCGAAGTCGTATTGGTTGCGCCCGCGACGGAGCCGTCGGCGCGACCCATGCGAACCATCAGGTTGCCATAGTAGAGCGGGTCTTCGACCGCCGCGCGCGCTTCGTCGGCCATCAGGCCCTTGGCCTTTCGCAGCTCGTGATAAAAGGAGGCCATCTTCTCAAAATCAGCCGCGCGCCTGTGGTCTATAACTTCGACGCCGCCGAGGTTCAATCCGCCCGCGCTCTGTGCGGCGGCGCGAATCTTCTCTTCACGACCGAGGAGCGTGATGCGCGCGATGCGCTCGCGCGCGCAGATCGAGGCGGCTGCGACCGTGCGCGGGTCTTCGCCTTCGGGCAGGACGATGTGTTTGAGGTCGGCGGCGGCGCGCTCGCGCAAGCGTTCGAGTATGTTCATAAGAGACTGTCCCGGGTCGGGTTCAAATTGTAAGCCTGTTCCGGCATTCTACTCATACACGGTGCAAGTCTCCACTTCGTCAACGTGTCAGTCAAGCCTGCGGCCCGTATGCCGGAAATTATCCTTTGAATACGATCGCCGCAAGCTCGCTTTCAATGTCGGCGACGGGCGCGAAGCTGTAGTTACTGAGCACGACGACGAGCACACGATCGTTCGTGTAGCGCATGATGTGAGAGGCAAAGCCGTTGATGCCGCCCTCAAAGCCCATGTAGCTATGGCCCGCCTTATCCTTACCTATGAACCAGCCGTAAGCCGCGCCGTCGCCCCAGTCGGCGGTCGCATACGGCTTGAACATCGCATCGAGCGTGCTTCCGGCGACGAGCTTTTCCGTATAGAGCGCCTGATCCCAACGGAAGAGGTCTTCGACCGTCGAATAGAGCGAGCCGCCGCCCGTCGGGATAGACATGTCTATGTAGGGCGCGTTCAAGATCGTCGCGCCGCGCCTGATGTAGCCGTTGGCGCGATTCATGATGAGCCGTTCGTTGTGGTCGCTGCCGGTGTTTGCCATCTTCAGAGGCTCGAAGATATTCGCCGTGAGGAAATCTTCGTAAGGCACGCCCGACGCTCGCTCGATAATGTAACCCAGCAGCACATAGCCGGAGTTGCTGTAATGGAATCGCGCGCCGGGCTCAAAGTCCAAAGGCTTATGCTTGAAGCGCTCGACCGTCTGCGCGACGGGCGAGGGCAGGGCCATCGTCTGCTGAAAGTCCGGGAAGGAGAGCAACTCTGGAATGCCGGAGGTGTGCGTCAACAACTGGTGAATCGTCACATGGGCCCACGCCTCGGGACACTCCGGCACGTACTTGCAGACGGAGTCCTGCACTTTGAGCCGCCCGCGCTCCTGCAAAATCATGACGGCCATCGCGGTAAACTGCTTGCTGAGCGAGCCGATGCGAAACTTCATCTGCGGCGTGTTGGGGACTTTCAGCTCAAGACTCGCCATCCCGTAACCCTTTGTGAAAAGCACCTTGCCGTCACGCGCGACGAGCACAGCGCCGCTAAATTTGCCCGCGCTCACGGAGGCGTTCATGTAATCGTCGATGCTTGAGGCAAGCTCGCGCGCCCCTACGCTGCTGCCGCCGATAATGATGCTAATGATCAGGACTCTCGTGAGATTGTAGACGGGCAGCTTCATCGACTCATCCTGTATGGGAAAGCTCTCGGTGTCTACCTCTTCGGCGTGGGTTGCGGGGTGACGGTCGGGACGCAGCGTGGCCCCGCTGGCGTCCACAACAGTTTGTCGATACACATTTGCCGGGTCTTCATCGATTGATCCCAGGCGTGATAGACGACGTAATCGGTCAAGCCGTCCGGGCCCGTAACGATCGAGTGATGGCCGGGCCCGCGCACCTTGCCGGGAATTCCCCTGAGCAGGCGCGGCTCGCTGCCTTGCCCCGCGTATGGGCCCATCACTTGATCGGCGATCGTATAGTCCACACCGTAATTGGCCGTCTGATAGTTCGACCCGCTGTAGAAGCAGTAGTAACGACCCCTGTGCCTGCGCACGAACGGCCCCTCGATCGTGTGCCAGTCGAAAGTCTTGCCGTAGACATCCATCCTGCGGTTGGCCTCGTAGAGCGTCCAGGGATAACGAGCCCGCAGCACCGTCCGGCATTGGCCCGCGAGCTTCGTCATTCCCAACAATCTATCGACCACTATCGCCGTGCCGGGGAACGCGCCCCCCTCCGTGTCGGGAAAATTACGCGCGTAGAAGAGATACCATTGTCCGTCCGTGTCTCTGAAAGGATGCGCGTCGATGGTGAAGCGGTTGTCCCGGCAATCCAGAAGCTTGACCCCGGCGTCCGTGTATGGGCCCTGTGGCTTCTTTGAAGTTGCCACGCGCAACTCGAACTTCTCCACCTCTTTGCCGCCCATCGAGTAGTAAAGAAAGAATGTGCCGTTGTGATAGGCGACTTCCGGGGCCCAGTATTGATAGTCGGTGTCGGTCGTGGGCGGGGTGAGTGCGCCGCCCAATTCCTGCCAGTCGATTAGGTTGACGGAGCGCAGCAGCGTGAAGATGCGCCCATCAGCTTTGCGCTCCGCCCCGGTCGTGCCGAGAGCGTAGTAAACCGATCGATGACGGAACACGAAGGGGTCTGGCATCGATCCCGCATAGACGGGATTCGTATAGGTCTTTGGCCCGTACAAGATGGTGGACGAAGCGGTCGCCGCCTCCGAGCCGGAGGCAATCTCAGGGCTCAGCATTCCGGTCGCAGCCAGACCGATGCCCGCCGCGAGTTGCTTCAGAAAGCTTCGACGCGAAGCTGAAAGGTGTGGGCCCATCGTGCAGGAATCCTGTTCTTTCATCGTTTGCTCCCGGCGCAAGGGTTTTGATTGATGAGCGTGAACGCGCCCTGATCTTAACCCGGTTTGATTTAGGGTGCGAGGCTGATCGTGCTACATTCATCGCACCGACAAATATGACACTGTTGATTTACGTAAGGAGACGGGCGATGAACATGCTGCAAGCGAAGAGGCGGATGAAGAATCTGCTGATGTTCCTGCCGAATACGATCGCGCTGTGCGGGCGCTTGATGACGGATGCCCGCGTCCCGCGCACGGAAAAGCTGCTCTTTGCCGGAGCCATCGTCTATGCCGTCATGCCGCTGGATTTTATCCCGGACATGCTGCCGTTTATCGGGCAGGTTGACGATGCGTACCTGATCGCGCTGACGCTGCTGCGCCTTATCAATCGCACGGACGACCTCGTCGTGCGCGAGCACTGGCGCGGGGGCGGCGACATAGTTCAACTGGCGGAAACGATCGCGGGGCTCGCGCCGAAACTACTGCCCGGTCGCGTACAGCGTGTGCTGAGCGCGCACGTCGAGGCCGCGCCCGCAAGTCAGCGCGAGACGGGACGGATGGGCATGAAGCTCGTCGAAATATCCGGCGCGGAGAAGAAGTAGTCGTAGTAGTTGAGCGCGAGGGCTCGTTGAAAAGTTGACGGGCGAAATTCCGTTCGGGCGCGCCCGCTTGGCTCAAGCGGCGAGCGATGAATCGATGAGCCCTTCGGCGGAAGCCGAGAGCCCGGCGATGATTTTCGGGTCGCTCGATTTGAAGGCGCGGAAGGTGCGCGCTTCCGGCACGGGCGATTGCCCTTCCTCGACGGCGACGAGGGCCGCGCGCAGCGTGTGCGAATCCGCGATGACGAACCACTCGCGCGCCAACCGAAATTCACCGGGAAAAGTGATGAGCTTCATGTTCGGGTGGCGCGGCGGCTTCCAATCGTCTTCGCCGAAAACGTAAACCTGCTCGGACACATCCGCGATGCGCAGGTAACGGTCGATGACCGGCTCCATGCGCGAGAGCTTTTCAAATCCGGCGTAGATTCTTCCCGTCCGGTTGGTTCTCAGCAGCAGCGCGTTTTCGATCAACAGGCTGATGTATTCGAGACACGGAACCGGCGCACGGAACAGAAACGTCTCGTGCTCGTCTAGGGTGCGCCTTGAAATGTTGGGGACGGAACCGAGGTCTTCCAGTCCGGTCGGGCTCGTCAGCTTGAGAGCCTGCTCGAACATCGAAAAGTCTTTCACTGTGTGCGCCAAACCTCCTCGCACTGTCTTGGGCCAGGGCTTCTTCTACTCGCCGCAGACTTCGCCAGCGTTACGAATATTTGGTTTAAGTGTTGTGGCCCGTGAAGAGCCACAAATAAAGGACGTTCCAAGTGATGGGCTATCTGAATATTTATGAGTTGATCGGGTATGTTGCCTCCGTGCTGGTCGCAATCTCCCTGACGATGACCTCCATCCTCAGGCTGAGGATCATCAACCTCACAGGCTCGGCGTGCTTTACCCTTTACGGGCTGTTGATCGGCGCGTACCCGGTCGCCATCGTTAATTCTCATCATCGTCTTTATCAACATCTACTACCTTTACGACGCGTATGCGACGCGGGAGTATTTCAAGCTGCTGGACGTTTCCCCGCAGTCCGAGTACCTGCAATACTTTTTGAGATTTTATGAGCGAGAGATCAAAAGGTTTACGCCTGAGTTCGCCTACAATCCGGCCGAGCAGCGACGGACGGTCTTCTTCGTCTTAAGGAATCTTGTGCCCGCCGGGCTGTTTATCGCGGAGCCGCTCGACGCCGATTCGTTATTGATCAATCTGGATTTCGTCATCCCGGGCTACAGGGATTTCAAGGTGGGAAAATTCGTCTTCACCGAGAAAGCGGAAGTTTTCCGAGAGAAAGGTATCAGGAAGATTTACAGCAGGCCGGGAACGAAGAAGCATCAGGAATACTTGCGAAGCATGGGCTTTGTGCCGGACACGCGCGATGCAGACCGTACTCTCTACAGTCTCGCCTTAGCCTGAAATAGGCGCTCTCGTGCGAGGGCGAGAGCGCGATGAAGGGGGTCGCCTAAGCGCGTCCGTGTATCAGGCGGCGCAGGCGGTCTGTAAAGAGCACGTCGATTTTATGCGGCTCGATGGTGGCCGTAACTTCGCCCAGACCGAATGACGGGTGCAGCATCGTCTGGCCCGTGCGATACATGCGCGTCTGATCGTAAGGCGCTCCAGCCTTCTGCGCGCGCGCTCTGGAAGACTCGATGCCCTTCTTGAAGGTGCTGCGCGTCCCGCAGCCGGGGCAGTTAACGCGCGACACCTGTCCTCGCTTGGTGACGATCGCAACTATGTGGCCGCGCTCGACCTCGCACACAGTACAAAGCTTGTCCACGCGATCACCGACCGTAAACGTTTTATTCTCCATCGATCACTCTCCTTTTCAAGCCGAAGCGCAGTTTCCCGAATTGCCCGGAATCCTTCGCAGAGCGTATGGGCTATGGCACAGGCTCACGCGTGGGCCCATGCCATAACTTCTTATCTTGAGCGGCGCGGGCGGAACGAGCGGCGACCGACGCTGGCGCTGCGTCCGGCGGACGCGAAAGGCCGCGCAGAGCCTGTCGTCGCCTGCTGTGTGCCGCCGAAGGCGGGCAGCAGGACGCGCTCGACAACCTGTCCCGTCATGCGCTCGATAGCACGCATGGACAACTCTTCGACGGGTGTGACCAGTGTGATCGCGCGACCTGTGTTTCCGGCTCTGCCGGTGCGTCCGATGCGATGCACGTAATCTTCCGGCGCATGCGGGACATCGTAATTGATGACGTGCGAGATCGAATCAACGTCGATGCCGCGCGCGGCGATGTCTGTCGCGACGAGCACTCTCGTGCGCCCGTCCTTGAAGCCGCGCAGGGCCGCTTCGCGCTGCGGTTGCGAGCGATCGGCGTGGATGCGGTTCACCTTATGCGAGCGCGCTTCAAGGATATGCGAGAGGCGTTCGGCCCCGCGGCGTGTGCGCGTAAAGACGAGCACGCGCTCGAAGCGTTCGCGTTCCAGCAGATCGAGCAGCAGGGCCGTCTTCGATTCCGTCGCGACGGGGTACGCCATCTGCTCAACCGTCACGGCTGCCTTGCCGCGCTGGCTGACTTCCACGAGTTTGGGCTGACGCATGTTCGACCGCGCGATCTTTTCAATCGCGGGCGACATCGTCGCCGAGAAGAGCAAGGTCTGACGCTCGACGGGAAGTGTTGCGAGCACTCGCTTGATGGCGGGCCAGAAGCCCATGTCGAGCATCCTGTCCGCTTCGTCCAGCACGAGCGTCTCAACATAAGAGAAGTTGATCGCGCCGCGCTCCATGTGATCGAGCAGACGTCCGGGCGTCGCGATCACAAACGTCACGCCACGGCGCAAAGCTTCCGTCTGGCGATGCATCGCCGCGCCGCCGATCAAGGTCACGCAGCTCGCGCTCTTTTTGGGAACGAGCGAGCGATAGCTGGCTTCGATCTGCGAGGCCAGCTCGCGTGTCGGTGCGAGGATGAGCACGCGTATGCCGGGGCGCGCGCGCTCAGAGATGCGTTGAATGATCGGGAGCAAAAACGCCGCCGTCTTGCCCGTGCCCGTTTCGGCGCAGCCGATCAGGTCAGCGCCGCCCAGCACGACCGGGATCGCCTGTTTCTGAATTGGTGTTGGTTCGGTGTATCCGAGGGACTCGCACACGCTCGATAAGGCGGCGCTCAGTCCCAGTTGAGAAAAGTTCATTGAAATCCTTTATTGCTGCTCGACCCATATAAAAGGGAGCAATCGTTTGTTCTACACTGGAAATTTTTGAGCGCCTCCGGCGTTGTTTGTCGCAACGCTTCGGAGGCGCTTCGCTTTGAGAGAGTCAGCGTTGAGCTGAGCGACAGGCTTACCAGCGCGGCTCGCGATTGCCGCCGCCGCCGCTGCCACCGCCGTAGCCACCGCCGCCGCCACGGTTTCCACCGTAGCCGCCGCCGCCACCGCGATTGCCGCCGCCGTAGCCGCCGCCACCGCCGCCGCCGCGATTCTCGCGCGGACGTGCTTCGTTAACGGTCAGGCTGCGCCCGTTGACCTCTTTGCCATTGAATTGCTCGATGGCCTTCTGGCCTTCTTCTTTGGAAGCCATTTCGACAAAACCGAAGCCGCGTGAGCGACCCGTCTAGCGATCTTCAACCACCGAAGCTGATTCGACTGTGCCCGCCTGCGCGAAGAGTTGCTGCAAATCGTCGCTCGAAGTCTGGAACGACAGATTACCGACGTAAAGTTTCATAGACATAATAAGTGTGTACCTCTCCTGAAGGTCAGGAGTATCAGGGAGAAGCTGCGAATCTGAGTGGCTTCGATGTAACGGTAGGCAGCGAAGGCTTCGTGTTCGGGTGCTCTTTTATCTGGAGCGGCTTCTAAAGTTGAAATCAGCCTACTCTCGAACTATCCAAAACGCCATCGCGTAACTCTATCCAAGCGTGTAGCGCATCACCGTTGATGCCAGAGAGAAGGAATAACCAACGACTATGATGCACTATTCAATGCTCAAGTTGCAAGCTCCGAGCGCTCAAATACTTAAAGCCGAAGCAAATAAGCGCCAGCGGAGCGTCAATCTGCGATAAATTGTGTTTACATATTTCGGCCGGCTAGGTATAAAATATCAGAGCCGGTGGAATGACCGGCGCAACCAAACTTATTCCCCCAAACCACTCCCCGTCCGGCCAGTAGTGTCTGGAAGCCGCCGTGCGGGCCTCCGGCGCTATAATACTTCGGTAAATATGCACTTCTGAGGCAGAAGAAATCTCCGGCAGGTCAGAATTGACTGCTCGAATGCCCCTTCAAGGGATAATTGTCGAAAGGAAGCGATGCGAAATCAACAGGCGAACACGGATGATATAGATACAAAGCTGCTGCTGAAAACCCTGATGGCTTTCAAGAAAGGCGACTTCTCCGCCCGGTTGCCGACAGAGTGGACGGGCGAGGCAGGGAAAATAGCAGACACTCTCAATGACATTATCGAATTAAACGAACAGACGGCCAAGGAGCTTGAGCGCGTGAGCCGTCTCGTCGGGCGCGAAGGCAAGATCACGCAACGCGCGACCATGCCAGCCGCGAGCGGCTCATGGGTCAGCGTGGTGGATTCCGTCAATGTCCTGATTGACGACATGGCCCGGCCCACGAGCGAGATGGCGCGCGTCATCGGCGCAGTCGCCAACGGCGACCTCTCGCAAAGGATGGCGCTCGATGTCGAAGGACGCCCCCTCAAGGGCGAGTTCCTGCGTTCCGTGAAGATCGTCAATTCGATGGTCGACCAGCTCGGCTCCTTCGCTTCGGAAGTGACGCGCGTGGCCCGCGAAGTCGGAACCGAAGGAAAGCTCGGCGGCGAAGCCAAGGTCAAAGGCGTGGCCGGGACGTGGAAGGACTTGACCGACAGCGTGAACTCGATGGCGGGAAATCTGACGGCGCAAGTGCGCAATATCGCTGAGGTGACGACGGCGGTCGCCAACGGAGACTTGTCGAAGAAGATCACGGTGGACGTGAAAGGCGAGATTTTAGAATTAAAGAATACGATCAATACGATGGTCGATCAGTTGAATTCCTTCGCTTCGGAAGTGACGCGCGTGGCGCGTGAGGTGGGTACGGAAGGAAAGCTCGGCGGGCAGGCTGACGTGCGCGGGGTTGCTGGGACGTGGAAGGATTTGACCGATAATGTGAATTCGATGGCCGGTAACTTGACCGGGCAGGTACGAAACATCGCGGAAGTAACAACGGCGGTCGCTAACGGAGACTTGTCCAAGAAGATCACGGTGGACGTGAAGGGAGAGATTTTAGAATTAAAGAACACGATCAACACGATGGTTGATCAGTTGAACTCGTTTGCTTCGGAAGTAACACGTGTGGCTCGCGAGGTGGGCACGGAAGGAAAGCTCGGTGGACAGGCCGACGTGAAAGGCGTGGCCGGAACTTGGAAGGATTTGACCGACAACGTCAACTTCATGGCCGGTAATCTGACGAGCCAGGTGCGTAACATCGCGGAAGTGACGACAGCAGTGGCTAACGGAGACTTGTCCAAGAAGATCACGGTGGACGTGAAGGGAGAGATTCTGGAGCTGAAAGATACCATCAATACGATGGTCGATCAGCTCAACGGCTTCGCCTCGGAAGTGACGCGCGTGGCCCGCGAGGTCGGGTCGGAAGGGAAGCTCGGCGGGCAGGCCGACGT